>CACYRP010000028.1 GCA_902776765.1 Fibrobacter succinogenes
CCTCTTTGTGCGTTCTTCGCCGGTGGTTCCGCATGACGACCCGACGCTCATGTTCACGAACGCGGGCATGAACCAGTTCAAGGCTATCTTCCTGGGCGACAATCCGAAGGGCTGGAAGCGCGCATGCAACAGCCAGAAGTGCCTTCGCGTGTCCGGTAAGCACAACGACCTCGACGTGGTGGGTCGCGACAATTACCACCACACCTTCTTCGAAATGCTCGGCAACTGGAGCTTCGGCGACTACTACAAGAAAGAAGCTATCGCTTGGGCTTGGGAACTCTTGACCGAAGTGTGGAAGCTCCCGAAGGAACGCCTGTTTGCGACCGTGTATCAGGACGATGACGAAGCCTGGCAGATTTGGAAAGACGTGTCCGGCCTTCCGGATGACCGCATCATGCGCTTCGACGCTCACTCCAACTTCTGGGAAATGGGCGACACCGGTCCGTGCGGCCCCTGCTCCGAAATCCACTACGACCGCGGCGACCTGGCTACCCAGGCCGAAACGTTCAAGGACCCGATTAAGGGTGTGAACGGCGAAAACGACCGCTATATTGAAATTTGGAATAACGTGTTCATGCAGTACGAACGCGTGAGCGATGGCAGCCTCATTCCGCTGAAGGCAAAGAACGTCGATACCGGTATGGGTTTCGAACGTATCTGCGCTATTTTGCAGGGCAAGACCAGCAACTACGATACCGACGTGTTCACTCCGATTATCGCAAAGATTGCTGAACTCTCTGGCGTTCCGTACAACGATGGCGAAGCCGGCACCCCGCACCGCGTGATTGCCGACCACATCCGCGCTATTTCGTTTGCTATTGCTGACGGCGCACTTCCCTCTAACGAAGGCCGTGGCTACGTGCTCCGCCGCATCCTCCGCCGCGCAAGCCGCTTTGCCCGCCTGCTCGGCCAGAAGAAGCCGTTCATTTGCCAGCTCGTGCAGGTGCTCGCCGACACGATGGGCGATGCCTTCCCCGAAATCCGCGAACGCAAGGAATTTGTGGCAAGCGTCATCAAGAGCGAAGAAGAAAGCTTTATCCGCACGCTGGACGCTGGCCTCGAACGCTTTGCCGGCATCGTGGCTGAACTCGGCGACGCAAAGACCGTGCCGGGCGACAAGGTGTTCCTGCTTTACGATACCTACGGATTCCCGCCGGACCTCACCGGTATTCTCGCCGAAGAAAAGGGCCTTACGATTGACGAAGAAGGCTACAACAAGTGCATGGAAGAACAGAAGGCCCGCGCCCGCGCCAACATGAAGCAGGGCATCAACACCATGGGTACCGAAGGCTGGACGCAGTACAGCGAAGAAAGCACCAAGTTCGTGGGCTATGAACTCTCTGCTTGCGAAACGAAGGTTGTCCGCTGGCGCGAAGACAAGGGCGTGCTCAGCATCGTGCTTGAAACTTCTCCGTTCTACGCCGAAATGGGTGGCCAGGTCGGCGACAAGGGAACGCTCGTTTCTGCTGATTTGGAAATCGACGTGTTCGACACCGTGAAGGTGAACGACACCGCCCTCTGCCGCGGTAAGGTGAAGAAGGGTACGGCAAACGAAGAAACGATGGGTGCCGTGTTCATGGCGACCGTCGACAACGACCGCCGTAACGACATCCGCAAGAACCACTCCGCAACGCACTTGCTCCAGGCCGCTCTCCGCCAGGTGCTCGGCACTCACGTGCAGCAGCAGGGTAGCTTCGTTTCGAACGAACTCCTCCGCTTTGACTTCAGCCACTTCAGCGCTATGACCGCCGAAGAAATCCAGAAGGTCGAAGACATCGTGAACGCGAAGGTCATGGAATGCTTGCCGGTCAATACCCAGGTGATGGGCGTTGACGAAGCTAAGGCTAGCGGTGCTATGGCTCTGTTCGGCGAAAAGTATGGCGACGAAGTCCGTGTGGTGAAGATGGGTTGTGCCAACGAAGAATTCTCCAAGGAACTTTGCGGTGGCTTGCATGTGCAGAACACCGGTAACATCGGTCTCGTGAAGATTATCTCTGAATCTAGCGTGAGCGCTGGCGTGCGTCGTATCGAAGCTGTTTCTGGCCGTGGCGCCTTGAGCCTCCTCCGCGCCGGTACGCAGATTCTCACGGCTCTCCGCGAACAGCTCCGCTGCAAGGACGCCGAAGTTCTCGACCGCATCCAGCAGAGCTTCGCCAAGACGCAGAACCTCGAAAAGAGCCTGCAGTCCGTGAAGCTCGAACTTGCGACCCTCGCCGCTGCCGAACTTTTGAACGGTGGCATCAACGTGGCAGGCGTGAACCTCTACGTTCGCGAACTTTCCATTCCTGATGAAAAGTACAAGAACTTGCTGGACGGCGTTCAGAACAAACTCGATACCGACAGCGTCGCTGTGATTGCGAACAAGGGCGAAGGCAACGGAAGCATCGCCGTGATGGTGGGCAAGAACGTTCAGGCCAAGGGCATCAAGGCCGGTGACCTCGTCAAGGACCTCGCCGCTGCTTGCAATGGTAAGGGCGGTGGACGCCCGGACCGCGCTCAGGCCGGCACCAAGGAAGTCGACAAGATTGCCGGTGCTATCGCCAACGCAAACAACTGGATCCGCGCGAAACTGACCGCTCAGCCCTAAGTTCAAAAAAGAACCTGTGATTGGGCTTCGCTCTCGCCACCACGACTTGTTAATACAAGTCGCTTGTGGCTCACGAAACTCGGTGCTTAATTAAAGCGCTTCGCGCGGAAACAAACCGCGCGACAATAGCATGTCATCCCCGCCTCCGAGCGGGGACCTCCTCTTAAAAAGGCGACCCTCGCTTCAGTGAAGGGCCGTTTATATTTCAACATGTGGTAAGTATTCGACGGTCGATTGCAAAGACAGTGCTTTAAAGGATTCTTCCATTTGCAAGAATCCTGTGGATTCTGTCTGGTTCAAACCGCATTGGATTCTGGTCGATTTTTTGGATGAGGAACTTGCCCATAAAAAAATTGTCGAGCTTGTAAAAGGCTCACATTATTCGCTGGACATAGCTGGATACATGGTGAAAAACGAACAGAAAAAATCTATGGCGATTCGGCAAGAACATTCTTTACAGATAAGGAAAATATAGAGAGAATGTTTCGCTGAATATCTAGCGTAAAACGGCAAATTTTTATTACCTTTCCTTAACATACAAGGAGTACCCCATGAAAAACCGTTTCGCACTCACGCTTATGGCAACGCTCATCTGCAGCACGCTTGCCATGGCCCAGCTCCAAAAGCTCCCCGCTCCGGCAAAAACTGGTGGCAAGTCCGTCATGGAGGCCCTCTGGAGCAGGGCTTCCGGCACGGAGTTCAGCGACAAGATGCTCTCTGACCAGGATCTTTCGAACTTGCTCTTCGCGGCTATCGGCGTGAACCGCCCTGCCGACGGCAAGCTCACTTCACCGACGGCCCGCAATTTCCAGGAAATCCGCGTGTTCGTGTTCACGAGCAAGGGCGTCTCGGAATACCTGAACAAGGAAAACGCTCTGAAGCAGGTAGTAAAGGGTGATCACAGGGCGCTCATTGCCGACCGTCAGGATTGGGCGAAGGCAGCCCCGGTGAGCATTCTCATCGTGGCAGACGAGACCAAGTTCGGCAGCAGCGACGCCCACGCGAAGGTGACCATGGGAACCGACGCGGGAATCGTGAGCGAGAATATTAATTTGTTCTGTGCCGGCATGGGCCTTGTGACCCGCCCGCGCATGACCATGAACGTTCCCGCCATCAAGAAGCTTCTCAAGCTTTCGGACTCGCAGGTGCCTTTGCTGAACAACCCCGTGGGCTACGCAAAGTAATTTGCTTTTTTAATTGAATAGCGCTTTATAGAAAATCCTATAAAACGCTATAGTTAAATATATCTTGCTGATAGCTCTTGCTAATCCTATCTTTTGTGCGAAAAAATAGGAGAGTAAAAATGAATATCAGTAATATTATTTTGTCTGTTACTTAAACTTGGTGAAAGGTGACCTTACCAAGGCGGGTAAAGAAATGTCCGCAAAGATTCAAGCTTTGGTGAATGCACTCAAGAGCGAAAAGGTCAAAAACAGCGTGTGGCGATTGCACGTGCCTTGGCTCCGAGGCCGGACATTCTTTTTTGCGACGAGGCCTGTTTCCGAAGTGTTCCGTTTGCCCAAACACGAAATCACTCGTGAATTTTTGTTGAATATCTGTCGCGAAGAAATTACGGTGGATTCCGCTATCGCTTATTTGCAGGCTCAAGGTTACGAGGTGAACAAAAAATGAGTCCTATAACAGAACTAGTTTTGCAATCGACTTGGGAAACTGTCGTCATGGTTTTCTTTTCAACTTTGTTTGCAATTCTTCTTGGATTCCCGCTAGGAATTTTTTTGTTTGTCACATCTCCGCGTGGTATCGCTCCAAAGATTATTCCGTACCAATTAATTAGCCGTATCGTGAATGTGCTGCGCTCGTTCCCATTCGTGATTTTGATGATTGTGCTGTTTCCGCTTTCCCGTGTGGTGCTGGGCATGGCAATTGGGACTGAGGCGACGATTATTCCGCTTTCCATTGCTGCGGCCCCCTTTATCGCGCGCCTTACCGAGACCGCATTGAACGAAGTGGACAAGGGCGTTATCCAGGTGGCGGTCTTGGCGACCTCGCGATTCGTTACGGCTACCAGCGGTTCCGTACCGACGTGATGATTGAATCGGTTATTATCATCATTGCGATGGTGGAAGTTATCCAGTTCCTCGGCAACAAGGCGGCGACTTTGGTGGTGAAATACCCTATTGGGAGCTTTGGGAACTCAAAGATTCCTAAATAATTTCTTAAAACTTCTTTTTTTATTGCGAAAATCGTTTTTTCGCGGTGTCCTCTTTGCCTGGATTGCCTAATTATAATGTATAATTAGAGAGTAGGTTGGAAATATGGAGCCGCTTTTTAATCTTGAAAGCATATATGTGACCAACGCAATCGGAATAGTCTTGATTGCTGTTTTGATCGTTTGCAATTTGTGGCGTTTCCAAACGAGGGACCGGGCCGACAGGAACTTGCTGATGATGATGTTCCTTGCCTTGACCAGTTGTATTGCCGACCCGATTTCCTATACCATGAAGGGAGCGACAGGCCTGCTTCCTAAAATTGCGGTCTATTTTACGAGTACATGGCTTTTTGCGGCGAACATGTTGGCTGTCTTTTTCTGGGTGCGTTTCTTGTCGTTCCATTTGAACGGGGGCATGCCGAACCGCTCGCGAATTGTGGTGAATTCTGTTGTCGGAATAGGTCTTATTTTACTTGTAATAAATTTCTTTGTTCCAATTGTATTCTCTATTGACGAAAACAACCTATATTCTAGAACCCATTTGTATTTTTTATACATGCTGATAGATTACTCGCTTGTTGTCTATAGCTTGGTTGTTTATTTTAGAAGCAAGGCGAAAGGTGGAGCTCTCAAATTTTTCCCGATATGGGTTTATATTGTTCCAATCCTCGTTGGTGGTATAATCCAGTCGCGTTTCTACGGGATTTCTGTTATCCCTACGAGTATCGCGGTTTCGATTGCGGGTGTCTTGGCTAGCTTGCAAAATGAGATGATTTACCATGATCAACTTACGGGGTTGTTCAATCGCTCTTACTTGCTCTACTTGCTGAAAAAATATGTCAAAAATCCCAAGATGAAAGTTACGGGAATCATGATTGACCTGAATGGGTTCAAGCATATTAATGATGAATTTGGACACGCCGTGGGTGACGATGCGTTGGTGATTTCGGCGCGAATCCTTAAATCTGCGGTGAACAATGGAGGAAGTGTAATCCGTTATGCCGGTGATGAATTTATTATATTACTTAATACGCAAAATGATGACGATGTAGAAAAATGCATTGCTAAGATTCGAACATGTTTTGACGAATTTAGTAAGAGTGGCTCTAAGCCTTATGCGTTGTCCGTTTCAGTTGGGTCCCATAAACTCCATGCAAAAACGGAGAGCGTTGATACCTTTATTAACGTAATTGATGCGCGCATGTACGAAGACAAGACTGCGTTTTACGCATCTCATGCTGGATTGGATCGCCGCAAACACTAGGCGCATCTTTGGGTGCGTTTTCTGTTTTTCTATCTTTGCCCCGTATGAAATTTGAAGAACTTTCTTTGGCAAATCCGTTGCAGCGGGCCGTCCGCGCTGTTGGTTACGAAACCCCGACCCCGATTCAAGAACGATCCATCCCGAGCCTGCTCGAAGGCAAGGATCTCTTGGGAATTGCTCAGACGGGGACGGGTAAGACGGCTGCGTTTGCGCTCCCGATTTTGCAGCGTTTGCTGGATTCTGGGAAGTTCCGTTCGCCAAAGACTTGCCGTGCATTGATTCTTTTGCCGACTCGTGAACTTGCGATTCAGGTGGAAGATTGCTTCAAGGCTTATGCGCAGTTCACGGCGATTTCGACGACATGCATTTTTGGTGGTGTGGGCGATGCTCCGCAAAAGCGCAACTTGATTCGCGGTGTCGATGTGCTTGTTGCAACTCCGGGGCGCCTGCTTGATTTGATTGGGCAAAAGGCTGTTTCGCTGAAGAAGTTGGAATTCTTTGTGCTCGACGAAGCCGACCGCATGCTCGACATGGGCTTTATCCATGATATCCGCAAAGTGGTCGCGATGCTCCCGCCGGATAGACAGAATTTGTTCTTTAGCGCAACGATGCCGGATGAAATTCTGAAACTTGCTTCGACGATTTTGCGACCGAACCCGGTGCGGGTGGAAGTTGCTCCGCAGAGCACTCCGATTGAACGCATCCGTCAAGAACTTTACCGCATTGACAAACGCCGTAAGGGAGCGCTCCTCAAGGAACTCTTGGCGGAACACCCTGAAATGAAAAAGGTGCTTGTGTTTTGCAGAACAAAGCACGGTGCCGATAAGATTGTGCGCGTTCTTGAAAAGGCTGGTGTCAAGTGCGCTGCGATTCACGGCAACAAGAGCCAGAACCGCCGTCAAGAAGCGCTTGGAAATTTCAAGTGTGAACAAATTCGAGTGCTTGTGGCGACAGACATCGCGGCACGCGGCATTGACGTGGACGATGTGAGTCATGTGTTCAATTACGACTTGCCGAGTGAGCATGAAACGTTCGTGCATCGCATTGGCCGTACGGCCCGCGCAGGCAAGGAAGGAGTCGCGATTTCTTTCTGCTCGCCGGACGAAGAATCTGATTTGCGCGGAATCGAAAAGCTTACGCGTGTGAAAATTCCGGAAGGCGACCAAAGCATTTATGACAAATTGCCACCTCCGCAAAAAGAGACTGCCGAAAGTATGATGCGCAATTCTCGCGGTCGCATGTCTCGCGAAGAAGCGCAGGCCCGCGCTGCAGAAACCCGCAATAAACAAGGTTCGCATAAGGATAATCGCGGTCCTCGCGGTCGCAAGGACAATCGCAATGAAAATCGCGAGAATGTGACCGTACAAAATGCTCCGGCCGACAATACCCCGAATCCGCAAAACGGTGGTCGCCGTCATCGCCGTAACCGCCCGGGTTCCCGTGCTCGCCGTCGCATGCGCGAATCGCAATCCCAACAACAGTAAAATCTCGCTCGCGGGCACAATACCCGCGCATCTCGTTGTCTTGTCATGCCCGCCGGAGCCTGTGCTGAGTGCAGTCGAAGTAAGCGGGCGTCTCCTTTTGCATTGTCATCCCGGACTCCGTTCCGGGATCGCCATTCCCTATTGAAAAAAATCTACAATACATTTGTATTGTGGAAAATGCTTAAAATTTTGCAATATTTTATAAAATCTTTAAAAATTTTGTAAAAATCAATATTTTGTGTTGTGAAACTATTGTGTTTTTGAAAAATATGTTGTATATTTGATTTCAGGAACGAAACGGACAAAAGAACCGCAATTCGTTTGTTTTACGGATCCTGAAGAATTCAGGGATTGTCGTAAGGAGGAAAAATGAAAGAAATACTAGAATATACGAGCTATCGCCAGTATATTGCGGATTATTACGCCGATAAAAAGACGAAATCTGCGTTTACTTGGCAAGAGTTCGCAAACGAAGCCGGATTCTCTTCACGTGTTTATCTGAAATACGTGAGTGAAGGCCGCTTTAACTTGAGCGAAACGGCGACAGTCCGCGTTGCAGATGCCATGCGCTTGGTGGACTACGAACGTGAATATTTCGCGGAAATGGTCCGGTTCGACCATGCGAAAACGGACGCCGAAAAAAAGGCCGCCTTTAACAACATGCTTGCCATTGGTGATGCGCACAAGGCTAAAATCTTGGAAGGCGATTCGTTCCGCTTTTTTGAAAGCTGGAAAAATCCCGTTATCCGTGAACTCGCTCCATCAATGCCTGGCGCAAAACCGCTTGCGCTTGCTCATGCCTGCCGTCCAGAAATTACCGCCGCCGAAGTCAGCGATGTGCTGAACTTTTTGGTCAAGGGCGGATTCCTTGAAAAAAATGACGAAGGCAACTATGTGCAAACGAATAAATCCTTGACGACGGGGCGCATGGAAGTGACGCCGTTGGCGGTCCGCACGATGCACCGTCAAATGGGCGAACTCGCGCTCGAAGCGATCGAGGGTGTGGATCAGGATAAACGAAATTTCTCCGGTGTCACGTTTGGCATCACTAAAGAAGGCTACGACGAAATTGTGCAAGAAATTGCCGATTGCCGTAAAAGGGTTGTGGCTATTGCAAGGAAAAATGCTGCCACGGACGAAGTCTATCGTCTGAATATGCAGCTTTTCCCTCTGACACAAAAACAAGATTTAAAGAAATAAATTAGGAGGAAACTATGAATTACTCAAAAATTAACGGACGGTTTGTCTGCAAAATGGCGATGCTGCTCGCCTTTGTGTTCGCAGCGTGCTCGGAAACGAATTCAGGAAACGGTGTTGCCGGCGGCACTGTTGAAGAAACAGGTGTTTATGCCTTGTCTGGACGCGTGGGCGATGTATATCCTAAATTGCTTGCGAAGGAAGGTGATAGCTCGGCAAATATCCAAAATGACGAAGGTTCCCTGTATGCTGCGAAAGGAACCGTTGTGACTATTTACGAACTGGATTCGTCATCTCTTGCGGCCACAGGTCGTACGTTTGTAGATACGATTAATAATGATGATGGTCGTTTTTCGTTCGAAAACCTTACCTTGAATAGCCCGTATGTATTGATTGAAACGCTTGATTCCTGCATCACCAAAAATTGTCGTGAGCGTGCTGGTGCGTGGGGCTTTACGACCGATTTTCCTACGAAATTTGATTCAACTGGAGCAATGAGTGTATATGGATCGCAAAAATATCCGGTTTTGAGGAGCGCTATTGTTGACTTGAAAAAGTATAAGAAGATAAGCGTCAATACGTTGTCCAATAAAAAGGTCCCGCTAGTGCGGGCGTACTTTGCCGAAGGAAAGTCGTTTGCGGAGGCCAGCAAAAAGGCTGAACAGGACATTCTTGAAAACATTGGCATTTACGAAGATCTTGGAGGCTTTGAAGACCTGGAAAATGAAGAATTGAATTATGTTAGGGCGTTGTACTTGGAAATTTCTGAACTTGACGATTTGGGACGTGAAGTTGGAGATGAAATAAAAAATGAATTATTGGGTTATAATTTTATCTGGATCTATAAAGAAGTTTACTTTGCGCCTTTGTCGCGATTCTCTGCGTCAGAAGAAATGCAGCAATATTATTTGAATACAATAAAGTTGTTCGAATATGAGGTTGGCTATTTGGCTCATAAGGTTGGATTAGGACAATGTACGGAATTGCGTGAAAACGATGTAGATACTATTGCGATTCGTGAATTTTATGAATTGCCCAAGTTCGCAGTCACCTGCCGGTCAAAAAAATGGGTGGTTGATTCCAAAAAGGCTTCATACACAAGTGGAACGATGGTGGACAATCGCGATGGAAAAACATATAAGACCGTTACGTATAACTGGGGTGATGTCACGCAAACGTGGATGGCCGAAAATCTGAATTTTGCGGATACGGTGTCTTCAAGTGTTGATAGTACCTTGAAAAGGAATTTGCTTGGAAAAACGAGTTGCTGGGAATACGATCCGTCATGTGAAAAACTGGGCCGTTTTTACAAGTGGACTGCGTTTATGAATATTGATGAATCTTTTGTTAAGTTGAATGCCGATGTTTACGACCGTGTGTTGGATAAGGACATGGTACTAAAAACGGAGTCTGTTGAAGATCGGTGCTTGGCGGTTGAGTATGATTTGCGTGCGTATGAAGATGAAAGTAATAGGATTGAATATTGCCATATTAGAACTGAAGCGGGTGAATGTTATGAATTAGATACTGCTAGAACGTTGTGGGATTATTGCTACCATAAATATGTAAATGGAATCTATTTTGATAGTTCGAGTGTTATCCCTGAATCGGAACTTGCAAATTATCAGGGCGTGTGTCCAGATGGATGGCGAATCCCCAATAAAACTGATTGGGATCTCTTGATTGAAAACATGGCAAGTCAAGGAGTCTTGTTAAAGGACGCTGATGCGAGTGGCTTTGGGGATATTGAAGGAAAAGTTGTGGAATCCTATGGTTTGGGAGTTCCTAGGCCGAACGTGATAACATACGGTTACTATGAATTTGCCTCGGTTCTGGATCAAGAGGGTAGTTTTGTCCGTGTTGGCAAGAGCGAGCAAACTCCTCTTTTGGCTGCTACATCCGATAAGAAAGTCCATTTCCACTTTTTTAACTCTGACTTGTTCGCAGTCCGCTGCATCAAAAACTAAACCAATGAAAACTTAACGGAAATACTGTTAGGAGGAAAAAGGAGACGGGGTGCGCCCCGCCTTCTTTTTACATTGTCATGCGTCATCCTGAGGCGTGAAACGCCGAAGGATCCAGTAAATCCTTGCATGTCATTCCCCGCTCCGACGGGGAATCTCCTTCTACACGTTTAACTCAAGTCCCGCGATTTGACTTTCGAGTTTTGCTGCTTCTGCGTGTAGCTTTTGAAGAAAAGTCGCGGTGGCAGGCGAGTCGGCGTTTTGTATGCGGTGGTTTGCCATTTTCATGAACTTTTCCACTTTGCGGATATCTTCGCGCGTTTTTTCGCTGCAATACGTTTCGACCATACGCTCGAAAATGTATTCTTCGGCGGTCTTGGACAAATGAATCATGTCATCATCGTAAAAGCGGTAGTCGCGCAGTTCGTCCATTACAATCTCGTAACTTGGGAAATATTCGACAGAAGTTTTGCGATTTTGCTGGGTCGGCTCCAGTTTTGTTCCTACGTCATTGCGCAGAGCGCATGACTGGTTCGCCTCGGCGATGGAAATGTGAATATTTCCGCCGCGCTCGGTTCCTACGTCATTGCGAGCTACACTTACTCCGAGCGGAGCGTGGGAGCCTGGCGGAGCAATCTCTTGAATAACTTTATCAATTGCGAGTTGCAATGTCGCTTTTGAAAGCGTGTTCGCATGCGCGCCGTCGCTCATGTGCCGTAGTGGTGAAACCGTGAAGACGATTTGCATGTCGCGTTTTATTTTCTGCAAGTCTTGCACGATGCTTTTCAGTGCCGCTACTACGTGATCTACGGAAATCATTTTGCGTATGAATAAATTGGGATTTTGCTGGTGGCAATTCGAAACGGCCGCCCCGATGTCCTTCAAGAAATACACGAATGAAGTCCCGAGCGTAATAAATACTACATCGGATTTTTGCAAAAATTCTCTCGCCAGTGTTGCTGCGTTATTCAACTTTGCGATGCATTCTTCGCGGCTCTTCCCCGAAAGTGAACCATGTGCGTCCCAACTGTACCAAGTCGCGGCGCAGTTCTCGTTGCTTACGTGGTCCTCGTTATTTGTGCATTCTCCGTTCGCGACTCGCATGTCACGAAAAACATCGTCTTCTCCAAAAACTTTTCTGTCTGCGATAGCCTTAATCTGTTTTGCGATTGAGAGCGGGTTATACACTGTCCCGAACGGGTTTGCCAAAACATTGAATTTTCGCGATGCGAACTGTGCCGAAATATTATCCGCAAAGCACGATCCGAAAAATGCAATTCGCGATTTGTAATCAATTTGGCAAGCGGAGGCGGGAATATCAATTTTTGTGAAAAGATTCATGATAAAGAAATGTAGTAAAAAACTCAGATTTTCAAAAAATGGCGAAATTTACGTAAAAAGCGTCCAAAAAGTTTTTTTTGCGGCTTTCCGTGTCTTCTGAAATTATATTGTGAAAACGGCTAATTTTTCTATTTTCTATAAAATTCTTTTAAATCTTTGTAAAAATAGATAAAATATATTGTAAAACTGTTGATTTTTGAAAATTAATGAATTATATTTTGAAACATCGAACAGTCAGTCCGGAAAAGAGACTGAGTGTAAGGAGGAAAAATGAAAGATATACTTGAATACAGGGACTACCGCCAGTATATCGTAGACTACTATGCCGATCGAAAGGCAAAGTCGGCGTTTTCTTGGCAGGAGTTCGCGACAGCGGCGGGGTTCTCGTCGCCAGTTTACCTTAAATACGTGAGCGAAGGCCGCTTCAACTTGAGTGAGGAAGCTGCGATTCGCACAGCGCGGGCTATGCATCTTGCGGATTTCGAATGCGATTTTTTTGTCGAAATGGTCAAGTTTGATCATGCGAAAAATGACACCGAAAAGCGCGCCGCGTTCAGCAAAATGATTTCGATTGCGGATGCGAATAAAGCTAAAATCTTGGAAGGCGAATCGTTTCGTTTTTTCGAAGACTGGAAAAACCCGGTGCTTCGCGAACTTGCTCCCGCCATGCCTGGCGCAAAGCCCTTGGCGCTCGCTCATGCCTGCCGTCCCGAAGTCTCTGCCGCTGAAGTCAGCGAATCGTTGAACTTTTTGGTCAAGGCGGATTTGCTCAAAAAGGATAAAGACGGAAATTACGAACAAACGGATAAAGTCGTGACGACCGGTCCGATGGAAGTGACTCCACTGGCGGTTCGCGGAATGCATCGCCAAATGGGAGAATTTGCGTTGGACGCTATCGAGGGCGTGCCGCAGGACGAACGCCATTTTTCGGGCCTTACGATTGGCATTACGCGCGAAGCTTATCAGGAAATCGTGCAGAAAATTGCCGAATTCCGTAAAGAAATCATCGCGATTGCGACACGCGAATCTGCGACGGACGAAGTCTATCGCTTGAACGTGCAGTTCTTCCCGATGACAAATAAAAGTTTAAATAAAAAGGATTAAGGAGGAAACTATGAATAACTTAAATCGTAACACGCTTGTGCGTGATTTTTTGGGGGCGGCGTTCTGCTTGACGATGGCGTTTGCTCTTCTCATGATGTTTTCGGGATGCTCCGAAGGCGATACTTCGAAGGAGATTGCTGGTGGTGCTGCGGAGGAGCAGGGCGTTTACGCGTTGTCTGGCCGCGTGGGCGATGTGTACCCCAAGCTGCTTGAAACTGTGAAAAAGTCAGAACCATCGGGTGAATTATGGACATTTGAAAACGAAGTGTTTGCAAAAGAAGGCACGATTGTATCAGTTTATGAACTAGATGCCTCGACGTTCGCAGAAACGGGACGCGTTTTTGTAGATACGGTTGGTGATGAAGGTCTGTTTTCTTTTGATAGTCTTTTTTTGAATAGTCCATATGTGTTGATTACGACTCAAGAACGTTATAGATCTTCTCTAGAATGGGGAGATGATAATCGAGTTGATACTATTTATGCGTATAAGGAAGCTCGAACTGCTGTTGTGGATTTGCGAAAGAAAAATGAAGTCAGTATGAATTTGTTGACGAATGCCAAAGTCCCGTTTATGTTGAATTATTTTGCCGAAGGGAAATCGTTTGAAGATGCGAATAGATTGGCTGAACGTGCTGTCCTTGAAGAGTATGGCGTGTATGAGGATTTAGGCCCATTTGAAGCATTAAGTGATAGTGTTACGGAATTATCATATGTAGCGAATCTGATGAATGTTTTGGAACATTTGTGGCCTTTTGTTAAAGGTTATATTCCTTATGATTCGGTATTGTTTATTGGTGCGCGGGTGATTTACTCGACTCCTGATAAAGATGTTGATCTTGACAGTGAATTAGGACAATTTTACCTAAATGATTTGAAAATGGCTCGTTATGTAGTGGGTTATTTTGCTCGTCAGAAAGGTTTAGGACAATGTACAGAGCCTAGAGAAAATGAAACGCATACTATTACGAACTATATGGGGCCTTACAGCGTTGTTTGCCGTTCTGGAAAATGGGTTCTTGGGTTTAATAAGATCAATTATACTGGTGGTTCGATGACGGATGGCCGTGATGGAAAAACGTATAAGACGGTAACGTATAATTGGGGCGGTATTTCGCAAACGTGGATGGCCGAAAACCTTGTGGATCGTGCAGAATGGAAAACTGCAATGAATATTGAAGATGCGTCTGGATTGAATTTGAATAATCATCAGGGTGTATGTCCTGATGGATGGAGAATCCCGACTTTGAATGATTGGCATGTGCTGCTGGAAAATATGGGTTCCCTGTATGGGGTGGCGTTTGATAAGGTTGTACCTGCTCTGTATGATGAGCTGGCTACGGGATTTGGATTATACGCTCATGTTTCTGTTAGTGAAATTAAGTATGCTCTTGCAGAATATGAACCGGATGATGATCGCATGGCGGAATATTATGCTAATGCAATTTGGGGAATTTTTTCGAATTGGTTTATTGTGGCTGATACGTCTATGTCTACAATTGATTTCTTTAATCCCGGTGATATCTTGTATGGCTTTGATTTTGGTATGGATCAAAAAGGTTATCATCGTTTGAGTGCGGATGATAAAACAAATGGTATTCGTCATGGTGATAATGGCGCAGTCCGCTGCATCAAAAATTAAATTAGATCCCTCTGCTTGTGTGTAAGGAGGAAAAAGAGGGACAGAAGACGGGCTGAGGCCCGCCTTCTTTTTTTTGCTTTGGTCGATGGTTGCATCATGGCAGGCTGATGGCTGTTGACTACGGACTACTGACTAATGACTAAAAACTAGTAACTAGTAACTAGTAACTAGTAACTAGTAACTAGTAACTATAAACTACCTTATCTGTATCACAGAAAATGCAAAAAATTTTATAAAAATAATAAAAATGCTTAAATTTAAATAAAAACGTAAAATATTTATCCTTAAACTGTTGATTTTTTAAATTTTTTGTTTTATATTTCAGGTTGTAAACGGCTCGGACTTTAAAATCAAGAGGCTGTTTGTGTTAGGAGGAATAAATGAAGGATGTACTTAAGTACACAAACTATCACCAGTATATTGCGGATTACTATGCCGAGAAAAAGGCGAAATCTGCGTTTACTTGGCAGACTTTTACGCGGGCGGCCGGGTTTTCGTCGCCTGTGTTCCTGAAATATGTGAGCGAAGGTCGCTCGAATCTGGGCGAAGAGACGGCGCGCCAGGTCGCGAATGCAATGGGTCTTGTTGGTTATGAACAAGATTATTTTGTCGAAATGGTCAAGTTTGATCATGCCAAAACGGATGATGAAAAAAAATCTGCGTTCAATAGAATGCTTGCGATTGCCGATATCCATAAAGTGAGGATTATCGAAGGCGATTCGTTCCGCTATTTCGAAAGCTGGAAAAATCCGGTGCTTCGTGAGCTTGCTCCTGCGATGCCGGGGGCTAAGCCCCTGGCTATTGCCCGTGCTTGCCGCCCCAAAATTTCTGCTGCAGAGGTCAGCGAATCGCTGAATTTTTTGGTCAAGGCCAATTTGCTTCAAAAGGATAAAGATGGAAATTACGCGCAGACGGAAACCGGCGTGTCTACGGGCCCGATGGATGTGACGCCTGTGGCTGTTCGCGGTATGCATCGCCAGATGGGTGAGTTTGCGCTTGAAGCCATTGAAGGCGTGCCGCAAAATGAACGCCATTTCTCGGGCCTTACGCTTGGCATTACCCAAGATGCTTATGATGAAATTGTTCAAGAGATTGCGGAATTCCGTAAAAGAATCGTTGCGATTGCGACGAGGAACGATGCTACAGACGAAGTTTATCGTTTGAATATACAGTTCTTTCCGATGACAAAAAAGAGTGTTAATAAGGATTAGGAGGATATCATGAAAAATATGGATCAAAAATCGCTGATATGTGATTTTATCGGGGCCGCGTTTTGTTTGATTATGGCGTTGGCTCTTTTCTTGGCGTGTTCAGGCTGTTCCGGAGATTTAAATTCGACTCCGCTTGCGCAAGACGGCGGCTACACGGAAGAAACCGCGATGTTGAAAAATATATCGGTAGCTGGAAAAGTTCGAATGAACGGGATGAATTCTGATACAACGCAAATTCGCATTCCGTTGAGGGGCTTCGCGAAAGGTTCTGTAGTGTCGCTTTATGAATTGGATTCGGTGTCTTTTGATATGACTGGAGTTGCCTTTACGGATACCGTTGATAATGATGATGGCGAGTTTAGATTTAGAGATGTAACGCTAAAATCTCCATACGCGAAGATGGTTGTTATGGTGAATAAGGATGAAGTTGTAAGACTTGATTCATATTTCGGTAGCCATAGCCTTAGCTCAATTGTCGATGTTAGGGATACGCACTCTATCACGTTGGATTTGTTTTCATTTATAGAAAACTATCGGTTGAGTAGCCTTTTAAAAGCTGGTGTGCCTTTTGAAGAAGCGAAAAAACAGGTGAGGCGCGAAGTCCTTGATGCTCTAGGAATCTACGAATTTCCTGAACGTGATGATGATTACATGGCGATGGAATCTGTAATGATGAGCGTTCTAAGTAGTTTGTTAGGAGTTTCGTTTGATGTTCTTCTTGGAGAAGAAGGACCTTATGCAAGAATGAACGATAATCAAAAGAATATACTTGTTAAAGATGTTGTTCGCCATGTGGATTTCTTGAAAAGAATGCTGAGTGTTCCGCAAGGTTTCTTTGATCGGGCTGGAGAACGAGTGGCGATGGAGTATCAATCGATGTTGTTGCGGGAGAAGTACTTTGCAGGTATTTTGTCTGCGGTTCTTGGTGCTGGCAGGTGTACCGCGTCGCAAGAGGGTTCTGTTGTTGATGTAAATGAACATGGCTATCGTATCGTGTGCCGTTCAGAAAATTGGCATATATCAAATAAAGTTGTTGATCATGAATTTGGGACGGTAACGGATTCTAGAGACGGAAGAGTTTACAAAACGGTCACCATCAATTTTGAAAACGGGCCTCAGACGTGGATGGCGGAAAATTTGAAGTATAATGGTGTTGAATTGGAAAAGACATCTTGTTTTGATGATGACGATTTTTACTGCGATATATATGGTCGTCTGTATGATTGGGAAGTCGCGACAAGAATGGTTGGTAAATTTTTCAAAAGCAATTTTGCTTCTGTCGAACAGTGCGAAGAATTTTTCTCCACTATGGAAGAAATTCAGGATTCGTTGAGTGTTGAAGAATGGTGTGAAAGAAGTATGTCTAGGGATGAGTACATTCTTGATTACCAATCGCTGATTTTCGATAGTGCTACGGTTGTACAAGGGGTGTGTCCGGAAGGGTGGCGGATTCCTACGTTTGATGATTGGGAAACTTTACTTCAGAATGTTGACCGCTTATGGAACATAATGGTTAATGAAGGTGATTTCTTGACGGCGACGCCGTCGATTGAAGAACCGTTGGGTTTGGGTTTGTACAATGTTGTAAGGCCAAAAACTGATGGTGATGCCGAACAGGTGATGGAAATTGTGAGAAGCGATTATATTGCGATTCCTGTGAATACCGAAATGTATAGGGCGCGTCCAGGTGGCTCTGTGAATGTTCCGTCAATTTTCCTTGATCATTCTGTTATGGGGTATTCAGGGGAATTCAGGTCTTTGTTTGTCCGCTGCATCAAGAACTAAACTGTTTAAAACCGCAAAAAAATTATTTGTTAGGAGGAAAAGGGAAGACGGGCTGCGGCCCGCCTTCTTTTTTTTGGTTAATGACTGAAATTTATTTTGTATGTATTATCAAAAATGTGCAAAATTTTTATTATGCATTAAAAATGCCTAAATTTTAATAAAAATAAAAAATATTTATGGTGAGATGTTGACTTTTGTAGAAAATCAATTTATATTTGAAAATGAAAACGGTGCGGGTTGCAAAGCCAAGAAACCGTTTGTGCTAGGAGGAAACAATGAAAGATGTACTAGAATACACTAGTTATCGTCAGTATATTGCGGACTATTACGCTGATCGAAAAGCGAAGTCTGCGTTTACTTGGCAGGAATTCACGCGGGCGGCGGGCTTTTCTTCGCCGGTTCATCTTAAATATGCAAGTGAAGGCCGCTTGAACTTGAGCGATGCGGCTGCATTACGCGTGGCGCAGGCCATGCACCTTGCCGATTTTGAGCAAGAATATTTTTGCGAAATGGTCAAGTTCGATAACGCGAAAACAGATGCCGAAAAGAAGGCCGCGTTTAGCAAAATGCTTTCCATCGCTGATGCGCACAAGGCGAAAATCATTGAAGGCGATTCTTTCCGCTATTTCGAAAGTTGGAGGAATCCTGTGCTCCGTGAGCTCGCTCCTGCGATGCCCGGCGCAAAACCGCTTGCGCTTGCGAAAGCGTGCCGCCCGGCCATTACAGCGGCCGAGGTGAGCGATGCTTTGAATTTTCTTGTCAAAGCGGGGCTGCTCAAGAAAGATGAAGAAGGCCGTTACATACAGACGGACACCTTTGTGACAACGGGGCCTATGGAAGTGACGCCTGTGGCGGTTCGCGGAATGCACCGCCAAATGGGCGAGTTCGCTGTGGATGCCGTTGAAGGCGTTGCTCAGAACGAACGCCATTTTTCTGGCCTCACAATGGGACTTACGCATAAAGCGTACGATGAAATTGTTCAAGAAATTGACGCATGCCGCAAGCGCATTGCCGCGATTGCGACAAGGGATACTGAAGTCGATGACGTATATCGCTTGAATTTTCAGCTTTTCCCGCTTACAAATAAAAGCTTAAATAAAAAGGTCTAGGAGGAAACTATGAATTACTCAAAAATTAGCGGACAGCTTGTCTGCAAAATGTTGGTGCTGCTTGCTTTTGTGTTTGCGGCTTGTTCCGATGAACTTTCTGGCGGTGTTACCGAAGAAACACGAGTTTATGCGTTGTCTGGCCGCGTGGGCGATGTGTACCCGAAACTTATTTTTCTTGATAGTATGGCTGATTCTTCAACGTATAATAATTCGGTTTTTGTGGATAAAGGATCAATTATAATTGTTCGTGAGCTTGATTCGTTGACTCTTGATACGACAGGTCGTTTTTTTGCTGATACGGTGGATAACGATAGTGGTCATTTTGCGTTTGAAAATCTTTCACTGAGAAGCCCGTATGTGTTGATTGAAAATAAAGTACCATATGATACGTTTCTTTATATTCCACGAACAGAACCTTCTGACAGTTTCTATGATCCTATTGTTCATATCACTAAATATAAAGAGTATAGTGCTCTTGTGAATTTGCTAAATATAAAGAATGTAAATGTTAGTACTTTAACGACGGCGAAAATTCCGCTATTGCAAAAATATTTTGCAGAAGGGAATTCTTATGCTCAAGCAAGTAAAATGGCGGAACGTGAAATTCTAGAAAGTTTTGGAATATATGAGGATTTGGGCTCCTTTGAAGAGATGCCTGAAGAGGATTCTGAATTATGTTTTGTGAATAAAATGGCTCGGTTGGAGGACATTGTAAAGCGATTTGATGTTCAATATGCTGGCGTTGAGTTTTTTTTCCTATCGCCCAAGTTATTTTCAATGAAGAACTCTGTGGTGGAGCGAGATTATTTGAATTCTATGAAAATGATTGGTTATGAAATAGGTTATTTGGCGCATCATGATGGTTTGGGACGTTGTACTGAATCTCGCGAAAATGAGGCTGGCATGGTAAAGGGGGTTAATGGTTATGTTGCTGTTGTTTGTCATTCTGGAAAATGGACTATTGGCTTTAAAACAGTTGAGCATACTAAGGGGACTATGACGGATAATCGTGATGGAAAAACTTATAAGACCGTAACGTATAATTTTGGAGGTGCTTCGCAGACATGGATGGCGGAGAACCTTGATTTTACGGATACAACATCATTGAGTATAGACAGTTCCTTAAGAGCGAATTTATCGGGGGGTATACGCTGTTATCATGAAAATATGGATGCTGCTTGCAGTATGTATGGACATGAATATCAGTGGAAAGCCGCGATGAATATTGGTACCGATGATATAAAAGTGTATTCAGTTGGATCCCAAGGAGATTCGATACTTATAAGTAAAAAATGCCTAGATGCATACGTATACGTGAATGCGTATGTTACTGAACCATATTCTCCGGAACTTGGTTCTGCAATGACTGTTGCAGATTCTTGTAACGCATTATTGAATAGAGGAAATGATTCGGAAGATACTCCTACAAGAACATGGACTTGGAATTATACGGATTTCATTACTCCTGAAAATCAAAATTCATATCAAGGTATTTGCCCGGATGGATGGAGAATTCCAACAGTCGATGATTGGATGTTTTTATTGCAGAATTTGGGTGAACAGTATGGTGTTGATGGTTCTCGTGTTGTGCCGGTACTTTATGATGAAACTGCGACTGGTTTTGGACTACATGGTGTTGCTGATATTCTTGAAGCGGGGTTGGATAATATGGTTGTGCAGTATCGCTTGTACAATTATTTTGTCATGGCTGATGTTTCCTATTATGTGGCAGAATTTTTTAATGAGTGGGATGTGGCTAGTGTATTGGATTTGGAGGAAGCGTCTGCTAGGCACATTTTCCTTTACAAGTACTACAATAGGGAGTGGCGCCCAGAATTGCTTCAGACATTTCCAGCGTATAATTCCCCTGCCGCAGTCCGCTGCATCAAAAACTGAATTTGATCCCTCTGCTTGTGTGTAAGGAGGAAAAAGAGGGACAGAAGACGGGCTGAGGCCCGCCTTCTTTTCTTATTATTCTTGGCTTGGTCGGGAATCTCTTCGCTTAAATATTGTATCTTTAATCTATCTTGCATGAAAAATGCGTAAAAAGGATTTGCTATGAAACCTGGGAAGACTGAACTCCGTTTAAATGCAGAAATCGAGAAGCGTGGTGCGTTGTTTGCCGTGTTGTTGGATCCGGATACATCGGACGAAGCGGCCTTTGTAAAGGCGGGCTCACTCGCTGCAGAAAATGGTGCGGACCTTCTCTTGGTGGGCGGTTCTTACTTGGGCAATTTTACGCTCCCGAAGCAGGTCGCGGCGCTCAAGGCTGCCGTGGATTTGCCGGTGGTGCTTTTCCCGGGTGGCGCGTCTCAGGTTGTTCCCGGTTTTGACGCCATGCTTTTCATGACGCTTGTGAGCGGTCGCAATCCGAACTATCTTATTGACGAACAGGTTCGCGGTGGTGCGCTCGTGCGTGCGTTGAACATGGAAGCCATTCCGACGGCATACCAGCTCATTAACAGCGGTAAACGCACAACGGTCGAATATATCAGCGGTACGATGCCCGTGCCAGCCAACAAGCCCAAGCTCAGCATGGTGAACTCCATTGCCGCAGAACTCATGGGCATGCGCTATGTTTACCTCGAGGCTGGTAGCGGCGCCGAAGAACCCGTGCCGGTCGAACACATCGCCTACACGCGCAAGGCTACCGAAATGACCATCATCACCGGTGGTGGCATCAAGGACCCGCAGACAGCCGCCGTTCGCGTTGCTGCCGGCGCGCAAATCATCGTGACCGGAACCCTCTGGGAAAAGGTTAACGATCCTGCCTTGCTTAAGGAATTCGCCGCCGCAATTCACGTGAAAGGCTAAAAAGCTTCGCCTGTGAGCAATGAGTGCCTCGTATTAACGAGGCATGGTTGCGAGAGTGAGGCGAAATTTTAATTGCGCCGAACGGTCTGTAAGTTCGTTGCAGCACTCCTCACGTACGACAAGTACGCTACGTCGTGCTGCGCCTGCTCTCGCTCGCTTTTATAACCTTTCAATCAGTGTGATGGAGCGTGTCATCTTGAGCGGAGCGCATAGCGTGAAGTCGAAGGATCCAGTGACGATTTTATAGAATATCCCTAATCCATAATTTTAAATTATGAATCCGATTGAAAGAAAGTATTAGTCAAAACGGCTAATTCCATCTACATTTGTGCCCGAAAAAAAGAGCTCTTGAAAAATTCATCGTAACGGTCGTCTCTGAAAATTCAGCAATTTTTAGAGACTCCCTAAAAAACAATCTTAAGGAGATTGAATATATGAAGTTCAAGTTCATTGGAATGGCGGCACTTATTATCGCTACGGCAGTACTGTTTGCCGCCTGCGAAAAAGTGGAAAATTGCCACTATGATGAAGTTGCCAAGACGCTCAAATGCCAAGGTCAAACATACGCTACTGTTGAAACGGGTGGCCGTATCTGGATGGCCGAAAATGCAAACCTCGTGAATTTTGATTCCAGCTATTGCTATGGAAACGACCTCGACAATTGCAAAAAGTATGGCCGCCTTTACGATTGGAAATCTGCAAATGACGCTTGCCCCACAGGTTGGGAACTCCCGAAACAGGCTGATTTTGAAAAGGCCGACTTCAAGTTGCTCAATATCAACAAGGATGGCTTCCGCTATTACGATGGAAAGTTTGCCGACGAAAATGTGAGTGCCAGCTTCTGGACTGCCGATGCTTTCGATGATTCCCGTGCGGTCATGGTTCGCATACAGGACAAAGTAACGTACGAACACTATAATAAGAGTATAGCCGCCTCTGTCCGTTGCGTCAAGGCGAAGTAGATTGAGAATCGTTAAGAATATTAATTGAGAATCTTTGGGAAAAGAAATTCCCGTGTCACTCTGAACGATATAGCCCCTATCAAGTTCGTTCAGGGTGACTTCTTTTTTTGGGGGAATGGCTGTGGAATGTGAAATTTCCCTCATTTTCGCGAAAAAGGGGTGTTATTCGAGCTTTGGCTCGTCTTTTTGATTTATAAATACATATATTCAAATTGTGAATGCCGTACGGGTTGTGCGGCATCGTTTCGAGGTTTACGATGCAAAAAATTGTGATTGTCACTCATGTACTTAGGGGACTTGGCTTTATTTTGGTCCTGCTTTCGCTTTTTGGCCATGAAATCATTTTGAATTTATTCCCCGGTCTTGAGGGCAAGTCTATCAATCCGATTTTCTATTCGGGCATTGTTGTTTACTTGATTGGTGCTGTCATTTATTTTTTCATCAACAAAAAAGAAAAGGCGGAACGCCGCCGTCGCGAAATTGAAGAATCCTACAAGAGGGCTGGGCTCGGGGAATCGGATGACGAATCAGAAGTTTCCGAAAGCGCTACCGATGGCGCAGAATCTGGCGATAAAGACGGCAATGAAAATTCTTCTGAGAAGTGATTGCGTGTATGAGTGATTTTATGATTGAGATTGAGCACCTGCACAAGACTTACCGCAGTGGCTTTACCATGAAGCCGAAGCTTGCGCTCAAGGACGTGAGCTTCAATGTCGAAGCGGGCAAGGTGTATGGCTTTATCGGACCTAACGGGGCGGGGAAGTCCACCACGATCAAGGTGCTGACTGGTCTTTTGAATTTCGATTCGGGCAAGGTGCTTGTAAACGGGATTAGTCCACGTGATTCCAGGAGCCGCCGCTACATTGGTTATTCTCCGGAACAGCCGTATTTTTATGATTACCTCTCGGGTCGCGAACTTTTGCGTTTTTACGGAAAGCTCGTGGGGCTCAATGGCGCCGAACTTGAATCCCGCATTGGCTGGGCGCTCGAACTTTTGCATGCGAACAAGGACTGGATTGACCGCCGCTTGCGTTCGTATTCCAAGGGCATGATGCAGCGCGTTGGCATTGCGCAGGCGATTCTTGGCAAACCGAAACTTTTGATTCTCGATGAACCGATGAGCGGCTTGGACCCGATGGGGCGTCGTGACGTGCGCGAAGCGATTCAGCAACTCAACCGCGATGGCGTGACGATTTTCTATTCGAGCCATTTGCTCTCTGACGTGGAATCTATCAGCCACCGCGTGGCGATGATTGTCGATGGAAAAATTGTGCGCGAAGGTACGGTTGACGAGATTACCGAATCGTGTGGCGTTGAGTACCATGTGCGCGTTCGCGAGGCGATTCTTGGTGCGGACTTGCCGCGAGGCGTTTCTGCGACGGGACACCCGCAGGAATATATTTGCGCTGATGATGTGGCTCGTGACCGTTTGCTTGGCTTCTGCCTTTCTAATGGTATCGCTGTAGAAAAGATGGACCACAAGCGTCCGAGCCTCGAAGATATTTTGACGGAGGAAATTGCCCGTGCAGACGCTTAAGCATATTGGCATTATTGCTCTCAATACGTTCCGCGAATCTATTCGCGACAAGATTCTTTATAATATCGGTTTTTTGGCGATTGCGCTTACGCTTTTTAGCATTGTGCTTGGCGAGTGGTCCGTGTTCGATCGCGCTTATGTGATCAAGTCTACGACGCTTTCTGTAATGGATCTTTCGGGGCTTCTGATTTCCATCTTTGTGGGCATTAGCCTTGTGCAAAAGGAAATCCAGCGACGGACGGTGCTTACGCTTTTGTCGAAGCCGATTAGCCGTGCCGCGTTTATTGTGGGCAAGTACTTTGGACTTTTGGCGGTAGTTGCCGTTCACTTGACGCTCCTTACGGGAATTTATTATGGCATTTTATGGGTGACGAACTCTAGCCCGACGTTTAGCCTTTTGATGGCGATTTATTTGATATTCTGCGAAATGGCGGTCGTGATTGCTGTGGCGCTTTTGTTCAGTAGCTTTAGCAGTACGGTGCTTTCGGCGCTCTTTACGCTTGGCGTTTATTTCGCGGGGCATTTGAGCGACCAACTTTTGGAGCAGGTCCGGTTTGCAAGTCGCATGGGCGAACTCCAGAGCACATCGTCGGCGATTCTCGAAAAAGCAGCGGTTGTAATTCATGCGGTATTCCCTGGACTTTATCGATTTAACGTAACGAACTATGTTGTACATGGCGTAGCGCTTCCGGACTTGTATTTGTTCTGGAATTCTGTTTATGCGCTAGGCTATATTGGTGTATTCCTCACGATTGCAAGCTGGTGGTTTAGCCGGAGGGATTTCTTATGAGAAATCAGTATATGGCAAAAGTTCTCGTTCACAATAAAGTTGTGACCGAGGAACAGGTTAAGGCCCATTGGGGTGAAATTACCGACTCGATGGATATCGGTCAGGTTCTCGTTCGTGCGGGAATCTTAAAAGAGTCCATGTATGCAAAGGTTCTTGCCTTTGTGGAAAACCTTGAAGCGAAAAATGCGAAACCTGCGGGTGCCGTTTCGGCAAAACCCGCGAGCGCTCCTGCATCTCCGGCTCCTCAGCCTTCGTCCGCACCGGCAGCTCCAGCGCATGTTCAAGCTTCTCCAACTCCAGCTCTTGCGGTAAAGCCTGTCGCAGCTACAGCTCCGCAACCGGTCGAAGAACCTGCTATCAAAATTGAAGGTAACAGCAGTCTTTATGGTGAGGCATCTTCTTCGACTGTTGTTGTCGAAAAAGTTGAAGGTCTCGAAACGACGAGCATGGCTAGCGTGCAAGTCCCGGTCGAAACAGAAGCTTCAACCGAAGAAACAGCGACCGAAGAACTTCCGTCGCAGTTTGCTGTTGCAACGGGTGATGGCAAATCTATCGAGGCTCCTGATGTTTTGCATCCGATTACGTCACTTGCAAAAATCATCGCTTATGCTCGCAAGTTTAACGTGACTGACGTTTATTTGTACGCCGGCCGCCAAATTACCATGCGTCAATCGGGAATGCTCTTTATCGCTTCCGAAAAGGTTCTTGAAAAAACGCATTTGATGGAACGTTTGGCCGAAGCAGCAACCGGTTTTGCTGATGGTTACAAAATCGTTGTCGGGCGCAATTTCAGCAAGACCTTTGCTCTCCCCGGTGTTGGTCGTGCGCGTATTTCTGTGACGTGGAACGATGTTATTCCGAGTGTTTCTATCCGCATTATTCCGATGGAAACAATTGCACTTGAAAATCTTTACTTGCCCGAATTCTCTACGCGCTTTGCAACGCTCAATAGCGGTCTTGTGCTTATCGCAGGGCCTTCGTCAAGCGGGCGCTCCACAACGATGACTGCGTTTGCCGAGTGCATTGCCGCCAACAGGCAGGTGTTTATCCAGACGGTCGAAAAGCCGATAGAGCGTTTGCTTTTGAACCCGAATGGATCCATTGCTCAGCGCGAAGTGGGCTTGCATGTGCGTTCTGGTGAGGCGGGTATTGAACTTGCCATCCGTACCGGCGCAGACGTCATTCTCTTTGATCATTTGGAATCGATGGATGAACTTTCGCTTTTGATGCAGGCTTCGAATGCGGGCGCGCTTGTATTTGCTGTCACGAGTGGAAACAACATTCATGCGTTGCTTTCGAGGCTCCTCATGTCTGTGCCTAGCGAAAGCCGCAATGCCTTTGCATGTACGCTTGCCGACCAGCTCAAGGGCGTTATCGTACAGCATTTGATTCCTGTAGTGCAGAATCAAGGCCTTGTGCTTGCTGCTGAGGCTATGAAGGTGACTTCGACAATTGCGGGGATGATCCGCAAGGGCGATGTGTCGCAAATTGTTTCTGCCATTAGCGGTCAAAAAGATCAAGGCATTACATTGGACGAATCCTTGCAAATGTGCGTGGATTCTGGTTATATCGAAGGCGTCGAAGCATGGAAACGTGCAAACGATAGCCGTCGTTTTGCATCATATCGTAAGGTTTAATAGCGAGGTTCGTCATGGCTTCAGAAATTGAATCTCTTTTGGAATATGCCTTAAGTGTTGGGGCTAGTGACTTGATTGTGACCGAAGGTGCGTCTTCGGCAATCCGTTTTGCGGGGCGTGTTTGCGCTATTCCCGATTCTCCGGCACTTCCGTTTGGTTCGTTGCTTGGATTTTTGGGTTCGCTTGATGGCGAATCGGGTTCGTTTGTCGGTGGTCCGTGGCTGAATACCAAATGGCGCGTGAAGTATTTTCGTGAAGCTTTGGGTAACGCGGCGATTTTCCGTCCTTTGATGGCCGAATGCCCGGAGTTTGCTTCTTTGGGGGCGCCCGCTGCGCTTGAAAATTTACTCGGGTTTAGTTCGGGCTTGGTTGTATTTGCGGGCCCAGCCTGTTCAGGAAAAACGGTAACGGCAACTTCGTATGTTTCGGCAATGTGCCAGTCCGGCATTTTGCGATTCTGCGATTTGGATGCTGGTCACGAGCTGCCCGTAAGGACGGGCGAGAGCCTTACGCTTGTGAATACTGTCGGTTCAACCTCCGAAAAACTGGAGCAGGGCCTTCGCAGTGGCACGGACCTTTTTTGGGTGGGCGATTTCGATAGTTCAGCCTTGATCTCTGTGCTGCGCGCCGCAGAAGCTGGTGCTTTGGTCGTCATGAACGTGACGGCGGGTAATGCGGTAGGTGTTATCGATGCGCTTCTTTCGGCGGCTCCTTCAGAGAATCGAGACCTTGTTCGTACTATGCTGGCGGCGGCACTTAAGGCCGTTGTTGTTCAGAGGTTATTGCCTGCTGCGCAAGAGGGTGCTGTTGTTCCGCCGTCATGGGAAATTCTTTTTAATACACAAAAAGTGGCATCTCTTATACGTAGTGGAGATCATTTCAAGCTTCCGTCTATCATGGAAGCGTCCGCTTCGGAAGGCATGCTTTTGATGGATGCTTGCCTTGCAGAATATGTTCGTTCTGGCATTGTGACTTCCGAAGAGGCTGGTCGTTATGTTTCCAATCCCGCTAGGTTGGCTTAGAAAAGTTCTTCTTTTGTCGGTGGCTGTTTTGGCCTCTGCTTATGTGGCGCCTGCACAGGCGGCGCATTCCGTTGATGAATCGCTTTTGGGCGCAATGACGCTAGAGCCGGATTCGTTACAAGCTAAAAAGACAAAGTCTGTACTTTATCTAGGCGGGGGAGAGCGTTCTCCGTGGTTTCATTTGGGCGCTTTGTATGCTTTGGAAGAATACAAGATTCCCGTTGATTCTATTGTCGCGACATCGTGGGGCGCTTGGATGGGTGCTTTGTGGTCGCTGGGCGTGTCGATTGATGATATCCAGCGCTTGATGATGGATCCGTATGTTATCGAACATTTAGGGGTCAATTCGATTCATGCAAAGACGGAACATGATGCTTTTAGTCTCCCGGTTTCTGTAGATGGACTTCCGTCAATTCGCCAAAGATTTTCGTTCTATGCGGATTCGACGGGAAATGTTTATCGCAGCATGCACGCGCTTGTTCCCGATACCGCATCTATTGAACGCTCGCTTTCTCGCCTCCGTTTTGAAGAGTCTCTTTACCGCCAGCGTGGAACCTACCGCATTCCCTTTACGCTCCTCACATGCGATAGCATTATTGAAAATCCTTTGTATACGGATGTCGTAAATTCTCTTCCGCTTGCCGGCAATGAAAATTCTGGGGAACTTTGCCCTTATTTGTCTTTTCCGCAGGCTAGAAAAGCGCAAGAGGCTTCGCTGATTGTTGTTGCTGATCCTGTGCGTTACGAGCTTGAAGGCAATGCCGAATTGCGTACGCTCAAGAAAGATGTTTTGACGAAATTGGGCGATGTGCAAGGTGTTTTTATAAGAGCGCATTCCATTCGTGATACATCGCGCAAGTCCATGATTCAGGCGGGCTTCTCGGCGGTGGAACATGCGTTGCGTGAAATTATTCCCATAGTCGATGGCCGCAGAGAATATTCCGACAAGCAGAAATCTGAAGCATGGTTCGAATTCAATCCAGTCTTTGATAGCCTTTCTTCGGAACATCATTCGGCAGTGCTTTCTTATTGGAATCCTAAAGATACGGGTTTTATCGCACCTGCAAATTTTGCTTATTCGATTGCATCCAAGGCTCCGTACGATACGATTTCGTTCAATTTGCAGTCTGATGGCGGGCTCTTGATAGATGTTGGCGTGCATCCGACTATAGATGTGGCTGCGGGTGGTTTTGGCTCGAACGTGATTGGCGCAAATGCTTATGGCGAAGTCTCGCTCAATTACGTAAACCAGATGGAAATTTCATTGACGCTTGCCGGTTTTTACGGAACGTCCTCTTACGGTTTCCGACCGCGCTTGGAGATTTCTAATCTGATTAATCGTCGTTGGAAGTTTGGCTTTGGCTATGACTTGATGAAGCTCCGGTTTTTAAAAGCGTTTGAAAACGATAATATTCCAGGCGTCAATCGTTTTAAATACGAAACGCGAAATGATCTTTTCTTGTCGGCAAAATACGCGATTGATAAGCTGCAATCTGTCGAGGTCAAGTTCTTGTTTGGTGACCGCGAATTTGAATTGTCGCCACATGCTGTGCCAGAAATTGACTTTTTTGATGATATTATTGTAAATACAAGCAGTAATTACGAGACGAGCCCGGTGACACAAAGTGTCTGCTATTCTTTGTTGAATGGTGTTGATGATCCGTGGTTCTCGTCAAAGGGCTATGCCGCCAATGCCTATCTTGGCTTGAACTTGATTGGGTATGGGTTCCATCAGAGAGGCCCGATTTATGGGATTTATTCTTTCGATGGTAGATTCTCCTATGCGCCAACGAAAAATACCTCGGTGACGGTTGGCGCTGCGATGGGCTTTGATGCTTATCGCGATGGACACTTCAGGTTCCCCAAGAATTTTGACAATACGGCAATGGAAGACCGCTACCGCTTGCATATTGCGGCAACTCCGTGGTCTAGCGATTGGCTGGATCCAGAATTATCCACACACGGGTATGCATTGCTTCGTGTGAACGGAGGCGTTCATCGCCAAGGATTTGGCGCTTGGCTGTCTTTGGCGTATATTCATGATTTCGAAGATAAAGCGACTGCGAAACTCAATTCCAATAAGTTTGTATTTGAACCCGCGCTGCGTTATAAGTACCGCTCGTTTACGGTTTATGCCGGGCTCAATCGCGTTGTCGATACAGAATCTTTTGGCGATATAAAGGATTTAAAAAACTATAGATACTTTATCCGTATCGGCGATTACAATCTGTTTTAGACGAAAGAACGCCCACTGCGTGGGCTATAGACGAAAGAAGCACTTCGTGCATTGAGTTATGAGGTCGGTCGCCTCGGCTCCCTTTGAGGTATGAGTTTTTATAATCGCGGCTTCGCCGCCTTGCTTTCGCTCGCTGCTCAAAGCGGTTCGACCTCACCGCCCATCGCTCATAGCGGCTTCGCCGCTACTTCTTCTCTCCGCGGTTCTTGGCAGCGATGTCTTTATACTTGTTGTGGTCGGCAAGCGTGCTGCTGAAAAAGTGCGTGTGCGAACCGTCGTCCTTTGCAACAAAGTAAAGAGCTTCGGTCTTTTCGGGGAAGAGCGCTGCTTCGATAGCCTTACGTCCCGGATTCGAAATCGGGCCCGGCATAAGTCCTGGGAACCTGCGGGTGTTGTACGGGTTGCTGCTGTTCAACTGGCTCTTGTAGATCGGGCCTGTCAGGTTTTTGAAAATGAACCGCACCGTCGGGTCTGCCCCGAGTGGCATGCCAAGGCGGAGCCTGTTGTGGAATACGCCTGCAATGAGCGGGCGTTCTGCAGAAATGCCGGTTTCTTCTTCGACGACACTTGCCAGTGTGAGCACGCGATGCCAGCTGCCGAGTTCTTCCCACATGGAACCTTTGCGGTCTTTGAGTTCGTCACGCAACTTGAGGTTTGCTGCCACCATCTGCTTGAGTATGGATTCTTCGTCGGAGTTGATGGCGAACGGATACGTGTCCGGCAGCAAGTAGCCTTCGAGCGTGTTCCCTTCGATGCCGAGGGAGTGGGCAAACTTCGGGTCTTGGACGAGGTTGTTCCAGCGAGCGGTGTCTAGGCTCGGGAAACTCTTTTGGAGGTAGGCAGGGATTTCCCAGGAGGCTCGACCTTCGGGGATGGTCACCTTGCGGACGGCGCTCTTGCCACTCTGGAACAGTGCAGCGAGTTCATCGAGCGTTTGGTGGGCGGGAACTTCGTACCAGCCGGCCTTGAGGGACGGTTTGTTCATTTTGCACCACAAAGTGAAGGCCAAGTCATCGTCCCAGACGCCTTTTTCTTGTAAAATTTGTAAAACTTTTGTAGGGGAACTGCCCTTCGGAATCTCCAAAATGACAGTTTTTTCGTTAAGTGAAACGGCGCTCAACCGTTGATTTACGTGGATGTACGCAAAAACAGCGATTAAGAGGATGATAATGGCGGTAATTGAAAAAATCTTCTTCATTGCGTAAAAATTTAAAAGAAAATGCAACGGATTGGCAAAATAAAAAGTATATTCGTATAGCATTGTTGAATATTTCCCTTCTTTTGAGGATTCGCTATGAAAATGATGAAAAAAGTTATGTTTGTCGCCTTTGCTTTGCTGGTAGCTTCTTCCTTTGCAGCCAAGAAGGTGAAGTCTAAGATTGGCGATGTGGAACTCACCAAAGAAAAAGATGGTGGTTCCGTAGTCTGCACGGCTAGCTTTAACGACGAAATGACCGTCCTGAAAGAAGGCGATACCGAAGTTCTCGTGAAGGGCGCCTGCGGTCAGGGCTGGGTTCCGAAGTCCAAGATTGAATACGTTGCCCAGAAGGCTGGCGACAAGTCCATGAAGTTGGAAGACGTGGACATCGTGGGCTGCATCGACTTCGACGGCGTGAACATCGAACGTGACTTCAAGGAATACTTGCAGCACACGATGGACCGTGAAACGATTGAAATGAGCAACGGCGAAAACTAATTGCTCGACTTTCAGGAATGTTTGACCCGCGGCTAAGCGCTGCGGGCTTTTTTTGTCCATTAAGCTAAAACTTTAAGTTCTAAGATCTTCCAACGGTCTATTTCCCACTTCATACTGTCTACTACCTACCGATTTTGCATGTATTTAAATATTTGCATAGAAGTGGCCGCGAGTCGGCTTTTTTTACTATCTTTGCGCACATGAAATTTTCAGAAGGTGTAAAAGACGGTCTTCCGATTGGACTTGGCTATTTTGCGGTCTCGTTCTCGTTCGGTATTGCTGGCTCGAATTTCTTGTCTTGGCCGCTTGTAACGCTTATTTCCATGACGAACTTGACCTCGGCAGGGCAGTTTGCTGGCCTCCAGATTATGACGGATGCTGCTGGAACCTTTATCGAAATGGCGCTTGCGACGTTCTTTATCAACCTCCGCTATTCGCTGATGGCAATTTCCTTGTCGCAGAAGGTTTCTCCTGATTTTGGAACGGGAAAGCGTTTGCTTTTGGCAACGGGCATTACCGACGAAATCTTTGCTGTCGCCATGTCGCAAAAAAGCGTGACACCGATCTATTTCTTGGGACTCATGACGCTCCCTTACATTGGCTGGTCTTCGGGAACGGCCGTGGGTGCGATTTGCGGCGAAATCCTCCCGGCGATGGTGACAAACGCTCTTGGCGTTGCTCTTTATGGCATGTTTGTCGCAATCGTTGTTCCGCAGATGAAGGTGCACAAGCCGACAATTTTTGCGGTGGCGATTGCTGTTGCGCTTAGTTGCGCGTTTAAATTTATCCCTGCCCTCAGTTGCGTTTCAGTAGGCTTTGCAATTATCATTTGCGCTTTGGTGGCATCTCTTGTGGCGGCAGCGCTGTTCCCCATGAAAAATTTGAATGCAGATGACGAAGGAGCTGGCAAATGAATATCGACATGCAGACTTACTTGATTTATTTGCTCGTCATGGCTGGCGTGACACTTTTTTTGCGTGCCGTGCCGTTCATTTTGCTCCGTAAAAAGCTTAAGAGCGTATTCTGGAGTTCTTTCCTCGCTTATGTGCCGTATACGGTGCTGAGTGCTATGACGGTGCCTGCGATTTTCTTTGCAACAGATAGCAGAATCACGGGCGCCAGTGCGCTCCTTGCTGCGGTGGTCGCTTCGCTCCTTGGCGGTGGCCTTGTGACTGTCGCTGCGGTATCTTGCATTACCGTGCTCGGCGTTGACGGACTCATGCTTATAAGTGGTTAGTAAACAGTGATTAGTAAACAGGAATGTAAAAGGAACGTTCTTATTACAATCCTAACCATCAACCACTGACCACTAATCACTAACCACTAATCACTAACCACTAACCACTGACCAATGACTAGTAGCTAGTAACTAGTAACTAGTAACTCTTAACCAGTTTTTTTCTCCGAAATGCAAGTCTGTGCGATGACTAAATTGTATATTCTTGCGTGTAGAATTTGTTTTTCGTTATTTTGGAGCTGAAATGGATATTGGAACCCTTCATTTTCAAAATCCCGAAGCCTTTTGGCTGTTGTTATTTGTCCCGCTGTTGATTGCACTTTATGTTTATCGTCAACAGCGTCGCAAGAGTACGATTAAGTTTCCTGCGCTAGCCCTTGCGAAAAAGGCTGTGCCGAGCCGTCGCGTAAAGTTTAGGCATATAGTCCCGGCGCTGCGCCTTGCGGCTCTTGTGTGCTTTGTCGTGGCGCTTGCCCGCCCGCAAAATGCAATGGAAGTCGAATACACTTCGACCGATGGCGTCGATATTATGCTTGCGCTCGACGTTTCCGGTTCAATGGGAACGCTCGACATGCTTACCCGCACGGAACAGGCTAAGCTTGGCGTGATGAACGCAGAACGCATCTTGAAGAAAGGTGAATACTGGAAATACAGCCGCCTTGGATACGCTCAGGACGTGATTGCCGAATTCATCGGTAAGCGCCATAGCGACCGCATTGGGCTTTCCGCTTTTGGTTCCCGCTCGTTTACGCAGTGCCCGCTCACGATGGATTACGGTTCCTTGCTCGAAATCCTGAAGGCTAGCGATGACCTGGCCCGCGATACGCTTGTAAACAACAGGACGGCAATTGGCGATGGCCTTATGAATGCTCTTGCCCGACTCAAGATGTCGGATGCCAAGTCCCGCGTGGTGATTCTTTTGACCGATGGCCGTGACAATGCTAGTGTTGTTCCGCCGGTACGTGCCGCCGAAGTGGCAAAGTCGTTGGGAGTGAAAGTCTATACGGTTGGTGTCGGTAAAAAGGATGGTAAGATTTTGGCTTTCCAGCAGAACCCGTGGACAGGTGAAATCTCCTGGGGCGAACGCGATATCCAGCCCGAAGAAGGCATTGACGAAGGCGTATTGAAAGAGATTGCCGCAAAGACGGGTGGCCGTTTCTACCGTGCCGAAAACAAGGCCGAACTCGAAAAGATTTACTCTGAAATCGACGAACTTGAAAAGACGGAAATCGAAACAATCGCCTACGCCCGCTATGCGGAAAAATTTTACCCGTGGCTTTTGGTCGGCGCTCTCCTCATTTTATTGGAACTCATTCTTGCAAACACCAGATTCGTACGAATACCGTAGTTTGACAATCGTCGAATCCGTCATCCTGAACGAATGGATCCAGTTATTTCTTGTTTGCTAAAATCAAGACTTAACTGGATTCGGTTACCCCCCAAAAGGATACAAGAACCATTAGAACAGTATGGAGGGAATAAGCCCAAAGCCTTGCAACGCAAGGCGACCTCAAAGCGAAGCGACCCCATACCTAACATCTTTTTGAATGACTCGTTTCGAGGATGACTGTGGCTGCGCCACTCGCCTTGTATGGTTATCACCTAAGTCTTTCGTCTATCGTCTTTCGTCTATCGTCTATCGTCTATCGTCTATCGCCTAAACTCACTCTTTCGGCTCAGGAGTTTCCGGCTTGTAGCAGTTCTTCTTTGCTTCGGCGAATATCTTGGAAATATTGCTTGTCGAGATGTTTGAAATCTCGGCATAGTGCAGGCTGAACGAAATCTTCCATGTCGTCATGTCCGTTTGCATACTATCGCGGTCGCATTCACGGACGAGCTTTTGGCAGAAGGCTTCGATTTCGGACACTTCGTCGCGTTCCATCACAATAACGAACTGGCTTTCGCCGGTTCTTGCCAAGAATGCATTTTGGCCTCTGCATTGGCGTTTCAAGAACGAGGAAAGGTCCACGAGTACGCGGTCGGACATTTCGTAACCGAAATTGCGAACAATCGCCTTGAAGTAGTCTACATCTAAAACGAGGAGGAACAATCGCTTGCTTGGGTCTTGATGTTGCGTGATGAATTGGAGGTAGTCAATCAGGCGGATCTTGTTGTTCACGTTAGTGAGCGGGTCCGAAGTAATCCTGAATTTTAGAAGCGTGACGTAAACATGCAAAAGTGTTAGTGCAAAAATCGGATCGGTAAGCGGAATGTCTGGGACGAAGTACTGGATAATGCAGGTGCTGCTCGGAAGCAAGGCGATAAACGAAAGGTAGAATGCTTCTTTTTTATTCGTGGAATTCTTTTGCGTAATAGCATGCTGGATGCCGAGGAACATCGTTGCAAGAACATAAAGGAAGTTCAGCCCAATGAGGAATGGCATAAGCCTTCTGAACTGGAGTGACGTCGTGTGGCAGTCGTTTGTAAATCCATAAATGCTGATGCCGATGCAAATGAATATGCCGATGATGCTTGGCGTCGAAAATAGCGGGAATAGGTGCTTGTATGAGTAGACGCTCTTGCGGATTCTGAGAAAAATGAAAGAAAACCACAGTTGCGCAAGGAGGAGCGAAGCGCTAAGGCTTAGCGCGTACATGACTGCATAAATAACGCAAATTTTTTGATTACTTGAGTAAAGGTCGCTCTGTATATGGATCGAGTAAAGCATCTTGGTCACCGTGCTTAACACGATGTAGATGATGGTATCGATGATGGTAAAACCGAGAATGCGCTCTTCGAGGTGTCTAAGGATGCTGTCTTTGAACTGTAGCAGCGTAATAAGCAACACCGCTATACAGATGACATTTATTTCTATTAAACCTATGTATGACATTCTCGCTACCTAAACCTTAAATGGAAATATAAATAATTGCAAGCTTTTTGTATGAAAACAATTGCAAACAGTAGAAAGTAGGCTGTGGCTAGTAAAAACAGTGGCTAGTAAATAGTGGTTAGTAATCAGGAAAATAAAATGAAGGATGAAAGATTAATTTCCCATTATTCATTTTTAACTTTTAATTTTTCATTCCTAACCACCAACCACTTTCTAAAACACAAGCTGGTAACTATTGACTAGTATCTAGTAACTTCGAATTTTGTATATTCTTCTTGCTTATTTGAATTAAAGCAGTTTATCGGAGTAGATAATGAGATTTGCTGAACCGAACTTTTTGTGGGGCCTTTTTACACTGCCTCTTTTTGCGCTTTTGTTTGTGTATGCGTACCATCGTCGTAAAAAATTGGCGGCTCGTTTTGTATCGCTTTCGATGCTTTCGAAACTTTCGACAAGTGTTTCGCCGTGGCGCCGTCTGACTAAAGTTCTGTTGTTGCTCCTTGCCATAGCATTCTTGTTTGTGGCGCTTGCCCGCCCGCAGTGGGGCCGCAAGATGGAACATGTGGAACGCCGTGGACAAGATCTCGTGCTTGTGCAGGATATTTCACTTTCGATGCTTGCTGAAGACGTAAAGCCGAATCGTTTGGTCCGTAGCCGTCATGAAATTTCGTCTTTCCTCGAATCGCTCACGGGTGACCGTGTGGGCTTGGTGGCGTTCAGCGGCGAAGCCCAGGTCATGGTGCCTTTGACGCTCGATTATGGCACGGTGCAGATGGTGCTTCGCGAATTGAATCCGGGCTGGCTCATGCCGGGCACGAACTTGGAAAAGGCAATCCGTAAAGGAATGACTTTGTTCAAAAACTCCGGTGGCGCAAGCCAGCATTCTATCATGATTCTCATGAGCGATGGCGAAGAGCTTGAAGCAGCCGCTGTCAATGCCGCTAAGGAAGCAGCCGAGATGGGCATCAAGATTTACACAATCGGTATCGGTTCTCGCGAAGGCGTGCCTATACCGCTCAAGGACAAGAATGGCGGGAGCGTCTATAAGAAGGACATGCAAGGAAATATCGTAACGACTCGCCTTGAAGAAGGGACGCTCCAAGAAATTGCGAATGTGACCGGCGCGCTATACTTCTATGCTAGTCCAGGCGAGTTCCAGTTGCAAAAGGTCTTGACCGAAATCGCGACTCTTGAAAAGAAAGACCAGAGCAGCGACCGCATGGAAAATTATCAGGACCGCTACCAGATATTCCTCGGGCTTGCCGCGCTGTTATTCTTGATTGAAGCCGTTGTTTCGGAACGCGGCCGTCGCCGTAAGCAGCTGAATGGTCGCTTTAGCTAGTCATTGGTCAATGGTTACTAGTTAGTTGCTATTGCAATAGAAAAGGCCCGGCGCACTCGCGTCGGGTCTTTTTCATAGGAGGGATTGAAGAAGCCTTCCTGGTGGGGCTGTGTCTCGACTGGAGATCGGTGCGGAAGCCGGAGGTAGGCTTACTACGCGTGTTGTGGGGCCACTAGGAAGGCTCATTTATTAATATATGCTTATTTGCAGAATGGGGAGCGATAAACCTCAAAATGATTGCTCTATATTGGAATGTTCCTTTTTAGTTTACTATTTTCTAGTTAATGAATACGAAATATTTAGTTTCTGCTGCGTTTTTGGCCTCTTTGGCTACTTTGACTGCATGTTCCTTGATGCCTAATTTTGGCTCGAAATCCAAGGGAACGGTAGATGTATATGCCGCTGCCGCTCAGGATTCTGCCAATGTGACGGGTTCATTGCAAGGTGTGCCCGGACATTATAGCAAGATTGAATTTCCGGAATACAAGTATGTAGCTCCGTATCCGAAAGATTTTCGAGTGGAAATTGCAGACGGCATTACGGGTTACATCGTGAGCGATAATACGCTTCCGCTTGTGGATTTTACGGTCTATTTTGAAGAAAACAATTTGCCGCAGGTCCTCAAGGACAAGGCCGCCTTCGAAATGGTTGGCTCCATGATCCGCCGTGGTGCGGGTGGTGGAATTACTCCGCATGCCCTTGAAGACTCCCTTGAATTTGTGAGCGCCTCGATTTCCACAAGTGTCGGGACTTACCTCTCTGCGTTCGACATCAACTGCCTTTCTAAGGATTTCCCGTCGATGCTTGAGCTTGCGAGGAAGGTGCTTACGGCGCCTGCATTCGACAAGACTCAGTTAGAGATTGTTAAGGCGAATTTTGTAACGGCTTATGAACGCCGCTACGAAACTCCGGCCAAGGTGCTTTCGGCTCTGAAGTCTAAGGTGAACTACGCACCGAATCCGCGCCTCTGGGATGCTAACGCGGCCGAATACAAGGCTGTGACCGCAGCCGATGTAAAGCGCTTGGCCAAGGGCGTTTTCTCTTCTAAGCGGATTGTCTTTGCGCTTGCTGGTGATGTGAACAGGGATTCTGCGGTGACTATGCTCAAGCAGTTCTTTGCGGATTGGAATGTCGCCTTGCCAAAGACGGAAAAGCCGAAGCCAGAAAAGTTGACGTTTGCACGCAAACCCGGTGTGTACGTGGTCGATAAGGACATCACACAGGCGAACATTACCATGAACCAACCGTTTGTGATGCGCCCGCATCCAGATTATTACCCGACCGCTGTGGCTAGCTTTATTTTGGGTGGTGGCAGTTTCAGTTCGCGACTCATGAACCGCGTTCGTAGCGATGAAGGCCTTGCTTATAGCGTTTATAGCACGGTCGGCAACGACTACCGCGACACGGCGATGACGACGATTGCGCTCCAGACGAAAGTGGAAACGGTGGATTTTGCCTTGAAACTTATTTTTGAAGAAGTTGAAAAACTTGCAAAGGATGGTCCTACTCCCGAGGAACTGGAACAGGCGAAGAAGTCCTTGGTCGAAAGCTTGCCTAGCCTTTTTGATACCCCGTCTTCGACGGCTTCCATTTTTGCAAAGGGTGAACTTCTTGGCAAATCGGACGATCATTATTTAGATTATGTGAAGGAAATCACGGCTGTGACGGCAGAGCAGGTCAAGGCGATGATAGCTAAGTATTTTGACAAGAGCAAGATGACGATTTCTATTGTCGGACCAGTTTCCATGTTCGAATCGCTGAAACCGTTTACGGTGATTCCCTTGGATAGTCTTGAATTCCGTTAAACCTTAAAAGAGAGGTGTCTATGCAGAGTAGGGGTTTGCGTTTTTCGTTGTTGAGCGTGTGCTTGGGCGTTGTGCTTGCGCTAGGCTCTTCTCTGTCGTATGCGGCAAAAATCATCCCAGTTTCGGAAATTTCCGGCAAGACGCTTTTGAAGAAGATGCACAATAAGGAAGAGGATGTGCGTGCTTTTTGTTCGGGCATGTACAAGTGCCTTGATATCAGGTACGAGGCATGCTCTGAAAATGATATGAAGCCGTGGCCGAAAGTTAATTATGATGAAGAATTTTGTGGCCCCTATAAGGAAATTGTAAAGCGAGGTTTCTCGATAGACATCAACAAGCCCATGGTCGCTGATGTCTTTTTACGCCTTGGCCGCCAGTACAGGGCGATTTATTCTAGCGAAGGGACTCTCCCGCTCGAAGTCAACGAAATTACGTTCTTGTTCGACAACATGCCGTTTACGGCTGACTTGATTAACGCTTATCTGGAATCTGAATACACGCTTGAATACAATAGCCATGACCGTCGCTATTTCTCGGGCGGTAACGGCCATGGACTTTCGGGTGATTTTTACTGGGCTTTGCAAGATAGCGCTGGTACAAAGCCTATGTTGCGAAACATGTTCTTTGGCTATGGTTACGCACAAATTCTAAAATGGTCTCTCAAGGGGACTGCGGTTGCGTTCTTGGATATGGACTTGGTTGCTCCGCGAACGCTCAAGTACAAGCTCACCGCTTTTGTGTTCCCTGCGAATTCCGTGTTGAATTCGATTATGCAGTTGCGTGTTTTCAAGAGCGTCGTGAACTCTAAAATTGACGATGTCGTAAACGATATTAAGAAAGCTTCGTCGATGTATTACGGCGGGAATCGTCGCCCGCTTACGACAAATGCTAAGCTGCGGACTCCTGAAAACCAGCGCCATGTAGCTGAGTATGATAAAGTCGTTGCAGGGGCTCCCTGGAAACTCGGGGATGCCGTTCGTCTGGAACGTTCCCTGATGGAACTTAGCAAGCCTAAGCCCATGCCTGCAAAACCTGCGGAACCGACTGAGCCTACAGATAAAATTATTATTAAAAAGGATTAAAAATGAGTGAACCTAAGGATTTGGAAACTTTGCTTGCGCGCGTTACGGAACGTCGCCGAGAATTGCTGACTTCTGTTGTGAATCGCCGTACGCGTCATTTTTGCATGGTGCTTGAAGATTTGTTTGACCCACATAACATTTCTGCGGTTATTCGCACGGCAGAAGTTTTTGGGCTGCAGGATGTGCACATTATCGAAGAAGACAATGCTTACAGTGTGAACAAGTCCATCTTGAAAGGTTCTTATAAATGGATGAGCCTTTATCTGTACAAGAAGCGTATGCTCTGTATGGAAAAGCTCCGCGAAAAAGGTTATAAGATTGCTGTTGCAAGTACGAATACCACGAATTCCGTGCTCGACCTTGATTTGAGCCAGCCGATGGCTTTCTATTTGGGTAGTGAATTTCACGGGAATCACCCGGATACCCTTGCTCATGCCGACTACGAATTCAAACTCCCGCAGTACGGTATTACGGAATCCATGAACGTGTCTGTGGCCGGTGGCGTCTTGATGACTTACCTCGATGTGTTCATGCAGAAAGAGGGGCGCGAAAAGTTTGCGCTGCCGCAGGCCGAAAGAGATGCCTTGCTGCTCGATTGGCTCGACCGTCATGTAAACGGCATTGAAACAAACAGCCCCATTGTGAGAATTGAAGGGTAGCGGCTTTGCCGCTCGTTAGTTACTAAGTGCCTTCGGCACAGTTACTAGTTAATAGTTAGTAGTTACTAGAATTCTTGATATGAAATTCTCTAGTAACTAGTAACTTGGAACTCACAACTGTTGCGAAGCAACCTCAGTAACTAGTAACTTGGAACTCACAACTGTTGCGAAGCAACCTCAGTAACTAGTAACTTGGAACTAGTAACTTGATTCTTCCCTTATTTTTTTATACGCCTCCAATGCCAATCGCAAAATATGCTAGATTGTTTTTAGAATGAAAAAGAATACCGCTTTATATTTTTCTGTCGGACTTGTCGTTCTTCTAGCCATTTTCATCTTGATTTTTGGCATGATTTTCTTGAACGAGAAGGATCTGCGTGAGACTTTTGATGTGTACCATTTGCGCTTTACACAGGTGAGTACGCTAGTTTTGGATGACCCTGTTAAGATTAACGGTGTGAAGCTTGGTCGAGTGGAATCGATTGAACTTTCTGGGCATCGCGTGGTGGTGTCGGTCAGACTTAAGTCAAATGTGAAAATTCCAAAGGATTCCGAAGTTCGTGTACAGAACATCGGAATTATGGGTGAACGCCAGATCGGTATGATTCTCGGCGATTCCGAAGAGTATTTTGTACCGGGCGATACTATTAATGGTCAGTTCGATGCTGGCATTGCCGAAGCGCTTGGCCTTGCCGGCGAAGTTTGCGATTCTACGAAGGTGTTGCTTGAAGCGGTAAAGACAGCGCTGAATGGAACGATTGCGAATCCGGATTTCCAGGATCGATTCAAGACGCTTCTCGTGAAAGCTGAAAATCTTGAAGATCGCTTGATGTCGCTTGTGGTGACGACCGATCCGCAGCTCAAGAAGAGCCTTGCGAACCTCAATAAAGTTACGGTGAAGGTGAATGAGCTTGTCGATGGGGTCAAGGAACCGATTAACGGTCTCTTTGCCGGAACGGATAAAGTTATGGGTAACGCCAACCATTTGATTTCGGAACTGGAAGGCGTGACAAAGCATTTGGATGGGCTGATTGCTAAGGTGCAGGCCAAGATGGATTCAAAGGATAATACCGTTGGTATCTTGCTTAATGATAGACAACTTCACGATGACCTCGTGAAAACGGTACACTCCGCTGACAGCCTGTTCAAGATCATCCTGCAGGATGGCCTTGATATTAATGTGGATTTCTTCTGAGGAATTGATGATTACAAAGTTATTTACAGTTTCCAACAAATTGGGTATTCACGCTCGACCGGCCGGTATGATAGTTGATATCACGGGCCAGGCAAAGAGCGATGTGTCCATTGTATTTGATGGATCAAAGGCCAATGCGAAGAGCATCCTTAACGTGATGATGCTTGCAATCCCTGCGGGTTCCGAAGTCAAGTTCGAAATCGATGGCGAGGATGAAGAGCTTGTCGTTCAGCAGTTGGAAAAGCTTTTTGATGACCACTTCAACGAAGAACCCTGCTAATTTTGTGGCGAAATCCGCTGATGCTTCTTCCCGGAAGTCTCCGAGGACGGAGCTTGTCGGTGTGCCCTCGTCTCCGGGCTTTGCCATGGGGACGGTGTTCCCTGTTGCAAACCGTGAATTTTCTGTAGTCGATGAGAATCTTCCAGAAAGCCGCCTTGCTGCTGAAGAACAGATGTTCTTGAAGGCTATCAGCAAGACTTCCAAAGAAATTGCTCAAATCAAAGAAATTTCAGAAACCAGAGTTGGTGTCAAGGACAGCCTGATTTTTGCAACCCACTTGATGATCTTGCAAGATCCGGGACTCGTGAATGGAGTCCTCGACAAGATCAAGAAGAAGCACAAGAATGCGAAGTGGGCGGTGCATGTTGTATTCAATGCCTACATCGAAAAGTTCGAGAAGGTTGATTCTCCAGCCATGCGTGACAAGGCCGCTGACCTTAGGGATTTGTACAATCGCCTGATGTCTGCGATGGACGACTCCGGACCGGTATTGGAGGATGTGGCTGACGAAGAAGGCATTGTTCTTGTAGCCCATGAATTTGTTCCAAGTTTCTTGATGACGCTCAAGCCGGGACAAGTGAATGCAATCGTGATGGATACCGGTGGCCGTACGAGCCACGTGGCCATTTTGTCGAGAGCGTTACAAATCCCAGCAGTCTCGGGCCTTAGAAATGTGGCGGCCCTTGTCAAGAGCGGCGATACGATTATCGTTGACGGTGCTGATGGTAAAGTTATCATCAATCCGAACGAAGACGATATTCGCAAGTTCCATGAACGTCAGGAAATGTTCGAACGCCAGCGCCGTGAACTTTTCACGATGCGCCAGCTGGAGCCGATGACTCGCGATGGCAAGTACATCGTGTTGCACGCTAACATCGAAATTCCGACAGAAGCGGACAAAGTAACGGACTTTGGCGCAACGGGTATCGGCCTTTACCGTTCTGAATTCTTGTTCTTTAGGAAGGATACTCCGACCGAAGCGGAACAGGAAAGCGCTTACAGGCATATCCTTGAAAAGATGAATCCGTTCCCGGTTGTGATTCGTACGCTTGATGCGGGTGGCGATAAGCTTGTGTCGGGTGTTTCGGCGGTGAACGAATCAAACCCGTTTATGGGTTGGCGTTCTATCCGTGTGTGCCTGGACCGCGAAGATATTTTCATTACGCAGTTGCGTGCGCTGTTGCTTGCCAATACGACAGGGAACTTGCGCATTTTGCTCCCGATGATTTCGAGCATGACTGAACTCAGGCGTGCAAAGGCTTGCATTGCAAAAGCCCGCAAACAGTTGGAAGACGAAGGCCATAAATTGCCGGTTGTGAAAATCGGCTCGATGATTGAAGTGCCTGCGGCCGTAATGATTGTGGATAAACTTGCTAAGGAAGTGGATTTCTTTAGCTTGGGTACTAATGACTTGATCCAATTTACGCTTGCTGTGGACCGTACGAACGAACTTATTACGGATATGTTCCAACCGCATCACCCCTCTGTGCTCAGCATGATTTACCAGACTGTGGTGGCGGCGCACCGTGAGGGAATCCCGGTTGCTGTTTGCGGTGAAATGTGTACGGACCCGATGAGCGTATTGTTGTTGGTGGGGCTTGGTGTTGATGAACTTTCGATGACTCCGTGGAGTGTGATGACCACGAAGAAAATTATCCGTTCTATCAACTTTGAAGATGTTCGTGATGCTGCATTGACTGTCTTGCAAATGGATGATGCCGAAAGTGTGAATGAGTTTTTACATAAGAAGTATGCTCAAACGATTATGGAACTCGGTATCTCTGGATTTGTGGGACAGGTTGAAAAATAAAAATAGTTGGTTTGTAAATGAAATTGTTTTATTCGTTGTTGTTTGTATGCACAACCGCCTTGTATGCTCAGGCGGATGGTTCAGTATATTCTTTGTACAAGTCCCCGTTTTCGGATCAGGAAATGGTAGCTCCGGATCAGTTTCAGGATGCTGTTATCCGTGCGGCCCGTGCAAAGAAAACAATGAATGATATTTCGGTTTCGCAGAATCATCGTGATTTTGCTCGTGCTGCTTATTACTATTACAGTGGCCAGTGGGATAGCGCCTATGTGGCATACAATTCTTTGCGCAGACGCGAACCTGAATTGTTGGGCTCGGTTGTACTCCGCATGGCGAAGGCCAATTTTAAGCAAGAACAGTATGCCAAGATGCGCGAAACGCTCCGCCTTGAAAAGAGCCTGGAAAATGACAAGGCCTGGCGCGAGTCGGCAGACCGCATGAGAATTGAAGCTACGATGGCCGATTTCTCGCTGAATGATGTGGCTCGTGCAGATTCGTTGATGGTGTATTTGAACGGAAATCCTGATGGCGATGAAGTTGATCCGCTAAAGTATCGCTACGCTCGCTATTTGGAAGATTCTTACCAGTTGAAGCAGGCGAAGCGCATGTACATGAAGCTCTTGACGAGCCGTACCGCGTACAAGGATTCTGCTTATGCTTCTATTCGCCGTTTGAGAGAAGTGCTTGGTACTCCGGAATCGCTTGCAGAAAAAGTCGCCTATGCAAAGATGGCATGCACCAAGGACGAAATGAAAAATTGCTTGGAACTGCTCGATTCCATCCAGATCATGGATGCGCAATTGGTTCAAAAAAATCCGGTTGTGGCTGTGGTGCTCGAAGATCCGGCTTATTCGCGATTAAAAAAAAGTACGCTTGATTTGAATACGCGCATTGTGCTGTGGGAAAAACGCGCTGGTGCTTTACGTGCGCTGAACCGCAATGCCGAAGCCATTGAACAATTCCGTTTTTTGATTGAAAACGTGGAAGCGCGCCCGTCTTGGATTCAGGCGATTCTCAAGCTTTACCGCAAGGAAGCTGCGGGGCTTTTTGACGAAGAAATCCATACGTACGATTCTCTTTTACAGGACGTAAGCCAGTTCAGCAATGAAAATGCCAACAATCTTTGGTTGCGTGGTTTTGAATTCGAACAAAAGCTGATGTACGACAAGGCCATAGAGTGCTACAAGAAACTCATCCACAAACGCTTTAAGAGCAATTTAAAACGCCAATGGGCGAGGTTCCGCATTGGCTACTGCTACTTTAAGCGCGGCATGTGGGTCGAGGCGGCTGCTTATTTCCGCGATGCGACCAAGGATCCGTTCTTGTGGAGCGGTAGTGCTTCGAGAATGTTCCTCGGCGATTCGTATATGAAAATGGGCGAGGATTCTCTTGCTCGTGCGGCATACCTCGATTGTATCAAGGATTTCCCGCTTTCGTACTATGCTCACCGCAGCCGCACGAAACTCTTGGATAATCACTTGATGCCGGCGGATCAGATTCCTTACGCTCATGGCGTGCCAATGTCGCATGCGGCAACGCTCGACTGGATTCGCTCTGTGAACAAACTTGGCAAGGCCGATGCCTCGTACAGCAAGGAACGTTTTGAAAAAATCAAGAAGTTGTTCTTGTATGGCTTTGAAGAAGAAGCTTTCAGGTTGTATGAAGATGTCAAGAAGAAAAATTTCAAGCGTCTTGATTTCCTTTACGAATATGGAAAGCTGTTCTACGAGATGGGCGAAACTGCAGCCGGTTACAGGCTTGCACGCCAATTCCAAGCGAAGATGGATAGGCGCTTGTTGATGACTCCGCCGATTGATGTGTTGCATTATCTTTTCCCGGTGCCATATGCCGATCCGGTCGTTTACCATTCTGGAAGCAATATCGATCCGTTCTTTGTGTATAGCGTGATGCGCCAGGAATCTATTTTTGATTTCCAGATAACATCTCCGGCTGGTGCCTGCGGCCTTTTGCAGATTATGCCTGCGACGGGCAAGATGCTTGCCGACAAGGAAGATATCAAGAATTTCAATCCGAAACGCTTGTACAACGCCTACATGAATATCCGCCTGGGAATCCGTTACTTGACGGACCTCAAGGAAGAATACAAGAACGATTACATGTATGTGCTTTGCAACTACAATGCCGGCCCCAAACCGACAAAGCGCTGGCAATCCGAAAGTGATGGCCTCCCGTGGGATTTACGCGTCGAAGAAATCAGCTACTGGGAAACCCGCGACTATGTTAAACGCGTCATGGGTAATTATTGGATTTATAAAGAGATTTATGATAATTCGGATGTAGGAAGTAGGAATTAGAGCTTAGAACTTAGAACTTAGAACTTAGAACTTAGAACACAGTCTTCCTCTATATGTTTTAAGATGGTTTGTGCATATGGAATCGAATTATAAGAATCTGGTTGTTTGGCAAAAGTCAATGGCGTTGACTGTGAACATTTATAAAATTGTAAAGAAATTACCTAAAGAAGAGATGTTTGCATTATCTGATCAAATGAGGAGAGCTGCTGTTTCTATTCCTTCTAATATAGCTGAGGGGTGTGGTAGACGTTTACAAGGTGAGTTGAAGTATTTTTTGCGAATTGCGTGTGGATCGGCTGCTGAGTTAGAAACTCAAATGCAAATCTGTTTGAATCTTGGATATTTGCAATCCGAAGATATAGAAGAATCCTTGTGCTTATTGCATGAAGTTGAAAAAATGCTTAACTCTTTTATGAATTCAAAAAAACTAAGTTCTGCCAACTAAGTTCTGCCAACTGCTATGCTATTCCTACTCTTAACCATCGGTCCTGCGTTTTTGTTTGCTTGCGGCAATATCTTGGAGAAATCCGGGGTGTCCACTGTGGGCAAGCGTACTGGTGGAACTTCTAAACCCTGGGAATTTTTTAAGGGCATTATTACGAATGGGTATTGGTGGCTTGGAATTTGCTGTTCCGGGCTTGCGACGCTGGGCTATTACATTGCCATGGCGCAATACGACCTTTCCCAGGTGCAACCGATGATGGTCTTGAATCCGGTGCTTACGGCGCTGATGGGCTTTTGCATTTTGAAGGAAGTTTTGACCAAGCGCATCGTGGTGGCGATTTGCTTTGTGGTGGCCGGGCTTTTGTATTCGGTGGAAAACTTGGGCGAATCGACGGCGGTGCAGAATATCGCGACGCTTTGGGCGTATGCGGGCGGGCTCTGCTTTGCAACGCTAATTGCGCATCTTTGGGTAAAAGACCGCGAAATGGTGGATTCGCTCATCATGGGCGTGGGTTTTGGGCTTTCGGCGGCTTTCTACAAGAGTCTGGCGATGGATTTTGACCTCGACCACATCGAATTTTCATCGGTGGCGAACTTGCTTATGGATTTTAGGACGCTTGGCTATGTGGTGACCTATGGCATTGCATTTTTGTATTCGCAAGTGTCGTTTTCGCGCGGACGTGCGCTGTTTATTATCCCGTTCAGTGCGGCTGTCGGTGCTGCGGTTCCGACCTTGGCCGGGGCACTTGTTTTTTACGAAGCTTTCCCGATGGGCAAGGTGATTTCTGTGTCGCTCGTGCTGATTGGCGCCTGTCTCTTTATTGTTCGCAGACCGCGCCGAAAGAAAGTGGTTGCTTCGGAACTCGAAAATAAGAAGTAGTTTTTTTCTTATATTCCGAGCCCGGCATTCCAAATACTCAAGCATAATATATATTCCACATTATGGTGTGTTGGAATGATCTTTCGTCTCAGATCTGTAGAGTTTTTGGTCCTCTTCTTTTTGTAACGCTGCTTTTGTTGGCGTGCTCTGACGATAACCCTAGTTCTTTGAATTTTGATCCAGGGAGTAGTTCTTCTGCGAATGGTGTTGCGAATGGCGCGAGCCTCCCATTTGTAGGCGGCCCGGTGATGTTCACTGAGGTTGATCCGATTAACATTGATTACAAGGATCACGAAGGCGATGACGCTGGCTGGGTAGAATTATTCAATGCTTCTGCTGATACAGTAAATTTGTTTGGAATGTACTTGACGGATTTGCAAGAAGAACCTTTCAAGTGGAAACTGGGTGATGTGAAAATTGCACCGAATTCGTTTTTGGTCATTTTCTTGTCGGGGAAGAATTATCCCGATTACGTGATGCCGCATGATTCTATGGATATGATTGGGCCTGGTTGCTGGACATGGACGGATGCTGAGAGTGATCCGCCGGGTTACAGTTATGCCGATCCGCTGCCGGGATACAAGAAAAATTGCTTTAGCGAAAATGGTAAGCGTCGCATAGGCTCGGTGATGCAATTGGGCGAAAACGAGGAACTTGGGTGGGCGTCTATTTCGCTTTTCGTGGGGACGGGGAGTACTGACCCTTCGGATGTGCTGGATATTTCGGCGGCAAATGAAATTTTGATGCAGGCGTACATTACGAAGGGCCGCAAGGTTTCTATGCGCTTGGCGCAGCCCGACATTGATGATTGGAAAGGTTACGAAATGATTCTTGAAGGGACGGGGGATTCTTCGACGGTTTACCGTATGGCGCTCCCGACGGGCTCTACGTTCCCTGATTTGGCGAACATTTACGGGACGCGATTTAGCCCCGATGCAAATGAATCGCAAGAAGTGACTCTTAAGGTTTTCAGCTACATTGCACGCAGTCGCGGACATGAACCGCATGCGGGTTTCAAGCTTTCGAAAAAAGGCGGCTCGCTTTACCTGGTGAATGCAGACACGGCAATTGTGGATTCTGTGGCTTATCCGGAATTGCCTCTAGGAAAAACATGGAGCAATGCGAATGGCTGGGGCTATGCCGACCCTTCGCCATATGGCAATACGGAAAGCGGGCTGACATTCACTCGTGAAGAAAATATCGACACTTTGCTATTCCCGCCTTCGGGATTTTATACGGAACCATTTGTTCTAAATCTTGAAAGTACGAATAATGCCGTTTGCGAAACTGGTGGAAAATTGCCATCGGAACAGACGTCATTTCAGAAGAATATTTTAATCGATAAAACGACGGTAATTCGCTGTGCAAAAATCGCTCCGCAAAGCCTCCCGAGTGATGTGGTGACGCGTACTTACGTTTTCGAGACTGCGCCCTCAGTGCCTGCGGTATTCCTTGCCGCTGATCCGAATTCACTTTTTGACCCGGATACAGGAATTTATGTGGAAGGTCCGTATGCACAGAGCAAGGAACCCCATTACGGTGCTAATTACTGGCTTGACAAGGAAATTCCTGTGACGGTGGAATTGATGGAGCCGGGGACGAGTACGCCTGCGTTTGCGAAGAATGCGGGGCTCAAGATTTTTGGCAATTACAGCCGTCAGAAAGACAAAAAGTCGGTGGCGATTACGTTCCGTGAAAAGTATGGCGATTCTCATTTGAAGTATCCGCTGTTCCCTGAATTTCCGGAGCTGAATAAGTTCAAGGTGTTCTTGTTGCGCAATAACGGGAGCAACTGCGGAAACGACTACATTCGCGACCGCTTGGCGAGCTCCGTGAGCGAAGGGCTTGGCGTTGATTACCAGCGCGGGCGATTTGCTGTCGTGTATTATAACGGCGAATATTTCGGCATCCACAGCATCCGTGAACGCTCGACGGAAGACTATTTCGAAACGCATTACGGGCTTGATCCGGATAAAATAGATTTGCTCAAGGCCGATAATTCTGTGTCGGCGGGTTCGGCTGCCGATTACGTCGCGTTGATGGATTGGCTGGAATCAAACAATCTGGATGACGAGGAAAATTATGCTTACGTTGCATCGCAAATAGATGTTGACAATTTCATCAATTACATGCATACGGAAATTTTTGCAAATAACCGCGACTGGCCGGCGAATAATCTCAAGAAGTGGCGCAGTACAAGCCCCAAAACGCCGTGGAAATGGTTCCTGTATGATCTTGATTTTGGTTTTGGGAATGATTACAGCAAATATACGAATAACATATTTGAATTTGCTGCGGCAGAAGATGGGGATTCGTGGCCGAATGGGCCTGAATTTACGTTGTTGCTTCGGCGATTGCTCGAAAATGAAGATTTCAAGGCTGCGTTTATCAACCGAATGGCGGTGCTATTGCAGATGAATTTTGAAAGTTCGCGGGTGCTTGCACGTATCGAGAATATGATGGCTGAAATCCAGTCGGAAATTCCTCGCGACCAAAAACGCTGGGGACTGAGCGCTACGAAAATGACAAAACAGCTCAACGCTATCAAAAATTTTGCGATGGACCGCCCTAAAGTCGTTTACGATGAATTGCAGGAATTTTTCGCATTGGGAAAAAAGGCTAATGTGACTTTGTCTGTAAGTGGTTCTGGCCGGATTCTAGTGCATAATCTCCCTGTAGATGAGAAAAAAATGACAGTGAATTTCTTTACGGGATTCCCTGTGTTGCTCAGCGTGGAGCCTCTTGCAGGAAGTATTTTTGTAGGTTGGGGTGATGGCGAAACAAACCCTACGCGGGTGATTCTGCCTGAAAGTGTCAGTGAAGTCACGGCTCTCTTCAAATAAGCCAAATAGCGCTGGAACCTTATAAATAGCCTATGTTTTAGATGTGAGGCTCATCATGCTGCGTTGTAATTGCTATCTTGTAGCATCATGAGTTTCGAAATTAAAATTGTGTGCATTGGTGCTGGCTATGTCGGTGGGCCGACCATGACAGTTATCGCCGATAAGTGTCCCGATGTCAAAGTTACCGTTGTTGATATAAACCAATCGCGCATTGATGCTTGGAATAGCGAAAATCTTCCGATTTTTGAACCTGGTCTAGATGATGTTGTGAAGCGCGCTCGAGGCCGTAACCTGTTCTTCAGCACAGATATTCCTGCAGCTATCAAGGATGCCGACATTATTTTCGTGTCCGTCAATACTCCGACGAAAACGTTTGGGCATGGCGCGGGTAAGGCTTCTGACCTGCAGTACTGGGAAAAGACCGCCCGTAACATTTTGGAAATTGCTGACGAAGGCAAGATTATCGTCGAAAAGTCTACGCTCCCGGTGCGCACTGCGGCTGCCATGGAACGCATATTGAATTCGAACGACAAAGGTCTCCACTTTGAAGTGCTTTCTAATCCGGAATTCCTTGCAGAAGGTACGGCTATCAACGACTTGTTTGAACCGGACCGCGTGCTGATTGGCTCGCACCAGACGGAATCGGGCCTTGCAGCCTGCCAGAAACTGGTGGATGTTTATGCCCATTGGGTTCCGCGCGATCGCATTTTGACAACGAACCTCTGGAGTTCCGAACTTACAAAGCTTACGGCAAATGCTTTCCTCGCTCAGCGCATCAGTTCCATCAACTCGATTAGCGCCCTCTGCGAACGCACCGGTGCAGATGTTGATGAAGTGGCTTACGTAATGGGCAAGGACCGCCGCATCGGTTCCAAGTTCCTCAAGGCGTCCATCGGGTTCGGTGGTAGCTGCTTCAAGAAGGATATCTTGAACCTCGTTTATCTTTGTGGTTATTACGGTTTGCCGGAAGTGGCTGCTTACTGGGAAAGCGTCGTGAAAATAAATGAGTGGCAAACCCACCGCGTGGTGGATCGCATGCTCGAAACGATGTTCAATACGATTGCCGGTAAGAAGATCGCTGTGTTCGGTTTTGCGTTCAAGGCGAATACGGGCGACACGCGTGAAAGCCCTGCAAACCTCGTTGTGCGTGATTTGCTCGCCGAACATGCTCTGCCCGTTGTGACCGACCCGAAGGCTATCCCCGATGCTAAGCGCGACCTCAAGGATGTGATTGACCATGTGACATTCGAGGAAGATCCGTACAAGGCAGCTGAAGAGGCTCATGCTGTTGTTGTTTGTACCGAATGGAAGTGTTTTGCCGAACTGGACTGGAACCGCATTTACAGCTCGATGGCAAAGCCTGCATTTGTATTTGATGGCCGCAATATTTTGGATGCTGACGCACTGAGAAAAATCGGATTCGAAGTGACAAGCATTGGTAAAGGCAAGGCGGAGTAGTTAAACTTGAAAATCGCTGTTTTAGGTACGCGTGGAATTCCTGATATTATGGGTGGTATTGAAACCCATTGTCAGCAATTGTATCCGCGAATTGTGGAACGTGGGGCCATGGTCGTTATTTTTGCGCGAAAGGCCTATACGCCCCAAAAGACTCCTTACAGATATAAGCGTGTACAGGTGGTTCCTGTTTATGCGCCTAAAATTTCTGGACTAGAAACTTTTGTACATACGTTTAGGTGCCTCTACAAGGTCTTGGCGTGGAAACCGGACATTGTCCATTTGCATGCGATTGGGCCTTCCTTTGTGGCTCCTATATTTAGGCTTGCGGGCTTAAAGGTTGTCTATACGCACCACGGGCAGGACTATAATCGTGCCAAGTGGGGCTGGTTTGCAAAGGCCATTCTGAGAATCAGTGAGTTTGTAGGAACAAAGTTCTCGAACCGGGCCATCGTGATTTCGGATCTTTTGGAACAGTGGCTCAAGAAGAAGTTCCATTGCAAGACGACCGTTCGTATCAACAATGGCGTTACCTTGTTGCCGCCGTTGCCCGAAGATAAGACGAAGAAATGGCTTGGCAAGTACGGGCTCGAAGGTAAACGTTACATTTTTGCTTTGGGTCGTTTTGTCAAGGAAAAGGGTTTCCATGATTTGATTGCCGCTTACAAAAAAGCGGGACTGAAGGATGTTTCGCTTGTGATTGCGGGAACAGCCGATTTTAAATCGGATTACGCCAATCGGATGAAAGCGGCCGCTGCTGAAGTGGGCGCGATCCTTCCGGGTTACATCCATGGCGAAGAGCTTCAGGTGATTTTTGAAAATGCTTCGCTGTTTGTGATTCCGAGTTACCACGAAGGTCTTCCGATTGCTCTGTTGGAAGCGCTTGGCTATAACCGAAACGTTGTTGCAAGCGATATCCCGGCGAATATGGAAGTCCCGTTGCCCGAAGAATGTTTTTACGAACTAGGTGACGTTGAAGAACTTGCCGAAAAAATGCGCCACTTTATGGAAAAACCAGTGCAGAGGGATTTCAAGCAGATTGTCCAGGAATATTATGATTGGGATAAAATTGCCGATCAGACGATGAATGTGTACAAGAGCTTGATGGCGAAATAGGGTGTATTGAGGGTTATATGAGTTGTTCAAATTGTAGTTGTGGTTCGAATAAAATCCAAATGCCGACCGATGTGTCGGTGATTACGACCTATCGCTGCCAGATGCGTTGCAAGATGTGCAATATCTGGAAGAACCCGACCAAGAAAAGCGAAGAAATTCAGGCCAAGGACTTGGAAATCTTACCGCAACTCAAGTTTGCCAATGTCACTGGTGGTGAACCGTTTATCCGCCAGGATTTGGAAGATATTATTGAAGTCCTTTATACAAAGGCTCCGCGCATCGTGATTAGCACAAGCGGTTGGTGGGTCGATCGCGTTATCAAGCTTGCTGAACGCTTCCCGAATATTGGCGTTCGCGTGAGTATCGAAGGCCTTGAAGGGACGAATAATTTTTTGCGTGGTCGCGATGACGGCTTTGAACGCGGCATGCGTACGCTCAAGACGCTCCATGAAATGGGCGTGAAGGATATCGGCTTTGGCCAGACGCTTAGCAACTGGAACAGCAATGACCTGATTCCTTTGTACGAACTTGCGCTCTCGATGAATTTTGAATTTGCTACGGCTGCGTTCCACAACAGCTATTACTTCCACAAGGAAGACAACCAGATTAGCAACAAGGAAGAACTCTGCGAGAATATCGGCAAATTGGTGAATCGCTTGCTCAAGGAAAATCATCCGAAGTCTTGGTTCCGCGCCTTCTTTAACTTGGGCCTTATCAAGTACATTCAGGGAGGCAAGCGAATGCTTCCGTGCGAAGCCGGTTCCGTGAACTTCTTTACGGACCCGTGGGGCGAAGTTTATCCTTGTAATGGTCTTGAACCTCGCTACTGGCAGGAAAGCATGGGCAATATCCACACTGCCAAAACTTTCGAAGAAATTTGGTTCAGCGAACAGGCTCAGAAAGTGCGCGAAAAAGTGCGCACCTGCCCCAAGAACTGCTGGATGGTGGGAACTGCCGCGCCGGTGATGAAAAAGTATATCGCTCATGTGGCGCCTTGGGTGCTTACGGCCAAGCTCAAGAGTTTGTTCGGTAAAGAAATCGATTGCACCAAGTTCCCGACATTCGATGTGGGGCAAGATCCTAGACAGGGTGACTTGAGAATTGAAGGCTAGCAGGTATGCGATGCGGATTATACTTGCAAATAAATTTTACTATCGTCGAGGCGGAGACTGCGTCTATTCGATAGAACTGGAAAATCTGCTTAAGGCTGCGGGGCATGATGTAGCCTTTTTCGCAATGGATTATCCTGAAAATCAAGAAAATCAGTGGAATTCTTATTGGCCATCCGAGATTGCTTTTTCTCCAAAGAAACCTGCTGCTTTTTTTAAGGCCTTTAAACGTCCATTTGGCGATGGCGAAACAGTAAAGAAATTTACGGCGCTGCTAGATGCGTTTAAGCCAGATGTATTGCACTTGAATAACATTCATACGCAACTTTCGCCTGTGATTGCTGAAATTGCGCATGCTCGTGGTGTAAAGGTCGTGTGGACGTTGCATGACTATAAGTTGATTTGTCCTGCGTACACGTGCCTTTGCAAAGGCGTTATCTGTGAAGATTGCATCGCTGGCGATAAAAAGAGTTGTGTAGCCAAGAAATGTGTTAAGAACAATTGGCTTGCAAGTAAGATTGCGGAAAAAGAAGCTTGCATCTGGAATGGCGAACGGCTAGAAAAATGGGTCGATGCGTTTGTATGCCCGAGTCATTTTATGAAGATGAAAATGGAGCGAGGTGGTTTTGATGCGTCGAAACTGGTGGTGCTTCATAATTTTGTCGATGAATTAAAGTTTGTCCATGAACCAGTCTCGCGGGAAAATGCATACTGTTATGTCGGTCGCTTGTCTAGTGAAAAAGGCGTCGAAACGTTACTAGAGGTGGCTTCGAAAATAGATGTGACTTTGTATGTGCTTGGGACGGGCCCGCTTGAAGCGCAATTGAAAACGCGCTTTTCACAGTTTAAGCAAATTCAATTTTTAGGCCGCTGTGATTGGGAAACCTGTAAGTCTATTCTGTTGAAATCTAAGTTCAGCGTAATACCGAGCCAATGGTACGAAAACAATCCTTACTCGGTAATCGAATCGCTTTGTCTTGGAACACCCGTTTTGGGATCCGATATTGGCGGAATTCCAGAATTGATTGAACCGGGTGTGACTGGCGAACTCTTTGAAATGGGAAATGCCGATAGCCTTGAAAGAAAAATACGATTGATGTTCGACAAGGTTTATGACATCGATGTTGTTTCAGTGCGAAAGAAATTTTCAAAAGAAAATTATTTGGATCAGATAAAGTCTGTTTATGGTAGTGCTGATGCCGCAAAATAGTCCGCTCATCTCTATTGTTGTTCCTGTTTATAAGGTTGAGGCTTATCTTGATCAGTGCGTAAAGAGCATTGCTTGTCAGACCTATGAAAATTTGGAAATTATTTTGGTCGATGATGGCTCTCCGGACCATTGCCCAGAAATGTGCGATGAATGGGCGAAAAAGGATTCACGAATCAAGGTCATTCACAAAGAAAATGGCGGGCTAGGCGCTGCGCGTAATGCGGGCATTGCCGTAGTAAATGGTGATTATATCGGCTTTATTGATAGTGATGATTGGTGTGAGCCCGATATGTTCCAAGAATTGCTGGAATCGTGTGTTGAGTTCAATGCATCTGTAGCTGTTTGCAATGTCTTTATTGATTGGGAAAATGGATGGGCGCAAGAAAGAACTGTATTTTCTGAAGAAAGAACTGTCTGGAATGCTTCTGAAGTTTTAAGACGCTTTTTTGATGGCCATTTGACGGCTTGGGCGTGCAACAAGCTATATAAGAGGGATGTAATCGAATTTTTGCATTACCCGAAGCAGGCCTATGAAGATATTTCTGTAGCGAGGGATCTTTTTACCCATATTGAAAAAGTCGCCTTTTCGGGAAAAAATTCTTATCATTATCGCCAGCGACAAGGTAGCATTGTTAATGATCGCGTTTCTGCTTCGCAATTTGTGTTGATTGAAGAATTGCAAAAGAATGTGGCCGTTGCAAAGGCGTTTTCTTTTGAAAGTGTCGCCATTGCCAGACTCGCCGTTAGTAGCTTTAACTTACTTGTGAAAATAGATAAAGAAAAAGAAGGTACATTAAGGGATAAGGTCCCGCAATTGCTGGATTGCATACGGTTATATAAGTTTAACTTGTTTAAAGACCAAATGGTTCGAAAGAAAGACCGTCTTTTCCAGTTTTGCATTGCTTGGGGATGCCCTTACAAAATGGTCCTTTGGATTCGACGTGTGTTTCAGGCAATCTACTGGTCTTTGAATATGAAGAAAGGCGGATAAGAAGAAATGATTTCCTATGCAATAGGCGCATATTTGGCTTTCGCTATTGTGAGTTTTCGGACGGCAGTTCTGCTGCTGGTCCCATTTTCGCTCTTACTGCATATGTTTCCTGTATTTGATCGACAGGTGTTTTCTGTTCTAGATTGTTGCTGTCTTGGATTAACGGCTTTACTTCCTTTTAAGTGCGATTTTGTTTCTAAACTGAAAACATATCCCTTTTTGGTCCCCAGCTTGTTGGTTGGTGCATCATTTGTAATTACAAACTTGTTGGCCGAAGCGCATTGGCCTAGTACTGTTTTTGTTTTGAATACGATTTATTTATTCCCGTTTGTCGTTTGGTGCGTGTTGGACGAAGAAAAAGATGTAAAGATGTTGCTTTACTTGTTCTGCGTGTATTTTGGTTTCTGCGTTATTTATGCTTTGGTTGAGCTTGCTCTCGGTGAAAATATTATTGTGAAAAATCTACTGCGAATGAATATCGTTAATGAAAACGTTATAAACTATACTGAAATTCGTTTTGGATTTAAGCGACTGCAGAGTATCTTTGATACACCGATGTCTATGGGGATGGCGATGGCTGTCTTTGGATATTTGCTGTTTGAAACGCGAAAAATGCTAAAAGAATCCAATTTCTTTATAGACATTTTATTGGTTGCTTGCCTTGTCTTACCGTGGTTGAGTGGCGCTAGATCGGTCTTTGTGTCGGCCTTTATTATTTTAATACCAATCCTGAATCAAACGATGAAGGGAAATCGCTTTGCTCTGTTGAAAATAGCGCTTTTGGGAGGCGGATTCTTCTTGCTTGGCGGCTGGTTTATGACTTTGATTGATTCCTTTATCCATTCGGATACGGCGGTAACGGGAAGTAGTGTGGATATGCGTTTGCTGCAGTTTGCCGTTATTATGCCGTTTTTCTTGAATTCCCCCATTTGGGGTAATGGCTATGCCTATACCTGGAGCTTTGTCAAAGCCGTAGATGCGGATTTGCTTGGAGCCGAAAGTATATGGCTGCAAATGCTGGTGGATTTTGGGGTTATCGGTGGTATGGCTTATATTGCATGCATTATATATATGGCCAAACACTTGAAATCAATGTTTGGCCGAAGTGGATATGCAATGCCTGTTGCCGTTATTGTTGGTTATTCGCTTTCTACATTTTTAGGACTAGAACTCAATTATTTCTTTATCATTTGCATTATGCTGATGAAAATATATGAGTTTTACGGAAAAGAGAATGAAGAAGAATCTGATTCGTAGTCCTGCTTAGTTTTATTTTTCCTTGACAAGTTTCTTTTTGATTAATCCCCACATATAGTCCATTGCGCTCATCTTGAATAATTTTGCGGGGATGAGGTATAGGAATATTCCGATAACTATGCCCAGGATCAGCTGGACGGGATTGTCCAGGTTTGTTAAGGTGATTCCGAATGAGCCTGCGGCCATAAAAATAGATAGGATTAAAGCCGGGAATATGAGCTTTATTTGCCCCCATATAGAAAGATTGATGAAACTTTTGGTGTAGGTCATATTTAATAGCGTTGCAATGACTCCGTAACAGGCGCGCCCGATGCAAAGGCCGGTAAGGCCAAACGAAAGTGATGAGATGAGAATTATTACGGCAATTGTTTTTTTGATGATCTCTAGTTTAAGAACGAGATCGGAACGTCCTTTGACATAGAGCAGGTTCAAGTTGATGTTGCAAATGGGATCGAACATTAAACCCAGACATAAAATTTGCAATAAAATAACGGAGTAAATCCATTTTTCGCCAAGAAGAATGAGAATCAATGGTTTTGCTAGAGCGGCAAGCCCGAGCATAAGGGGGAATACGGCGAAGCAGGTGATTTGTAAATATTTAATGTAAATATGTCGGAGTCGTTCGCTGTCGTCTTGCAGTTGTGAGAGGATGGGGAAAGTGACTCTGTACAAAATGCCTGCAATATTTTGGGATGGAAAATTTCCGAGGTGGTCAGCTCTTGTGTAGTAGCCGAGATCGCTGGCGGAGTACTGTTTTCCAATGACAATGTTATAAAGGTTTGAGTAAATGGATGAAATTATGCTGGCGATAAGTAATTTGGAGCCGAAACCAAAAAGCGAGTGGAAGGATTCTTTGCTGAACGAAAGCGTGGGGTGCCATTTCAAAAAGAATGTCAGTAGGATAAGATTTAAGAGCGAGTTGCAAATGGACTGATAGACAAGACTCCATACGCCAAAACCTTTATAGGCTAGAGTTATTCCAAGAATCCCGGAAATAACGGCTGCGCAGAATGAGGCTTTCGATTGAGTCTTGAAGTCTACGTTTCTAGTAAGCTTTACTTTGTGAACCGCATAAAAGGCGTTGATGATTAACGTTATGGAGATTGCCCGCATGACCGATTGCAATTCTGGCATGTTGTAAAAAGTGGCGACGAATGGGGCTGCAAAGAATAGAAGGGCGAATGCAAAAATGCTGATCAGCAGGTTGACGAAAAATGCGGTGTTGAAGTCCTGTTCCGTAGCTTCTTTTTGACGGATAAGTGCACTTGAAAAACCGCAATCAATGAATGTCTGCGATACGCTCATAAATATGGAGAGCATACCAATCATTCCAAAGTCTGATGGAGAAAGCAAGCGGGCGAGGACGATGCCGATAAAAAACTGGACGCCCTGTAAGGAAAAACGTTCTACCGCACTCCAGATGATTCCATGTATAGATTTAGATGCCGTGGATGACATTTAAGTTCTTTCCTTAAAGACTAATGAATCGAGTTTGTTTGTCAATTTGTGAAATAAAATTGCAATCAAAAGTGTAGACAAAAGGCAGAATGCGAAATATAGATATACATTCTGTTCGTTCCAATGAAGATATTTGCCGAAGTTCATCGGCAGTCTTTGCAAAATATAGATATCAAAAACGTATGTACCGCAGTAGGAAAGCATTGGACTGTTAAATGAAATACGCATGGGTAGTAACAGTATTAATGCCGACAGTGCCACCAAGGCGATTTGACTGCACAAAAAATAATTGGGGAATAGACATTTCTTTGCTGAAATTAGGAAGAGCACACTTATGATGCTATAAAAAATCCATCGCTTCCAGTCTAATTTTGAAAGGATTTCTTTTTTCCAAAGAGAGACTGCACATCCCAAGGGGAATGCCAATATGCTATCGACCCAATAAGTGTCTTTGATTTTTAATATAACGGCTATGTATAATAGGCAGAGGATGGTCGTCAATAGCATGGCCTTGAAACGATTTTTTTTGAATAATAGTAGCCCAAGATAGCAGAATAGGTACGCGCAGATAATGGCGAATATGAACCAGTTTGAATTGCCGATGGATTCCCATGCAAATAGAGAGAGAAAAACTTTAATTGCCGAAAGACGTTCGGGAGCGAAGAAAACATCGTAAATAACGAATAGAAAAACAGCAAGGTCGAAATGAAATAGCGTTTTTAAAATTCGCTTGGTTGGAAAACTTTTGATATAAGGCAATCCTTTTTTTTGTACGGACTCGAAAATCCCGTAGCCGGAATAGAAGAAAAAGGGAACGACCATCAACTGCCCTAGCCAATGGCAGTATGCCTGCATAGGTGTATCGTACCATTTGTCTAATGTAACGTAGGAACAGAAGTGCGAAAAGAAAACGGTTATGACAAAGAAACCCTTGATGGACTGTGTTGTGCTTACCGATAATGCAGATGCCGGATCATAGCTTCTTTGTTTGTTTGTAACAAATATGATTAAAACCAATAGCACTAAAATGAATAACATTTTATAGGCCTGCTTTTTTTATGAGAAAGTCTAATACACGTGTGGTAGACTGGTTGTCGATATATTTATGAATGCGGTGCATTGCCGATTCTCTTTCTTTTTTTGCAGAATCAACGCCGTCTGAAACTTCTTTAATAAAGCGGATAAGGTCAGAAGAATCTTTTAGATACACGCCCTTGATCCAATCGAAATAATCAAAAACGAATCCTGTTTTTGAAGAGTATTCGTTGAAATCGTCAATGGTTAATGCAATGGGGCGGTCCAGTAGAATGTATTCGTGATAGGCTGCGGAATAATCTGTAATCATTGCATCGAATGACTGCATTAAATTCGCCGTTGAAACGTCCATCTCGTATTTTATGGCTTGAGAAATGAGAATGATATTCGAGAATTTTAGTTTTGGAAAGTTCTCTACTTGTGCATGATGCATTTGGATAGCAAGAAGAATATTCTCTTTCGACAAAAAATCGTTTAATTGAATCAATTCCTTTTCGGAGTAGATAAGAGGTATTCCCAAAGGGAATGGCTTTTGGCCCGAAGTGTTGTCTTTGTTGCGATGTTGACGGAATGTCGGAAGCCAGCCGATTATTTTGTTGAACTTGTTTTGTGGCTGCATCAAGCCATGCCTTGGGTAGAAACCATTTTCGAAAAGGTCTTTTTTTTCAAATAGACAATCGTTTGCCGGAAAACCAAGTGCTAGAATATCTTCTTTCTTTTGTACGCAAAAATCTTTGCAGTCTATAAAGTCGATTTCTTGCATGTTTTGGGAAAGCGTTAGCATATAGTCCATTTGACCCATGTAATGCATGTATTCAGGGCATTTCTTTAGAGGGCCGCCATGGCGTGTAAAGATTCGTATGGTTTCGGAGTTGTTTTTGTAAAGGGGCCTATTGCTGTCGATATTGAGCTTCGCCAGTGAATTGTACAGAAATCGCCTGTAATATTGGAATTTAGAAAGCTTTCCGAAGAATGGTACGCTTTTGATATTTGGCGGGCTACGGAATGATGAGTCTACCGCCCAAATGAGGTTGTACTTCTTGTCATATCCACGTTTTAACATTTCCTGGTAGATTTTCCAAGGGGAGCCGCTCAATTCCGGGTATGATTCAAAGAGAATGACCTTTTTTAAAGGTAGCTTTCGTAGAAAGGATATGATTAATGACTTCAGGAACATATTTCGAAGAAAATTAAATTTTGTGTAGCAATCCGCGGATCCATAGCGTTATAAAAATTTTATGGCGTAACAGACGGAATTCAATCTTTTCTTTCGGGGTTAATCCTTTTTCTTCGACGTTCTGCAAATAATGCTGAATTGTCTTTTCTTTAAAGTCTGTTGTCATTTGCTTCATCCTTGCCCAATAAGAGTTTGGATTCATGGAATTCATATAGGTTATTCGGCAACTTAAAAGGATTAATCTGTACATTTCTCTTCCAAAAATAGCTTTATTTTTTTGAAAGAAATCTCGGTCAAACGCATCCAAATATTTGATGAATCTATAAATTCCATCTTTGTGGAATTTATGCATTGCCGAAGAAGGATTTTCACGACAGAAGTATCCGTTTCGGTTTAAGTAGGATATGTTTTGCGCCTTTGGCCATAGCGTGGAGAAGAAAACTCGGTCTTCTCCAATAGCAATGTCTTTTGAAAATAAGATGTTGTTTGTTAAGAGTAGGCTGCGTTTAACCAGTTTGCAGCATACAGAGATTATCGCTCCGTATTTTGATTGAGAAACCCAAATGAATTGCTTCATTATTGTTTCTCTTTGCTCTGGAGTTAAATTGTCGATGCTCTGATTTTCGTATTGCTTTTGCGTGACTGTTCCATTTTGGTCTACAGTTGCCATGTCCCAAAAAACAATGTCGCTGTTGTTGCGTTGGGCAAATTCAAATGCGGTTTTGTAAATGTCAGAAGGAATCCAGTCATCGGCATCAACGAAGGATATGTATTCTCCTTTGGCTTGCTTTATTCCGTAATTTCGAGTATCGGAAACACCGCTATGATCTTTCTTGATAATGACAAAGCGTGGGTCCTGTTTCGTTAATGATGCGCAAAGGTTTTCCAGGTCCTGGTTGGCTCCGTCAAAAACTAGAATAAATTCTGCATCTTCTAAAGTTTGGGCTGATAGTGAGTGTATTGCCTTTTTGAGAAAAATCGGATCTACTTTATATATAGGGACGATGACGGAAACTTTTAACATAACAACCTTGAAATTTAAATCCAATATACATTGTTGAGCGTGTGAGGCGAAGTCTTCTTTTTGGGCGGGGTCATGTAATCGCCATATTCATGAGTGAGGTATTCGTCAAAACGTTCTATGGCCTTGAATTGATACGCCTCGAAAGGAATGGTTGTGTATTTGTCGAACCAATTTCTTTCGATGATTTGCCGTTCTGTTGCTTTGGGATCTGTTCCGACAATCATTACCGCATATTTAGAATTGGAATCGGTATTGGATTTTGCGAATGTTGAAATTTTTTCGGCAAGGGCGCGAAGCGATAGCGGGAAAACAAAAATTTTTCCGAGCTTTATAAGGATGCGTTTCCAGAATATGTTCTTGGGCGATGGCTGTAAAAATTTAAGTCGATAAAGATATTTGTATGGCAATATCTTTTTGACTTGCTTCTTGCATTGTTCTAGTGAATCGAATGCGTTGTCCAAAGGAAATATGTCGATGTTTACGCCAAGATTCTGAACGTTTACATTTTCGACAAGAATTGTTCTTGGGTCTGAAACTTTTGCAAACGCGTACGTGTAATTGGGATCGGTTTCTAAAGAATGGACTTTGTACAATTTGGAATGATTTGAATATAGTTTTAAAAATTGGTCATAGTCCTTTCGCGGCATAATTATATCGATGTCATCATCCCAGGGAATAAAGCCTTTGTGACGAATGGCTCCAAGTAGTGATCCGTAGGCTAATGAATAATGAAGACCGTTCGCTTCGCAAAAAAGGTGAATGTCATTCATTATATTTAGTTGAATTTCTTTCAGTTCGGCTTCGTTTATAGGTCTCATTTTATCACTAATGGAAAATCAATACGTTATTTCAGTAATTGGTTATTTGAAAAGTTGACATTGTTGTATTTGATATAATACGACTGCGATATCTAGTATGGATTGAAATTATTTTGAGATAATAACAATCTATCCTTTTTTCACGAATTGGTCGATTTGCTAAGGAAATAATAGCTTTTTTTATATGGTCGATGGACAAGGAAATAGATGTGTGGAATGATATCTATAAAGAATTTTTATATTTACCGATGAGAAAGATGCTTGAAACAGTATTGACGGATTCAATCTAGGAGATGAAATGCAAGCAATCATTTTGGCTGCAGGAATGGGAAAACGCCTTGGTGAATACACGAAGAATAATACCAAGTGTATGGTTCCAGTAAACGGAACTCCCCTGATTGACAGAACGCTAGACCAACTGAGTAAGCTGAACTTGAATCGAGTTGTTATTGTTGTTGGTTACGAAGGTCAGAAGCTGAAGGATTATCTTGGTTCGGAACATAACGGTCTGAAAATCGAGTATGTGAACAATCCGGTTTACGATAAGACGAACAATATCTATTCCCTTGCTCTTGCAGAAAAACAATTGCAAGAAGACGATACTCTCTTAATTGAAAGTGATTTGATTTTTGATGACGGAATGTTTGACTTGTTGCTGAACAATCCTTTCCCGAATTTGGCTCTTGTTGCCAAATATGAATCGTGGATGGATGGAACGATGGTCCAAATAGACAGCGAAATGAATATTGTCAACTTTGTGACTAAATCGGCGTTCAGCTATGCCAATGTGGGGCAGTATTACAAGACCGTCAATATTTACAAATTCAGCAAGGAATTTGCCACCACAAAGTATGTTCCGTTTTTGGAAGCCTATTGCAAGGCCGTTGGCAATAATGAGTACTATGAGAATGTTTTGCGGGTCATTACCTTCTTGAACAAAAGCGACTTGAAGGCCTTGCCGATTTCGGGTGAAAAGTGGTATGAAATCGACGATAAGCAGGACCTGGATATTGCCGAAGCGCTTTTTGCAGAAGAAAAAGATGTCATTCGCAAGTACTATGGACGCTATGGTGGATTTTGGCGATTCCCGAAGATGCTCGACTATTGCTATTTGGTCAATCCTTATTTTAGGGATTCTAGAATCGTTGATGAAATGGAAGCGAATTTTAGAACCCTCTTGGGGGAATATCCTTCGGGAATGAAGGTCAACACATTGTTGGCGTCCAAATGCTGGGGTGTTAAAGAAGAATATATTGTCCCGGGAAACGGAGCCGCGGAACTGATTAAGGCTCTTATGGAACTGTTGCCGGGAACACTGGGCGTTATTCGACCGACATTTGAAGAATATCCAAATAGGCGCGATCCAAACAGTTTGGTTACGTTTACGCCCAAGAATTCAGATTTTAGATATTCTGCAGATGATTTGATGGAATTTTTCGGCAAGAATCTGGCAGACAATATTTTGTTGATCAATCCTGACAATCCTTCGGGAAACTTTATCCCGTTTACGGATTTGTGCAAGCTGGCTTCATGGGCCGAAGAGCATAATGTTCGTTTGATTGTTGACGAAAGTTTTGTGGATTTCAGTGTGGGATATGAGGGAAATACACTCCTGCATAACGACCTGTTGGAAAAATACCCGCATTTAGTTGTGATGAAGAGTATTTCCAAAAGTTACGGCGTCCCGGGGATTCGTTTGGGAATCCTGTGTTCTGCCGACAAGAATATTATTGCCAAGATCAAGAAGATGGTTAGCATATGGAATTTGAATAGCTTTGCAGAATTCTTTATGCAAATTTATACCAAGTATGAAAAAGATTATAAGGTAGCCTGCGATAAATTTATTGCGGAACGTTCCCGTTTTGAGAACGACTTGCGCACTGTAAGTTTTTTACGGGTGATGCCTTCTCAAGCGAATTACTTCCTTTGCGAAGTAAAACCTCCATATACAGCCAATCAGCTTGTTATTACGATGCTCAAGAGGTCGAATATCTTGATGCGCGATTGCAGCGACAAGAAAGGCCTTGATGGCAAGCAATATATGCGTATTGCGGTTCGTGGCTACGAAGATAATGTAAAGCTGATCAATGCATTAAAGGAACTGGAAAAATGAAAATTACTATATGTGGAGGCGGCTCTCTAGGGCATGTCTGTATTGGAGTCTTGTCCAGTCATTCGGATGTAACTGTTAGGCTGTTGACCAATCATCCGCAAAAATGGAAATCGCAAATAACCGTTTCAGATGTTAATGGAACGGAATACAAAGGGAAACTTGAAAAAATCACCTCCAATCCCCAAGAGGTAATTCCTGATTCGGATATCGTGCTTTTCTGCTTGCCCGGATTCCTTATTGAACAGACCCTGGAACAGATTAAACCGTTCTTGAACAATCGCACTGTGGTTGCCTCTATTGTTAGCAGTACAGGATTTTTCTTTTTTGCCCATAAGGTGCTGGGAACGGCTGCAAAAATATTCGGATTCCAGCGAGTGCCTTTTATTGCACGTGTGTCTGAATACGGCCAGTCTGCTAATTTGTTGGGGTATAAACCGAATTTGGCGATTGCGGCGGAAAATATTGAAAACGAAGAAACTTTTGTGGAACTTGTTGGCAGGCTCTTCAAAACCCCGACGAAATTGCTGGGAAGTTTTTATGAAGCTTGCTTGACGAATAGCAATCCGATTTTGCACACCGGGCGCCTATACAGTATGTGGCATGACTGGAATGGCACTCCATATGATCATTGTACTCTTTTTTATAAAGAGTGGACTGAGGATGCTGCACAATGGCTTATAGACATGGACGCCGAGTTCATGCAATTGCTTAAACTTTTGCCGATGAATCAAGGCGCGGTTCCTTCGCTTTTGGAATATTATGAATCCGTTGATGCAAAGTCCTTGGCAAGTAAATTGGCTTCTATCAAGGCTTTTCAGACAATCAAGTCTCCTATGAAAGAAGTTGAAAATGGTTGGGTGCCGGATTTTGAAAGCCGCTACTTTACGGAAGATTTCCCGTTCGGTTTGCGCTTTATTGTGGATCTTGCCAGAAAATACAACGTGAAAACTCCGAAAATAGATATTGTCTATAATTGGGGCATGTCTAAGTGTGAACATAAATAGTTTCTGGGGCCCACTATGAAAATAACGCATTTGTTGTGGGGACTTTCGACCGGCGGAATTGAAAACATGTTGGTCGACATTGTCAATCAGCAGGTTGAAGGGAATGATATATCGCTGATTGTTATTAATGATAAGATTGAGGAATCTATCGTTGCCCGCCTCGATAAACGAATACGTATTTATCGTTGTGGTCGAAGAATAAAAAGTAAAAATCCGTTACCTATTTTAAAATTAAACTTCTTTTTAAGGAAGATTAATCCTGAAATAGTTCATGTCCATTACGATGGCATTGCCAGGTTGGTATTGGGCAAATGGAACCTTGTCCGGACAATTCACAATACGACGAATAATTTTAACGAGTCTAAGAATTTCAAAGTATGTTATGCCATTTCGAAAGCGGTTCAAGAAGAGTGGCGGCAGGCCGGAAAATATACGGTTCTTATCGAAAATGGTATTCCTTGCGATGGCATTAATTGTAAAAGAAATAATCTTTTTAACGATGGGCTCTTGCATTTTGTACAGGTGTCTCGCCTGTTCATCAAGCAGAAAGGCCAAGATGTTTTGTTAAAGGCCCTTGCCGAAATCAAAAGGAATAATCCTAGCGGTATAAACTTCAAGATGCACTTGATTGGCGATGGTGCCGACCGCGAATTGCTCCGGGAAATGTCGGGCTCGCTTGGAATCGATGATGTTGTGGTTTTCGAAGGCAACAAGTCCAGGGATTGGATTTACGAGAATCTTTGTAATTTTAATTTGTTTGTACAGCCTTCGCGTTATGAAGGCTTCGGTTTGACGGTGGCCGAAGCGATGGTTGCTGGTGTGCCTGTATTGTCCAGCAATATCGAGGGCCCCGTGGAAATTATGACGGCTTTTGAACATGGCGAAAAACGATTGTTGGGGAATACTTTTGAATCCGAAAACTCGAAAGATTTAGCCCAAAAGATTATGCTTTTTGTTCAACAAGGACAAAACGAAGAGCTTGTTGAATTGGGTCGCCGTCATGTTTTGCAAAACTACAATGTCCGACAAACCGCTTTGCAGTATCTAGAAGAGTATAAAAAAGTCCTTACAATCATGTAAGGAACTTTTTAATTTCAGTGATTTTATAATGGTGTGTGTGCCATTATTTTTTAGCTTGCGCTTTTAATATTTTCCGTACTTGTAGCCGTAACCGTCGTTGAGCCCATGTTCGTACTTGTTGATGACAAGGCTTGCATGAATGTTATTGTTGCCCTTGAGCAATTGTTTCATGCCGTCCTTGATTGCTTCAATGCTATGGCGGTTATATTCGATAACCATGACTATTTGCGATGTTACGCGGCAGGCGAGTGCTGCATCTGTAACAAGCATGATAGGAGGTGTATCGATGATTATTATATCGTATTGGTTTTTCAGTTGATCAATCAAACTGGTGAAGTATTTAGAACCTAAAAGTTCCGAGGGGTTGCTGGGAACATTGCCGCATTGTATGATTTCCAAATTTTCGACTTCAGTTTTGCTGATGACTTCTTCTACGGTTGCGGAGTGCAAGAGAATCTGGGAAAGTCCCTTGTTCCGCTTAATTCCAAATTCCTTATGAAGACGTCCTTTACGGAGATCGGCATCGATGAGCAATACTCTCTTTCCGAGTCCTGCAAACAGGGAGGCCAGATTCACAGAAACAAAACTTTTACCGACTCCAGGGATGAGGCCGCAGATTCCAATGACGGAGCAGCCTTGTTCTTCCATGCTGAATTCGAGAGAGCTGCGTAATGCACGAAGCGACTCTATCGCGATGTCATCAGGTTCGACAACAGCCAGTGGACGTGTGCCCTTGCTGCCATTGGGGTTTCCTTTGGGAACTTTCGCGTAAACGCTGTAACCTGTTTCGCGTTCAATGAAGTTCGCATCGCGGACGCCGTTGTTCAATTTGCTCTTGATTGAAACTATGGTGGCGCCCAAAAGTAATCCTAGAAATAGAGCGACGCAGACTATCATGGATTTTTTCGGCTTTGCGGGGCTCGATACCTCTTCTGCAAAATCGATGATGCGGACCGACCCTACTTCGCCTGCGGATACTAGTTTCAACTGCTGGATGTTGTTGAGCATGGTTGTGTACAAGTGCTTACTCATGTCAACTTCGTTTGTCAGCTTCAGGACTTCTTGCTGCGTGTTCGGAAGTCTTTTCGTGGCCGCATAGTTGCTTGCAAGTTCACGTTTTAAGTTGTTCTCTTGATCTTCCAAAGTCTTGATGGTCGGGTGTTCCGGTTGGAAAAGACGAATTGCGCTTTGCTTTTTTTGCTGCAAATCAAGCAGGCTTTGCTGTAGCTTGTTGCGCTTTTCCAAGATAATCTGGGTTTCGGCGCCGATATCGACAGAACCAACCTTATTGCGGTAAGTGTTGTATTTCAGGAGTGAGCTGTCCAATTTTGCCTTGACATCGGGCAACTGTTTTTCCAAAAATTCCAAAGTCTTTTGCGCTTCGGCGTTGCGCTGTTCCACATTTTGCCTTAAATAGGACGTGGCGATTTCGTTCAAAATTTTTGTAGCGCGATCTGGATAGATGTCTTGGTAGCTAAATTCCAAGATTCCAGTTTTTTTGCCTTTTTCCTTGACATCAAAGGAATCCTTGAATTTGGCAATCGCATCGAGTCTTTCGAGCTTGCCAAGCTTAAATCTCTGCCCTTCGGTAGCCATCATCTTGAATACGCCGAAAACAAGAGTGTCGGTTGCGTATGGAATCCTGTAAGTTTTGCCAACGACGCCGGATAAGACTTTTTTGTCCTTATGATCATAGAGGTCGTAGGTGAGGCTATCTGTAGCTTCAGCAATCCAGGGCTTGATAACTTCGTCATCAGGAAGGGTTTCCCATGGGAAATCAAAGTTGTTGAGTTCCATGCGGCCTTCGCGGTGCAAAAGTCTGTCTAATTTATTTATTGGCGTTGCGACATATTGCAGACGCAATTTTTCGACGGCTTCGCCAATAATTTGCCTGCTCTTGATGAGCTCGATTTCTGTTTCGGCGGGGCTAGTTGTGGCAAATAGGCTTCCAAGTCCGCCCATCATCCCCATATTTTTGTTGTTTTTGGATTCGATTTGGAGAAGCGCGTCTACTTTATAGACTGGACGGATCCATTTGGCTACGAATATACCGGCAAAGCCCGATAGAATCAGGCATGGAATCATTATTTTCCAGTTTTTTACCAGCTCCTTCAACAAGTCGAAAATGTCAGTTTCTTCTTTTTTAGAAGATGCAGCCATATAACCACCACTCTGTTAAAATTATTTCCTACACTCACAAGCCAAGATAGCAATTTTTCTATTATATCATTGATGAGAAAAATTGTTATATCGCTATTTGCAATGGCCGTATCGGCTTTTGCCTATCTTCCCGGCGAATCCGGCTTTGTCTCGCTTGAAGGTGGGCATGGTGTTTTCGGGAATCCGGCGGGGCTTTCGTCGCTTGATTCCAAGGGTGCGCTTGTATCGTACCAATTCGATGACGGTATTACCGAGTTCCGAGTGGGTGGTAATTTGGACCACCTTGGCGCGGGTTTCGAGTATCGTTTTAACGATAAGGGTATGGACGAATCGCGTTGGAACTTGACGCATAGTTTCCCGCTTTTTGACCGAAGCGCTTTTTTGGGCGGCCGTTTTACGGCGTTTCGCAGTGCTGATTTTATGGGAACGGAGTGGACTTATTCTCCTGGCATTTTGATTCGCCCGTTCAGGTTCCTTTCTCTTGGCTATTCCTGCGAGAACTTGCTTTATTTGGGACCGGCTTCTATGGAGCGCATCCACAATGCTGGCGCGACTCTTCGCTTGGGAAGTTTCTTGAACGCTAGCTACGATGTTGAAAATTGGAAGGAACACCGACTGCTTTTGGAAGTTTCTCTTTATGGATACCGGTTTGGCTTTAAAATGCCTTTGTACGGTGATGACGATGAATTTGCGCTCACTCTTTCTACTTCGTTTGGCGGGTATGTCGATGCGTCCCTCAAGATATTAGATGACTTTTTGCCGAAGGGCGGGAGTATCGGTTTCCATGCGGCGCGTAACCCGCGGTCGTCGCATTCGGCGCAGATTATCCGTGTGCCGCTCAACATGGAAGTTTCCGAAGTGGAAAAGAAGATCCTTTTCTTTGAACCGTCGTCCATAGGCCTCATGAAGGTCCGGAATTTGTTCGAACACTTGCTTCGCGATCCGGCGGCAGGACTTGTCGTGCTTGATTTTTCGGGATACAATGGCAATTTGGCCATTTCCGAAGAAATTAATCGCTATGTGAAAATGCTCAAGGCTCGCGGTGGTCTTGTGATTGCTTATATGGATGATGTTCGTCCGTCTGTGCTTATGGCTGCTGCCAGCGTGGACCGCATTGTGGTGGAACCTTCGGCGCATTTTACATGGCTTGGACTTGGTGGCGGAATTACGTTCTACAAGGGACTTTTGGACAAACTAGGTGTCAAGGTTGAGTTCTTGCGTCATGGAGCCTACAAGTCGGCAGTGGAACCGTACACGGCAGATTCCATGTCGGTGAATGCCCGCGAAAATGTGGAAACGCTTTACAAGGATATTTGGGAACTTGTTCGAATGCGCTTGGCATCGCGGATGAAAACGGGAACGACTCCGGTCAATGCCGAAAAGCTGGATGAACTCGCGCAAAAGCCTGTGATTACAGCGATTGGTGCGCAAAAGGCGGGCCTTGCCGATACGATGCTTTATATCGATCAGGTGCCTAGCTATGCTTTAAAAACATTCTTTGGAATCGATGTTCCTTACGCTGGATTTAGAACATGGGCTCCATCGAATACAAAAATCTTTGACGAAAGCTGGAGTCATCGTGCAAAAGTGGCTCTGTTGAATATTAACGGAACGATCGATTCTAAAATGGAATCGGCTGTACTTGAGAGCTTGCGCAGACTCCCTGGCATGGGTGTGAAGGCGCTCCTTGTGCGGATTTCTTCGCCGGGCGGTAACGCCATTGCATCCGATAAAATCTGGGGTGCGCTTAAAAACTTGAGCCGCTTTAAAATTCCGATTGTTGCTAGTATCGGAAATATTGGAACATCGGGCGCCTACTACATTGCCTGTGGCGCAGATAAAATAATTGCAGAACCGTTTGCTATTGTCGGGAGCATTGGAATTTATGGCGGAAAGATAGATGCTTCTGGCTTGATGCAAAAAATTGGGCTGAGAAATGAGCCCGTGAAGACCAACGATTATGCTGATGCCCGTTCTATTGCTCGCCCGTGGACAGACACTGAAAAGGCTGCGTTGCAAGAATACATGGATGATTTCTACAACCGCTTTACGGGCGTGGTTTCGCAGGCGACTGGAATTGACCAAGCCGTGGTGGATTCCGTGTATGGTGGCGGTCGCGTGATGGTGGGCTGGAAGGCTAAAGAAGCCGGGCTTGTGCAAGGCTTGGGCGGATTTGACGATGCCCTTGACGAAGTGCGTAAACTTGCCGATATCCCGAAATCCACGGATATTGAACTTGTTCAGTTGAATACTGAAGATTCGTTTATCGTTCCATTTGCCGATACAAAGGCGTTGAGCAATTTTATCCGCGATATGGAACGCACGCAATTCTGGGCCATTGAACCGATGCTTATGAATAGTTATTAGTCCTTGGTCAGTAGTAAAAATGAAGTGTGAAAATAAAGGATTTTTCTTAACAGTCTTTCTCGACGCGAAGCGGAGGGAATCCATACAGAACGAAATGTGTATGGATCCTCACCTTCGTGAGGATGACGTCTTGACGCCTGCTCTAGAATGACTATGCCAACCCCTAAAACCTAATTCCTAAAACCTAACCTCTACTTATGTTTGAAATTGCTTTAACTGTTTTTTGTTGCCTTGCTGCTTCGGCGTTTTGCTCTGTGACCGAAGCCTCGTTCTATAGCGTTCCCCCTTCGACGGTGGAAGTGCTTGAACGGCAAAAGAAATTTACGGCGCGCTATCTCAAGCATGTAAAGGACAACATCGATAGATACATTGCTTCGGTGCTTGTGGTGAATACGGTTGCAAATACAGTGGGCGCATCCTTGGCGACTGCCCTTGCGGTAAAGCGCTTGACTCCTTCGCAGGCGATGCTTCTCCCCGTGGTGCTCACAATTCTCATTTTGCTCTTTGGCGAAATTACTCCGAAAACGCTTGGCGTAAAACAGGCTAAAATTTGTGCGCCGCTTGTGGCCGTGCCGTTCTATTACATTACAAAAGTGCTAAGTTGGACTGGAATTATTTGGCTCTGCCTGACGCTTACCAAGCACTGGACTCGCGAAGATAAAGAAAAAAAGGATGTGAGTATCGAAGACATCAATAGCCTGGTGAGTCTTGGCCTGCGTGAAGATGTGATTGACCGCCAGCAGGCGCTTGTCATCAAGAATATCCTTTCGCTCAAGTCGCTTCCCGTGCGCCGAGTGATGACGCCCCGTCAGGTCGTGTTTACGCTCCCTGCCGATAGCACGATTGGCGAGACTCTGGACAGTCGCGGTAATTGGCCGTTTTCTCGCGTTCCGCTTTACGATGGGAATAAAGACCAATGGATTGGAATAGTGCTCCGCCGAGATGCGTACAACCTTTTGGCCGAAGGCAAACGCGATGTGAAACTCCGTCAGCTTATGCGACCCATGCAACTCGTGCCAGATAGCCTCATGACGGACAAACTTTTGCTGCGATTCCTCAAGCAGCGCGGTCACATGGTAGGCGTAGTTGATGAATTCGGTGCAATTGCCGGTATCGCAAGCCTCGAAGACGTGCTCGAAGAAATCCTCGGACGCGAAATCGTCGATGAATTTGATGTGGCTGTGAACCTTCAAGAAACGGCACGACGCAAATCCAAAGCGCTCGCGAGCATGCGAAAAAGCGGTAACAGTAAGTAGTTGGTGGAATTTAGTAGACGGTAGGACGGTTAGTTGCTAGTTCTGAGTTACTAGTTACTAGAGAAGGTAGTAGTTGTCGTCAAGATGTGAGGTTGGCACTTCGTGCCTTTGAGCATTGTCATTCCTGCCTACATGCCGGAATCTGTCATCCTCGCGCATGCGAGGAACCATTATTTTTCGACACGTCATCCTGAGCGGTGCAAGTAAGGGCGAAGTCGAAGGATCCAGTAAAATCTTGAGAGAATCGTCGAAGGAACGTCACGCGGATGGTATTTTTACTAGTGCAAAAGCTCGTTAGCTATGGCATTAGCTTATTGCTAATAAATGATTTTTCTGGCGGTGTTATTTTTTAGCATCTTGCCGCTAGCGTCACGATTGCGCTTTTTTATGACGGTTTCTTTGCGTGTTCTTGAGCTTTTTATAGCTGATGTATTGTTTGGAAAAATGAAAAATTTGCCTGCAATGTAATCTCCCCATTTATAATTGCAATCATATTCTGACCAAATGTATTTGTACAGTGTGGAATACCCTTTTATGAAAATCGAATCGGATGGCTTAACCTGAAGACTGCAGGGAACAAAAATCCATGAAGAGTCTAACGCTCTTGTCATTGGAGATTCGGTTGTATAGTTTGCTTTGAAGTTGCGCAAAAAAACACGGTGCATGTATCCTACATTATTAAAATATGCTAGTCTAGGAGACTGTTGTCCATCATACATTATAAGCTCTATGGTTGTAGTATCGATTACGGAATCTACAATACCTGAGATGTTGACTGTGTGGATGAGGCTAGGTTCGTTACGAATATTTGTGGAGTCTGTAAACTGAGTTTGTAGCTGCATCCCTTTGACGTAGTCTATTGTATCGTGATCTATGAGCGGCGAACTGTAGTAACAGTCGTGATGACGCGTTGTTGGATCTTGTGCGGCTTGTGCAAACACCAAACTGACAGCGACAAGTAAAAAAAGAGTAATACGCATGGTAATAATTTTTTTCGGTGTTGTGCTAAAAATTAACAGGATTTTAGAATTGTTAATAAATGATTTTTCTGGCGGTGTTATTTTTTAACATCTTGCCGCTAGCGTCACGATTGCGATGTATTGGGGTATACAAATATCTCGCCCGAAAGATAATTTGTATGGTCGTATCTGCAATCGTATTCTGACCAAATGTATTTGTAGAGGGCTGAGTATCCTTTTATAAAAATCGAATCGGAGGGTTTAACTTGAGTATCTAATGGAATAAAAATCCATAAAGAATCTAAGGCTTTTGTCATTGGTGATTCTTCTGCATAAATGGCTTTAAAATTACGTAAAAGAATACGACGTGAAAGAGATATTGGTTTGCCTTTTCCGATATCAAATGCCGCTAGTATGTGAGAAATTTTCCCATTATGTGAAAGAACTTCTATAGTAGCTGTGTCAATTACGGAATCAATGATTCCCGAAATATCAACCGTGTGGATGAGGCTTGGCTCGTTACTGATATTTGTACTATCTGTAGCTTGTGTTTTTAGCTGCATGCCTTTGGCGTAATCTATTGTATCAAGTGGAGTGTTGTAATAACAGTCGTGATGAATCTGTGTTGGATCTTGTGCGGTTTGTGCAAATACCAGACTGACAGCGACAAGTAAAAAAAGAGTAATACGCATGGTAATAATTTTTTTTTGGTGTTGTGCTAAAAATTAACAGGATTTTAGAATTGTTAATAAATGATTTTTCTGGCGGTGTTATTTTTTAACATCTTGCCGCTAGCGTCACGATTGCGCAAGGTCTTTTGACCTATTGTATTGACATTCATTTGCTGACCAAATGTATCGGTAAATTGCGGAATATCCTTTGATAAAAATAGAATCGGATGGCTTGATTTGAAAATTGTACGGAATAAATATCCATGAAGAATCTAATACTTTAGTCATTGGATTCTCTTTTAAATAAGTTGCTTTGAAATTATGCAAAGTGATACGGTGTGTGTATGACATTGGTTTGTCGTTGCCGAGAAAAAAATAACCTGAACTATGATTCGTTTCGCCGTTATGAATTATTAGCTCTATAGTTGCGGTGTCAATTACGGAATCTACAATACCTGAGATGTCGACTGTGTGGATGATACTTGGCTCGTTACTGATATTTGTTGTGTCGGTAAACTGAGTTTGCAGCTGCATCCCTTTGACGTAAGCAATAGTGTCATGAGTTATGTAAGGCGGTGCATCATAACAATCACGGAAATCTGATTGCATCGGATTTTGTGCTGTTTGAGCAAAACTCAGGGTAACCGCAAATAAAATGATAAATAAGGGATGCATATGACAAAATGTATAATCTTTTGAAAGAAAAAATTATTTATTCTTAAACGATCGTATGAATCTGCTCACATTATGAAATGATTTATCTGTATCTTGTTCTTTATCGGTGGCTTTTGCTGCTGAGTCCCCATGGGCCTACTTTTTTGATGTCATCCTGAACGCAGTGAAGGATCCGGTGCGGTGCTTGTCGATCCAACTCATCGGCTCCGCCTCCAAGATGACCCACGTCATGAAGCTCATCGCTCAAAGGGGCGTAGCCCCGACCTCAAAGCTCATGCCCACTAACCATTGACTATTGACCAATGACCATTGACTAATAACCCTAAAAACTATATCAATTGCTATAATTTGTATAATTGATAGAATGATAAAAGCCTAAAAATAGCGCTTTTTATTAAAAAACAACTTTTTTACCCTTGAACCATCCCGTAAAAGCATCTATATTTACCCTGCTTTTCTCGGGGCGCCTGTGCCTCGGAATTTCACTCACTAGAGGATTTACATGAAGACCATTACGGTAAACCCGAAGACTGTCTCTCGCAAGTGGAAGCTTGTGGACGCAGCTGACAAGCCGATGGGACGCGTTGCAAGCGAAGTTGCTCGTCTCCTCATGGGCAAGCATAAGGCCATCTATTCCCCGAACGTCGATACTGGCGACTTCGTGGTTGTTATCAACGCTGAAAAGGTTGCTGTTTCCGGCAACAAGGCTCTCCAGAAGCAGTATTTCCACCACACTGGCCACATCGCCGGTGAACGTTGGATCAACTTTGCCGACCTTTTGGCAAAGCACCCGACTGCTCCGCTCGAAGCTGCCATCTGGGGCATGCTCCCGCACAGCGCTCTTGGCCACAAGATGATCAAGAAACTCAAGATTTTTGCAGGTGCCGAACATCCGTTCGCTGCCCAGAAACCCGAAGTCGTAGAACTTTAATTTAGAACGGAGAAAACTATGGCTACAGCAAAGAATAAGAAGATCTACCGCGGCAC
>CACYRP010000029.1 GCA_902776765.1 Fibrobacter succinogenes
AGCGCTCAAGGGCAAGCATAGCAATATCGGTATGATCGAGCTCAAGAAGTCTCCGGAGCTCTATGCGGAGTACTTGAGGCGTGAAACGGAAATCCGCATTCAGGAGTCGATGTATAAGATCCTGCGCCAGCAGAGCGAGCAGATGCGACTGGAAGAAGCGAAGACGCTCACGAACCTCCATGTGCTTGAACCGCCTTGGGAAAACAATAAGAAGTTTTCTCCGAAGCGCGGTCTTATTCTTGTGTTTACGGTGTTCATCTCGTTCTTCTTTGCAACGTTCTTCTGCAACTTTGTGGAGTTCATGCGCTCGGAAAAACGCAAGAATACCAAGATTGCTGCCGAGTGGAATTTCTTTGTCCAGAAAGTTTGCTTCTGGCGAAAGTAGTTCTTGAGGCGTAACCATTATGGAGGCGTTGTTCGCTTATCCCGAATCAAGCGTGATGTTCACGCTTGCCATAGTGGCTATTGTACTTGTTTCGGTTTTCAAGGAAGATTTCTTTCGCCCGTCGACTCTGTACTTTTTGGTGCAGATGATTATGCTTGGCGTTTCGTACATGAAGTTCTTGCCGATGATGTCGGACTTTAACTATTCGACTTGGCTTGTGTGGGGCGGTGGCATGTTCTGTTTTTTGGTGGGCTGCTACATGACCGATTTTGCGTGGCGTTCTTATGGCGGGCCTCCGCTGCAGAAGACGCTTTCGGTGCATGGCGAGTACAATTGGGTTTGTCATTTCTTTTTGAGTTTCTTGGCGCTTGCGTATTTCCTTGTCGGCGTTTTCGGCGTCATTTCGGTGACAGGGAACCTTGTGCTTTTGACGGACAATCCTTCGATATGGCTCACGGGCAAGGACAATGAAGTGCTCAAGTATGCGGATTTCTTTACCACGGGTGCAATGGTCGTTGGACTTTTTGCGGTAGCGTCTTTCAAGTCGATGAACTCGGTGCGCTGGGTGCGCTATGCCTCGCGCTTTATGGTCGTGTTAACGATTGTGCTTTCGTTCATGACATACCCTAGCCGTGGCATCAACATGCTTTGCATCGGCATGTTCCTGATTTTGTTCAATTATTTGCGTGGGCGTTTTTCGTGGCCGTCGCTTGCTATAGTGACTGTACTAGTTTGTGTATTCTTTGTGGCGGTCGCGTCGCTCAAAGGGCAATACGGAAATTCCGACATTACCGATGGCAAGAATGCAAAGGAAGCGGCGTTTCTCTTGTACAGGTACGTGGCCAACAACTATTGGAATCTGGATTACGCGTTCAATCGCATGAGTGACATTCCCGAACATGAATGGACTTACGGTATAGATGCGTTTTTTGGAGTGACGCACTTGATGCACATTGGTGACGGTATCCAGCGGAGTTTTGGTTGGGACTCGCCGTTCAATGAGAGTGTGATAAAATGTATCGGGTTCAATACTATTCCTTACCTTTGGGATGCGTACAAGGACTTTGGGCTCCCGGGCATATTCCTCTTGCCGTTTTTCTTCGGCGTGCTCTTTACGTTCTGCTATCATAAGATGGCCGTTGCCAAGAGCCCTTTCATGTTACTCTTGACCGCAATGTCCATGATGTGGATTATCCTGTGGAATTTTACCACGGGGTACAAACAAAGTATGTACTGGGTGTGGATGTTCTTTTTCTTTTTTGTCTGTACAGTGAGCAGTGGCCGCACTATTTTGTCGCCTGAGAAGGATGACAATTACGCCGACTGCGATAAATCCGTATTACCACTTCATTCTCTTATTGCGGATAAAGTACCAAAATAAGATTGCGGTCAGCAAGAAATCACCGGTAAGGGCAAATAGGGGAATCAGTTTGTTTTCAAGGTACATTCCTGCAAGTCCGCAAACGATGATGTTTACAATGCCGCCGATGCTTATCATGAGCGCATAGGTGGGGGTGGCATGTTCCTTGAGGAGCGTCGAGATGAGCGTTGTGCGGGTTGCCTGGAATATCAGCGAGAACGAAAGAATTTGCAGAATGTGGGCACTGGTTTGTAATGTCGCGTCGGTCCAGTTGGCGGCAAAGAAAAGAATCTGTAGAATCCACGAGGGAAATAGCCACAATGGGGAAGAGCACACGGCGATGAACAGCGTAAAGATGGCGATGTCTTTAAGGTGGATGTCCTTATCGTGCGTGGAGTGTAGCGTGATGAGGTTCGACGAGATGAAGTGAACCATGATGCTGGAACAGAGCAGGAGGATTTTGTGTCCGAAGTTGTAACATCCTAAAAATTCGTCGCTTGCGAATCTGTCGGCAACGTAAAGGCCGAGGGGGAGGTACGCAAATGACGCAAAGCTGGAAATGGCATAGGGAATGCCGGCTTTGATCATGAGGGCGATAAAGCGGAATGTGCGGCGCGTGATTTTGAGGAGCTTTGCATTGAAGGCTTGCGTCACGCCGTAGAAGAATGCGGGGAGTGCGGCAAGGACCATGGCAAGAGCGATCAGCTCGATTTTGTCGACCCTGAAATAGAGAAGCGTAATTCCCATGACGGTGGAATACGAAATCGTGTGCAGGAGCTTCGAGACGAAGAGCCTTTTCCAGAATTTGCCGCAGATGAAGTACCAGTCGAAAAACGCATGCTGGAAGACGAGTCCGAGCGTGAAGATGAGTTCGCCGTAAAAGATCGGATGGCCATGGCGGAAAATGCATGCGAATGCAATCATGAGGAGAGCTGCCCCTATGGCCGCGAAAAGCCGCAATTGGAGGATGTTCCTGAAAAGCGATCCGACGGTTGCGCGGCTCCCGAAAAAGGCGAGAATGAGCGTCGTCATCCCGAAATCGGCGATGGCGCAGAATATGGAGTAGTCGGTCTGGAGGAGCCCGAAGTGCCCGTAGGAGGCGGTCCCGAGGTTACGCGCGATGAAATTCTGGACGAAAAATGAAATTCCCTGGATGAGGAGATTTACAAATGCAATGAAAACACCGATTTTAATATTGCGGAAAGCCTGGAACATGCAAGTAAAATTAGAATTTAGAACTTAGAGCTTAGAACTTAGAACTTAGAATTAGAGCTTAGAGTTTAGAACTTTGCCAGCTCTTTACTATATTTGCTGCGTCAAAATTGCAATGTCGGAGTTTATTCACCATTTCGGGGTTGTCGGTTGTGCAAGGCCGCATACTTACCCGGGATGAAACGCTTGATTTGGCACGATAGGGGATTCCTGGACGTTGCAAATGGCTATTTACAGAAAAAAACAGAAAAATATTTTGCTTTTTTTTTGTATCTTTGGTCTTGAAATCGCGAGAGTGGCGGAATTGGCAGACGCGCCAGACTTAGGATCTGGTACTTCGGTGTGTGGGTTCGACTCCCACCCGACTCCCACCCCTCGCAGTTCTTTTTTTTATCACCTTTTTAACAACCGTCTATCGGAGTATATATGTCCGCTGAAATCAAAGAAACAAGCGCAACCGTGCGCACCCTTGAAATTACAATCCCGCAGGGTGATCTCAAGGTTCCGTTCGAAAAGAAGCTTTCTCAGTACAAGAAGCAGGTCGCCTTGAAGGGCTTCCGCCAGGGCCAAGTGCCGAAGTCCATGATCTTGAAGCAGTTCGGACCGTCCATCCGCCACGAAGCTGTTGATGATGTCGTGAACTCCATCGTTCAGGAAACGCTCAAGGGCGCAAATATCATTCCGGTTGGCAAGATGGTCGTTAAGGAATTCAACGACGACGAAAAGAGCGACATCACACTTAAGGTCGAAGTCGAAGTTGATCCGGAAATCGATATCAAGGGTTACGCTGACACGGGCATCACCGTTCCGGCTACTGCCGTTCACGAAGAAGAAGTCCAGGCCGAATTCGACCGCCTCATGCAGATGTGGAGCAAGGACGTTCACGTAGACCGCGAAGCCAAGAAGGGTGACGTTGTTGTTGGTGACTATATCGAAGTTGTTATCGACGGTGAAAAGCAGGAACTTCCGGAAAACAAGGAATTCCGTTCTCTCCTCGGTGAATCCGCTTCTCCGGGATTCGACGAAGGCCTCACTGGTTCTAAGGCTGGCGACAAGAAGGAAATCAACTTCAAGTATCCGGATGACCACAAGGACGAACGCTACCGCGGCAAGACCGCTCAGTTCAACGTCGAAATCAAGGACGTTGCCTCGCCGCCCAGAAGAAGGACGCAGCAAAGAACAAGGCTATCAACGAAGCTATCGACAAGCTCATCGAAGCTAACCCGTTCGAAGTGCCGAAGGCTCGCGTGTACGACCTCATCAAGTGGACGCTCAACCGCAATGCCCAGAGCGAAAAGGACGTTGTGGAACCGACCGAAGAACAGATAAACGAACTCTCCGGCGAAGCTATCCGCGAAATCAAGAAGCACCGCATTCTCGAATTCGTTGCCACGAAGGAAAAGATCAAGCCGACGCAGGCTCTCGTTGACGAACGCCTCCAGCAGATGGCTAACGCTTACCACGTGGAATTCGAAAACTTGAAGAACCACTTCCGTCAGTCTGGCCGTATCAACCAGCTGCGCGACGAACTTCGCTTCCAGATGGCCGCTGACTTCATCGTCGGTATCCGTCCGGCTGCTGAAGAAACAAAGTAATAAGAGGAATAAATGCTCATCCCTACCGTCATTGAAACTACCGGGCGCGGCGAACGCGCTTACGATATCTATTCCAGACTTCTCAAGGAACGTATCATCTTTTTGGGCACGCCGATTAACGACGAAGTGGCAAATAATGTCATGGCCCAGTTGATTTTCCTGGAATACGAGAATCCGGAAAAGGATATCACGCTGTACATAAACAGCCCGGGCGGTTACGTGTCGGCAGGGCTTGCCATTTATGATACCATGCAGCATGTTCGTCCGAATATCGCGACCATCTGCATTGGTAGTTGTGCTTCGATGGCCGCCGTGCTCCTTGCTGCAGGTACGAAGGGCAAGCGCTATGCGCTCCCGCATTCCCGCATCATGTTGCACCAGCCGTCGGGTGCCGCTACCGGCCAATCTACAGATATTCAGATTACCGCAAAAGAAATTATCCGTACCAAGGATACCCTTACCGAAATTGTCGCTAAGCACACCGGCAGGGCTGTCGACGAAGTCCGCGAAAAGACGGACCGCGACTTTTACATGGGCCCCGAAGAAGCAAAGGCTTTTGGTGTCATCGACGAAATTTTTGTGCCGCGTAAAGAAGGTGTTTAATGTATCGTAGTGGCAAAAACCACCCGGCCGTGAGTTGCAGTTTTTGCGGAAAGCCGGCAGAACAGGTCGAAAAGATGATTACCGGCGCCGGTGCGTATATTTGCAGTGACTGCATACGCATGTGTAGCCGTATCTTGGAAGAAGACCTCGCACGTACGAAACAGGAAAAGGAAGCGAAGGAAATTGCATCAAAGCCGCTTCCGCTCCCGACCGAAATCAAGGCGCATCTGGATGATTTTGTCATTGGGCAGGATCGCGCGAAGATGGCACTTTCTGTTGCCGTTTACAACCATTACAAGCGTCTCCGCTACAAGCAAACTCACAAGTCCAAGGACGATGTCGATGTCGAGAAGTCGAACTTGCTCTTGGTTGGCCCGACCGGTTCGGGAAAGACTTTGCTCGCACAGACGATGGCCCGTTTCTTGGACGTGCCGTTTACGATTGCCGATGCTACCGTTTTGACTGAAGCGGGTTACGTGGGCGAAGACGTCGATAGCATCATCGTGCGCCTGTTGCAGGCTGCCGATTACGATGTGGCAAAGGCCGAACGCGGCATTATCTTTATCGACGAAATCGACAAGATTGCACGCAAGACGGCGAACCCTTCCATTACCCGCGACGTGAGCGGTGAAGGCGTTCAGCAGGGACTTTTGAAGCTCCTCGAAGGTACGGTTGCCTCGGTTCCGCCGAAGGGTGGCCGCAAGCATCCGGAACAACCCCTTGTGCAGGTGAACACGAGAAACATCTTGTTCATTTGCGGTGGCGCCTTCGAAACGCTCGACAAGATTATCTCGCAGCGCGTGAACCAGGGTGGCATGGGCTTTGGTGCCGAAATCCATACGGCTAGCGAAAACAGCTTGAGCGAACTCTTCAAGCAGCTCGAACCGGAAGACTTGATCAAGTTCGGTCTTATCCCGGAAATTGTCGGCCGTTTGCCGATTGCCGTTGCGCTCGAAGAGCTTGACGAAACGGCCTTGATGAACATCTTGACGCAGCCGAAGAACGCACTTGTAAAGCAGTACAAGAGCTTGTTCGCTATGGACAACATCAAGCTTGAATTCGAAGACGATGCCCTCAAGGAAATTGTCCTCGAAACGATGACCCGCAAGACGGGCGCCCGCGGCCTCAGATCCGTGATGGAGCGCGTGTTGCAGCAGGCGATGTTCAAGATGCCGGGTTCTGGCGAAAAAACATTTACCGTGACGGTCGAGATGGTTAAGGAAAGTCTTTATTCCAAGCCTACCTCGGGTGGCGGGGCTAAGAAATCAAAGACTGGCGTAGCCTAGACAACTTCATTACCTCGCAATTTTGCGAGGTTTACTAATTTTATAATATGGCTTTTGACTTTAATAAAACGTATCCGTTGCTCCCTCTGAGGGACGCTGTTGTTTTTCCGCTGACAACGAGACGCATTTTGGTAGGTCGCGAGATGTCTCTTCGCGCCTTGGAATTTGCTGAGAACCATAACAATGAAATTATCTTGGTTGCACAGAAAAACGTGGAACAGGAATCGCTCGACAATCCGATGCTCGACCTTTACACGGTGGGCGTGATTGCACGCGTGGCGAATGTGACTCCATTCCCGAACGGCTGTGTGAAGGTTGTCTTGGAAGGGGATTCTGTGGTGGATCTCCGCTCGATTATTTTGCGCGACGGATTCTTGCAGGTGACTGTTTCTGCAAGGGAACATTTTATTAAGGCCGAAGACAAGTGCGAAAAGTTTGAAGATGTGCTGAACATGTTCCGCGATTACGCGATGCACAGGAACATCGCGGAAGGCATGGTCGAAGCGCTCTTTACGATGGATAGCCACATCAATGCCTTTTACGGGATGATCCCGTTCCTCTCGATTTCGCTTTCCGAGAAGCAGGCGCTTTTGGAAATGGAAACGATCGATGCGCTTGCGGAACGCTTGATTAGCCTGATGCAGGTGGCGCAAGAGAACGAGAATGTTTTGATTCGCGTGCAGCAGAATGTTCGCCAGAAGATGGCGCAACAGCAAAAGGAATGGTTTATCTCTGAGCAAATCCGCCAGCTGCAAGATGAACTGGATGGCGAAAACGGAGGCTCTTCGGAACCGGATCAGCTGCTCAAGAAAATCAAGGCCAAGAAGTTTAGCCAGGCGATTGAAGAAAAGCTCGAAGACGAAATCAGCCGCATGCGCATGATGCAGCCGACATCGCCGGAATATGCAGTGAGCCGCAATTATGTGGACTGGTTCTTGGCGCTGCCTTATGGCGTTTACACCGATACCGTCCTCAACATGAAGAAGGTAAAGGCGGAACTCGACTCCAAGCATTTTGGTTTGGACAAAGTTAAAGAACGCATTATGGAATACGTTGCCGTGCTGAAGCTTACCGGTACGGAACGCCGCGCTCCGATTCTTTGCCTTGTGGGCCCTCCGGGCGTGGGTAAAACAACGCTCGTGGAATCGATTGCTGCTGCCATGCAGCGTAACTTTGTCCGCATTACGCTTGGTGGCGTGCGCGACGAGGCCGAAATTCGCGGACACCGCCGCACTTATATTGGTGCAATGCCTGGTCGATTCATTCATGCATTGCGCCGTGCAAAATGCATGAACCCTGTGATTTTGCTTGACGAAATCGACAAGATGGCAAGTGACTTTAGAGGCGACCCCGCAAGCGCCATGCTCGAAGTTTTGGACCCCGAACAGAATCACGATTTTACGGACCACTTTATGGAAGTGGGGCTCGACCTTAGCCGTGTGCTGTTCATTGCGACCGCAAATAGCGAAAGCGAAATCCCTGAAGCCTTGCGCGACCGCTTGGAAATCGTGCGCTTGCCGGGCTACTACCCGCATGAAAAGTTGCAGATTGCAGGCCAGTATTTGCTCCCGCGTATTTGCGAACGTACCGGCGTAAAGCTTAATGAGCAGATTAGCTTTAGCGACGAAATGATCAACGCTGTGATGCGCGGCTGGACCCGCGAAGCGGGTGTGCGCGAACTTGAACGCACTCTTGAAAATGCGGTGCGCCATCGCGCAAAAGACATTGTGATGGGCAAGAAATTCAAGCCGGAAATGACAGAGAAAGTTCTCCACGAGTATCTCGGTGCACCGCGTTTCCTCGATAACCAGTTGCCGGAACCGGGCCGTCCGGGCGTTGTGACTGGCCTTGCCTGGACAAGTGTCGGTGGCGAAATTTTGCCTATTGAATGCATGCTCTTGAGCGGCAAGGGTCAACTCATTTTAACCGGTAAGCTTGGCGATGTGATGAAGGAATCGGCACAGATTGCTGTTTCGCTTGTCCGTGAACGCTTGCAGCGCTTTGGCATTGACCCCGCGATTGTGAAAAAGACGGACATCCACATTCACGTGCCGGAAGGCGCTGTGCCGAAGGATGGCCCCTCTGCAGGTATCGCGCTCACGCTCTGCTTGCTCAGTGCGTTCACGAAGCAGCCGATTGCACCGGATATCGCGTTTACGGGTGAAGTGAGCCTCACGGGCGCCTGCCTCCCGATTGGCGGCCTCAACGAAAAGGCGCTTGCTGCACTTGCCGCTGGCGTAAAGACACTCCGCTTGCCCGAAGGCAACAGGAAGGATGTGGCTGAACTCCCGGAACCGGCAAAGAAAGGCCTCAAGATCTACCCGCACAAGCATATCGACGAAATCGTGAAGATTTTGTTCAAGATGCCGAAAGTAGCGAAGGCTGGGGATGCCGCGGAAAAGGCCATTACCGAGAAGCCCGCGAAAAAGCAGACTAAAAAGTAATGAAACAATAACGCCCGCTCAGTGATAAACTGCGCGGGCATTTTTTATTTGCGAATAAATTTAAATGCTATCCAAATAGATCTGCCTTGCGCATTATCGTAATCGATATCGCCCGATCCATAGAAATCTCCACCTATGGCGACGCCTGCATAATAGCGGTCAGAAATATTCCACAGGAAACCTGTTTCAAATTCGATATTGGCTCCGAGGAGCCCGATTCGGCCGCCACCGCCGATAAGAATGTTGGCTGTAGTACCTATATACAAATTGCGGATATCTCCAGTAGATTCATAGAAGGGAAAGTATGTAACACCGGGACCTATACCGGCTAGAAACGACTTGTTCTTTCGACGGTCCTTGTCCCAACCGCTGGTTTTGCCACTTGTAATTTCTAGTTCAGCACCACCGAAAATGGCGACAACACCTTTGATAATACCTCCAATTCGCGTTGAAGCGTGTATTCCCTTTCCGGTATAACCGAGATAATCATTATTTACGATGTTCGGATGTTCTGCCTCAAAGTGCCGTAAAACACCACCTAGTGTAAAATCAAAATAAAAACCACTTCTGTTTTGGATTACGCCATTCTGATATGGCAGTGGTTGTTCTTCTGCGGCCGCAAAAGCTACGAGCGAAATTAAAAATAAAATGAGCTTCTTCATAGATATGTCTAGACGAGTCCTTTGTAAGTAATATAATCAAATAAAGGGGAATGTGCGTTGCTATTTGTAGATTGCTCTTGAATATTTTGTATAATATAAATAGAATCAGATCTAAAGAAGGCTTTGATGGAAAATCAAGAAGTTCAAGAATTGCCGAAAAAGGTTTTGTAATGAATGAAGTAGTTGATGCGGGGACTCCCGAAATTGAAGAAAAATTTGAAGTAAAGAAATGGTCGGTCATTATTTGTATGCTGGTGAATATGGTCCTGTTTAGTTTGCCGTGGTTCTGGTATCAAAAAGAAGTTGCCATTAATGACGCCTATGGTAGAGAGAATCTGGACAGCTTTAATCTTATACCTGAATTTGCCGCGAGCTTATATCTTCCATTCCTTGCTGGAATTCCGCTTTCATTGTTGTATTTGTTTTGTTTGAAGCGTCAGAAAAGTAAATCTATGATATGTTTTTTGGCGACAACACCTTTTTGGCCATTAGTAGTTACAGCCGTATTGGGAAATATAGTGTGGATTATACTGATTCCTTTGATTATATTGAATATGGCAATTGTGGCGTACGCATTTTTAAATATGGAACTTTTGACTTATTGTTGCGGTGATGGACTTAAGAAAAGATCGCCTAAATTTTTACTAGTCGGTTATACAGTCGTATTTGCGATTGGTACGTTGATTGCATTGCCTTGGGTTTTATGATAGGTTGAAAAATTTCTAATTTCTGCTTGATAATTAACCTCAAAGCGCCGCCGGCGCGACCCCGCAACTCAAAGGTCGTGCAAGCGGCCGACCTTAATGTTCTATGGAATTTACTCTTGATGAAATGCGTGAGCACCTTGCAGCTCTCGAAGCAAGGATTGATGAAGCCTGCAAGATTGCGGGCCGCAGCCGTGAATCCGTGAAGCTCGTTTGGGTGAGCAAGTTCCACTCGGCAGAAGCTGTGGTAAATGCCATTAGCCTTGGCGCGACGGACTTTGGCGAGAACCGCGTGCAAGAAGCGGAACTCAAGTTCTCCGAACCGCGCATGGCAAAGGACGGAAACCGCGTGCGTTGTCATGTGATTGGTCCTGTGCAAAGTAACAAGCTCAAGAAGGCTGCTCTTGTGGCCGACTGCATCCATTCTATCGCAAGCATCGAAGCTGTGGAAAAGCTAGAGAAGGTCTGTGCCGCAGCAGCAAATGGCGAGGGCAAGATTCTCGATATCCTTTTCCAAGTGAACGCCGGCGAAGAAGAAACGAAAAGCGGCCTCGATGTTCACGAAGCCGAAGCATTCCTCGAAGATTTGGAAAAGCGCGCCGGTGCAGCAGCGGATGGCAAGAGCGAAAACTTCCCGCATTTGCGTTTCCGCGGTCTCATGACGATTGGAAAGAATACGGGCGTTGCCGAAGACAGCCGTGAATGCTTTGCGTTTTTGCGTAATTTGCAGCAGAAGTTCCTTGCGAAAGGTGGCGCCTTTGCTGCGTTCGATCAGCTTTCGATGGGCATGACGGGCGATTTGGAAGTTGCCATCGAAGAAGGTTCTACGATGATTCGCGTGGGTACGGCTTTGTTTGGCGAACGCGATTACACGAAACCGGTGAATGACCCGGTGTGATTTAGCTCTTTCCTTTACTACAAAGTCAAAACCCTATCGTTGTGGCGATAGGGTTTGTCGTTTTTCGACGAAGATTTTTGCGTAATTATTTTAATTGTTATTTTATCTAGAAGTTGAACGCGAGGGCGATGCCGCCTTGTTCAGTCGGGACGATTCCCATGCTGAACGAGTTGTTGCTTGTGATGGTTCCGATTTTTTGATTGTAGATATCGACGGCGTCGTCTTTCTTGGAATTGCCGATGCGTTCGACAATAAATGCGGCAACAATGATTACTCCGCCAGCGAGTACTTTTATTTTGTAGCTTTCTGGTGCACGATAGCCGGAACCTTCTCCAATTCCGTAGCCTAAAAGAAATCCACCGCCGAATGCAGCACCCCAAGAAATGTATCTCATCGTATTTCCCGTGTTCCATTTGCTAATGGCTTCTGGAACTTTGGCAAGTTCTTGTTCGAATACATCGCAATCGACTTCTTGACCGTCGATGGTGTAGTCGGTTGTAAAAAAGCCTCTGTCCATGGCTAGTTTGTGTGTTTGACCTTGTGCAAAGGAAATGCTGAATGCGCAGAGGATGAGTAAAACTGCAAAAAGTTTTTTCATTTGAACTCTCATATTGATAAATGTTTGTTTGATGAAGTCAAAATAGAAAAAAAATGTTATTTAATTTTTTTAGACGAAAAACATAAAGAATATTCCCGCTTTTGCAGGAAAGGCTTTGTTTAGCGAACGCGATTACAGCAAGTCGATAAATAATCCAGTGTAATTACACTTCAATTTCCATGCCGGTGTGCATTTGTTCGACTTTATCGCCGAGTACGTCGTGCAGAATTTCGTAAGCGCGTTGGCCGGTGCAATGCCCTGTATAGATTTTTTGCACGTTCAAATCGCGGAGGCGTTCGGCGAATGCTTTCACGTGGTCGTCTGGCGTGCGGAACAGATGGAATCCGCCGAGGATGGCGTAAATTGGCTTGCCGGGGAATGTCGCTTCGATTTCCTTGATGATGTTGTCGGCACCGCCGTGGCTGCAACTGTTCATGATGAACAAGCCTTTGGGTGTGTCGAAGACTAGACTTTGTTCGTGGTCGAAACTGTCGGGGCGGTATTTGCCATTTTCCTTGACGCTCATGTGGGCGCGTTTGCCGATTTCATCGAGGTTTGGCGTTTTGTGACCGACGAGTGTGACGCCTGGGAAAATATCGCGGTCGCCGTTGACGAATACGATGCGTTCGGCATTACGCTTGAGGGTGCCTTTGCGGATGCCGATGTATTTTTGATACGTGAAGAACTTGAAAACTTTATAGCTGTGGTAGCAGTTTTCGCCGGCAGATTCACGCAAGTAGAATTTAGCGTGGTCGTTCTTGTCGAAGAATTCCTGCATGCCGTTCGCGTGATCGTAATGCGCGTGGCTCAAGACGCCGGCATCAATTGCGGCAAGGTCGATGTTCATGTCGGCAGCGTTCTTGGCGAATCGTGCAGAGGCTCCTGTGTCGAGCAAGATGCGTTTACCGTTGAATTCGGTGTAGACGCAAAGTCCCCATTCACCATCCAGTTGCTTTGGCGATTCTTCTGCCGAGCTGGTGTTGCAAGCGGAACCGCTGATGTTGTCTACGAGAATTTTTATGTGCATAATGTTTTTTTTGGGGGAGGGTCCCGCCTTCGCGGGAATGACAGGGGGAATATGGCGATGATATGTACGGGATGACAAAAGCGACTGTCATCCTGAGTGTAGTCGAAGGATCCAGTGAATTAATGCAAACTTTTGCTGGATTCTTCCGCCTTTGGCGTCAGAATGACGGGCGAGGGGCTATTGCATAAACGCTTTGTAGAAATTCAAAAACTGCTCGGGGCTGAGTTCTTCGGCGCGGATGGTCGTGGGCCAGTCCAAAAGTTCAATTGTCGCCTGGATTTTCTTCTTGTCGTAATTACGCCCGAAGGAATTGGCGAGCGTTTTGCGTTTTTGCGTGAACGCAGTGCGGACAAAGTCAAAAAATCCGTCGGGTGCCTGGATGGCATCTTCACGCGGAGTCAAGAGCATCGTGGCGCTATCGACATTCGGCTTTGGCGTGAAATGTTCCGGCCCGATTTTGCGGAGAATCTGCGTGTTCGCAAATGCAGAAACGAGCACGGAAAGGCTCCCGTAATTGCTGCTGCATGGGGCGGCGCAAATGCGTTCGGCAACTTCGAGCTGCACCATTCCCATAAAGCCCTTGGTCAAGTGCAATCGCGGCATGAGCCCTGCAATAATGGCGGTACTTACGTTGTACGGCAAGTTGCCGGTAACCCACGGCTTTTCGTGAGCATCCAAGAATGCTTGCAAGTCGAATTTCAAAAAGTCGATGTTGACAATGTTGAAGTTCTTGTAGTCCTTGAATTTTTCTTTCAAGACTTCGACGCATTGCTCGTCGATTTCGACGGCGGTAAGTTCTAGCCCGCGGTTGAGCAGGTGTTCGGTAAGCGCACCGTGTCCCGGCCCTATTTCAAGGACGAATTCATCGGCTTCGGCGGGTAAATCGCCTGCGATAGCGGTGGCGGTTTCGACATCCAAAAAGTTTTGTCCAAATTTGCGGCGGCGTGCTCTATCCATGATGCCGAATATAGAAAATGGTGTTGACGCTTGCGTGTGGTGCGCAACGTCAAAAGTTTGTAAATTGGAATCAATGTTTTCGAGAATAATCATAACGTGTTTTTTGGTATGCGGCGTGGCTTTTGCCGATGGGCTTTCTTTTGCGCTTTCACCGTCGCAAAATGCACTCGCAGAACAGATTACTCAAAAGACGATGGAACTCGACTATGTCGAGGCGTTCAATTTGGCGCGTAAGCTCCGCCTTGAAAACGATGGTGTGGGCTGCCTTTTTCAAGGCATCATTGGTGTAAGCCTGTACGATGATAAAGGCGATACAGCCTCGATAAAGGCGGCTGCTAAGAATTTGAAATCTTGTAAGCTCGAAGGGCTTTGGGATGCTCTCCGTAATTATGAAATCGGGTATGTTCTTTTGGAAACTGGCCATGCCATCAAGGGCGCTTTGCAAACGCGTTCGGCTGCGAAGTTGTTCGAAAAGTCTTCGGATTTGGAGTCACAAGCATTTTATGCTGTTTATGCTTACTTTATAGACAATAGCTTAGTTTGGCTTCCGTTCAAATCGGATAATCGCAAGACGTATCTTCAAGTGCTTGACGAGGCATCTCTCAAGTCGAAGCGTTTTTGGCCGCTGTTCTTGACGCCGCTCATCTGGATATACTTTGATCGTAAGGATTATCAAAAGGGCCTGGAGCTTGCTGAACTCGGGCTTAAAAAAGCTCCGAACCATCCGATTATGTTCCAGATCAAGGCGGACATGCTCTACAGACTCAAACGCTATGACGAAGCAGCCGCAGCCTACGAGAAAAGCGCCGCCGATTATCTCGCCCGTACCGGGAAATCCATTCGATACTGGTGCTCGGTATTGAATCTAATCCGCATTTACCATGATGCTGGCAACGAGACCAAAGCTAGTGAACAACGTAACAAACTCAAGGACGCTGAATATAAAAAACTTGAAAAGTGGATGCCCAGTTGGATTATGGACGATCTCAAAGACCGCAAGTTGATTTAACCCCCATATTGAATCCAAATAATTTTTAGCATCATCTAGCTTTTTCTATCTTGTCCTTTGTAAAATCATTTGGCGGTTTGGCGGTGCGTTAGGATTTTGCAATTGCATTATTGCATCCTTCCTACTGTCTACTTCCTACCGCCTACTTATTAGAGGTTTAATATGTCCGTTGCTATGCAAGATGTTATGAAACAGTCTGGGGTGGCGTTTGGTACGAGCGGTGCCCGCGGCCTCGTGAGCGCTATGACCGACCGCGTGTGCTATGTGTATGCGCGCTCCTTTATCAAGTACTGCGAAGCGTCTTACAAGTGCGAACATACGATTGCGATTGCTGGCGACTTGCGTCCGAGTACGGAACGCATCTTGAAGTCGCTGGTGCAGGCTGGTACCGATGCGAACTGGAAGGTAATTTACTGCGGTCGCATTCCGAGCCCGGCGATTGCGATGTACGGAATCGACAAGCATTTGCCGACCATCATGGTGACGGGTAGCCATATTCCGGCAGACCGTAACGGCATCAAGTTCAACCACCCGAATGGCGAAATCACGAAGGCTGACGAACAGGGAATCGTGTCGCAGTCGGTGGATTTTGACGAAGCGCTTTTCGGTGCGGATGGCATGTTGAAAAATGCGCCAGAGCTCCCGGCGGTCGAGGCGGAAGCCGAAGAAAACTACTGCAAGCGTTACCCGGACTTTTTCGGTAGCGACGCACTGCATGGCCTCACGATTGGCGTTTACCAGCACTCCGCTGTGGGCCGCGACATCGTGGTGAAGGTTCTCGAAAGCTTAGGTGCGACGGTCAAGCCTTTTGCTCGTAGCGAAACATTTATTCCGGTGGATACCGAAGCGATCCGCAAGGAAGACGAAGAACTTGCCCGCGAATTTACCCACAAGGATTACGTGGATGCCGTGTTCAGCACCGATGGCGATTCGGACCGCCCGCTTTTGGCTGACGACGTGGGCATGTGGCTGCGCGGCGATGTGCTTGGCATTTTGGCGGCGCAGTCTCTTGGCATCAAGCGCATTGCGACTCCGGTGAGCTGCAATACTTCACTCGAAAAGTCTGGCAGTTTCGAAAAGATTTGCCGCACACGCATTGGTAGCCCCTACGTGATTGCCGGCATGGAAAGCTTGGTCGAAAACGGCGTGACGGTCGCCGGTTACGAAGCGAATGGCGGGTTCTTGCTCGAAACGGATTTGACTCGCACGTTTGCGGATGGCACGCGAACCCTCAAGGCCCTCCCGACACGTGACGCACTTCTCCCGATGATTGCCGTGATGGTCATGGTTCGTGAAGAACGCATGTGCGTTGTGGATTTGCTGCGCAAGTTGCCCAAGCGTTTTACTGTGAGCGACCGCCTCAAGGAATTCCCGACGGAAAAGTCCAAGGCAAAGCTTGCCGAAATCCGCGAAAAGAATCTCGGCGAAAAACTGTTCGGTGCGCTTGCCGCAAAACCTTCCAAGTTTGCAAAGGATAAGACTTTCCAGGGCAAGATCGTTTCCTTGAACGAAGTTGATGGCTACCGCATGGAATTCGATTCCGGCGACATCATTCACTTGCGCCCGAGCGGTAACGCTCCGGAATTCCGCTGCTACGTGGAAACCGAAGGCAAGGAACGCAGTGCGGAACTCCTCGCCGAATGCCTGAAAATTATGGAAGGCTGGCGGAAGTAGGCGAAAGAACGGCTCTGCGAGCCTACAGACGAAAGACGAAAGGTGATAGTGTCGTTTCGCGCGTTTAGAACTTAGTTGGCAGAGCTTAGAACTTAGGGATATTGCAATATTCTAAGTTCTAAGAGCGCAGCGGTCTAAGTTCTAAGTTCTATTTTTTGTATCTTATATTTCGTATGTTCAAAAAGTTTATTGCGCTCGCATTTGCTGTTGGTTCCCTTGCGTTTGCCGGGGAATATTGGCATTTGGATCCGGGCGGTGTGACGATGAAGTTCTTGTCGATGCCGGTTTCGCCGCGTGCGGCTGCTCTTTCGGGCGCTGGCGTTGCTGATCCGGGCCGCGTTTCGGAAGTTTCGCGCAATCCTCTTGCGATGAGTGTGGCTAACGAAGCCGAATTCGGGCTCAGCCAGGTGATTTTTGGCGAGGGCGGTGCGGATAATTTTGTGTCCGCTTACTACGGACTACCTCTTGCGGATAAGTTTACACTTGCATTTGCGGTTGACTTCTTGGGTTACGACAACATCGAAGGTCGTGACGAGAATGGTCTCAAAACTTCGGAATATGGTTCTTACGCTTGGTCGCTTTTGGCTGGTTTCGGTAGCCGTTCCAAAATTTTTAACTGGGCGGCTTCAATGCGTTTTGCAACGCAGACCATCGATGACGAGACGGGTTTCTTGTTCACGTTCGATGCGGGTGGCTCTTTCCGCGTGAATCAGTATCTTGCCTTTGGTGCGAATTTCACGAACCTCGGTTTTGCAAGCAAGTATGAAGACGAGAAAGAAGCGGCTCCGCTTGCGCTTCAGGCTGGCGTGACGGGGTTCATCCCGATTCTGGATCGTTGGATGATTCATTTATCTGTAGATGCGTATCGCCGTGCCGATACAAAGGCGCAACTTTTGATTGGCGGTGAAGTTGTTTACTTCGACATGCTCTCGTTCCGCATGGGCTATGCGTTCCGCCCGGATACCGAAGATGCGATTAGCGGTGGTCTCGGCGTGAAGTTTGGCATGATTGTATTTGATTACGCTTATAGCCCGCGCCCTGCATTTGAAGGCGGCAACCACTACATTGCGGTCGGTGTGAAGTTCTGATCGCTTTAGGCGAGCGAACATTTTGCAAGATTTATGCACGAGTTCCATTCTTGGAGCTTGTGCTTTTTTATTTGATAGCATAGGCATCCGCGACTGATTTTTAATGCTCTCGCGGCTCTGCATTTATTCCCTTTGTTTTCGTTTAGAGCTTTTTGGATAAATGTCCATTGTGGTGCCGATGCTCGTGTTGTTTGGTATGAGGAATGTTCATCGATGTCATTTATTGTGATTTGTGAAAATTCTTCGGAGAGGATTTCCTCAAGCGAAATGTTGTGTTGCATTAAAAGTGCGTAACGCTGTAACACGTTTTTTAATTGGCGGATGTTGCCTGGCCAATTGTATTTGGATAATTCCCTGATTTCGCTATTGCGAAGTGGGAATTGTTCTGCGAAAGTTTTGGCTGTGATTTCGCTCCATAACGTTGCAGCGATTTCTGGAAAGTCATCCCTGTTGCGGAGTGGTGGAATCACGATGGGGAAGGCGCTTAGCCTAAAGTACAAGTCTTTGCGAAAATTGCCGTCGCGGATTTCGTTTTGCAAGTCCCTGTTTGTGGCGCACACGAGCCTAAAGTCGACGGGTTCGTTTTGCGTTGCTCCAATCGGCAGCACGGAATGTTCCTGCAAAATGCGCAAGAGCTTGCTTTGCATGTCAAAAGGCATTTCGCCGATTTCGTCGAGGAAAAGTGTGCCGCCGTTTGCCGCCTGCACAATACCTTGGTGGTCGCTTGCTGCTCCGGTGTATGAACCTTTCTTGGCACCTTCCAAAAGGCTTTCGGCGAGGTTCCGTGCGATGGCTCCGCAGTTGAGCGCGACAAATGGGCCCTTGCTTCGTGGGCTGTGTTCGTGAATGAATCGTGCGGCGATTTCCTTGCCGACTCCCGATTCCCCCTGTAGCAGCACGGGAATGGTCGATTTGGCGGCGATGAACATCAATTTTTCATGTTTTTTCATAGACCTTCAAAGATTTATTTGAGGTGGCTCTATTATATAAACACGCTTTTTTCGCCCGGTTGGCCTGTAAATTTTTGTTAATGAAGTTGCCGTTCACCATTGACACCTTGTGCGTCTTTTTTGACGCCTACGGCGTCCGTGGCTACGGCTCAAAGATGCGAAAACAGGTTTTCGCGCCTTGCTCGCCTTGCACACTTTTGACGCCTTTGGCGTCCGTGGCTACGGCTCAAAGATGCAAAAATAAATTTTTGCGCCTTGTTCGCCTTGCACACTTTTTCTACATGGCACTCCTTCGGAGTGCGTGTAGCTTGGCTCGGTCATGTCAAGACATAAATGTCTTGACGCGACTCTCGCCTTTTGACGCCTTCGGCGTCCGTGGCTACGGCTCAAAGATGAAAAAACAAGTTTTTTCGCCTTGCTCGCCTTGCACTCTTTTTCTATCTTTGTCCGCGCGGCGGTAAAGTGCCGCTGCATAACCAAGTGGCTGGCCAAATGGGTAGGCTTGGGCACGACAATCGCGAGGAAAGCGGTTGCGCTCGAAGCTGAGAGGTTTGGTGGCCCAAAGGAACAAAATGTCTAGAATCGTATGTAAGTTCGGTGGCTCTTCTGTCGCCGACGCAGGTCAGTTCAAGAAAATCAAGGCCATTGTCGAAAGCGACAAGAACCGCAAAATCATCGTCGTTTCTGCTCCGGGCAAGCGTAACCCGAAAGAAACCAAACTGACCGACCTCCTCTACAGCACCTATGATCTCGCCTCCAAGGGCCTCGATTTCTCCACGCCGTGGAACCTCATCCGCCAGCGCTATGATGAAATCTGCAAGGATTTGGGTCTTGAAGACAAGCTTACCGAAGACCTCGACAGTCTCGAAGACAAGCTCAAAAACCATCCGGAATCCGTGAGCACGGACTTCCTCGTGAGCCGTGGCGAATTCCTCTGCGCCCGCCTCATGGCAAAGTATCTCGGTGCAAACTTCGTCGATAGCTACCCGCTCATCACTTTCGATGACAAGTACCGCATTGCTCCGAAGACCTACGAAGAAATTGCAAAGGCTCTCGGCGACGAAAATCAGTTGTACGTATTGCCGGGCTTCTATGGCTCTAACCTCCGTGGCGAAGTGAAGACCTTCAGCCGTGGCGGTTCCGACATCACGGGCGCTATCCTTGCAAACGGCATTGACGCTGCCAAGTACGAAAACTGGACCGACGTTTCGGGCATGCTCATGGCTGACCCGCGCATCGTCGAAAATCCGCTGCCGATCGAATACGTGAGCTACCGCGAAATTCGCGAACTCGCTTACTCTGGCGCAAGCGTGCTCCACGATGAATCCATCGCTCCGTGCCGCGCGAAGAAGATTCCTATCAACATCCGCAACACGAACCGCCCGGAAGATGCAGGCACCATCATTGGCCCGACTCCGGAAAGCGCAAAGCTCCCGATTACGGGTGTTGCAGGCCGCAAGGGCTTCTCGATGATCTACATCGAAAAGTCCATGATGAACAAGGAAGTTGGCTTTGGCCGCCGCGTGCTCGCTGTGCTCGAAAGCGAAGGACTTTCCTACGAACTCTGCCCGAGCGCAATTGACTCCATGAGCATTGTCGTGGATTCCAAGGCTCTCGACGCCGTGCAGGACGTTGTCCTCGAAGACATCACGCAGCAGATGCGTCCGGACCGTATCAAGATTTTCCCGGGCATCGCTCTTATCGCTACTGTCGGTCACGGCATGACGAACAAGATTGGTGTTGCCGCGAAGCTCTTTACGGCTCTTGCCGAAAGCAAGGTGAACGTCCGCATCATCGACCAGGGTTCTTCCCAGATCAACATCATCACGGGTGTGGACGAAGCCGATACCGAAAAGGCTATCAAGGCTATCTACGCCGCTTTCGTGAAGTAAAAAATGGCGGGGCACGCCCCGCTTAATATAACGCGCGATTGTCATTCCCGCCACTGAGCTGGAATCCCCTTTTACAAACACGACTCGGAATCAAATCCGGGCCGTTTTTTGTATTTTTAGAACGAGGTCATCATATGAGTGAGAACAAAGTATATGAAGCGAAAACGAAGCTGTGGCTTTGGGGCTCATATGTGGACATTTTTCTGATGGCGACTTATATAGGTTGTAATATACAGGCTTTGATGAACTCTGGGGCCTACAAAGGTCATGAATGGTTCTTTATTTGTTTGATTATCTTTGAGTTTTATATTTTGTTTGTATTTTTCCACTTGTATCCTAGAAAAGTTGAAATCCTTGAAGACGAATCTGTGCGCATTACTTTTTTACTTGGAAATTCTGTGGCATTGAAGCCCCATAGATTTAAAATTATAAGATTGAAAGATCATATTCCATTTATTAAGGATTGGTCGGGTTTTGTGTTTGTTCGAGGTCGATTTTCTTTTTTCAGCCTTTCAACATTTCCTGAACTGGAAAAGTATTTGAATATTAAGGGAGATGTATGAGTGGATGCGTTGCAAAAAATTGTATCTTTGCGTTAGAAAATTTTGAATGAACGAAAAGTATTTAATCCAATAATAGAGGGGTCAAATGAGCGAAGGAGAAAAAATTCAATTCACCGGCAACCTGGCTTTGCTTAGGGTTTGCGCTATCGTGTACATTGTGAACTTGTTGAACCTTGTTATCAACATGGCTGTTATGGCAGGGCGTGGCGGATTTTTCAGTTCGCTGTGGAGTGCACTTACAACTTCATCGTTTGAAGATTTGCTTGGAATGGGTGGGCTATTGATCGCGTCGGGAGTTTTCATTCCGTTTGTGTTGGGTGTTTTGGCCGTTGCTGTTTTATTTGCGCTAGGGGTATTTGCGTTTGTCAAAAAGAACGTAAAGGTTCTAAAAATATTGGCCGTGCTGTTCCTAATTTGGGCTGTCTTGGGTGCTTTCGCCATCAGTTCCATCAATGCTTTAACGGAAAATGAAATAAGACAAGTTAATATTGCCCAGAATCTCATTAACTTGATTTTTAACGTGAACATTGTCGTTGCTGTGGCGGCGTTCTTTGTGGCTTCTAAAAAGCATGATGAAAGCGAGATTGCCATTGCAGATGAAACATTTAATTTAGGCTTATTCCGGCTTTGCGCAGTCTGTTTTATTGTAAGCGGATTGAACAGCTTGGCGAATTTTGTTTTTATGCAGCCACCCCTTTTTCAACTTGCTTTCTTTGGAGTTGTGAATCTAGCGGTCGGTACATTTGCGCTTGTCAAAAAGAATGCGATTGTTCTGATGGCGGGTTCTTTAATGATGTTTGTTCAAATTTTATTGAACGTAATGTATTTTGTTCGCGTTTCTGAAATGGATTCTTATGTTGCGTTCACGTTTATTTTCCATACCCTTTTCAATACGTCAACTGTGGTTGCTATTGCGGTATTCTTCATTAAACCCGAGTGGGTGAAATCTTGCTTGCAGAAAATGAAAGGGTGAATTATGAATTTGGCGTTACTTAGAGTTTGTGCGGCTGTCATGATTATGAGCTCGTTGTATAATATTGCGAGTCTATTTTTCAATATGTTTACGGCCGAAATGACGGGAGATGTCAACCCTATAGGATTTTTTATTGCATCACTTCTTTTGTGCGTGATTATTTTTGCATTAGGAACAGTCGCACTTGTTAAACAGAATGTGTTGGTTTTGAAAATCTACGCTGTGTGTGTAGTCGTTTCTATTTTGGGTGGAACCGTAGTAGACATCATGAACTTTAATCGCTTGCCGCTTGGTGTTAGCTATAGTCATCTCTTTAACAGTCTGCTTGAACGAATTGTGACCCCCATGATAGTTTTTGTTGTTGCCGTATTTTTCATTAAACCAAGAACGGCTACACGATTTGGCTTGCTTCAATTTTGCGCGGCATTCTTTTTGGTCGATGGGGCAAATGACGTCATTAAATCTGTTGTGAGGTTGTTTAGTAAAGATGCGGAAAATCTTGTGGAATCATTTTCCATTGTGAATGCAGCGTTGATTTTATTACCTATTGCAGTAGGGGTGTTCGCGATTGTCAAAAGAAATTCTCTGGTATTGAAAATTTATGCAGTGATTGCGTTTGTCGAAGTTTTATGGGGCTCGCTAGGATATATGTGCAAAAACATGTATGGAGGCTATTATGTTGTCAATGCTTTTATTGGACTGATGTTCAGCACATTCTTTGTCGTTTGCGTAGCGACATTCTTTATCGAACCCGAGGAAACTCGCGTGTGTTTTAACAAAGTGAAACGGATTGTGCTTAGGTGGAAAAGTTTAACCTAAGTAATGCGAATGATTGCAATTGAGTTGTTTATCTATATAAATGTATAACTATTGACTTTGATGATTTCTTTGTAAGGATTTTTTTTCAAAGTCTGCTGAAAATGGGATTTTTTTTATAAATTGTAAAGTATATTTTTGTAAAAATTGTTAATTTAAATGTATTACCTTGTTGACACTTTTTAGAATAAGTTTTATATTACTTGTAGACGTTTTTCATTTGTTTTAATTCGGGGATTCGAAATGAAAAAGGAAAAAGTCTATATATCACAAAGTAATGGGTTGACAGTTGGCTCTCTGGGGCTATTCTTATTTGGCGTGTATATGCTTGCCAAGCCGATTTTTCCAGATGCTGCAATCTATGAAGAATACGGCGATTGCTGGATCCTCAGGGAAATATTTTTTCTTTACTGTTGTTTTATGGCGCTTAATTCGTCGCCAAGGAAAGTTGAATTTTTAGAAGATGAATCCGTTCGTATTACTTTTATTTTAGGGAATACGATAACGCTAAAGCCAGGTGCCTTCAAAATCGAGCGTGGGGCTGATTTGGAAGGCAAGTGGATTGGTGTCTTACGGTTCCATGGCAGATTGGTTGTGTTTTCCGCGAAATCGTATCCAGAATTTGAAAAGTATTTGGTGGAGTGAAATTTAACTTACGTCTCGAACGGCCTGACTCTCAGCGTGACGCCGAGCTCTTCGCAAATCTTGCGGCATCGTTCTATTTTTTCTTCGGGCATGACTTTTTCGACAACGGTCATCACCACGTTCGGAACGTGGAACTTGGCGAGCGCTGCGAATTCTTTCAGTGCGTCAAACGACTTGATGCCAAATCTCGAACGCGTGAGTTCGAGGAATTCTTCGGCGTCAGGGGCGTTCAACGAAATCGAAACGGTGTCGAATCGGCCTTCTAGCTGTTCAGTGATGTCTTCGCCGTGAATCAAGTTTGCGAGCCCGTTCGTGTTGAGACGGACTTTTAATTTCGGGTATTTCTCTTTCAGCAAGTCGATGACTTTGCATACGTCGTGCAAGCGTTCGAGCGGTTCGCCGTAACCGCAAAATACGAGTTCGTTAATGACGGAAAGGTCGTAATGCGAAAAGATTTCCATGACTTTTTCGACGCTGGGTTCGCCGCCTTTGAGCCAGAGTGTATTACCTTCCATCATCTTCTTTGTCTGGCGTAGGCAAAAGACGCAACTGCAAGGGCAGCGGTTGGTCATGTTCACGTAAATGTTCTTGCCTGTGATATCACCACTGTTGGCAATATCCAAGTAGCCGGCTTCCCCGACTTTCCCAGTAACGGTATATACGATCATTTAATCCTCCATCAAGTCGCGGAGATACATTTCAAAGCAAAGTCCCCAATGCGTAGGGACGTTGTTGTCTTCGCAGTAGCGCAGGCATTTAGAGACGAATTCCGCAGCCTTTTTGACGGACTCGTAAAAATCATGACCGTTCAAGTACATGCCTGCAATGATTGAACTGATAACGTCACCGGTTCCGCTGCGGTCGCCGCCGATGCGGTCCACCATCACGATTCGCGGCTCTTCGCCTTTGCTATAGACGTAGTTCATGATTTGCTTGCTGTTGTAACGGATGCCTGTCACAACGATATGTTCTGGGCCCTGTTCTACAAGCTTCTGGCACATGCAGGCAAGCTCTGCGTCGTTGAATCCTTCTTCGCGGTATTTGACGTCGGTCAAGGTGCAAAGTTCGGTGAGATTCGGCGTCAAGATGTCGGCGTAATGAACGAGCGCTTTCATCTTTTCGCACAAACTAGGCGTGTATGTTTCGTAAAGCCTGCCGTAGTCGCCCATCACCGGGTCCACTAATGTGAACGTGCCGTTTTTCTTGAATGTCTTGAAAAAGTCTATCACGATATCGACTTGTTCTTCGGAACCGAGGAACCCGGAAGCGATAGCGTCGAATGTTAAATTCAAATCCTTGTAGGTTTGAATGTAATCGCGCATTTTTGAAGTGTAATCGTCGAAGTAATATTCAGGGAACTGCGTGTGTGCCGAAAGAACTGCAGTTGGCACGGTAACCGCTTGGATTTTCATAGCCGAAACGATCGGTGCCATAACTGCGATGGAACACCGACCAAATCCTGTAACATCATTAATTAACGCGATTTTTTTCTGAGGCATGGCAGACTATAATTTAAAAAATGTAGAAGTCATTCTCGACCCTGGAGCGTAGCGATAGGGGAGGGAATCCATACGGTTTATTTTCTCTCCGACAGTACCCGCACGGATGCAAATGCTGCTGAAACGATGACTGCAAGGAGGGTCGGGCCGAGGAAAACAGAATCGAAACGTTCTGCAACTTGATAGGCGATAAAGCCCGCGAGCCAAGCGAAGATGTTCCAGAGCCAAACGCCGAGCGATTCAGTGCGTTCCTTGGAGAAGTAGAACGAAACGAGGAGAACGGCGGCCATCGGGGCGAACACCGAAGCGATCAGGTAAAGGAAGCTGATGTAGTGGTCCATGATTCCCGAGATAGCGAGCGCGGCGCTCAAGAAGCTCACGACGACACCTGCAATTTTTGGATTTATTTTATTGTAAATTGCCTTGGAAGATTCGCCTGCGGAGTTTGCTGCAAGGAAGTTTGTCGTCACGGTCGAAAGCACCACGATGATGATTCCCGGAATGCCGAGACCTGCAAGGAGAATGGCTTGCGCGATGTTGTTGCCTGCGCCAATGCCCGAAATTTCGATACCGATGATGTACATCCAGAGGCTTGTGAATGTGTAGGCGATTGCAGAAATTGCCGATGCTTTCACGGGCTTTTCGGCGTCCTTCGTGTAGTCCGAAATCACTGGCAACCAGGAAATCGGCATGGCGATGGATATTTCGAAAATGTTCCAGAACTTGAGCGCGGTCGCGGCAGTTCCCGCGGCAGTTGCTCCGGCAGCGCTTGAACCGCTGTCGAGTCCAAACAACTTCACAGAAAGAATCGCGAGCAAAACGGCGAGGGCTGCCATCACGATTGTCGTCACGTTGGCGGAACGGCGGATGCCTACGTAAACCCAGGCGGCGATAAGTGCTGCGAGAATTACGCAAGTCAAGGGGAATGAAATCGGCAAGTTGAGCCCAGCCAATGCCGAAGCGCCCTGAGCGTTCAAGACCGCGACCCAGGCGAGCAACTGGAATGTGTTCAGCGCGGCGAAGAACTTGGAACCGTATTTGCCGAATGAGGATTTGGTCGTTTCCATGGCGTTCAGGCGAACGCGCGCGCCGATGAGGCCCACGAAAAAGAGCAATATGCCGCCCAGAATGTGCCCAAGTACGAGCGGGAGCCAAAGCGAATCCCTTGCGGCGGCAGCGCCAATTTCTATACCCGTTTCGATTTCGGAAACGGAGATGGCGACGCCAAACCAGATAATACCATTTGCAAAAAGTCCTGTGCGTTTTTCCATGTTACGCCTCCTGTTGTTTGTCATCCCGGACTCCGTTCTGGGATGACCTTTCAGCATGTCACCCCGGCCACTGTGCCGGGGTCGCCTTTATTTCAAATGCGGCACAAAGATAGCAATGGGGTGGGGTGGTCGCAAGCCCTATTATATATACTACTTTTTTATGCTTTGTTATAGATTTTTACTATAGAAAATGGGAGGTGATAGTTTATACTTAGTACGTGGTTTTTGTAATGTTTGATAGAATGCAATGTCGAAGCATGATTCGCTATCTTCCGGCAATAGGAAATCCCCGCGGCATTATGCACACGGGGATTGATTCGTTTACCGTCATTGCAAGGGTTTGATCGATAGACTAGAGCGAACTTAGAATCTGTCTATCAATGAAGATAGTTGTAGCCTTGCAACGACAGTAGAGGTGTAACTTTTTTGCGAATTGTCATCCTCGTGAATACGAGGATCCATACATATTTTCACTACTTCTCTTCGCGGAGTTTCTTGGCGGCGGCGACGAGATTCTTGAGGCTTGCCGTGGTTTCGGTTTCACCGCGGGTCTTGAGGCCGCAATCGGGGTTCACCCACACGTTTTCTTGCGGGACCTTCGCGATAATCTTGTGGAGAGCATCGACGATTTCCTGTTCGGACGGAACGCGCGGAGAGTGGATGTCGTAAACACCCGGGCCCACCTGCGTTTCGAACTTGGCGTCGTTCAAGGCGTCGAGCAGCTTGAGGTCAGAACGGCTGGCTTCGAACGTGATCACGTCAGCGTCCATGTTGTCGATGTCGCGGACGATGTCGTTGAATTCGCTATAGCACATGTGCGTGTGGATCTGCGTTTCGGGCTTGACCTTGGCGTGAACCAAACGGAATGCCGGAATGGCCCAGTCGAGGTATTCCTTGTGCCAGTCGCTCTTGCGGAGCGGCAACTTTTCGCGGAGAGCGGCTTCGTCAATCTGGATGATTCTGATGCCGTTCTTTTCGAGGTCCAAAACTTCGTCACGGATGGCGAGGCCAATCTGCTGAGCCTGCGTCTTGAGCGAAACATCTTCACGCGGGAAAGACCAGTTGAGGATTGTGACAGGCCCCGTAAGCATGCCCTTCACCGGCCTCTTGGTACAACTTTGTGCGAAAACGGACCATTCAACCGTAATCGGAGCGCTGCGGCTCACGTCTCCCCAAACGACAGGCGGCTTCACGCAACGGGTACCGTAGCTCTGCACCCAGGCGTTCTGCGTGAACACAAAGCCATCGATCTTGGAACCGAAATATTCCACCATGTCATTACGTTCAAATTCACCGTGGACAATCACGTCGAGGCCAATTTCTTCCTGCAACTTGATGCATTCGGCAATCTTCTTCTGGTTGAATGCCACATACTGTTCCTTGGAAATTTCACCCTTGCGGAATGCGGCGCGGTTGGCGCGAACTTCGGCAGTCTGCGGGAAGGAGCCGATTGTCGTTGTCGGGAATGCCGGCAACTTGAATTCTGCCTTTTGCACTTCGCGGCGTTCGAGACGGCTCGGCTTGCGTTCGAAATCAGCGGCAGAGAGAGCAGCAAGTTCTGCCTGAACCTTTTCGTTTGCCTGAACGCGAGCAGTTGCGAACAAAGCCTTGTTCTTGGCGAGTGCGTCTGCGTTAGCGCTTGCGAGTTCTGCAAGTTCCACGAGCTTTTCTTCGGCGAATGCGAAGTGCTTGAGAATGTCGGCTGAAAGCTTCTGTTCTGCGGCAACCGTGTAGGGCACATGCAGGAGAGAGCAAGAAGTGCCAACAACAACGTTTTCTGCAGCGACGACCTTTTTGATTTCGTCGAGGATGGCATTCTTCTGTGCGTAATCGGCGCGCCAGATGTTCTTGCCGTTTACAACGCCTGCTAAGAGGAGCGTGTTCTTTGGGAAACCTGTCTTCAAAAGTTCGAGAGACTTAAGACCTTCAACGAAATCCAAACCGATAGCGTCAAAGCCGAGGGCGGTCACATCCTGATAAACATCGCGGATGTCACCGAAGTAAGTCTGCAATGCAATCTTGAGGTTCTTCTTTTCGCCGATCTTTCTCAAGAGTTCTGCGTAAATTGTCTTGAAGAGTTCGCGTTCTTCTGCAGTCACATCGAAAACGAGAGCCGGTTCTGCGAACGAAATCCACTTGGCGCCTGCGGCGGCGAGCTTTTCGGCGAGTTCTGCGTAAGCGTTGACGGCTGCTGCGGCGAAGTCCTTGGCCTTCTTGTTGCCGTTGTAACGTGCAAGACGGAGGAATGTGTATGCACCAATCAACGTCGGAACGGATTCAATTCCGGCCGATTTGGCTTCGTTGAATTCTTCAACCGGCTTCTTGCCGACGAGCTTGAGCTCGGTAGCATCGTCAATTTCAGGAACAATGTAATGATAGTTCGTATTGAACCACTTCTTCATCGGGAGGGCCTTCACATCGCCCTTTGCACCCTGGTAACCGTGGGCGGCGGCGAAATACTTTTCGAGCGTGCTCAATTCGAGGCTGCTGTAGCGTTCCGGAATGACGTTCAGCAAAAATGCAGTGTCGAGAACGTTGTCGTAGAAAGAAAAGTCGTTGGACGGGATGAACGAAATGTTGGCTTCGCGCTGCTTTTCCCAGCCGTAAAGACGGATTTCGGCGGCGACCTTCTGGAGTTCTGCTTCGGAGATTTCGCCCTTGAAGAACTTTTCGCTTGCGAACTTGAGTTCACGATTCTTGCCAATACGCGGGAAACCAATTACAGAAGTGTTTTTCGTTGTCATATTAATTAACCTACCTTTTTACTTTGTTTTTTGAACGCTCCAAATATACCTCCCTTTTTGTCATCGGTAAAATACTATTTTTTATGCGTTCACCATAGATTTTTTCTATGGTGATTTATAACTAGCGATAAGGAAAACTTATGACCCTACAACAACTTAAATACGCCATCGCCATTGCAGACACGCGAAACATCACCGAAGCTTCCAAGCGAGTGTTTATCTCGCAACCGAGCCTTACCGCTGCTATCCACGAACTCGAAGAAGAAATGGGCGTTACGATTTTCAACCGTTCCAACAAAGGTGTGACCATAACAAACGAAGGCGATGAATTCCTCTCGTACGCAAGACAAGTTCTAGAGCAGGCTACGCTTTTGGAAGACCGCTATAAAGGCGGCAAGGGCGGCAACATGATTTTCTCCGTCAGCTGCCAGCATTATTCATTTGCGGTAAACGCATTCGTCGATGTTATCCGCAAATTCGGTGGCCCAAGCTACGACTTTACGCTCCGCGAAACGCAAACAAACGAAATTATTGACGACGTTGCCAAAATGAAAAGCGAAATGGGCGTTCTCTACCTCAGCGACAAAAACGAAAAGGTCATCACCAAGCTCATTCAAAAAAACAACCTTGTATTTGAACCGCTTTTCGCAACACCGCTTCACGTGTTCATGTCATCAAAAAATCCGCTTGCGAAAAAAGAAACAATCACGCTGGCCGATCTCAAACCATTCCCGTACTTGACTTACGAACAAGGTGATTTCAATTCGTTCTACTTTGCCGAAGAACCTCTCACCGCCATCGACTTCGATTGCCCGCGAAACATCAAAGTCCGCGACCGCGCTACACTTTTCAATTTGCTCATCGGCCTTGATGGCTACACTATTTGCTCCGGCGTCATCAGCCACAAACTCAACGGCAAGAACATTATCGCGAAGCGCCTCGATGTCCACGACAAGATGACCGTCGGTTATGTTATGCGCAAAGGCATCACGAAATCGAGATATGCAGAAGCGTACATTGCAGCACTCAAGAAACATTGTCGGTAGGGGGGGGCTAACGCGTTCAAACTACGCACAATACGCTTTGACCGTGCAGAATTAAGATTAAAAAACCTATATTAAGCTATAATAAATACAAGTAGCTTGTGTCTATGAAATCAAATTTCGAGTTTCTTCATTGTTATTGGCCGGCTCTAGCAGAAATTGGCGAGGCTGCCGAGAAATATTTGTATTCGGATCCGAATGCAAGTATTTTCAAAATGGGGTTATTCGCAGAAAGGTTTGTTCTAGAAATATTTGCGTTTGAAAAGATAAACGAGCCTCAAATAGACAACACGCATGCAAACCGCATTCGCATTTTGAAACGTTCAGGCCTGTTGCCTCGCGATATAGACGACACGCTTTATTTATTGCGCAAGACAAGAAATTCAGCAGTCCATGCAGGAGCAGATTCCGAAGAAGAAGCGAAGGTTCTTCTTTCGATGATGCACAACTTGGCTGTATGGTTTATGAAAACATACGGCAATTGGAATTTCATCGCGCCAAGTTTTGTAATGCCCGATAATGTTCCTAGCCCGAATTTTGAGGAACTGTTTGCCGAGCAAGAGAAGAAAATAGCCGAACTCTCCAAACAACTCGAAGCCGTTACAACCGAAGCATCAGGAACAACCCAAAAGGAACGCGTCAAACAGTCTGAAAAAGTTTCGGCGATGATTGATTGGAACGAAGCGCAAACTCGGTGCCTTATCGATGAACAACTGCAAAAGGCCGGATGGGAAGTTGACTCTAAAAAAGAATGTGTAATTGCAAAATTTATCAATAAAATAAAGGCTAATTTCAACAATTTCATCATGCGATTTGATTTCGCTATTTATGAAGGTATAATATGATGAATGCACAGAATACAGAGAAAAAGATATGGAATCTTTGCACGATCTTACGTGATGATGGGGTGCCTAATCATCAATATATCATGGAACTGACTTACATTCTTTTTTTGAAAATTCTAGAAGTATCTGGCGAAGAAATTCAGTTGTTAAAAGTCATTGAGTCGTCTTTTAAAAAACGTCTTCATGAATACGCAACCAATAGAAATAAATCTGTAAACGAACTGACGGAAAGTGAGAAAAGTGGTTTAAAAAATTCTATAGATTCTTATTCATGGATGTGTCTTACCAAATTACATGGAGTTGAACTGAAGAAATATTATAGATCTATATTAGCAGAATTGGGTAAGATATCTTTTTCGAAGATTGCTGATATCTATGCTAACGCAGTGTCTCATATTGAAGAACCCAAGAATCTTGAAAAAGTCATTTCTGAAATCAATAAATTTGATTGGTCGGAAATGAGAAAAGGGGATTTTGGTGATTTTTATGAATATTTACTTTCTATAAATGTCAAGGATTGGAAATCTGGCGTAGGTCAGTATTTTACTCCTAGAGTTTTGACAGATGTAATGACAGAGCTAATCGAGCCGAAATTTGGTGAACGGTGTTTTGACCCTGCTTGTGGCACATTCGGTTTTATGATATCCGCATATCAGCATATGATGAGTAGCAAGGATTTATCCTCACTTACTGATGAAGAAAAAAAGGATATTCAAAATGCGTTTAACGGAATTGAATTGGACGAAAATATTCATCGAATTGCGTTAGTGAATGCATATTTGCATAATGTTCCTGCTAATATTTATTGTGAAAATACATTAGCTTCAGAGGCAAAGCGATTCAAAGAATTTGATGTCATTCTCACGAATCCTCCATTTGACAACAATGTGGAAAATGGGAATTTTTTTAGGGATGATATATCTTTTCAGAAGACAGGTAAACAATTTAAATTTTTACAAATTATTTATCGTAGTTTAAAAAAAAGTGGAAATGCTCGTTGTGCTGTTTTAGTGCCTGATGGGGTTCTTTTTTCGAGTGGCTATGGCAATGATGTTCGTCGAGAACTAATGAACTTTTGCGATGTACATACAATTATACGTTTGCCTATGGGTGTATTTGAGATTACTAAAATTGCCACAAGTATTTTGTTTTTTACTAGAGGAAAAACAGAAAAAGGGAATACCAAAGAAATTGCATTCTATGATATGCGAACGGGTAATTCTTTCAGTAGGACCAGACTTCTAAAAAAAACAGATTTTGATGAATTTATTGAGGGATTCAAGAATCCGTTAAAACGTACTAGTAAACGATGGACAAAGTATACTCGAGAGGAAATAGAAGAAAAATATGATGATTGTCTTGATCTAGGACTTATCGAAGAAAGTTCTGTTGTTGGCTCTGATGGACTTCCTGATCCAATTACTGCTGGTGAAGAGGCTATTGCAAATCTTGAAGAAGCTGTTGATTTGCTTAAAGATGTTGTTCGCGAATTGAAAGTTTTGTCTTCGGAGAAATAATATGGAAACTATGAGGAAGTCCATGTTTGGAACCGATGCTGGAAATGTATTGGAAATCCCTGATGAACCTTATTCGATTCCTAAAAATTGGTGTTGGACATATTGGGGTAACTGTGGATTGTTTGTTGTGGGAAGTGCTTTCAAAGAAATATTTCAAGGAAATAGAGATTTAAATATTCCGTTTTATAAAGTTGGAAGCTTGAAATATTCCAACAATTATGGATATTTATGTGAGTCTGATAATACTATTGATGAAGAAATTCGAAAAAGATTAAAAGCGTCACTAATACCCGAAAATTCTATTATTTTTGCAAAAGTTGGTGAAACAATTAGGTTGAACAGACGTTCTCTAAATCCTTCTCCGTGTTGTATAGATAATAATTTAATGGCTTTTATCTCGAACGATGAGTGTTATTTCAAATATGTTTTTTATTGGAGTAAAAGTGTTGATTTGTTTGCATATACGAAATCAACAACAGTGCCTACAATTCGTAAGACGGATTTAGAAAAAATACCTTTTCCTCTTGCTCCATACAATAAACAAATAGAAATAGTTAAACATATAGAATCACTTTTCTTAAAACTTGATAAAGCAAAAGAAAAAGTACAAAAGGTATTAGAAAATTTTGAAGTTCGAAGAGCTTCCATACTCCACAAAGCTTTTGCAGGTGAACTTACTGCCAAATGGCGAAAAGAAAATGGTATTGGCGATTGTAGTTGGATTAATAAATCAATAGAAGAATTATGCTATTCCCTAAATCGTGGAACACCAAAAAAGTCACAGCCTGAAGGCTCTGTTGTTGTAATTCGAATGAGAAATTTACAATATGGCGAAATTGATTGGACAAATCTTGCTTATACGAAAGATCAGGAGGATGTGAAAAAGTATAAATTATATCCTGGTGATGTTTTGTTTAACAAAACTAATAGTGCTGCGGTTGTTGGAAAAACGGCTATATATAGAGGCGATTATCCGGCAATCTATTCAGGGTACTTAATTAAATTGGATTATAATCATAATTTGGTGCTAGGTGATTATCTAAATTATGCGTTAAATACAGCAGCAGCGAAAAAATATTGTAATAGTGTAAAAACTGATGGTGTTAACCAATCAAACATTAATGCAAAAAAACTAGGTTCGTTTGTGATACCTGTAGCCTCTATGGCTGAACAACAGGAAATAGTTCGAATCGTTAGGACTATTTTTGAAAAGGAATCACAGACTAGGCTGACCGCTGAAAAAGTCGTAGAACAAATCGAAATAATAAAAAGATCAATCCTTGTTCGAGCCTTTCGTGGCAAATTGGGTACAAACACCCTCGAAGATGAAAATGCAAAGAATCTGTTGAATAGAATTCTAATTGAAAAAGCCGATGAAAAAGAAAAACAACTCCCAGAAGCCAAAAAACGTATTACAATCCCTAAAGAAATTGAAGCTCTTATTAGCTCAAATCTAGAACGGAAAATTGTAAAGCTGTTTCTAAAAAATGAAATAAAGGAACTACCTGTAGAAGAACTTATGTCTGTTAGCTTTAAAACATTTGATGTTTTGGAAGCTCTTAGATCTTTAGAGCGTAAACAGTTGATTGTGAAATTAACTGGAAATATATATAAATTAACGAAATAGAAAAATATGCAAATAAAAAAACTTTTTATAGACAATTATCTTTGTCTTTATAATTTTAATATCAGATTTAATACTGTTAATGGTGGTAGTTCGACAATCCTTATTGGTGAAAATGGATCAGGAAAGTCTACTTTCATCAGGGCTTTAATAAATATAATGATGTCGTTTGATTCTGCGTCAATAGCGGAAAATATTGAATATGATTATAAAGTAGAATATGAATACGCTCAAAAAAATATACGAATAGAAAAAGAAGGTCGACTGCATAATGTTGATGTAGATGATCAGTTGTTTTCAGGTTCTATAAGGACTATAAAACAAAAACTTATTGAAAATAATATTCGTCTTTTTCCGCAAAGAATAATTTCATTTTATTCGGGAAGTAATAAAACATTTTATGAAGAGATAAAGAAAAATGACATTCAGTATGTGAAAAAATGTAGACAAATTATTGTCGATTATTTTCAAAAAGGTCGTAAAGGTAAGGAAATATTAAAAGACAATTTACCAAAAAGAAAATACATCTATTGTGATGAATCATTTGTTCCCATTTATTTATGTGCTATTCTGGCAGGACCGGATTCATATGAAAAACAAAGACTTCGAGAACAATGTAAACTATCAAAAATTGATAGAATTGTTGCTTCATTGAATGTTGAGTTTTTTGATTCTATTGTTGGCGAACTTCGTGATTATGAATTAGATCGAATTGAAAAAGAATGGAAAAATCGTGAACAAGAATGGCATCGTGATGAATATGAAATGGTGCATCACGGATATGATCGTAATCCCAATGAACTTGAGTGGGGACGTAAGGCGTATAAAAGGGAATTCCGAGAGTATAAAAAAAGACGTATTGAATATCAAATGCGCTATTTTAAAGATGTGCTGATATCATTTATAGAATATCTTGAAAATAAACTTGTCCCTGCATTTGAAAATTGTGTTATTACGCCCAAAAACAGTAAAGAAGTTTTTGTTGAAATTTATAATATCGAAGGTTCTGGTATAGAATCGAATTTACTATTGGATGTTTTTGATAAAATAAAAATTCTTTATAGAGCGGAATATCAGGTGTATGTTTATATTGAAAATAAAAAAGACCCTGTTAAGGATTCTAATTTGAGTGAAGGCCAAAGGCAGTTAATAAAAATATTGGGAATGTTAGGTGTATGTAAAAAAGAAGACTGTCTTGTTTTGATGGATGAACCAGATGCATTCATGAATCCTCGCTGGGGATATAATATAAAAGAAAAAATAGATAGAATCTTGAAACAATCAATTAATACACAAGCAATAATAACAACACAGAATCCATTGTTAATAAATGGAGTTTCAAAGGATTATATCCGGATTTTTGAGTACATTGATGGATCTACAAAAGTCAGATATCCAGACACAAATACTGAGGGAATGGGGATAGACGGCTTGCTGCAAAGTGAATATTATGGATTGCGAACATCGTACGATAAAAATACTACGGATGACTTATTAAAAAGGCAAAAATTATATGAGAAATTAATTAATAACGAAATAAGTGAAGACGAAAAACAAAAATTACGAGACCTTACAAAAAGAATGGCTTCCCTGCCTATTTTTTCAACAACAATTGATTTTTTGTATAATGATTTTATTAGAGAATTTAGGAAAACAAAATATTATACAAAAGAGTATTTGTCCCAAGAAGAGATGCAAAAAAAGAGCGATGATATAAAAAAATTAATTGAACGTTTGTATGAGGAGCGTACATGAGATACATAGATTTACCAAGTCTTTTAAATAAACGCGCTTCATGGGGCAATAGTAGTGATTTATGGGAAAATAAAGTATTAAAAGAGGATTTTCGACAACATAGTCATTGTAAATGTTGGTACACAGAAGTGACCATGCGAGGTTCAGACACACCTATAGACCATAGAAGGCCCAAAGCAGAGATAAAGCAATACAAACATTATAATTTCAACAAGCCATTAAAAGCAACAGGATATCATTGGCTTGCTAATGATCCGAGTAATTATCGTTTATGCTGTACATATGCGAACCGAAAGACAGGCGATGGCGGGAAAAGTTGTTTTTTCCCATTGTCGAATACAAGCGACTATTTAACTGCTAACGGAACAGAAACTGAAACGCCTTTATTACTTGACCCATGCAATAAAGACGATGTGAAATTAATTTCGTTTCTTCGAGCAAATATTGTGCCCGCAACTACAGAGCCTACTGAACAGGAACGAGTTAAGGTTTCTTCCGATATATATAATATGAATGATTTTCATATAAAAATGGGTCGCCAAAAAATATGGGATGAGGTGGAAAGAATTATTGATATGTATTGCTCAGGATATATGAATCAATATGCTTGTGTTGAACTGTTAAAAGATAAAATAAAGCGAGATGCTGAGTTTTCCGCATGTGCAATAGCGTGTGTCAACTCCTTAGCTCCAAAGGAAATCACAGATCAGCTGGGGTCATTATTAGATTTGTAATCTGTCATATCGCTTATAGAAGGAATAGCGCATGATTATAGAATGGTTAGAAAAGGAGTTGCATGAACATATTATTTGCGCTGAAGAAATCTATGTAGCGTCAGGATTAATTAGCAAAGATGGCGCTCAAAAACTAATAGTTGATTTAAAAGAGAATGAAGTAGCTAAGTGGGAAGATGTTCATATAATTGTTGGCATTGATATGCCAACTCCTGCGTAAGCTTTGAAAACATTAAAAAAATTAGGTGACGATTTTCATGCGGATGTAAAATATTATGCCAAGAAGGAGAATTTTTTTCATCCTAAGGTGTATCTATTTCGATATTCAAAAAAATATGTAGCATATGTAGGTTCAGCGAATTACACTAGTGCAGGGTTAGGAAAAAATATTGAATTAACATCAAAAATAACCAATCAAAATGATTGCAAAAAAATTCATAAATGGTTTTGCAAAATCAGTAATGTTTCCAGGCAAATAACAGAATCTATGTTAAATCGTTATGCTGATTTGAGAAAAAAGAAACCGCAACTGGAAAATATGGATGAATTTAAAAAAACAGAAATTGTACATATTTCAAGCGAAATAATGGATCTCTTAAAAGAATGTAGGCAAAATCATGATTTATATCTAAAATTTTGTGAAGAAAGAGATAATGGTATCGTGAAACTCAAAGGATGCATTGATATAAAAAATAATTTCAGGAATTTTAATGTAAAGGAATTCTGTCAAGAAGGAGCTTTGGGCTGGATTATCCCGATAAACATTCCTGGCTTGGTGCGTGAAAAAGAAAGTGGTAAATTGACAAAGCTTTGTTCGATGTTGAATAATGAAAGAATGAGTTTGGCAGAACGTGTTGATCTAGCTATGAACGATTCAAAATACAAAGTTGAACGAGCTGGGATAAATGTCGTTAGCAAAATACTGACGGTTTTATATCCCCGTAAATGCTTTTTATGGAATACAGAATCAATAAAGTTATTTAATGAATTAGGGAACGCCCTTCCGAGAGGATTGTCTATTGGCAAGAAATATGAGTATTATTGCGATTATTATTCGAAAATAATCAATAATCTGGATATAAAGAATTTTGCGGTTTTGGATAGGATGCTGTATTATTTGGATAAAGGCGAGTGATTCCAAGTTTGCGAAAGCCCGTTTTTTTTCAAATTTCCCTAAAAAACGACAAAAATCCGACATCTTCCGTCAAATCTGACGGAAGATGTTGCTTTTGTGGCAAAATTATGCTATATTATTCCTGAGCTTTGACAATTTTGACGGAGTTTTCACATGCTTTTAGAATTTGGCGCCCGTAATTTTTTCTCGTTTAAAGAGGGTTTTGATTTTTCTCTTGAGCTGAATGGCAATTGCCCAGAAAACATTTCGAAGGGAAAAAAGGTGGCCAACATTATGTGTCTGAAAGGGGCTAATGCTTCAGGAAAGACAAATACACTAAGAGCGATGGCTTTTATAAAATATCTATGCACGGAATCATATAACAATGATCCCAAGATGGATATTCCGTTTGAAAAATTTTTTGACAGCACTGAAAATACAGATCTTTTTTGCAGGTTCGCTATTGGCGATAAAATCTATTTGTATGAAGTCTCTCTAAGTAAAAACGAAATCCTTTCCGAGGAGCTCTCGTTTGATGATACGGAAAAATTTATTTTCAAGCGACAAAATGATACACTTACCTATGTTGCAGATGACTTTAAAGAACTTGAGCAAGTAAGAATTAGAAGTAAAGTTTCTGTGATAAATTCGGCAAGACAGGGCGAATTCAATTCGTTAAATGATATATTCACATTTTTCGAAAACGTCATCACAAATGTAACCGAGTATGGATTAAGCAATTTCCATCTGGATCAATCATTGATATGCGAAAATTATCGAAACAAACAAGATCGTTTTGCTAAAGTAAAAGAACTGTTGTTTAATGCAGACACAGGTATTGTTGATGTAAGGATTGCAAGATCTTTATCCCCCAAAGGTGATATTCAATTTTATCCCGTTTTTTATCACGAATATAATGAAAAGAAATATCCGGTACCTATTTGGTATGAATCTAGTGGAACAAGAAAATTATTCTATGATTTAGCACTTTATTATATGGCATTGGACAATGGCGGAGTTCTTTTGCTGGACGAATTCGATATCAATTTACATCCAGACATTCTGCCAATGCTAATCAATCTGTTTGATTCCGCTGAAGAAAACCCGCATAATGCCCAAATGATTTTCTCTACTCATGACACGGCTATTATGGACCATTTAGGCAAGTACCGCACTTATTTGGTCAATAAGAAAAATAACGAAAGTTATGGATATAGGCTTGATGAAATTCCTGGCGACATTCTCAGAAACGATAGACCTGTTTCAACACCCTACCGAAATGGTAAAATCGGAGGAGTGCCTAAAATCGTATGAAGAACAGAGCAAAGTACAGGAATTCTCAAGCTGAGGAATTTAAAAAAAATTTCCCAGAATGCATTGTTGAAAAAACGACAATTGCATCGTTTGTGAAATTCAATTTTGATTTTCTAGATGTTAATCAAACAGATGCTGGTTTTGACAGTTTAGAAAGCTTAGATGACAAAAATCGCCTGATGTTATTGGAAAAGATTAAAGAATTTTCTGGTGGTACTAGATTCGATTGGGAATCAGACAAAAGGCTCGTTATTTACGAAAACATTCCCAAGGGTTCAAAGGCAAAGCACCCTAAACATGTACCTAGCGATGTCAGTTGGGCGCGTTTTAGGCTAGAAGGTGGGTTTAGATTAATTGGATTTTTTATTCCAAATTGTCTAGACAAAAAGTCGTATAAACTTAGCGGTCGCGAATACCTATTTGACCGTAATACGTTTTACGTGGTTTTCTTGGATCCAAATCACAATTTCTATCCCTGCAAAAATTAAAGTCTATTCCAGTTTTTCAAAATTAATTTTATAGGCAGTTTTATCTAGACTTGCCTGATACATTTCTGGCTTAATGCCGGATTCAATAATTTGCTTAATCCACAAATCTCTTTTATCTGGATTGAATTTCGCTCCAAAATAAACAGATTGGATTATTTCTTTAGGGAATTGCGTTAATCCTGGTTTATAGATCGCTCGCCATTCCTTTTCATATTCCCATTGTCTAAATTTAGTGAAATACCATTTGTCCACTATCATTTTTGTTTGCTTCACCAAATTAAACTCTTTAAGATATTCAACTCTAGGATAGTTTTCATCGTATCGTACAGCTTGTAACAAGCTATCAAAATCTGAGGATGTAATCTGTTTACACAAAATTTGTGGATCAACGCCGATTACAATTCCCTTGTGTGAATTTGCATAATGGCTCCACATAAGAATATCGTTATTTATTTCGCTAAAACACAGAACTCCTGTTTCTCTTTCAACGGATTCCTTTAATTGAATCATTTTTGGATCAAGATTTATTCGAATGTTTTTGCTCCATGTTTCGTCTTCGTGGCATTCTTCTTCAGTGAATTTTCCTTCAAAAGGGTCGTTGAATTCGCTTATTAAAGAAAAATGAAAGAACCTTGTCGTTAATGTTCCAAGTGCATAAGGCTATTCTGGCATGTACCTATATAAAGTTTTAGGAAGGCTTGCCACATCAATATTAAAAATTCGAAATGCCTTTGCATCGTATTTCATATTTTACTCGTATAAGGGATTTTAAAAAGCTAATGGGATGATAGTTACTTATTATTTTTAGGACGGATTTAAAGTATACAAAAATATCTGACTTGCGATGATTTTTTTAAATTCTCCCTATGCGCATCCCATTCCACACCTCTTTCACTATCGCCGCTCTTTCTTTCTTCCTCTCGGCTTGTTCCGAGTCTTTTACGGATTCGCGTGACGGACAGAGTTATAATATCGTGAAGATTGGCAATCTCACGTGGATGGCAGATAACTTGAATTATGCAACGGAGGCGAGTGCTTGTCCGGATGGGGACTCGCGAAACTGCAAACGGTTGGGTCGTCTTTATACGTGGGCAGAGGCGAAAGCAGTTTGCCCTGATGGATGGCGCCTCCCGACGAAAGCGGACTTTGCGCAGCTCCTCGCGCAGCCCGACGCTGGCGCTCCCGACGCGGTCTCGAATAAAGTTGGCGCGGCTTTAAAAGCGAAGGATGGTTGGTTCAAGAAAGGGAATGGCATGGATGAAATTGGATTCAACGCGCTCCCGGCGGGCTATCGCGGCGCAATCTCGAAAGCGGATGACGGTGCAATTGTTGGTGGCAAGTTCGATGGCATCGGCGGTTACGCGTATTTCTGGAGTGCAACCGAAGATTCTGAGAATCGCGAATCAAACGCTTATTACTTATTTCTCTCTTTCAACTGTAAAGCCGCAAGCATAAACGCTTTCGCGAAAGACGATTATCGTTCCGTGCGGTGCGTGCGTTAAGGCCCATATATTCGTCTAATTAATTTACTTTATCTGTGCTTCACGCATTTTAATTAAACTTGACAACGCAGTTCTAATTAAACTTTGCAGCGGTCCCAATTAATTCTCGAGGCATTTACTCTTGCGGTCGCAACCCTAATTAAACTTGCCGCAGTTCCAATTACACAAACAGTTCCACTTACGCGCGCAGTCCCCATTAAATTTGGCGCAATTCTAATCACAATCTCCCTAAACAAAAAAGGCTCTCTCTCGAGAGCCCTTAAATTTGTCCGAACTTCGGTTAGTTGTCCGTGAGGTGCGTCGGCATCAACAGGAACGAAAAGTTCATGTTCTCGCCAACCGGTTCGATGATGCAAGCGCCAAGCGGGTTGTTCATCTTCATGATGACTTCTTCGCTCTTGCACATGCCAAGGATTTCTGCGAGGAACTGGCCGTTAAAGCCAATGCAGAAGCTGCCTTCGCCGTTGTGCGTGATAGCGAGTGCTTCGCGAGAATCGCCGCCGACATCCGGGTCCGTGGCGCTGAGTTCGAGGATGTTGCCGTCGAACTGCAAGCGGATCTTGCGGGTGCGTGCGTTAGCCATAGAAATCACGCTGCGGATCTTGTTCTGGAATTCCGTAGTGTTGGCCTGTGCGGTGCGTTCGAACTGCGTCGGGATCACGGAACGGTAGCTCGGATACGGTCCTTCGTACAGCTTGGAAATCACTTGGATAGAACCGGTGTTAAAGAGGATGTGCGTTGCGGATGCACGGACTTCAACGGTGGAATCGCCCTTGGCCATGTGCAGAATGTGCTGCAAAGCCTTGTGCGGGATGATGACGCCGTTCGAAAGTTCTGCGCCTTCCTGGTCAATTGCTGCGCGGCCCAAGCGGTGACCGTCGGTTGCGACCATGGAAATCTTGCCGTCCTTAGCTTCGAGGAACACGCCGTTCAAGCTCAAGCGGGTGGAATCGGTAGAGGTTGCAAACAATGTCTTTTCAGCGAGGAATGCGAGTTCGCTTGCAGCGATGTTGAGCGTTTCGCCATTTTCAATTTCCGGGAACGGCGGGAAGTCGTTTGCGTCAAAGCCAATGATGCTTGCTTTACCGCGTTCGCTCCACTGGATCTTGACCAAGTAATCCTGGGCGTCAAAAGTAATGTTCGTGATGCTCGGGTCCACGAGGCTCTTCACCTGATCGAACAACTTGCGTGCGTTGATGACGACTGCGCCATCACGTTCGCCCTGAACTTCCACCTTGACCCTGATACCGAGGTCGAGGTCTGTGGCGCTCACTTCGAGGAAATTGCCTTCGAGGCGGAGCGAAAAGTTGTTGAGAATTTGGATGGTGGACTTGTTCGGAACAGCGCTAATTGCTGCCTGCAGGGCTTCCTGCAAAACATTCTTCTGGATAGTGAACTTCATTAATTAGCCTCTTTGGATGATCATTGTTCCTACGAAAAATACAACGACGATGATTGCGAGGGCCACGATAACTCGTTTATCCAGCGCATTTGACTTTTTTGGTACGAATTTTTTGACGTTTTGCTTTGCTCTTCTGCGATCGCTGCGACTCATAGAAAAATCTCCATTGTTTTATATTGAAAAATCTACTATTTTAGAGACAGGTCGAATGATATGATAAATGAAAATACTCTAAATAAGCTGAAAAATACGGCTATGGACTGTGCGTCTAACGTACTTTCGCGCGTCGAATTGTCGATGGTAGAGTCGAAGCTCAAGGCAAAGTACCAATTGCTCGGACAACATGTTTACGAGGCAATTCAGGGAGGTCGTCTCGATTCCATCAAGGATGATCCATCTACGGTCGAGGCCGTGGGTGCTATTTTCGAAATCAAAAAACAAGTCGCCGAACTCGAACAGAAATTGAACAAATCCGAAGGTTCCAGTGAAAAAGCTTGAGGTACACATTTATCCGAACAGGGATACCAAGGGACGTGATATAACGTTCTCCGTACGGAAAGCTGTTGTTTATTTTGTCCTAACTATTTGCGCAGTTATAGGCTTTTTCACGTTCTCGCCGGTTCAGATTGTGGAAAACTTGTCGAATGGCAACTTGATGGATGTCTATCACCAGAATTCTGTGATTAAGGGTGAAATCAAGAAAATCCGCACGGTTGTGGATACGACGATTTTGAAGATTGAAGAGACTCGCATGGTTCGCGACAGTTCCATGAAACTTGGCGGGCTGGGGTTCACTCTTGAAAACGGATCTATAGAAGACGACGGCTCTCCTAAAAAGAATTTGCCTGCAATGAGAGCGACGCTTCGAAAAACTTTGAACATTTTGGAAAAAGATTCTGCGCTTGCGGCGCGCGTTCCGGTGCTTCATCCGCTCAAGAATCATCACGATATCAAGAGCCGATTCGAAATGGTGTTCGATGCGTTTACGGACCAGGAACTTCCGCACAGAGGTATTGACTTTTTGGCGGCCGAAGGCGATACTGTTTATGCAACTGGCGGCGGGACCGTTGTCGAAGTTCGCAAACATCGCGGTTTTGGACTCACCATGAAGATTGAACATATGGAGCATGTGAAAACGTTCTATGCGCATCTTGGCGAAACGCTTTTAAAGCCTGGCGCAAAAGTGCGTCGTGGCGATCCGATTGCGCTGATTGGCAAGAGCGGCCTCCAGTCGAGTCTTGGCCTGCACTATGAAATCCGCGTGAACGGCGTCCCCGTCAACCCCGAAGATTACTTTATTACAAAGTAATTCTTAGCCGGTAGTCATTGGTCAATAGTTGTTGGTTATAAATATTCCAGCCAGCCGATTTGTTCAGCGGCAATAGTTATTAATAGCAACGGCCATGCGTTATTGAAAAAACGCCCGGTGTGTTTTCCGGTGAATATGTTGTACATGAATACTAGCGAAAGCGTAGCGACGATACCGCCGATAACTCGAGAAAGATTGGCTCCCGGTGTTATGAAAAATCCTGGATAGCTCCCCAAGAGCAAGCCCAATGATGCTTTAGATAAACAAAATCCGGTGATGCCTAAGTCGAAAGTTCTTTTCTTTTGGCGCAGATAGCTCCAAAAATAAGCTAGAATAATGCCGACGATTGCACTTGCGTAAGGAATATATGGCAAGATCTCAGTAATGTTGATTGCTTTGAGAGTTTCCTTTGTTCCAAATTGATTGTATCGCAAGAAATAAGCGATTTGTCTAGCCGCATAAAGGCCCCCAAAAACAGTGAATAGGGGCCACATTATCAGGGCTTTTTTGAAATTCTCTTTCTCTTCTTTGATTTCTTTTTTCTTTTTTTCAATAGGCTCAAGTTCGTCAATCCGTTTTTCGACGATTGCAATGCGTTCTTCGGACTCTGCTTTTTCGGCAGCGTCCAGCTCGTCATAAAGTTCATCGTACGAGAGTTTGCAAATGCGTTTCTTGAACGCTTCCAGAGATTCTTCGGCTTGAGTCTTTTCTTCTTTCATGCGAATGAATTTACAAAATTGTCAATCGACCGATTTGCTCAAGAACAAGTGAAAGTGAAATTAACGGGATGGCGCTTTTGAATAAAAATCCTTTGTACTTGTCTACGTGATAGTTGTAGAAGTAGAATACGGATAAAGTGATGATGATACTCGAAATGATTCGCGAAACAATCGGTCCCGGTGTCACGAAAAATCCGTAATAGTGACCAAAAACAATTCCGACTAGACCGTTTGCGATGAAAAAGACGGAAAATGCCTCCGTAATCACGATATGTCCAAATTCTTTTATTTTATTAATATCAAAGAAAGAACTTCCTTTTTGGCCCCAAATGGAAAAGAAATAAAGTGTTAGGCAAACGATAGTACACGAGTAAGAATAATAGGGGAGATAATCCGCAAATATGATTTCTGGGTGCGGAGGGGCGCCAAGCATTCGTTTGATAATGGCTACGAACAAGTAAACATACTCGGTTACACATCCTCCAAGTCCCAAAAAAACAAAGAGCAGGGTTTTGGCGAGGCCCCGGAATGCCTGTTTTTGCGTTTTATCCCATTCACGGAGTTCCTTGGCGACGATGTCTCTGCGTTCCGGCATCGGGTCGTCCTTGACGGCTTCCCATTCTTTTTCGAGTCGTCCAAGCGTAAAGTTTTGAACTCGCTTCTCGTACTTTTCTAAGGATGCTTTGTCTGTTGGAAATGTTTTTGGGCTCATCGCAGATTAATTTAATTTGATGTTTGTCTCTGGTCAATAGTTATTCTCTAAGTTCTGCAAGCTAAAATTTCTCTCGTCTGTAGCCCAAAGGGCGTTCTCTCGCCTCTCGTCTAACTTTACTGGATCCTTCCACCTATGGTGTCAGGATGACGTCCCTAAATTCTAAACTCTTCCCACTGCCAACTAAGCTCTAAGTTCTGCCAACTAAGTTCTGCCAACTGCCAACTAATCTCTCCTACTTCCTAACTCCTACTTCCGAATTCTTATCTAGTAACTCATAACTAGTAACTTTCAATTGTACTTTCGCTACGCTCATTTATCGAATTTTCGCACATTTCTCTTACAATTCCCCCCGCTTTTCCCTAACCACTAACCACTAGCCACCAACCACTTATCTATATTTATGGTCCCCAGGCTTTGCTTTGCAGGCGGGCGGTACTTTCCGTCAAGAAACATAGGGAGCTCGGATGCGGTCCATACTTTTGGACTGGTCTTGGGGATATCTATCAAGTTTTGCTTTACCCTTTAGGAGTTTTAATGGCAAATAAGTGTAAGCGCGGAATCTTGATTAGTAAAACACCATACGAAAAGCGCATCGCCATCATGGAAGATGGTGAACTCGCAGAATTGGTTGTGGAAGGTGTTTCGTCTAATCGAGTTCTGGGCAATATTTATAAGGGTGTCGTTCAGAAGGTGCTTCCTGCACTCAAGGCGGCATTCATTGACATTGGTCTGGAGAAGGCTGGCTTTTTGCATCAGGAAGACGCCATGGATCGCAACGAACTGTTGCGCCGCGAATATGGTGACGATGATGACGAAGGCGATGCCTCTAAGGAAATTTCGATTGATGAAATTCTCCAGGAAGGCCAAGAAATCATGGTGCAGGTGGTCAAGGAACCGATTAGCACTAAGGGTGCCCGTTTGACGACGCACTTGAGCTTTGCTGGCCGTTTCTTGGTTTGCATGCCCGGTACAAATTTCGTCGGCGTCTCGAAGCGTGAACGCGATCCAGTCAAGCGCCGCGAGTTCAAGAAGGTCGTACGCCGCCTCAAGGGTCGCGACGTGGGCTACATTGTCCGTACCAACGGCCTCAACGAATCCGAATTCGAAATCAACAAGCAGATGCGCGAACTCGAAAGCAAGTGGGAACAGACGAAGTACAACTTCGAAACCATGCCGCCCGAGACCTGCATCTACGAAGAATCCGATTCCGCGAATATTTCGGCGAAAACACGGACTACGTGTATATCGACAATCGTGATGAATACTTTGCCCTTCGTGAATATCTGAAGGTTCTCTCTCCAGATAAGCTCGACAAGGTGAAGCTCTGGAGCTCTAGCGAAAGCTTGTTCGAATACTTCAAGATCGAAAACGACTACGCTCGTTCCTTGCAGCGCCAGGTCCCGCTTCCGCGCGGTGGCAACCTCGTCATTGAACAGACCGAAGCTCTCGTGTCCATCGACGTGAACACGGGTCCGAAGGTCCATGGCAAGGACCAGGGCAAGATCATTCTCGAAACTAACCTCGATGCTTGCCACGAAATCGCAAAGCAACTGCGCCTCCGCGATGTGGGCGGTCTTATCATCATCGACTTCATCGATATGGAAACAGACGAAGACCGCGAAGCCGTCTATCAGGAATTCCGCAAGGCAATTCGTCGCGACAAGGCCCCGATCAGCCCGGCCCCGATTAGCCAGTTCGGTCTCATGGAAGTGACCCGTAAGCGCGTCCGCGTGAACCTCATGACCGAAAAGACCGAATGCTGCCCTGTGTGCAACGGCAGTGGCCGCATTGCCACGCTGGAATCGACGCTTGGCATGATTGACCGCTGGCTTGCTCGTGCCCACACCAAGGCCCGTCTCCGCGAGGTGACCCTCGTGGTCAGCGCTCCAGTTGTCGATGTCCTTTGCAAGGACTTGAACCGCATGTTCAACTATCTGGAATACAAGCACAACATCAAGATTTCCCTCGTGGAAGATGAATCGGCTCATGTAAACCAGTTCTGGATGTACGACAAGAACAATGAAGACATCACGGATTTGTACAACTTTGCATAAGTTGCGAATTTGTTGAAAATTTGAAACGGTCGCGCTTTGCGCGGCCGTTTTTTAATGCAAAAGAGACTTATTTTGTGTAGTAGCTAAAGCCGCCCGTAGCAGACCAGTGCCAACCAGGGAAATTTCCAAAAATACTAGCTGCACCTAGACGAATTTCCCAGTGCTTGTTTATTCGATAGCTTGCTGCGATATACTCCGTCATTACCCAAGGGAAATCAAAGTCTGCTTGAGTCTGTTCATTTTCGGATTTGTTTTCATAGGTTACATTCGGACAATAGGCGCTAAATGAAAAATTAAGAGATAATGATCCAAGGAAAATGCTTGTGTAGGCGCCCCAAACGGGGGTGAAATCGTTTGATGAATATGATTTAAAATTTTCGCTATAAGTAATATCCGAGCTTTCCAGATTATCTCTATCCACCGAACTATCAATATCAAATAAGACTTCTGTTTTTCGTATTTTATGAATGTATTCCGTCCCGGAATAGCTGTACTTATTGAAGTACTTCCATAATCCAGCTGAAAGACCAAACTCAAGGAATCTAGTGTTTATTCCTAAAGATAGGCTACCGAACAGACCTCTATTGATAGAAATATTTGTTCCAAACAGGAACATTTCTTTTTTGTTTAAATATTCAAAGGATGCTGTAAAGTATGGATAAATTATTTTATAGGAACCATCTACATTTTCTTGAACATTATAATTAGCGTATTCGTGATAATTAGATTTTTTCTTATTTTTTATGCTGGAGAGCGATTCCTTTTCCTGCTTCCATGTATGAATGTTTGCTGATAGTCGCCTACTTGATGTGTTAGGCTCCATATAGCTATTAGCTCCACGAATTTCGGGAGCCGCAGGAACTTCCATCTATAAAATAATATCAAAAGAATCGCTGAAAACAGAAAAACGCCTATGCGCTTCTATTCTGGAATATTTTTTGCAAAAAAAAGACGCCTGCCGAGCGAGCAGGCGCCTTTAGAGAGAGAAGGATACTCTTATTCTTCGTACAGATCTATGGTAAATCCTTTTGTTTTGCCGTGACGCACACCCCAGAGGAAGTCTTGTGTGCGGTCTACGATGACTCTATTCCCGATTTTAATTTTGTACGTAAGTCTTGCAATGTAAACGCCCGTACCGACGAGTCTTCCCTTCTTGGAACGCATATTCCAGGCGAGGAATATCTTGCCGTCGTTATTGCTGTCGAGGCAGTTGCTGTTGTAGATTGTGTCCGTACATTTAAGCTCTCCGGAATTGCTGTTCACGAAAATGCCAAGGCTTGTGAAATACTTTGTCTTATAAATGAGCTTTGTCTCTTCGGCGTATTTCTTCGTGATTTCGGCTATTATGGCAGAATTGCCGTTGGCTATTTCCTTGATGTCTTTCGGCGAAATTATTCCGCTGTTGTAGGCGTTCATGAATTCTTCACCGAGCTTGTATTCCTTATTTACCGCATTGATACCTTTTTCGGCAATGAGTTCCGTTAGCGTTTTGCCTTCTTTTTCAATTGTTTTCTGGCTTGCATTCTTGACGGCAGCTTCGAGATTCGTGACTTCATCCTTCACTAGGCTCGATAGACTCAGGTTGCCTAGATAATGCCCTTGCGCTCCGTATTCGGTTGCGACTTCCTTTGCCGTTTTGGGTTGGTCCTCCGGAACAATTTTCGGAATAGTCGGTGTTGGCGTTGTGATAATTTCTCTAGAAATTTCTGATTCGCCAATCGTTACGACTGGAGCGCTTGATACAACGACCTTCTGCTCGCCGGAGATGCGAACGTACGGATTGGTTACAGGCGTACTTCTGTGGAGAAGGTCCATGTGAACGCCAGGAACCAGCTTGATGGAGTCGCCCATGACCGGGACGTTTTCCTTGTCGTTGCTGGAACTTCTAAAGATGAGTCTCCATCTGAATTTCTTTTCCTTGGCGACAATATCTGGGACAATATCTTGTCTTTCTGTGACTGTTTGCTTGAAGAAATACGTGAAGTAGGTTGCGGCTATCTCGTCTTCGCAGTCTAACCCTTCACTGAAAGAAACTAGGAGTACTGTAGAACCGTCATCGCTGTAAGAAATTTCTGCAGATGTAATGACAGGACCAATGGAGTCGGCTACATCGCTTGTGAGGCTGATTGTTGTCGGGGCCGCGCCTTCCGTGTATTTCCAGAACGGTGTAATCTTTCCGCTATAGACTGTTTCGGCACCGCCTGTGAACGGAACGATTCCAAAGCCTCCGAGGGTAGTGATTGTCATGGTGCTGTCGTAATCGTTTGTTTGAACGTTGTCGCTGGAAATTGTCGGGAACTTTTCACCAAATTCCAACTGGATGGAATCCATGGTGACTAGCATTTTGTTCAAAGTGCCAACGGGCTTGTTGAGCTTTGCATAAACGCTATCGCCGCGTCCGTCACCGTCCCTGTCGAAGATGCTTGCATAAACAATCTGCGGTACAGGCGGTTCCTTGAACGAAATGTTTTTCCAAATAGCTTGCTGCGTTTCGTCTGCGCTAGAGACAATGAGCTTGATTCCCTGAACCGGAGCGCTGGCCTTGACGTAGAATGTCGCCTTGCCGTTCTTGAGCGTGATAGCTGTAATGGGGGTCCCGTTTTCGTCGCAGGGCGTGACTGCAACATTGTTTGTGATAACATAAACGACATCGTCGAATGTGGCCCATTCTTCAAACATCACGTTTACAGGGTAGCGAGTATTGACCCACTTGCCAAGCGTATCGATGGTTCCGTCGACTTCGTTTGCACCGGTGTCCATGTTCTTGGTTCCAATCGGTGTCCATTTATTTTGGTTGTCGACGCGGGCGTAGTAAATTTCGGGTGAGTCGTACTTGTCGATGACAAATGTAATTTCGTCGTATTGGGTTTCATCGGCTTGCAAGGAGAATCGCAATTGGTAGGTTCCCGGCGGGAGCGTACGTGTTTGACGGATCTGCTCGGTGTTGATGGTGAATCCGGTATAGCCTGGCTTGATGACGATGCCGCCAAACCAAACGCCAACGCTATCCAGAGGGACGCCCTCGGCGTATGCACCGCTGCCAATCAAGGTAAAGTTAGACGGGGCCGTTATAGTATCTGTCGTTGTAGCTCCAGAGAAGTCGCAAGAGAGTGCCTGCTTGCTAATGCGCTGGAATATTTCGTAATTGATAAGTCCGGCTTCGGACATGTCTTTTGCGAGGATACTTGCTTCGGTCTTCAAGTCGATGGATGTTTTCATCTTGAAGTTCGATTCGGAAGTATGGCGTTCGGCGTAGAAGATGTGGAACGGATAGTTGCGTCCTTCTTCAAGACCGAGTGTATCCAGGTCTACTGCACCTGAAACCTGTGCATGTTGACCTCCGATATCCACGACAAGGCGGTTGTTGATGAACACCCATACGTCATCGTCACCGAAAAATTCGAAGTACTGGCCTGGAATATATTCGAAGGTAGCCTGAATTTTCATGGTGAATCCATAGTTGTGTCTCTTTCCACCGCTAGAAATATTGTCAAAGTAGGGATTTGCTATGGTCCTTTCGGCATCAAGGTATTGGAAGTCGTCAAGTAGGAACAGACCGCCTTCGGGGCTTCTGTTGTCTTTTTGTCCGAGCCAGAGACCGTCTTTGTCAAGAGTAAGTTCGATGGAACGGCAGGTGGCGTTTGTGACGGGCTGTCCATTCTTTTGGGCAATAACTTCGGGCAAGAACCACTGAGCAATATGAGTTGTGGCTTGGCAGGTTTCGGGGAAGTTTGCTGCCGGTACAGGAACTCCGTTCGGACCAAGGATGGGTTCAACCATTCCCAAGGTGTGGTGTGCACATCCGCCAGAACCAAAGTCTGCACTGACGCCGTTGATGGGGTCGCCGTTTGTGCCTTCTACGGTACCATCTCTTTCAATGTCTCCGTCTGTGCCGTGGAGCCAGTCAAACATCATCACGGGGAGTGTCTTGCTGGGGCAATCGCCTAAAACGCCCGGGTACTTGGTGTAAACTGTCGTTGTGGCACCAATATCCTTGCCTGCCTTGACCCATATGGTGTCCGCTGCTGCTGCGGCTTCGTCGAGCGAAAGCAGAGTCGATTGTGCAATTGGCGTTATCTTGATTGAATTATGGATGTCAGTGACGTATTCGTAGCCGATGGTTTGCTTGAAATAGACTTGGAATGAGCCCTCGGTCGGTTTAATGCTTGTTTCGAACCATCCGCAGTAATTTTTGACTGCGGTCATCTTCGCGGAATCGCCGCCTGCAACATAGAGAATGGCTGAGGTGTTTGTCCACGGAGCGAAGAAACGGATAGTCTTTTTGGGAGCGTTTTCGTAAGCCGCGGTTATGGTTGCGGTTGCTCTATTATTGTTAATAGTGATATTGATTTTGGTAACGTCTAGATTTAGGCGTAAATTGACGTTGCCCAATGCTCTACCATTGCATTCTTCGTTGCTATAAAAGTAGATTCTTTGGTTGTTCGTTACATTTTGCTGCGTGTCAAACGAGCCGTCTGCGTTAGGGGTTAGTGCTATACATGTGGCTTCACGAGCATTTCCTATGGTTATGGATAGAGCATCGTAAGTGTTGGGTCGACTTACTATATGAATAGGATATTCTGCGGCCATTGACGGAATGACTGCACATAAGAGTATTAAAAATACACTAAAGACCATGTTTTTACACCGCATCCACGACTCCCTGAATACTGTTATTCCTTATGAAAATACATTTAATATTGTGATTCATATCAATTTTTTTTTATGAATTTGTAAAATAAATTGCGATTACAGCAACGCTTGTGTAGAGAATACTTTGCAAGGGGGAAAAGTTCCGTTTTTTAAAAAAAATGACGGATTGATGTCCGTCTTTTTGCTATAGATACGTGCCTTTGTGAGAATGAAGTATTAAGTAATGATTGCGAGGTATAAAAAAGCCCCCGGGGTTCACATCACAAAGGTCCGGGGGAAAAATCACAGATTCCAAAACTACTTTTTTATGCCAAATTCATCAATTGGTATATTGGGGTGACGGAATCCCCAGAGGAAGTCCTGGGTGCGCTTGGTAATTCTCTTGCCGTTCACGATGAGGCGGATTTCGAGGCGGGCTATGTACACGCCCGTACCGACAAGGCGGCCTTTTGTAGAACGCATGTTCCAGGCGAGGTAAAGGTGATCGTCGTTCCCGAGGCAGTTTTCGGCCCCGTCCGTCTTGAAAATGTCGTCGTTACAGGCGATTTGGCCCTTGTCGCTGTTGATGAAATGCCCAAGGCTGCTGTAGTAAATCGTCTTGTAGCTGAGCTCGGTCTTGTCGGCCATAGATTCGGCGATGGTCTTGACGTCTTCGGGTGTACCGTGCATGTAGTTGTGCAGATTGTCCTTGTTCAGTAGCCCATTGTTATAGGCATTGATAATGACATCGTTTACACCGAACCGTTCCTTAGCCTCCTTGGTTGAGATTTCCTTGCGGTCCATCATGGAAATAATCGTTTCAAGCGTAACAGAAGTCGATGGACTTCCGATCTTGACGGCTTCCTTGTCTTCGAATACGGAGCCTGTTTTTACGACCTTCGCAATTTCGCTGATTTCGTTTTCGACGAGTTCCGACATGTTCATGTCGCCAAGGTAATGACCTTGGGTGCCGTAAATTTCGCCGACCTGTGTTGCCGTAAGCGGTTTGTCGCTATGTACGAGGATGGGTACGGTTGCGGAATCGCTGCGGACGATTTCCTTGGTCTTTTCGAAGTTGGGGGAATTCTTGTCCATGGTCACGACTGGCGGGCTGGTCACGGTAATGCGCTGTTCGCCCGTAATGCGAACCCAAGGGTTCTTGTCGTGAGCCGGAATGCCAACGAGATCGACTGTGAGTCCGCCTTCGGAAAGTGACTTGATGCGTATGGAATCGCCAACGATGGGTACGATGTCGGAAGAACTCTTTTTGGAGAATATGAGTTTCCAGCGGTTTACCGGTGAAGTGGCGACGTAATCGGCTTCTTGAACAATCGTCGAAAGAGTGCCGCTGCCATAGCTGCGGTAGCCGAACAAGCTGGAACTTGCTGTTGTGGCGGTAATGCCTTCGCTGAATGTAAGCATAAGCATCGTCTTTCCATCGTCAGTGTACGAGATTTCAGCGGCCATGATGATGGGGCCGATGGCGTCACTGAGGACTCCGTCTATGGAGAAATTCGAGACGGTGTGATCTTCGGGGTTCGTGTAGGTGTATAGCGCCGTGATTTTTCCGGCGTAAGGTTCCAATGCGCCGCCCGTGGATATGGCTGTGCCAAATCCATCGCCTTCGGCGGTGAGCGAAAGCTCACGGGCGCCTTCGGCATAGCTTACGTTAGCAACTTCATAATGCGTAAGCCCGAATGTGAACGAAATAGCGTTGAGGACGCTGTTGCCGCCAAGCGGCTTGTTAAAGCTAATCCAGACGCTATCGCCGCGACCGTCACCGTTTCTATCGTAGATGTATGCGGTTTCGATTTGCGGAACAGGCGGTTCTGCGATGTTGATGTTTGTCCAGTTGACGCTCTTGTTCTTTGCGACGTTTGAAGAGATGGAGAGCGTTCCGTTGTCAACGGCTCCTGTTGCCTTCACGTAGAAAGTGTTCTTTCCTTCGATGAGTACAAACTCATTATTCGGGAGCGGAGATCCCAGAGAATCGCACGGGATGAGTTTCGGATTGTTTGTAGAAACTTTAACTGTTATGCCGCTGTAGCTTCGGGCCCATTCTTCGACATAAGAAACGTTGATGGGGTAGATGCGGCCCGCCCAGAGCTTTTCGTTCTTGTTCATGTTGATGGGGAGCGTGTCGCTACTGATGTCGCGGTTTGCTTCGTTTCCTAGCGGCTTCCAGTACTTGTCGAGGCAGAGCGTATCTTGCTTTACGATGTCTGCAATAAAGCAGTAGCTGGAATCGATTATGTTTGCAAAAGCGATATTCGGAAGTTCTGTCGGCGGGATGGTAAAATAAACGTCCTTATATTCTTTCGGATTGTTCTTGAGCGCAACGCGAATGTAGTAAGTTCCCGGCGGAAGCGTTTGCATGCGGGAGATAATCGTTGTGTTGATGGTGAGCATCGTGTAATCGTTTGTGATCGTGATGCCGCCGTAGTATGCGGTGTCGAGCTTGCTTAAGGCAACGCCCGTCATCGGGAGGCTCTTTCCGAATAACGTAAAGTTCGAGGGGCCGCGTTCTGTGCGCTTTTGTTCCGAGTTCGCAGAGAAGTCGCAGGCGAGCGTCTTTTCACGGATGGTCTGCCACACTTCTTTCTTGATAAGTGTTGTATCCGTAGAGAGATTCGTGAGAAGCATGCTGGATTCCACCTTCAAGTCGATGGATGTGCGCATCATAAAGTTCGACTGTGTGCGCTTGCGTTCGGCATAGAAAATGTGGAACGGATATGTTTCTCCCGGAGTAAGTCCAAGTTCATCGAGGTTTACGGACCTTTTGACTTTTTTGTGTAAGCCGCCAATATCGACAACGAGTTTGTTGTTAATGAACACCCACACGTCATCATCGCCGTTGAATTCAAAGTACTGCCCTTTGACATAGACAAATTCCGCCTGGATCTTCATGGTGAAGCCGTAGTTGTGGTAACCCGGAGCATCTTTTCCACCGCTAAGGGAATCGTAGTGCGGGTTTTCGACAGTTTGTGCGCTATCGAGCCAGCGGAAGTCATCGAGCAAGAATAGGCCGTGTTCTGGGCTTTCGTCATCCTTTTGTCCGAGCCAGAAACCGTCGTTCGTCAGCGTCAGTTCTAGGTCACGGCAAGTGACGTTTGTGTACTGCTTGCCGTCCTTTTCGGCAACAACTTCGGGGAGGAACCAGCTATTGAGGTGCGATGCGTTCTTGCAATTTTCCGGGAAGTTCTTGGCCATCACGGGAACGCCGTTTGCGCCGAGCTGTTTTTCGACCATGCCTGTCATCGGTTCGCCTTTGCAGCCGTCCTGCCCAAAGTCTTCGCTTGTTCCAGTACCGAACATCGGGACTCCGCGAATATCAAATCCTGTACGTCCGGCACCGCCTTCTCCGTAGTTGAGGCCGTTCTTGGAACCGTCGGAATTCATGGAACCGTCGTACCAGTCGAACATCATCACGGGGAGGATCTTCGGGAGGCATTCGCCAAGAACGCCTGGATAATCGACATGAATTTCGGGAGTGCCATACTGGTAAGCGACAATCCAGATTGTATCGCTAACGGCGAGTGCGGAATCGAGCAATATAGGGGCGAGTGCGGAATCGCTTTCGACAGTACCTTCAGCTCCGACGTATGTTGTACCGATGGTCTGCTTAAAGTAAACCCATGCGCTGTCGCTTGGCTTTGTAACCATGCTTTCGAACCAACCGCAATACGGGGAACCTACTGGGCTCATGTAGTTTTCCATGCCGTTCAAGAACATGATGGCGTTGGTGTTCGTCCACGGGGTGAGGAATCGGATATGTTTTTTGGGCTTGACTTGGACCGCTGGTTTAGTGTCGGAAATCGTCAGGGTCTTGTCGTCGTTGATGACGATCCAGACTTCTTCCTTGTCGTAAATGTACTTGCCGTCTTGAATGGAGTTTTCCCTGTATTTAGGGAATAGCGTTCCGAGCAGTGGCTTGTTGTCGGGACTCAGGTCCGTATGGCATGTATTGCCGCTACAGCCCACCCCGAATTGCAGGTGACGTACGTCTTTTTTGCCATTGGCCAGGCGCTCGTCGCTAAATTCGATGGTGTATGTCCCATCGTCGCCTTTTTCTAGCGATTTGTACACGAAATTACTTTCGTTGTCGGCGTAGAATAAGACGTTTCCGTCATAAATGATGTGCGCAATTGCGACCGTCTGCGCAAACGCACAGGCACTGAATAACGCCAAACACACCAAAACCCTATTGATAAGCCCACTGATCCTCATCCGTGACTCCTAAGATATTAGTTCCCCCTCCTTGCCCACAGTGTTTCCCATACACTTTTCGCAAAAATAACAATAAAGGATGTTTGTCAAGAGGGCTTTAGTGTAAAATGGGTTGTTTTTCGTGTAGTAAAATTGAAAGTTTGTATATAGGGCTATAATAAGCAATTTTTTTCATTAAAAGAGGTGCTAGATTGGGGCTAAAATCCTACTTTTACACTTGTAAATTCAAAATGGAGATAAAAATGAATCGTGTTTACCTAGTTGCCACGGCAGCTTCCAAGATGGAAGCCAAAGTCCAGGAAATCGTTGACGCTGTTACCAAGGCTGGTCTCATTGCCTCTGTTTACAAGCCACTCGATGTTATCAGCGCTGCAGATAGCGTAGAAGAAATCAAGGCAGGCAAGTCTGCCGTGCTCATGGAAAAAATCTGCGCCAATTTCCTCGCTCAAGATTTTGATGCCGTCGATGCAGTTGTCGTGGAAGGTGCAACAGGCATGAACGATGTCATTGCTCATAAGTATAATGACGATCTCGCTTCTGCTCTCGATGCAAAGATTTTTGCCGATGGCGAAGACGCAGAACTCTTCTGCCCCAAGCGTTTGCTCCGCTGCGAAAAGTGCCTCGCCGGTGACCTCGCTGAACCGGCTGCCGAACGCCGCGTTAGCCAAGCGATGTTCCGCGCAAGCCTCCTCTCTAAGGCATCCAAGTGCGTGAAGCGCATTGTGCTCCCGGAAGGTTCTGAACCGCGTACTGTGCAGGCTGCATGCCTCGCTGTCGAACGTAACATTGCCGTGCCGGTGCTCATTGGTTCGAAAGCCGAAATCGAAGCTACTGCAAAGTCTGTAGGCGTCAAGCTTCCGTCCAACATTGAAATCATCGAACCGAGCGCAGAACTTGCCGAAAAGTACGTGCCGACTCTCGTGGAACTCCGCAAGGCAAAAGGCATGACTCCGGAATCTGCACGTGTCGCTCTTTCTGACAACGTAATGCTTGCCACGATGATGCTCAAGTTCGGCGAAGTGGACGGTCTCGTTTCTGGCGCCATCCACTCTACTGCAGACACGCTCCGCCCGGCCCTCCAGATCATCCGTACCGCTCCGGGCGTGAAGTCCGTGAGCTCTGTATTCTTCATGTGCATGAAGGACAAGACCTACATCTATGGCGACTGCGCTATCAATCTGAACCCGCTTGCCGAAGAACTCGCCGATATCGCTCTCCAGTGTGACGACACCGCAAAGGCTTTCGGTCTCCCGAGCCGCGTTGCCATGCTTTCTTACAGCACCATCAATTCGGGCAAGGGCCCGGATGCCGACCTCGTTGTGGCCGCTACTGCCGCAGCCAAGGCCGCTCGCCCGGAAATGCTCGTCGATGGCCCGCTCCAGTACGATGCTGCAACCGTTCCGAGTGTTGGTTCCCTCAAGGCCCCGAACAGCCCGGTCGCAGGCAAGGCTACCGTGTTCGTGTTCCCGGACCTCTCTGCCGGTAACATCGGCTACAAGGCTGTGCAGCGCTCTGCTCACGGCACGATTGCTATCGGCCCGATGCTCCAGGGCCTCGCCAAGCCGGTGAACGACTTGTCTCGTGGCGCTCTTGTCGAAGACATCGTCTATACGATCGCTTTGACGGCTGTCCAAGCTCAAAAATAAGACCGTTCGGCACTCTACAAGGTTGGTGAGCCAGTCCCGGATATATTCTGGGGTTTCGGGATTTCCATTAAAAAAGCGGACATTTCAAGTCCGCTTTTTGCATATCTGCGCAATTCTCATTTGCGACGTATCGTCATGATTTATGATTGTGAGTCACCCAGGGGCCCGCAGGGGGATCGGATCCATTATTTCTTTTTCTGATTCGCTTTTCTCAGCGCTTCAATCGCCTTTCGAATGTTTTCGCCATCTTCAAGATGCTTTGGCGAAAGCTTGTCTCTATGCTTGTAGTCGATTTTCTTCCACAGCTCTTTCAAGTGCCAGCGTGCGCGCTTGTCTTCGAGAATGTAGCCGGGGCGAACGCCTGCATCTAGGCCTTGCACAATCAGTTCCACGGCGTCATCGTAACGGCTTTGGTCATAGCGCAAGTCGGCAAGAAAATAATAGTTGTAAATGTCCTTGCGGTTCTTTTCGAGCGCCATCGTCAAGTATTTGTCTGCAAGTTTTTCGTCGGGCCACGAAAGTATTAACGGCACGTACGGCAATACGAAATGTGCACGTCCGAGAATTTGCCAGTCTTCGGCGGCGGTTGCGATATCGCGGACTTTGCCCGCAATGCCTTCCTTGAGCGAAGAGAACACGTTTCGTTCAGAACCCCACATCGAAAGCGTCGAGGCGTAAACGTGTGCGATTTCCTTGTTCTTCGGGAACTTCTCGTAGGCGCTTTTGCTTGCGTCCATTAGCGTGTCCAAATGGAGTTGGCGTTTCTTTTCGTCAAACTGCACGAACCTGAAGCAAAAGTACAGCGTCTTGACGTAGCCTTCAGTTGCTTGTTCCAGAACGGTGGAATCTTCCATCGCCTTGCGGTAATTTTCCTTCATGATTCTTGCGTTCTTGGCATCGGCTTTGTCGCCGTTTGCGCGCAACGCTCTAGCCGCATAGCAGGAGTCTGCAATGTGCAAATAATCGTTTGCGCTTGCGAAACTAAACGCGAGCAACAATACGAGAAAAATGTGGGGCGTAATCTTCATGATTACGCTTAGACTTTCCAGTTCTGGAGCAATTTGTTCACCATGGCAATGCGAGTTTTTTCCTCGTCAGTGCCGTGGAATGTTTTGAACAAAAGATTGCGGTACTCCATCAGTGCTGTGCGGATTATGACTTTTTCTTCTTTTTTTAGCATGGTATATAAAATAATTTAATAGTTACTTGCTGCGTTTGCCCTTACCGGAGAAATAGTCCTGTTGGCGAGTGATACCGAGAACGGCGTGCCACAGGGTTCCGTTGGGGTTGATTTTCTTGCGTTCGCTGACGGCATATTCGATAGGCACGTGCGAGAAAACGTTGTTCATGCTGCCAACGACCATGTCCGTCTTGCCTGCCATGCCTGCATGTACGGCACTTTCGGCGAGTTGGAAGCAGAAAATGGCATCCGTGCCTTTGGCGGGGATGCTACGCACCGTGTAGCTCGGGTCGAAGTACTTGATGTTGATTTCCTTGCCGACGCTGTCGAAATGTTCCTTGATTTTTTTGGTCAGGAATTCACCGATATCGTTCTTCAGAATGTTGCCGCTAGCATCGCGGCGTTCTTCCTGGTTCTTGAAAAGTTCCTGTCCGGCGCCTTCGGCGACGGCAATCACGGCATGCGTCTTGCCACTGGCGTATCGGCTTTCAAGAGCCTTAAAAAGCCCATCGAGCGTAAAGGGGACTTCGGGAACGAGGCAGATGTTCACAACTGTTGTCGCAAGCGATGCGTATGCGGCAATAAAGCCGGAATCGCGGCCCATGAGCTTTACGAGGCCAAGACCGTTGAATGCTCCGTTAGCTTCGATATGCGCGCTTGTAATCACGTCTGTAGCGCTAAGCACGGCGGTTTCAAAACCGAACGTTCTGTCAATCAGGTTCAAGTCGTTGTCGATCGTCTTCGGGATGCCGATAATCGAGATGGGCTGCTTACGCTTCTTGACTTCTTCGGCAATGGCGTGTGCGCCGCGGAGCGTACCGTCACCGCCGATGCAGAACAATACGTTGATGTTCAAGCGCATGAGCGTATCGACCATGACTGCCGGGTCCTGCATGCCGCGGGAGCTACCGAGAATCGTACCGCCGTCTTCCTGGATGGCATCGACCACATCCGGGTCAAGCACGATGGGGGAGTAGCCGTAATTCGGGTTCAGGCCGCGGTAGCCGTACGGGATACCGAAGATGTTCCTTACGCCGTAGTCGAACCAGAGCACCTGTACAAGGCCCTTGATCACGTTATTGAGGCCTGGGCAGAGGCCTCCGCAAGTTACGATACCTGCGCGCGTCCAGGCGGGGTCGTGGAAAATTGTCTGTCGAGGGCCGGCCACTTCGAGTGAAGGTACCGGGATGCCCTTCGCTAAGTAATCAGAGATGAGATTGACGTCAGTGGTAAGGCTGACTTTATCGTTTTCAGAAACGAAAGGAACGCCGTTCATCGGGGACTTAAGCGTGCCCTTGCCAACGGTTTCAATGGAAAGATCATAATCCAACGGATTCTTGATGATATCGTCCTGAGTCATACCGTGCCTCTTTGAATTTTATGGTTCCCGTTTAAAAAAAGAGAAACCATAAAAAATATAGTAAACGATAAAAAAGATCCTCGCTTTCGCGAGGATGACAATCTCTAACAACTAACCACTATTTACTATCCACTTCCTACTTGCTACCGTCTACTGTCTACTGCTAAATCGACAAACTCGGGAAATGTATTTTCGTTCGCAAACCGGGATTTGCATTTTCCAATTCAATGGTCATATTGCAAAGTGTGCAAAGCTTCTTGACCATAGAAAGTCCGATGCCCGTGCCGCTTGTTTGCCTAGTCATTTCGTTTTCGACTCTGTAGAATTCCTGGAAGACTTTTTTCATTTCGTTCGGCGGAATGCCCGGACCGTAGTCGCGTACGGCGAGGTACATGTCGGTGCCCTTGATTCTCAGTTCCACGTTGATCATCTTGTAATCGGCGTTCTTGGAGAACTTGAGCGAGTTGTCGACGAGGTTCATCAGAATCTGCATGATGGCATCGCGGTCAATCATGATGCTGATGTTGTCTGCATCGGTATCCGAAGAAACTGTAAGTTCAAACCCTTGCTTTTCGACGTTCTTGCTGTAGGTTGAGATGAAGTCGTCCAAAACTTTTTTGGGCTTGTCCATGCGGAGTTGCACGTTCCAGCGGTTTCCATCGAGCTTTGAGAGGTTCAGCACATTCTGGATGAGTCTAGAAAGGCGATCTGCTTCGCTTGCGATTTGTCCGTAATATTTTTGCTTCTTTTCTTCGCTTGCGACCCAGGAGTTCTGCAACAGCTCCGCGTACATCTTAATGGCGGTAAGCGGCGTCTTGAGTTCGTGCGTAATGGCAGAAACAAAATCCTGGCGCTTTGCGGCGAGCTTCACGCGGCTTTGCGTCACATGGTAAATTGAAATCAAGCCGATAGCGAGTACTGCAAGCATCAAGAATCCGATGAACAAGACAAATTCACCGCCGGGGGCGCGTTGCGTGGTGTACATCTTGAATGTAATATCCGAGAGCGGTGCTTGCAACGATTCGGAGAGAAGTTCCGTCGTGATATTGTTGCGTTCGCCAAAGGCGACAAACGCTTTGTTCTTGTGGAAGAATGAGAGTACGAGCGGGTCTTGCTGATTGCCCTTTGTTACGCCCTTGTATTTTTCGATTTCGTTTTTAACAAGGTTTGTGAAATAGGCGCGGGCTTCTACGATAAAGCCTTGGATAAATACTTCGGGGCCGCGTCTAACGGTGCGGTGGAAAATGATGTAGTTCGAATCGACGATGGCTTGGAAAAAGTCAATTTCAGCTTCCATGGAATGCGTCGCTTCAGTGTTGATTAAGCGTACAAGGAGACCTGTCGTGTCTATCTTTGTAGATTCGACACCGAATGCAAAATCGCCGGTTTCGGTAATATGTTCTACGCGCGGCTTGTTGGCCTTCTTTTTCTTGCGCGTGCTTGAGATATCGAGGTCTTGCTTGTAAATCTGATCGATGAGCCTGCTGTCGTTTTTCTGCGTCGAGTCGATGCCTTTTTCTGCGCTGCTCGAAGACGCTACGTTGGCTGTAGACGATGAAATGGCAGAGAATCCCGAAGTATTGAGAATCTTGCTTATTTTGTTGCGAATCGCAACACGTCTGTCCCTATCGACCATCGGAATTTTTTCAAGGACTCCATCGGGGAGTACTGGCGTACTCAGGTTGCCGGACGGGTCAATCTGGAAGTGCCCAATGAGGCCGACGTAATGGCTACGGAGCGGAAATTCCGCAAGCTCGGACATGGTGATTTCTTCACCACCGAATACAGGAACCGAGCGGATGAAGCGATAGTCGGCATAAGAGCGCCTGTCTTCAATCGCCAAGTCCGCCGTGATGTTCTTGTTCAAATTCTGGAGCACAGAAAACGCGTGTTCCTTGTAACCAAAGAGCGACGACGTTTGCAACTGTGCGTAAGAATGGCTTAAAAGCATTATTACGGGAATCGCAATAATGACAAAAATCGCCACAAAAATGAGACGATCTTTTGATGCAAGGATAAGGCTCCGAAGAGCCTTGTACTTGCTAGAGAGGTATGTTGAGATTTTTATACTGATTTCTCGCATTCTGGTGCCGAACGCATCTGGTAACCTTCACCGCGGAAAGTAACGAGCAGCTTCGGATGTGCCGGATCGTCTTCAATCTTCTTGCGGAGCTTGGTAATGTGGATGTCAACCGTGCGTGTATCGACGGATTCTGCGTTTTCATAACCCCAGACCTTGCGGAGGAGTTCGGAACGCGGAATAGCATGGTCGCGGTTGTTCCAGAGGTATTCAAGAATTTCGATTTCCTTGCGGGTGAATGCAAGCTCTTCCGTACCGCGCACGCCCGTGTATTCACGGAAGTTCACGCGAAGGTTGCCGGCTACAAGCTTGCCTTCGTTTTCCATCGTCTGGCGGCTACGGCGGAGTACGGCCTCGATGCGTGCAAGGAGCATCGGCACGGAGAACGGCTTCGGGATGTAGTCGTCGGCGCCGAACTTGAGCCCGTTGATGATATCGTCATCGGAATTCTTTGCAGAAAGGATGATAATCGGGAGGCTCTTGTCCTTTTCGCGGATCTTGTCGCAAACGGTAAAGCCGTCCATGCCCGGGAGCATAAGGTCCAGGAGTACGAGTCCGTACTGTCCGGAAAGTGCTTCGGCAAGGCCGCTTTCGCCGTCAACAACGTGCTTGACGCGGTAACCGTTGAGCTCGCAGAGGTCTACGAGGCCTTCGGCAATGGCAATTTCATCTTCGATGATGAGGATGTTCGTGCTGCTTGTATTTTGAGTCATTCTTAGATACCTACTCTCTTCTAACCAACTTTTTTTTAATCTACAAAATTAAAGGGCAAAACCGCCACCGATTTCGAATGCGAAATTACCGGCGTCGATATCGCTATCGTAGTCACCGCCGAGATAGCACTTGACGTTTGCATAGGCTGCGATCGGGATAATCGGGAGCTTGAAGCGGACACCGGCGAGCAAGTGGATACCGATGCTCTTGGTGAGGCCTTCGTCCTTGGCGTAGTCGACAACCTTTCTAGCAAGTTTTTCGCCGAAGTCGGGATCGGTCAAATGTTCAACAATGGCTGCTTCTCCATATGCGTCTGCGACAACCTTTTCCACAAAAGCCTTGTTCAAGACGAACGTGTTCCAGTGAATGGTAAGACCGCCACCGACATACGGACGGATGGGGAACAGCGGGATGGAGAACGGCTTGGTGACGGAAAGGTCTGCGTTCATGGAAATGTACTTCGGAGTTGCCTTCGCAAACGGAGTACCGCCGAGTTCAATTTCCAACGGAATCCTCTTGTAGTCGGCTTCGTCGAGAACTGCAGTCGGATTTGTGAGTGTTTCTACGGGATTCTTTCTTGCCCAGAGTGTTGCGTTGTAAGAGGCAAACTGGATGTTGAAAGTGGCTTCGATATCGACGAACGGAAGGATGTCAATCCATGCCTTGAAACCGAAACCCTGCAAGCCAGAGAAATCACCATGACTGAACTGGAGACTGCCATTGGTGTTTTTGAGGCTTTCTCTATCGGCTTTTTTGAGTGTTGTACCCGCGATAGGGGCGTAATGTCCGCCAATGCCTGCAATAGCAAAGGACTGGGTGGCAAGCAAAGCTGCCGCTGCGAAAATGAGTTTGAAATTCATTGTTTTGCTCCTAGGAATGTTTTGCTCTTGAAACTAAATAAATATTAGGAAAAATGGTTTTTACAATTTAGAAAATGTTGCATTTTCGCCTGTTTATTCCGTTTTTACTTGATTGCCGGCACGAAGATGAACTTCTTTTCCCCTTTTTTCACTTCAACATTGCCAAATTTGAAAATGTTGACCGTATTTCCGTCGCTTCCTTCGGCGGCCACGGTGACTTCGTGCGAACCCGGTTCAACAGGGATGCGGGTCATCTGGAAGGAGTTCGGCAAGAAGAGCGCAATGCGGAGGTCTGCCTTTTCGAGCTGGTCTTGAGCAATATCTGTACCGATGCTTGTGAAGAGGTTTAAGAAGACGTTATCCGACTTCATGGCTTTCTTTGCGGCCTGGGAAGCGATTGTGCGGAGGACGACGCGGATGGCGGTGCGGGTCATGGTGTTCGCAAAGTCGTCCTTGAGGTTCATTTCGAGTTCCTTGTCGAGTGCCATCACTTTTTCGGGGCGGATTCCGGACTGGTTGTCTACGGATACGTTGAAGCGTTGGACTAGGCTTCTAAAGGAATGGGCTTCGGGGAGTGCCATGCTGATGTGGAATGTCTGGCCGTTGCTTGCGCCTGCGACAGGTGGAGCGCCTATGGTCGTGCTTTCCATTTTGCCTGTCTTTCCGTCTTTATAGGAGAGGTTCAAAAGACCGCCGTTGACATATGTTCCCGACATGCGCAGTTCGTTCAAAATCGGGCCGTGTCCAGCGTAACCGATAACAACAATTTCTTGTCCGAGATCGTAGGCGGCTTGGGCCTTGGATGTTTCTGTCGCCATATCGAGTCCGAGCGTTCTGATATCATCTTCGCGGTCCGAGCGTTTTAAACTTTCGATGATGAACTGGCGCGCTTCTTTCGGGAGGTTCAAGATGTTTTCGTTGTAAGCCTTGACCGTCTTGTAATAAGCGATTGCTGCTTCGTCGGGTTCTCCTGCCATTTCGTAGACGATGGCGGTCAGGTAGCGCAAAAAGCCGTTGTCGTTAGTCTTGTGGTTGTCTTTCTGGTAAAGTTCTGTCATCGCCTTCTGGGCGCGGTTCACTTCGACCAAGGCTCCGTCAATATTCTTTTGTGCGAGATAGTTCATGATTTGCATTTCATGGAGTACAAGCACTTCGAAGGGGCGGGCTCTGTACGGGCGGATGTTGTCATTAGTGACAATGGCGGCCGCTTCGTTTGTTACAGAATGCGTGTAGAGGTCGTCATAAATCTTTTCGGCCTTGTCGAAGTTTGCGGCACTTTCCGAGTAGTTCCCACTGTAGTGGTAGAGAACGCCCAAGTCGAAGTAATAGAGGAACTCCGTCTTTTCGCCGTAAAGATCTTCGTGCTGTTTCTTGACTTCGTTGATTGTTGCTTCGTAACCCTTGTGCTCAAAAACGGGGGCTAAGACCTCGTAGCGGGTGATGGACTTGTTTGCGCATGCGCTAAAAAGTAAAGCGGCTGAAAGGATTAATAGAAGTCGTTTCATAAGTTTATGTAAAAATTATTGTTTTCTTTTAAATCTACATTAAAAACTAAACATCCTAATAAATTTCTCAAAAAATATGCCCGACTAAGTCGGGCGTTATAGAGTTACTGAGGTGCCTGCGGCACAGTTCAAAGTTTTGAGTTACTAGTTACTAGAATATTTCTTCAAGAATCTCTAGTAACTTCTAACTACTAACTAGTAACTGCGGCTTTGCCGCTTCGATTACATCTTCACGCTGCTTCTGGCAACGTACTTCTTGATTTTCTTGTCGCCAATCCAAACCTTGCGGTGGCTCTGGATGTCGGTGAGTTCCATGTCGATCTGGTAGAAGACCACCTGTTCGCCACCTTCCTGGTCCACGACGGAGTTGATGGTGCCGGTGAGCATGAGGTCTGCACCGATTTCCATGCCGGCGTCTTTCTGTGTTTCGGCGGTGACGTTGCCCTGCTGGTCAGCAAGTTCGTCGCGGAGGTCGCCACGTTCGTTGGAGTTGGCAACGAATTCTGCCTTGCCGGAGTTGATGAGGGCGCGTTCGATATCCTTGATGAACGTTTCAACACGGATATGTTCGTGGCTCTTGTTACGGACTTTGCCAATCACGATAGTCGGCACGGAACCCTTCTGGGCGGAGAACTGGCTGTACCACGGACGACCGAGGCAGTCGTTGATCATTTCTTCGGCGACGAGGCGGGAGTCGGTATCGTTCCAGCTGCCGGAGAGGTCGGTAACAGAGTTTGCGTCGAGGCGGGTGACTTTTCTACCACCGTCACTAGCGCAACCAGAGAGGAATGCGAGGCTTGCGCAAAGGGCGAAAATCCAAATTTTTGACATTTTTTTCTCCTAGATTGGAAATGTTTTGTTATAAACATACAAAAAAAACATAAAAAAAACTCTCCATTTGGAGAGTTCTTTGAAAAAAGTCAATTTTTCGTTTGAAAAACGCAGATTAGCGTTTCTTCTTCTTGCCGGCAGTAGCATCGAGATGCACTTCGGCCGTTTCTTCACCCTTGACCGTCACGAGTGCTTCTGCGCTCTTGCGGTTGCTGCACTGTGCGCGAACCATGTGGTCGCCAGCGTCAAGGTTGTGAACAACGAGTTCTGCACCGTCGGTCTTGTCAGCCTGTTCGCCATCGACGAAGATGAGGCAGCGCGGCGGATTGGTCGTGACCTTGATGTGGCCCTTCGGAATCTTGGTGCTGAAGTCGAAGTTGTTGCGGCTGTCGTTACCCGGCCAAACGTTCACGCGCTTGTTGACGAGTTCAAAGCCCTGATCAATGACAACGAGGGTCTGGCGGCCAGACTTGACTTGCAAGTCTTTAATCGGGCTCTTGCCGAGAGGTTCACCACCAAGGAACACTTCGCTGTTAGGCGGTTCGGTAATGATGTTGATGGTTGCGGCCTTGCCACGCGGAGGTGGATCTTCTTCGTCAGCGACAACGGTCGTGAAGAGGAAAGCCATCATCAAGGCAAAAATATACAGCTTTTTCATTGCAGGTACTCCTGTTTTGCTTGTAAATGGTTTATTAGACATTAAGAATTTAATTCTTTTTTACATGGATAAATGTTAAAGTGCCGTAAAAAGTACGTAAATATTTGGTCTGGATTAACTAATTTTTGTACATGAAAGCGCTTTATCAAAAAATTCGCAGTTTACAAGGGAAAAATTACGGGCTTTACAAATCCCTCGCGGATAGAACGTGGGATTTTGGTGACTTTGTGCTGGAATTTCTCCATGTGCAGGGCGACCCGTATGCACCGGCTTCGCGTGTGATAATCAAGTCGAACTTGCAGATGCTGGGGTTCCCGAGCGAATGGGGTAGCTCTTTTGAGCGGCGCCTCGCGTTGAGCGATTTCCTTTACCGTAAGCTTTCTGCACTTGTTCGTGAAAAGTATCCCGATAAGGAAGCGGCGGTTGTTTTCGATACTGCTGGACCTGAAATGCTAGTGCGAAACGCGCTCTGGGTCGATAATGGCGAACTGCGAGCTTGTTTGCAAGTGCGCTTGCCGGGCGATGGCCGCAAAATTCAGGCGGAAGCCGCTGCCGAGATTTTGACGATGGTGCTTCCGGACTTGGTGTCGGCGGCGCTGTACAATTTGGGCAGGTCTAAGAAGGATGGCGTGGAGCCTGAACTTGTTGAACATTACCGCGTGCTTGCCGAGCGCAAGGAAATATTGTCGCAACTCGATGCCCGTAATCTTTGCGCATTTGTGCCGGATGGCGCCGTGCTCCCACGCGTATCGGGATTAAGTGAAGCGCCGATGGAAGGGGCGGTTCCGTTTACCGCTCCCGAAGAAATGGCGGTGACGCTTGTCGCGAATGGCCGTGAAATTTGCGGCATGGGAATCCCGAAAGGCATTACCGTGATTTCGGGTGGTGCGTTCCATGGAAAGTCAACGTTGTTGCAGGCGCTCACGAAAGCCGTGTATCCGCACATTCCGGGCGATGGCCGCGAAGGCATAGTCATTAGTGAATCGGCGGTGCGTGTGGGCGTCGAAGACGGCCGCAGCGTTCGCGGAACGAACCTTTCGCAATTTGTGCGTGATTTGCCAGGTGGAATCTCCACAAATAACTTTACGACAGCGTGTGCGTCGGGCTCCACGAGCGAGGCCGCGAACTTGATGGAAGCAATGGAAGCGGGGAGCGATGTATTTTTGATTGACGAAGACTCCTCTGCGGTGAACTTCCTCATTCGCGATGTACGCGTGCGTAAGCTCTTGGGCGATGACCGCGAACCGCTTATCCCGCTGACGGACCGCATCCGTGAAATCGAGAATCGTAGCTTTATTCTGGTGGCGGGCGCCTGTGGCGATTTTTTGGACTTGGCAGACAACATTATTGTGATGGCTTCGTACAAGGCGGAATGCGCACGAGTGAATGGAAAAAATATTGCTGCTGGGTTGAATGCGGCTGATGTGAATGTTATTAGGGATGCCGCGAAAATCGGGTCTAACTTGCCTGCGTTTGTGGAACCGCATTGCCGCGATTTTGCAGAATATGTGAAGCCTTTGCTCCCGTCATTACGCCCAGCTTCTGCTGTGGAGCGCCAAGTCAAAGTGAAAATTTCAGGCGATACTTTGTTGCAGATCGGGTTCCTTGTTTCGGATACATCCAAGGCGGGTGCGCTCGTGGATAAACAACAACGCTTTGGTGCCGGATTTATGCTGTTGAACCTTTGCCAAAATGCGGCGAGCAACAATGATTCTGCAAACGGAGAATCGCAAAAGTCTGCTACGATTATGGAATGCATCAATGCGCTCTGCGAAAAAATCAAGAATGTGGGCTTCCGCAATTTGCCGCAAGGCCTGAGCCGTGAAATGAGCCTCCCGCGAGCTATCGATATTGCCTGCGTGCTGTATAGGTTGCGTGATAACAAACGATAAAATCTTTTGCTTTGTCATCCCGCATTTTTGTGCAGTTGTCTAAAAATGTGCCCTGAGTCACTTTTATGACATGTCAATTTTTTCCGATATGTCATTTTTCATACGTTTTGGAGGTTTACCCCATAATAATCTATTTTATAAAATAACGGGTTAAATATGGGAGTGTGGTATGTTTAGGGGTAAATTTTCACATATGCTTTTTGGTGCTGCGCTTGGATGCGCTGTCACTTGCGGGAGTGCTTTTGCGATTACGGCAAATCCGAACGTGAGCATTGGCAAAAGTCTTTACGTTGCAGGGACTGTGAATTCCAGTGTAAATCCTGAAGCTTATACAGACGGCAAGTTGGATTTAAACCAGATTGCTGTTGCCTCCGATTTTGCGTTGAATGTAGGCGAGGGCCCGAAAAAGCTGTTTATCACATGGGATTCCCGTGGCGATGAAGCTTGGGCGAGCGAGGATTATGTGTATGCTCAGGGATGCGTCCACAACTGGATGGACTATGCGACTTTGCAACATTTTAAGGTGTTGACGTCTGCGAATTCGACGAATGGTGTAGATGGCGATTGGGAGGTTGTTGCCCAAGTGGGCGAGAGCGGAGCGGCCTCGCGCGGTCTTGCGATTGATTTTGAGGGAAAGTCCTGGTTCCGTATCGTAGCGGATGAGCCTGTGGTGAATCTGGAAGAAGTTAGTGCGTACGATATCAGCAATGGTGGTGATGACACCTGGTTCTTTATGGGCACGAGTATCACCCAGATGGGCATGAAGCAGTTTATTGTGGATTCGAATTTTTCTCAGTTGATTCATGCGCGTTTCCCAGAACACTATCCGGCGATGGTCCGTGGGGGTATTGCATGCCTTACGAGCCAGGGCGTTGTCGATGCGCTTAAGTATTATGTGGAATATGCAGGGAACGTGAAGTTCTGGGCTATTGAGATGGGGACGAATGATGCCTATGAGGGTAATGGAGTTACTGTCGAGATGTTCGAAAACAACTTGCAGACAATAATCGATACGGCTAGGGCTCATGGTATCACGCCGATTATAGCGCGTTTGATTGCAATGAATCTTGGCGAAGCGGGCCGGTTGTTGCATCAGCGTTACCTGGCGGTTATCGACAAGGTTGTGGAACGCAACAATTTGCCAGCGGGTCCTGATTTTGCAGGATATTTTACGGCGCATCCGGAAGAACTCGATAGCGATGGTATTCATCCGGCGAATCCGACGGGTGGACAATCGATGCACCGCTTGTGGGCGGATGCTGTCGCGTCTTTTTACAAAGGAAAGACATCTGAACCGGTTATCGGTGTTGCTCCTGGAACTTTAGCAGTTCCTAAAAAACAGAATGCGCAGATGGTGCTGCCACAAGTTTTTGTGGACGGCCGTACGGTCATGATTACGCGATTGAGCGAACCGGTTTCTGTTGCTGTTGTCGATTTGACGGGGCATGTCGTGTGGAACGGCCGTGTCGGAAATTCTGCGGATGGTTCCCTTGAGTCCATGCCACGTTTGAATGCGGTTCCTGCCGGAAATTACATCGTGAAAATTCGCGGTGCAACGACATCGTACAAGACGAGAATTTCAATTCGATAAACCTTTTGATAATGTTTTTAAGGGAGTCCATCGGGCTCCTTTTTTAATGCATTTTATCCTTATTTTTTGTTATATTGTCGCAAATATTTGGTGGCGTTATTGGTGAATTGTGACCGCTACTATATATTACGTGTATGAATTATTTGAAACCTATCATTTGCATGTTGCTTTCGCTTAGTCTTGTTGGCTGCGCCGTAAGCAAGAACCCGAATCCCGTAATCCGTTACGGGGCAAATGTGGGCGTTACCTTGGCGGGACCGGGCCTTGCTACAGTGTGCGTGGTCGGGGCGCTAGATGAAGATGGCTCAAACAAGAATTTGGATAAGGTGGGCCTGATTGGGCTTGGAGCGGCTGCGGCAGGCTTTGTGGTGGGAGCTGTTTTAGGTGGAACGGTTGGATTTTTCAAGTGGATGTTCAACGGGTTTGAAGACGATCATATCAAAGAGTATTCCGAATTGCCCGAAGATATTTTACCGCCGGTAAGAGACGATGAATATAAGTACGGCTCGAAGTTGAAATGAAATTTTTGAAGTTTATCATTTGCGTATTGCTCTCGCTTAGCCTTGTGGGTTGTGCCGTGAGCAAGAACCCGAACCCCATGATTCGTTATGGTGCAAATACGGCTGCGACTATGGCGTTGCCGGGTGCGATTGCTGCAGCTTCATCTGGGCCTATAATTTGTGCAAGTGGCTTGGATATTCATGCGCTTGTGTTTGGTGTAATCAGCGTTGGTGCTGCCGGGGCAGGCTATGTTGCAGGAGCTTTGCTTGGCGGAACCGTCGGTTTCGTCAAATGGATGATTAACGGATTTGAAGATGACAGCGATGTTGTATCCGACTTGCCCGAAGATATTGCACCGCCGACAAAACCGTAGGTAAGCTTACTTTGCCAAATGCAATTTGCGGAGCACTTTTCCAAGAAGTTCGTTTAGAATATCCTTGGCGTCTTTACTGCCGAGGTAGCGCTGGATAATGAGCGTGAGCGTAAAGAGGGCTATGCCTGCGGCGCAAGCGTAAACGACAAGCGTGATAAATCCTGCATTGCGCACAAAATCACCAGAAACGTGGTCAAGCCCGATGGCGGCTGCAATCATGATGCCGAAGGCAACGAGTGCACGGAACATGTTCAATAGCGCGTCTTTCATGCCATCGGTGCCATTCTTTTTAGCCCACATGAAAATCATCGAAATCACTTGCAGGATGGCGCCTGCAGCGCCGATAATCGGGACGCTCTTGATGCCGAGTCCCACTTCGGGGTCGCCGAGCAAAATGTAGGCGGGAATGGTTGCTGCAAAGATGCCGGTATTCAAAAGTGTCGGGACCCACATGCGTTCGCAAGCGTAAAAGCTACGGACGAGTACGGCTTGCAAGCAAAGTCCAAGGCTTACGGGCAAATACCAGCGGAGAATTTCAGAAATTGCTTCGGTCGTTTCGCGGTGGAATGCTCCACGTTCAAATAGAATGCGCACGGCGGGGAAGCTGAGCGCCCAAACGGCGACAACCGCCGGAATCAAGATGCAGAACATGCGTGAAAGGCTTTTCCAAATTTTGCGGTTGAGCTGCGAGAAGTCGCCTTCCTTGACGAGACGCGCCATGTCGGGGTAGCTCGTGACGCTGACCGAGAATCCAAAGACCGCGACGAGCGTGTACATCACGCGGTAAGCGTAGTTGAGGCTCGAAATGCCGCTTGTGCCGAAATTTGCACCAAAGCTTCGGATGATAAATTCAAGGCCGAACATGGAGCCCACGCCAAGAGACATGGGAAGCATCATTTTGAAGTAACGAATAATGTCGGGGTGCTTGGGTTCGCAGATAAGTTCATAATGGACGCCACCGCGCTTGGCTCCAAAAATCTGGAGGGCGAAAAATCCGATGAACGCTCCGACGGGTACGCCCCATGCAAATCCCGAGAGTCCGTAATCATTGCCTGTATAATTCGTGAGGGCAAGGCCTGCGGCACCACCGCCTACAATAGCAATGTTGTAGATGAGGCCCGTGAGAGAGGGGATCAGGAACTGCTTGCGGGTATGCTGTACTGCGACGAGGATGCTACCGACAAAGATGAAGATTTGTCCCGGAAGAATAATGCGTCCGTAATAGGTGGCGCGCTCCAAAAGTTCGGGCGTCACGCCATCGACGGTCAGGAGTGCGATGAGTTCCTTCATCCAGATAAATGCCGGAATCACGAGAATGAGGAGAGCAATTCCAAACGTATTGAGCACATTGCTGAAGAACTTCCAGCCGCCGCGTTCGTCACCTGCGACTTTGTACCCCGTGAAAATCGGGATGAAGATGATTGACAAAAATCCGGTGCTGACCACGTGATTCAGGATGTCTGGAATCATGAACGCGAGGTCGAGTGCATTTTTTTCGAGCGACACGCCAGCGGCGTGGGCAAGTAGCATTTCACGGAAAATCCCGAGCACGCGGCTCAGAAGCATAGAAACGGCAACAATTATAGCGGCTTTATTCATGAGTGCTGTAAAATATAGAATGGTTAAATGTTCTTTGAACTTATTGTGTAATCTTTTTATATATTTCCTATTATGAAAAAGATATTAGTACTTATTTCCTTCCTCGTTCTTGCGGCATTTGCCCAGAACTATGACACTGTTGAACCGGAGAAAAAACTCCAGCGTCCGGTCTATAGTTTCCAGATGGCTGCGTTCGGCCTTGCTTTCTGGAGTAACTACCATGACGATGAGAAGAATCCTGAAAAGGATAAAGTCACGGCTTTCCCGCTTATCCGCTACGGTCATATTTGGGAAATGACGACCCACGGCGCTATCACGGCGATTTCGAACTGGCATGCCGAATTTGGCACGGACTGGGAACTTGAAGGCAATATGCTTATCGGTGGACGTTATTCTCCACTTGATGAAGTGGTTTCTCCGTTTATCGGTGCCGGTATTGGTCTTGGTTTCCAAGTTGACGCATTCTTTGATGACTGGATTGGTGCATTCGGTATGTGTCTCGGTGGTGAAGTCGGTTTGAACTTCTTCCACAATTCTGCCGTTCAGCTTGAAGCTGGTTTTGGTTTCAACATCCTTGCTACGAAGGTGGATTTTGGCAAGAGCTTCAAGAGCTTCAACCTGTTCTTCGGTGTGAACTATTAATTTGAGAGCTCGCTAAAAAATGTGCGCTTGAAAGTGCGCGCAAACTTGAATGCGAAAAATCCGGATTGACCGGATTTTTTTATGCCGTAATGTTGCGGGATAGGTTTGGAAGCGCGAAATATCCAGTGATGTTTCGTTTCTTTTAAACTGCGATTTTAAAATCGTTCAGCAGCGAGTTGCGTTTGATTTTGCCTTGCTGTTGTAAACGCTCGACGAGGATTCCTGGGCGCACGTGGAATACGCCGGAAAAATGTTGGATGCAACGGCGCTCATTAAAGCGACCGCAGCAGATGAGTTCGCATTCTTCGGCTTCGGAGAGGAGCGTGTCTTGGGCGAAATTTTCGGCTTCGATTTCTTGGACGCTCTTGGCGGCGGAGGGGTTGGGCTGCGCCGCAATTGGCATCGCATGATTGCCGAGTTGCAAGCAGGATGTTCGTAAGGGGTGGTAAAGCACGTGTGCAACCGCGTGGAACAGCGCTTCAAGGAATTTTGAATCGTCTATCTTGGTTGTCGGGAACTGGATGATGGGGCGGTAGCCTCTCCAGTAGAAAGCGCATATCGGAGTGGGTGCGGTGAGGAACGGTTCGACTTCGAGGAATTCTATTCCGCAGTTGTGGAGTGCTTCACGTGCCGTGTTGCGTAGGCTTTGCCCATGGAGGAATACATTTTTGCGCAAAAATTTTAGGTTCGCGAGAATCGCGTCTTGATCGGGCGTGAAGTCGGTTGTTGAACGATTGACGCGGAGTTCTCCCAAGCGGATCCAGGCGGCAAGTGTTTGTGGGTTTGAGGATTGCAGTGTGACGCTGTAGTAATTGTTGAATCCGGCAATGCTTCCGATTTGCATGAAGCGGAAAACGGCGCGCACGAGTTCTGCATTTTTGGCATTTGCAGGAATGAGTCCCTTGTTTTGCAAAGTGCGGATGGGGAACTTGCGTACCCACGGGAGGAACTTTTCGAGTTCTTTAGAATCTTGAGATTTGGGGTTTTGTGTGTCGCTTGCGTTATTGGTTTCGTTGTTTCCGAATGCAAGTTTGAATGCCGTATTTGCTTCGGTGGTGCCGCGTTCCATAAGGCAACTGCGTGGGTAGCCAAGACGACGGATAAGCTCGTCTTGCGTGATGTGCTCCCGCTTTTGAATTTGCTTAATGGATTCTTTCAAACTCATATTCTAAAAATAAATAATTAACGTCCTTATGGACAAATTTATTTCAACAATTCTTCGGGGACGCATTCAGCCATGGCCTCGTATGCTTTGGCGCTGGGGTGCAGATGGTCGCCGGAATCAAAACCGTTGCTGAATCGTTTGGGATCGTCGTGTCCGCGGACGGCTTTATCGAAGTCTACGCAACCATCGAAATCGGGTGCGGTGCGGAGCCATTCGTTGAAAGCCGTGCGGATGATGTCGCGGTTTTCGTTGTAGGTGCGCCAGCCGTAAATCGGCAGCAGCGTGCCGCTGTAAATTTTGAGGCCGAGCTTGCGGGCGTGCGTGATGTAAAGTGTGCGAACGCCGTTGATGAGGTCGTCTGCTGTGGGCATGTCGCTCCAGGGGCGGAATTTGTTGACTTCAACGCCGACGGGGTGGATGATGTCGTTGATGCCGTGTTGCACGATAACCGCACGGGCGCCAGCAACATTCATTTCGATGGGGAAGCGTGTGGCGCCTTTGAGGCCGTAGGCGGCATAGGTGATGCAACTGTATTCACGCAAAATGCGTGTACCGCTGACTGCACGGCGGATGATGGCGACGTTGTTGAAACCTTCGCGAGCGCAACGGAGCGTCAGGTAATCGGGCCAGTCTTGCGCGGTGATGGAATCACCGAAGCACACTAGCGCAAAGTTTTTTTCTTCGGTGAAAATGTCGATGGTGTTGAGGAAATAAATCCAGTTCGTTTTACGCGTGAGGTCGTCAGGGAGGGTTGCAGATTTTGCGAAGTTGCCGTAGCTGTACTTGCCACCAGAAAGCGGTCCCGTGATTGCCGTGCCTGCGTTCATTTGTGTGAAATTAGCGAAGTAAAGGCTGACATCGAATGTTTCGCCTGCGGTTACGTCGAATGAAATTTCGTCGCTCAAGATTTCTTCGCCCGCGGGGATTGTGGCTGTGGCGCGACCGCTAAAAGTGACGGCGGTTGGAACGTAATTTGCAGATGGTGCGGAGTTTTTTGCTACATCGAGAGTCGCGGCACTTGAGGTCTGTGCATTTGCGATTTGGGATTGTGCAGATTTGGCGACATACGCCTCCGAAATCGTCACGGGTTCGGTACCGGTGAGGTTTGAAAAATGGAACCGCAATTTATTGCCCGAAAAGCAGGCGCGAATCGGATAACGGAGCGTTAAATCCTTGGCGTATGTAGCTTCTTTGCGGTCAGTGATGGATGTGGCGTTACCCCAGCAGGCAACCCATTTCGAAAATTCTTTTGACATATCTACTCTGCGAAATATGGACGACGAGCAAAAATAGATAATTTGGAGAGACTTTGCTAGGGTGCTGTTTGTGTAAAGGAATTGTGTAATTAAATGACAAAAAAATTACAATGAAAAATGTAAAAATCATTTATCCGCTTTCTTTGCAAAATCGTTGGTTTCGCAAAATCGAATGTGCTAGTTTGAAGGAAAAACAAGGGAGGACATCATGAAAAACATGAAATACAAACTGTTCGCTCTGATTGCTGTGATTGCGGTAACTGGCACATTGCTGTGTGTATTTTTCTGCGGTGGTAGCGATCATGAAAAAACAACTGACAATAAAGCCACCAGTGTCGATGAGTCCGATGACGGACGCGTGGAAGTTGCAACTGTGTACACTGTCAGAGATGACGGCTCAAGGTTGGAACGAGCGGAGGAGCGTAGCTCTAAAGGGATGCCAAAGGCGGCGTCTGTTGATCGCGGAGTGCTAAAATTGATGGCTTCAGGATCTGTTTCTGGAAACGCTAAATTTTCGAAAGATATAGATAAAGTAATGAAAAGCGTAAGCGGTCTTTCTACATCGGGAAAAACAGTGCTTGGCGGAAGACGCGGATCTGGCGGTTTTAACGAAGGTTATGTTGCTGCTGGTTCAGGTGGTATTGGAGATGGTTTAGCGGGACTGCTTGGAGGTAGCGCTTCAGGTATAAGATCTTCTAAAGCGAAAACTAGAACAACATCAAGATCTATTGATATGGGAGTAACACGAGATGAACCTTCTCCGAGAAAGAGTAAAGTTCGAGTTTCTGAACGCTATGAACGTGTTGTTGAACGCGACGATGAGCCTACTTATAGAAGAAGGCATAGTGGCAGGAATGAAAGCCGAAGGGCTGGATTGCTCACTGCAGGCGAGTGGAACGATTTGGACAACTGGAAGTTTTGGACAAATCTTCTCGATGATGACGATTATAGTGGGAAGACTGATTACTGGAAATTTTATCCGAAAAATCTCGTAGTGGTAAGAGTGGTCGATGGCAACAGGGTCGGTATCGCCAATGTTGACGTGGAACTCTTTAACAGCAATTCAAAGGAATTTGCAACCAAGACAGATAATGCCGGGTATGCATACTGCTGGATAAATTTGTTTAAAGATCGCTCCAAGAAGCCTAATGCCAAGGAATATTCGCTGAAAGTTGATGGAGATTGGGTCAAAGAAACGGTAAAGCTCACAACGATGGGTGACAAAAAATTCAACGTCAACGTTGTTGTCGATGATGAAATCAGACATCCGAAAGCTAGGGCCGATGTAGCATTCATTGTAGATGCGACGGGTTCGATGAGCGATGAAATTAAATTCCTCAAGTCCGATCTCAGTTACATTATTGACCATGCAAGTTCGGAAAGTAAGGTGGCTTTGCGCACGGCAGCTCTGTTTTACCGTGATGAAGGTGACGAGTACTTGACTCGCGCTAGCGATTTTACCGATGATGCTTCTGAAACGCAGGATTTTGTTTCTGAGCAGAGCGCTTCTGGCGGTGGCGATTATCCCGAAGCTGTTCATTCTGCGCTTGATGCCTCGCTACAAGATCTTTCCTGGAATGGTTCGGCTCGCGCACGTATTGCGTTCCTCATTCTTGACGCTCCTGCGCACCATGATAATGATATCATCGAAAGCCTTCAGGAATCCATCATGCTCTATGCAAAACATGGCATCAAGTTGATTCCTGTAGCGGCAAGCGGCGTGGATAAGGATACGGAATTCATGCTGAGATTCTTTGATGTTGCGACGGGCGGTACCTACGTGTTCCTCACGGACGACAGCGGCATTGGCAATTCGCACATCAAGGCTTCTGTCGGCAATTACAATGTGGAAAGCCTTACGGATATCATGATAAGACTCATCAAGAAATATGTTAAGTAAGGAGGTGGCTAACGAACGATAAATATGAAAGATAAATTAAGACGGATAAAAATAAACTGAACCTTAGCATGCCCGATTGTCTCGAAATAAGTTCGGAAAGACAACGGGCATCTTTTTTTATAATGCAGTATCAATTGCTATAATTTGCGCTGATGCCCGAAATTTCGTACAGTAAAAAGAATGATCAAATTGAATGCGTGCGCTATAAGGATTGGACCAAGTCGTATCTGCCGCATACGCATACGGAGCATTTGACTGTCGGCTATATCGAAGAAGGGTCGGTTTGCTTGGTGATGAACGGGGTCGCGGAAATTTATAGTGCCGGCGATAAGTTCCAGATTCCGCCGAACGTATTGCACGAAATCAAGACGTTCGATGGGCGAAGCTATTCGATGGTTGTGTTGTGCATAAAAGTCGATGAATCGGAAAGCGCGGGCGATTATGAAAATGCTGTTGCTCGCTTGAATGAGTTGCGAAAAAGCATTCTCGAAAATCCCGAGAACATCTATTTGATTGAAGAAATGGCGCATGATTCTTGCATCAGCCCGTTCCACATGATTCGGGAATTTAAAAAGGCATTCGGGCTTACGCCGCACCAGTTCCAGATGCAATGCAAAGTCCGCAAGGCGCAAAAACTGCTTGCCGAAAGAAGCGCGTCCGAAGTGACTTACGATGCCGGATTTTACGACCAAAGTCACATGGACCGTTGCTTTAAAAAATTAGTTGGGCTCTCGCCTAAAGAATATAAGCGGGCCGTGAAACCCGCATCAAATAATGCCTAAATCGTCATGGTGGCCTCTTTGTCACCCCGGACTTGTCGGGGCGCCATCTTTAACATAGCGCGGGAATGAATTTTGCGAACAAATAAAGCCCTTCGTCGCCTGCGTTTACTTCGTGGGGAATTTTTGCGGGCATAATCGAAATCACGCCGGGGGCGTAATCGAGTTTGACGCCGTCATTTATGCACACGCCGCTCCCAGCGATGACTTCGTGGGTTTCGAGTTGCGTTTCGTGAATGTGATTCTTGATGCTTTTATTTGGTGCGATGCGAACGAGGTGGTAGCTGAATGTGCCGCCAGTTTCTTTCGATGTAATGATATGCTTAAGTTCTACGCCTTCAAAAGTTGGGTGCTTGCTCCAAGCGATATCCTTGAATGCTTTTGTGTTGCTGGGGCGTCTGAGTTCGCCGTTGTTGAATTTTTCAAAAAGTTCTTTTTCCATATTGTATTCCTTTTATTCGATTGTGTGGCGCGACTTTGAAAGTTTGCGATGCTTGTCGAAATTGCGCCGCGGTTGTATCCGTATTTTATAAAAGGACTTGCTGAAAAAATTGTATAAAATTGCGAAAAAAATCTAGGCATAACACTGAGGGTGTTTGGTGCTTACTTCTATAAAAATGTTATTATTGAAATATAAAGTTGGAGGGTAAATCATGAAAATTGAAGACTATATTATTTCTGTTCCTGATTTTCCGCAGCCGGGAATTTTGTTCCGCGATATTACTGGGATCCTGGGAAATGCCGATGCGCTCAAGTTGACGCTCGATAGTCTTTACAAGGTCCTTGAGAAAACGGAGTTCGATGTTGTTGCTGGGCTTGAAGCGCGCGGCTTTTTGTTTGGTGTTTCCGTCGCGGAACATTTTCACAAACCGTTTGTGCCTGTGCGCAAAAAAGGGAAGCTCCCGCGTGAAACTGTTGGTATCACGTACGATTTGGAATACGGTACGGCTTGCATTGAAATTCACAAAGATGCCGTTAAGTTGGGGGATCGCGTTGTTCTTATCGATGATTTGCTTGCCACTGGCGGCACGGCGCGTGCTGCGGTTCGGCTTATTGAAAAGGTTGGCGGCAAGGTGGAATGCTGCGCGTTTATCATAGAACTTTTGGACCTTAAAGGGCGTGATGTGCTTTCGGGGTATCGTGTAGAATCGTTGACTCAATTTCCAGGTCATTGATTTTTAAAGACGATGTTTGGCTATGTTGCTATTTCGTAAATAGCTATATTTTTTGAGGTAAAATTTTTGCGGGAGGATGATGACATGGCTGAGATTCTTGAAAAAACGCAAGGTGCTAGCTTGCAAGTGGGTGGACATGCTGAAAATGTCGCTTTGAAGTGCGCCTCGAAAGATGACAAAGGGAATGTCTCCGCAAAAAATGCCGCGAACGGCGAGGAGAATGCCGCGGAGGAAAACGCTGCGACCTCAGCGAGAATAAAAAGAATGCGCGGCTGGCTCGGCGTGAAAAGCACTTCGTCATTGGGCGGCTACGATGATGATGGCGGTGGCGTTGCTTATGGTGACGGACATTCAGGGTGGAATAGGTAATTGCTTGTATCCTTAAAAAAATTATATTACAAATAAACCCAAGGCGCAAAATGTCTGTTCTTTCGTTTAAGACATACTGTATCGAAAATTACGCAGAACATAGCGGCAAGGCTTCTAGCGAAGTCTATGAACTTTTTGCGCACTCTGGTTTGCTTAAAATGTTGCAAGATGACTATGAAGACTTGCACGGCATGGGCAAAGAATACCTAATGGATTTCTTTGACAAGTGGTTTAGCGGGAAAAAGAGCGAAGATTCGCATCATCTTGTTAAGTCTATCTTGATTCCGCAAGTGGTATCAATGCTGATGGAAATTTATTCCATTTCAGAAAATGAAGCCATACGAATCGTATATACATCACCCACAGGGAAATGTCTTGATGACGATTCGCTTGGACTTTACGGACAAAGTGCCCATTACATTTGCGGGCTCATTGAGAAGGATGTTCAGAGAAATCCGGAATTGCTGAAAGAGGCGGGGTGAGGAAATATTCGGTTGTTTGAACTTTCCCCAGCGATGATGCTCGAGTTTTTGGAGAAGTAAAACCTTAGTTTGTTGAGCGAAACCAAAATAGTTCACTTCGACGAAATACAGTGAACTATATCTTCATTTCCCAAAAATACATTATGAATCTGAGATTCAGAAGAACTTTGTTTAGCTACAGCTTTCCTGCTACTTTTTCGGCAAATTCATCTAGGGGCTCAAAGTAGGCATTTTCACGGATAGTGCGATAGTTGTTGTATAGATCTGTCAAGTCTATGTGCAAAGAATCATCCGTGTATTGTTTTTCATAGGCGCTGCGCTTTGCCATAGTCCACAATTTCACGACAACCTGGTCCAAATAGGGATGCCGCTGGGCCATTGCGTATTTTTCCATGCGCTGGATTGCGGAAAGCAGAGCCGCATTGGGTGCTGGACTAAAAATAGCCTCGGTCTCATGCGCTGAAAACTCGGCGTCCAAATTCAGGGTCAACTCCGGGTGTTCAATTTGGTCAACAATGTGTTTCTGATATGAAGTCAACGGTGAAATTGATGTTTTTACCCGTCGAAAAAAGTAGCTTTTTTATATTCCTTTTTCGTTGGAATATACACTGAAAAAAAAGACTCAAAAAAATTAAAGGAATCGGTCAGCATAGAAAAAAACTCAAGGGTACATAATCCTTAACATGTTAATGCAAGCCTAATAATTTTAATACGATTTTATTAGTTTTGATACCTTCGTATCCATAGAACCAACCTTCATATCCTAATAAACACAGAAGAACTAAAGTATCCCTATTTTCATTAGCTCGTGATTCAAATTCTTCATAAAATATTTTTTCTACAGGTTCTCCATTAATCGTGCCTGTGTTTCTCTTATAGTCTCGTAATTCTGATAAAGAGAGCTTCTTGTCGTCTCCTGTATTTGGATCTACATAATAAAAAAGTTTCTGCTCATCTAAGTTTTCTTTTTTGCTTAAACGATGATAAATATGGGGGAAGAAATACATTATTATATTAAAAATTACTACTGCCTCAAAATCATTATCTTGATTCTCCGCATATAATCTGCAAGAAGAATTTATTTTATCTAAAATTTGTTCGACGCCACGAACAGTAGGATTATCAAGTGTCAGAGACAGATTTAATTCTCCTTGGCTAGTGTTATAAACAAAACGACGACTCAAAAAACTAAAATCATTATTCACTATTTTATCATACTTTTGCGGATTTTCATTAAGGACTTTCTTAAAAAAGGAATCCGCCAATTTTGGAATGGAATATGTTTGCTTAATATATTTTTCAATATAGCGTTCATCATCGTATGTTTTTTTAAACAATTTTTTTAATGATTCTATATTGCACTGGTATATAACCTTAATAAATCTTCCATCTTCAAAACCGTTCTTAGACTCCACAGTAAGCAACGCATCACAAATAGAAAAAATCTTATTTAAATGTTCAACTTCTGAAATTCTATCTATATCTTCAAAATTAAGGACAATCGTTTTTTTTAAGCGATGGATATCTTCTACAAAATCTTTTATTTTATCTTCATATGACCGACTTTCAAAAAGTAAATCGCCTATACAAAAAGCAAAGTCATGTGAAAAAAAAGACTTGATTTTATTTATAGGGCTAGAAAAAGATCCGTGCCCCCCTAGCGCACGTTCAATTTCACGAATAATGCAATACTCAACATTATCTACAGTAGTTGACAAAATGCCTATTGTTATAAAACACCAATCCTCACGTTCTTTTTCGTTTTTTAAAATATCAACAAATGTAGTTTTCCCATTACCATACGGACTATCTACGCCAACTACAGAATGACTAGATATATACTCCGAAAAAGCATTAAAAGTCTCCTTTCGCTCAGGAAACAAAAAATCCCGATTTATCTTGTCTTTTTGGTGAGAAACATGATTGAAACGAAAAAAAATTATTAGGGAGACTATTAATGTCAACAAGCAAAAAGATGTCAATACACAGTGTTGTGAAAAAAAATTTTCTTTCCATGGACTTGAAAAAAGAAAAATCAAATCTTTTTTTCCAAAAAAACACATACTCAACAAAAAACCAACATTAATACAACATGACAACATCGCATTTCGATTACCAAGAAGAAATGGCGTAGCAACAACTATCACTACCGCACAAAAAAAGCGAAAATCAATTAAATTGCCATCACCATCAATAAGCAATTCTTGTGAAAGAACAAATATTACAAACATCAATGCAAAATATCGATGAATGTCCTTATCTAAAAATTTTGATTTTTTTCCCATATGAAAAACTCTACAATAGAACACGAGTTTCGTGATAAAAAACGTTTGTCAATACCAGAGCTACATTAAGCAACTAAATACAAAATATAATACAAAAACGAATAAATTTGTCTAAAAAATATTTCTTCAAAGAAAATAGAGTTTGTAAACAAATAACTACATTTCGTCTGCAAATACAAAAAAAATGCCTATAACAATAAAAAGTTTTACCTCGTGACGTTGTTGAACAAAAAATGTATATTATGGAAGACAAGAAAGGAAAAAAAATGCCTACTGATCAAATGCATTGGAGAGTCGCTTACTCCATAAGCCGCGCTTACAACATAATCGCTAGTTCAAACATTAATATCAATCCAAGTATATTGTTGAAATTGAACAGCAATAAATGCATACGATATAGAAAAAAAGGAAACTCTTTAATAAAAATAGACGAGATTTCCGAAATTATGGAGCCTAACGGTTTAGCAACAATCTTCGGCTTTCCAGGAGATGACGACATGACAATAATGCATGTTCTTGTTATAAACGGAAACGCCTCTGACGCCATGAATCAAATGATTGAATTATTAGACAAAAAAAATGCACCTCATAGGCATCTTGAACCTATAAAAAAATTTTGATAGAAAAGTAATTTCTACATTCTCTATTTCCCGCACTCATTAGTGGCATGGTTGCGTTGATGTCATAATCGATGGAGAGGGGGAACGCCTTTTGCTTTGTGCAGCATTTGTTGATAGAAGGTAATTCCTTACTCATTCTCTTCAAAATTTTCGACTTATTCCATCACTTTTCGGAGTTCTTCAGGGCTATATTGTGGTGGGTATCCATTTTTCACAAAATAAATTTTCAAAAAAATAAAGTTCACTTCGGCAGGCTCAGTAAAACTTTCTAGGATGTTTAGCGAAAAAAGGTGATCCCGGCACTGAGGCCGGGATGACAAGTATTGGGTTACATCATAAATCCTTCGACGGAGTTTATCCTGAGCTTGTCGAAGGACTCAGGATAACAACTCAAAGGCACGAAGTGCCGTGCTCACGCCTCAGAGCGCAGCGACCCCAAAGCGCGACCTCATTAGTACCTGTAATGATCAGCCTTGTACGGGCCTTCCACAGGCACGCCGATGTAGTCGGCCTGAGCCTTGGTGAGGGTCGTCAGGTGAACGCCGAGCTTTTCGAGGTGGAGGCGTGCGACCTTTTCGTCGAGGATCTTCGGGAGCGTGTACACGGTGCCGCTTTCGTACTTGATGCCGGCGACGGTCTGCTTGCCCTGGGCGTTGAGCCAGAGGTCAATCTGCGCGATGGTCTGGTTCGTGAAGCTAGCGCTCATCACGAAGCTCGGGTGACCGGTAGCGCAGCCGAGGTTCAGCAAGCGGCCTTCGGCGAGAATCAAGATGCTGTGGCCGTCGGCGAAAATCCATTCGTCGTACTGCGGCTTGATTTCGTTACGCTTGATGCCCGGAATCTTCTTGAGGCCGGCCATGTCGATTTCGTTGTCGAAGTGACCGATGTTACCCACGATAGCGCGGTTCTTCATCTTTTCCATCTGGGCGGCGCTGATGATGCCGGTGTTGCCGGTGGTGGTCACGAAGATGTCGGCGTAGCTAACCACTTCGTCGAGAGTCTTGACTTCGTAGCCTTCCATGGCGGCCTGCAGAGCACAAATCGGGTCGATTTCGGTGATGATCACGCGGGCGCCCTGACCGCGCAGGGACTGGGCGCAGCCCTTACCCACGTCGCCGTAGCCGCACACGACTGCAATCTTGCCTGCCATCATCACGTCTGTGGCGCGGTTGATGCCGTCGATGAGGGAGTGGCGGCAGCCGTAGAGGTTGTCGAACTTGGACTTGGTCACGGAATCGTTCACGTTGAT
>CACYRP010000030.1 GCA_902776765.1 Fibrobacter succinogenes
CGACGGCAGAATGGATTCGGACTTCGGGGTCACGTAGGTCTTGCCCTTGATGCCGAAGAAGTTTGCCGGACCGCATTCGTCGATGTACTTCTTTTCCTTCGCGTCCAGATAAATCGTGCTGGAGTAGCCGAGCTTCTTGGCTTCGGCGAGGGAAAGCAAGCTGGCAGCGTAGTTACCGCCGACCTTCACCGTACCCGTACCCTGCGGAGCGGCGCGGTCGAAGTTGCGGCTGATCATCATATCGACAGGCTTGAAACCGTCCTTGAAGTACGGACCCACCGGAGTCACAAACATCATGAGCAAATATTCATCAGCAGGCTTCACACCCACTTCCGGGCTCATACCGATGAGGAGCGGACGGATGTAAAGCGTTGCACCGTAGCCATACGGCGGCACAAAGCGGGCATTGGCCTTCACCACAGTGTGGACCATTTCGCGGAACAATTCAATAGGCGGAACAGCCATGAGTACGCGGTTAGCCGTGTTCTGCATGCGCTTGGCGTTTTCGTCGACGCGGAAGATACGGACCTTGCCGTCCTTGCCCGTGTAAGCCTTGAGGCCTTCAAAACCTTCCTGGCCGTAATGCAAGCAAGTAGCGGCCATATGGATGCTAATGTCCTTGGAAGAAGAAAGTTCGATCTTGCCCCACTGACCATTGCGGTAGTAGCAGCGAACATTGTAATCGGTATCATAATAACCGAAGGGGAGCGTCTTCCAATCGACAGTATTCAAATCAACTTGCATAGTATTAACCTTTTTTGCAATTGTGCATTTTTAAAGGTATCATTCGGTACCACGTGAAAAATACAATTATAAACGCGTTTTTGGCTCAATTTATCGTGAAAAAATAAAGAAATATTGGCTATAAGCCCGCAACGCCCCGGCCTCGTTAGTCCTTAACGCAACGAACTGAATACGCGTAGTCCTTATTGATGGCATGCAGGTTCGCAAAGTCGTCGTAGTAGTACAAGTCCATGAGGTACACGCATTCGCTATCGAACTCAGTAGAACTCCAGAAGCTCGCATAGTAGCCAAAGTCGTCGAACAAACCTCGATGGCTCCTGCTGCCAGCAGGCAACGCCGAGAAGGCGTAGGCGTCCGTTCCGTTGCGGCTGTTATACCAGCCGCTAGTAGACTTGAGCATCTTGCCCACATCGTTCCAAAGCCATTCTTTCTCAGCTTCTTGTGTACCGCCAACCGCAATGAAAAGGGCTTCAAATTCAACCTTCGTAGGCAGGTGCCAGCCCTCGGGACAAATACCACGCACAGGGTACGTCGGTGAGCAAGTCTTATCATCGCCACAGCCCTTGCCGTTCATAGTCCATGCCCCCACGCTATCCATCACGGCGGCCCAGGTGTATAGGCGGCCGTACTTGGCGCAGTTGGACGCATCGTCATCAAAACACCAACTAATGGAATCGGAGGTGTAGTAGCGTCCATTAATGGTAATGTTATAGGGTACATCCGTATAAGCATAGTTGAGGTTTTCTGCCATCCAGATCTGGGTACCGATTTTAACAGTCTTGTAGGTCTGGCCATCGCGGGAGTCTTTCATACAATTTTCATCAATGTTCACATTGCACGATGTTCTTCCGACCAACGAACTGCTCGAACCGTCGCAATCCACGCAAACAGACGAAGAAGAATCCTCATCGGAATCAGTTACGGAATTGCTGCTGCCGTCATCGCCGCAAGCCACCAGCACCGCAACCACAAAACCAACCATCAAAAATTTTTTCAAAGTCATAAAATTCACTCCAACTAAGCACAGTAAATATAGACAAAATCATTTTTTCAGGGTGGTCAAAATTTTTTACCACCTCCTTTTTCTCTTCATTTGTAGTTTGGAAAGTGTATCCCGCAGGAAATTTCTCGGGATTATTTCTGATAGCCTGGTTTATTTCCTTAGTTGGGACTCCATAATTTCAATGTCAAAAGATGACATTCTATTTTTTTGAGCGGAGGCTTTGCTAATCCTTGAGGCAACGAACAGAAAACCCGTTGCCCTTGCTGTAGTTGTCCAGGTAAGCATAGTCGTCGTAGTAGAACAACAGCATAATGTACGCGTAGTTGCTATTGCGCTTAGTAGAACTCCAGAAGTACGCGTTGTAGCCCTCACTGCCGAACCCATAGTAGTCCCTGTAGCCAGCAGGCAACGCCGAGAAAGCGTAGGCGTCCGTCCCGTTGCCGTCCTCCCCCTTAGAATCATTCCAGCCGCTTGTGGACTTGAGCATCTTGCCCGCGGTCGATTTGCCGCCGACCGCCGTGAATAGTGTATGCCATTCCGTTGTATCCGGCAAATGCCAACCTTCGGGACAAATACCTCGCACCGGATATGTGGGCGTACATCTCTTGCCATAGCCGCAACCCTTGCCGTTCGTAGACCATGTTCCCACGCTGTCCATCGCGGCTGCCCAGGTGTAAAGGCGACCATACTTAGTGCAGTTAGCGGGGACATTGTCATAGCACCAACTAGTAGAATCGGAGGTGTAGCTACTATCTATATAAGTGTATTTATAGGGAACACCAGTGTAGGCATAGTTCAGATTCTCTGCCATCCAAGTCTGCGTACCGATTTTCACAGTCTTGTAGGTTTGACCGTCACGTTCATCAGTCATGGATCCCTTAACTACAGTCGATGAATCCACATACGCAACGGAAGATGAAGATTGAACACCACTGCTACAGGATGCAACACTCGACGACGATTCCGCAGAACTGCTGCTTGACGCAACACTCGACGACGATTCCGTAGAAGAGCTACTACTCAAACCACCGGAAGAACTACTAGACTCACCAGTTCCGCTGCTGCTGGAGTCTACCGAGGAACTCAACGAGGACGTCATAGACGAAGAACTTTCCGTTTTCTTTTCGCTTGAAGAGGATTTCGCAGAACTGCTACTAGACACACTTGTCTCGCGTTCGCTCGACTGCGGTGTGACGCTGAAAGAACTACTGGACTTCGCCTTCGAACTGCTCGAATCGTCGCAGTCCTCGCAAACAGACGAAGATGAAACCTCATCGGAATCAGTCGCAGAGCTGCTGTCATCACCGCAAGCCACCAGCACTGCAGCCACAAAAGCAATCGTCAGAAAACGCTTCAAAGCCATAAAAGTCACTCCAAGTAAGCACAATAAATATAGACAAACAAACTCTCGGAACTTTTCCTAATTCAGGGAATCGTCGTCCATCGTAATGATTAGCACCCTTTCCCTCATTAAAAAGAGATAATTCTATATTTGGGCACGAAAAAAGTCTCAAAATGGAGTGAGAAATGTCTTTCGTTCAAGAACTGAAAAACAAAGTTTTAAATGAAGGTTATGAGATTACACGCGAAGAGGCTATCAAACTTTTAAGTGAAGACCTCGACGAACTCACTAAAGCCGCCGACGAAATCCGCGAAAAGTTCCACGGTGACGATTTTGATTTTTGTTCCATCGTGAACGCCCGCAGTGGCCGTTGCTCCGAAAACTGCAAGTACTGCGCCCAAAGCAGCTACTACCACACCGGCGCCCCGGAATACAAGTTGCTCAGCGCCGACGAAATTGTCGCCGACGCCAAGAAGAAAGAAGCGGCAGGCATTCCGCGCTACTCCATCGTGACATCGGGCCGTACGCTTTCGAACCGCGATGTAGAACAAATTAGCGAGGCGCTTCGCCGCCTGAAAAAAGAGACGAAACTTTCGATTTGCCTTTCGGCAGGTCTCTTGAACAAGGAACAATTCGACAAGCTCAAAGAAGCAGGCCTCACCCGCTTCCACAACAATCTTGAAACATACCGCCGTCACTTCCCGGACGTTTGCACCACGCACACTTACGATGATAAGATTGGCGCGCTCCAGAACGCTCTTGCCGCAGGCCTCGAAATTTGCAGCGGCGGCATCATGGGTCTTGGCGAAACGATGGAAGACCGTATTGACATGTGCCTGGATTTGCGCAAGCTCGGCGTCAAGTCCACACCGGTGAACGTGCTGAATGCGATTCCCGGAACTCCATACGAAAATCTCCCGAAGCTCACGAACGATGAATTCTGCCGCATCGTGGCGATTTACCGTTTCATCAACCCGAAAGCATTTATCCGCCTCGCAGGCGGTCGTGGCGTTTTAGGCGACGAAGGCAAGCGCGCATTCAAGAGTGGCGCAAATGCCGCCATCACGGACGACATGCTCACCACCGCAGGCGTGAACAGCTGCAAGGATTTCGAGCTTGTGAAAGGTCTCGGATTCAAGCCGCACGGATTTATAGAATAACCCCCCAACCGCCTAAAAAAACTTTTTTCAAAAGCCGTAATTATGTAAATTTAACTTGATGGCTTTTGGAAAACGCCTCATCATGGGAATTGCAATTGCGTGCAGTTTGGTTCTTGCAAACTGCGCTTTTCCTGTGCGCCCGGGATACGACCGAAAAAGCGGTTCTTACAAGCGTTACAGAGTTCCCAAAAAAGAAATTGTAGAAACAGACACCACAACAATAGACTCGCAAGAGGAATTGGTTCAAGAAGAAATTCTCGCCGCAGCCTCGAAAAACACGGGAAAGTTGCAGATGAAAGCGACCGACACAATCGGCACATTCACGCAAGATTCTACGGCGATGAACGCATACTCACAAACAGACAGTTTGGCATTAAGTGATTCCAATGCAAACAACGCTGTCATCGGGAAAAAACAAAAGCAAGACAGCACACAAATTCAAAACAACAATACCGCAAAAGTAGCAGTCAATACCAACACGAAAACGGCTGAAAAACAGGTAGAAAAAAAGACAGACAAAGCCACCGCCAAAAAAACTGATAAAACAGCCAAGAAAGAAAAGAAAGCGGCAAAGCCCACGAATCTTGAAAAGTACGCGAAAGAATGGCTTGGCGCAAAATACGTTTACGGAGCAGCAAGCAAAAAAAAGACAGACTGTTCTGGCTACGTGATGCAAGTCTACAAAGGATTTTACGGGATTTCCCTCGATCACAACGCACAACGCATCTATGACGATGGTCGCGGCTACTCCATCAAACGCAAAAAATTACAGGAAGGTGATCTTGTATTTTTCGGGAACTTCTGGAAAATCAGTCATGTTGGAATTTATTTAAAAGGGAACCGATTTATTCACGCGAGCACAAGCAAAGGCGTGGTGATCACCTCCATGGACGATAACTATTGGTCATCCAAATACAAAGGCGCAAGACGGTTTAAGTAGGAATTAGGAGTTAAGCTATTAATGCCGTTAACATAAATTGCAATTGAAACGTTTCCATTGCAGCCCTAGCCACTAACCACTAATCACTGTTTACTATCTTTTTGATCATGAAAAAGATTGCATTCCAGGGCCGTCGCGGGGCCTATAGCGAAAGTGCCGCCTACCACCTGTTCGGAAACGATATCGAAGTCGTGCCGATGGACACGTTCGAACATGGCGGTGCAATCCCTATCGAGAATTCTACGGCAGGTTCCATTTACGACAACTACGACTTGCTTTACAAGTGGCGCCACCCGATTGTCGCCGAAGTCAAGTTGCAAATCGAACATACGCTTTGCGCCTTGCCCGGCACAAAAATCGAAGACCTTACCGAAGTGTTGAGCCACCCGCAGGGCCTTGCACAATGCAGCCGCTTTTTCGGGCAGCACCCGAACATCAAGAGCACGGCTTTCTACGACACCGCAGGCAGCGCCGAAGAAATTGCGAAGCGCGGCGACAAGCACATCGGTGCAATTGCAAGCGCATACGCCGCCAAATTTTACGGTCTTGACATTTTAAAGCAAGGACTCGAAAACTTGCCGGGCGTAAACTTCACGCGCTTTTATGCCATCCAGAAGACCGCCATTGAATTGCCGGACTTCGAAGCTGGCAAAAAGCCGACTCCGCCTATCAAGACAACGCTCTTGTTCATGTTGAGCGATTCAGGAAAATCTGGCGCTTTGTACGAAGCTCTCGGTTGCTTTGCCAAGCGCAACTTGAACCTCACCCGCATCGAGAGCCGCCCACATCCCGACCGCCCGTGGGAATACATTTTCCACCTTTCGTTCGAAGGGAACCCGAAGGACCCGAATGTGGTAGAAGCGCTCAAGGAACTACAGCAATACACAGACTTTATCTACAGACTCGGAAGCTTCCGCGAAGGAACAACGGAGAAACTGAGCTATTGAGAGGAAATTAGGTTACAGGTCATAGGTATTAGGAAATGAATCACGAGCTTCGCTCGTCTTTATAAGGTGGCGAAGCCACGATATATTACACCTAACCCCTAAAACCTAAGACCTTACACATCTAATTACGGACTACTATGACCTACACACGTACTGACAGAAAACCTGAAGAATATCGCAATCTCAAGATGACCACGGGCTTTATTTCAAGCGCCGACGGTTCCGTGCTCATTGAAATGGGACGCACCCGCGTCATCTGCAACGCAACGCTCCTCCCGAAAGTTCCGGACTGGCTTGCCGGTCGTGGCACGGGCTGGATTACGGCTGAATACAGCTTGCTCCCGCAGAGCACGGGCAAGCGCGTGGAACGCGAACGCAAGGGCGCAAGCGGCCGTACGCAAGAAATCCAGCGCTTGGTAGGCCGCTCGCTGCGCGGCGCAGCCGACCTTGCAGCCCTCGGCGAGAACGCTATCGTGGTCGACTGCGACGTGATCGAAGCCGATGGTGGAACACGTACCGCTAGCATTATCGGCGGCTTCGTGGCCCTTGCGATTGCAGTCAAAAAGATCAAGGAACGCCTTGGCATCACGCAGCAGATTCTAAAGCACGGCATCACCGCGATTTCCGTGGGCGTCGTGAGCGGCAACCCGCTTTGCGACCTCTGCTATGTGGAAGATTCCGCCGCCGACGTCGACATGAACGTCGTGATGCAGGATGCCAAGAACTTCATCGAAGTGCAGGGCACTGGCGAACACGCAAGCTTTGATCGCGCCATGCTCAACACGCTCCTCGACCTCGGCGAAAACGCCTGCAAGGACATCTACAAAAAACAGATGGAACTCATCGGCGGCGAACTGCCGTAGTTTAGAGTAGCGACGAGAGCGCAGAGTAAACAAACAGGGCGTGCATTTTTGCACGCCCGTTTCTATATCATTTTACTAGCAATTCGCTAGAATTTATTTTCACGGAACAAAATGTTCTTGAATTGGACAATTTAAGCTATAATCGTATTCCGCATAAGTCGCATACTTGCCCAATCCATGAATATTAAATTTCTTTTGAGTTCCTTTTTCTCCATAAACAATAAAGTTTACGGTCGTCAAATTTTTCGAATCAACGCTTTGGCCATCGGCTGACTTAAATTCGTTCCACGGCAAGCAACTTGTCACCGCTTTAGAACTCTTGGGAAGCGTCACTTTGGGCAGCTTTGGCAGCTGCTGAATATCATAGACTCCGCTACTGTTCATCACGACATCGATATCCGCTTCAGAAGCGTAGGTCACGCAAATGCCACCCCATTTTTCGTCCACATCACCGCTAAGCAAGGAGCCATTTTCGTGATCAAAGCCGGCAACATAAAATCCGAGTCCAGCAAAATAATCATCCTTAAATTCAGCAGTTCCACAAACGCCATCGTACAAACCAGTACGTTTAACACCTCCACATGAATCTGGGAATTCAACACCACCATTATCAAATTTTTCGCGGTTTATCAATTCCTGTTCATTCAAAGGCTGCGTAAAGTTAGACTTATGTTCATCGCTAGCATCTTCAATTTTATACCAACGGCCAACTTTTTCATTCAAGGTACCACCAAACCCCGTAAAAACATTACCAACAAAGCTCCACAAGTTCGTGAGCAAGGTGCATTGTTCTTCACTATAGAGCTTTCGATTTTTAGTCGTGTCTATACTAGAACTGCTGCGGATCCACACCGAAGATGAACTCTTCGGAGTGATAACAGGCTTTTCGATAGAGCAAGCTCCATTGGCGGAATATTTACCAATAGCCGCAAAGTTAAAATTGAACTTTTCACTATCTACAGTCCCCTTTACGGCAAACTGGATAGAACCAACCGCCTTCCCCATATCGGGATGATTCGGCGCAATCTCGTTCCAAGTAAAACATCTTTCGACAAGTTCAGTAGACTTTGGCAAAGCGACCTTGGGAGAGTTCTCGTAAGCGACATCTTTTACAACAAAGTTAAGATAAGCATCTTTTTCGGAATAGTACGTGACACAAATTCCACCCCAATCTTGAATATTTTCATAATTAGGTTCATCGTCACCATAACCAGCAATACTAAACGAAACTCCGCCAACAGCATATCCGGATCCATCCAATTCAAAATCCATCGTTCCACAAAAACCAGAACATTCCATAATAACGCTTTCATACATATAAGGACTATATTCCATTGACGGATACGCCGGGAAATCAATATGAGCATAAGCGTCACCAGGAGAAGCATCGAAGGGGGACAACATTCCCGCGTATTCATCGAGATCATTAAAGCCCGTTCTCACAAGAGCTGCACCCCAACCGCCCTTCCACAGGCAGGTCAATGTATCATCGTCAGGGAATCTTTCGTAAAATTTATTATCAGGTCGCCACCAGTATTGCGTGGCGGAACTTGGATCATAAGTCCTGAGCCCCCTAATATTAAACACCTTTTTCTCGTCGTCACCACGACTTTTAATTCTAAACATTATGGACTGGATTTCCTTAGCAGCCTCTTCCCCCGTATAGACTTTGCTAATCGGGAAACTACTATTTTTCGCCCAATTGCTGACATCAAAATCGCTCCATTTTAGGCATTTTGTAACAACATCTTCTGTTTTGAATAGATTATAAAGCGTAGGCGCATAAGATTCCTCAAGAGTCGTTCTACTTAGATAATTAGCGGGATACGCTTCAAACGGCATCATCGTGCTGTTAGAATCAAATCCATCAACTTGAACCTTTAAATAAACATCAATTGAATAATCAGATTCGTAAGTGACGCAAATACCGCCCCAGGACGAGACATCAGCCGTAGAGCCTTCCTTGGCAAGCTGGATTTCGACACCAGCCCAGGGACCAAGCATTAAATAGTCCGGCTGAATAGATCCGCACAGTCCATCGCAGTGTTTAAAGACGGATGCCAACGGCGTCGACGACTTTTCCAGTTCCACAGGGAAAATGACCTTCGATTCACCTTGATGGCCAAACAAGTTATCGCCAAAGGTTTGCCAAAAACCAGTGCTATCGTTCCCCGTATTGACCTTGTAGTCGACGGCAGGGTCCCACAAGTTATACCGAGTCGTTTTGGCGCCACTGTTTGATGGTTCTCCAATCACTTCGCCTGAACTCAGATGTTCATTACTCGACGAACTATTTTCGCCGGACACCATCGAAGTCCCACTAGACTCCGGCAACACAGCAAGCGGATCTGACGGATTGTCATCGGAGCAGGCAACAAAGCTTAGCAAGAAAGCAGACGTAGCAAGGCCAAGAATTTTCTTATGCATATATTTTCCTACATGACGTAATAAAGGTTAATCAAGGGATAACCAATCCCAGCTTTCCTGATACAAACACATCTTCGCCCGGCGAACAGAAGTTCGTTTTGTCGGAGTACTTGCCAAGGCCTCTTATATTGAATCGGCTCTTAGCGTTTGCATCGCCGTGGACAACAAAGAGAACTGATGTCATAAACGTCCAACTCACTTCACTATACACCGACATAAATTTTTCCCAATCGACACATTCCGTCCTTAACTCAATGGACTTTGGCAATGTAACCTTAGGCATTCTAGAAAGATTTCCAAATCCATCATTTTGTGCATAAGCCAAAACAACATCTAAATCCGATTCCGAAGCATACGTTACACACAAGCCTCCCCAACTTGAGATATCAGCCTTAGCAGCCGGTGAATTACCATCAAGCGGATCAACAACACCAGTGACATGGAAACCTATACCCAAATAACCTTCTTTTGCAAATTCCAATTCACCACAAGCCCCCATACAGTAATCATAAACTTCATCGCCCGTCGGATAATCAATCCCGGGCGTTGACGGGTAAACCACTTTTCCGTTACCAGATTCTTCATCTCCAAAGCTGAACCAATATCCAGAAGTTTCGGTACCATTATCTAGTCCCGTCATCACACGGTCATCCGATCCAGGATTCGACAACCGATTCCAAAGCCCGCTAACCGTCTGCGGGACCTCGCAATCCCCGCTAGCGCTACCACTTGAGCCTTGTCCAGAACTGGAACTGCGCAGTACAATAATCCCTTCATAGGCAGCTGCAGGGCCATTATCCTTTGGTAAAACTTCAGCATGGCCATCAATTTCACAAGCGCCATTCGCATCGTATTTACCGATTGCAAAAACAGAAAGGCGTCCCGTTATTTTTTCGGTACTTTTCATTTTTAATCTAATGCTACGGGCATGTTTTGATGCTTCTGCAGCATTCAGCTCATTCCACGTGACGCACTTTTCCACCATATCAATAGATTTGTCAAGCTTAGTTTCATATAAATTAGCACTATCGGCTTTTAGTTCCAGATAAACATCCCGGTCTGCAGCGTATGTCACGCACACGCCACCCCAGCCGCTGATATCACCTTCTTTCACACCGACATCGAAATCCGACATCGGATTCTCAACGCCCGCAACATTGAAGCCAAAACCTAAAAGCGCTTCGCTAGCATTACCCTTATCTAAAATAAGCGCACCACAATAACCGCCACAAACCTCTACAAGACGTACGGTATTTTCCCATTCATCCGATTGATCGTCGTAATAAAACGGAAAAACAATAGTCGATAATCCACCTTCAGAATGATCTCCGAAATTATACCAGAAACCGGCACCATAATTGTTGTCAGGATCAAGCCCCGTTTTCACCGGAACATATTCATCGGAACCACGCCACAAACAAGCGGCCGTATTTTTCGGCGCTTTTGCACTGCTTGAGGAATTTGCAGTCAGGCCACTCGACGAGACATTCGCGGCACTCCCGCCAGCACCGTCACTGCTCGACCCCACAACAGACGAACTGCTTTCGTCAGTCACTGGCGACACAGAACCGCCCGACGGATTATCATCGGAACAGGCTACTAAGCCAAACAATATTGCACAACCGGCAACACCCAAGATTTTTCCAAACACAACGCACTCCTTTTTTTGTTTTATGCTATTACAAATGCACTAATCCCCGTTAAAGACAAAGTCAGTCATAATTCAGTTTGTTCCTGTCAAGCTATCATTGAAAGAACCAATCGATTTGATATTGAACGCACTTCTCTCCCCTGACGTACCATAGAACTTAAAGATGATTGCGTTCGCCTTTTTTGCATCTTCATCACCAGATCGAACCAACACATTATCTTTATAGACAACAAAGTCGCTCCATTTAGCACATTTCGTAATAGAAGACATTGAATCAAGGATATTTATGGTAACAGAGGAATCACTCCTTGTTAAGCCAGCAAAGCGAACTTGCGGCATTGAAGATAAATCAGATTTATCCCCAAGTTCCGACTCAAGATAAATGTGCAAATCACTATCGGATATATAAGTTACGCAAATACCGCCCCATGACGAAATATCGACGGTTTCGCCTTCATTGGCAACGCTGAAACCCAAACCAGCTTCAGGATTCGAAGTGTTTCCAAACACCACGTTTCCGCACAAGCCTTCGCAATAATCTATAACAGGATCCAACGAACTTTCAGAATATTCATTCCCCATTGGAATCGGGTAAAGAATCTGAGACGTGCCACCCGAAGCATCATCCCCCCAGGAGAACCAATAACCCGTATTTTCATTTTTGGTATTTACCTTATATTCCCCTGCAGAGCCATTCCAAAGGTCACCTTTGTTCACAACCACGACGACATCATCAACATGCTCCGAAGAAGACGATTCCGAGTTGCTGCTAAACGACTCCGATGAACTGCTTTCAACATCAGCAAGCGCGTTATCTTCTACAGTAACGCCACTGGTTTTGTCATCGGAACAAGCAAAAAGGCTCAATAGCGAAAGAAAAATCTGGAATTTGAAAAGGTTCTTCAGCATTTTACTAATCCTCACCCAACAACCCCCAAAAAAAGAAGCGATGAACAACGGAAAATTCAGCAAAGCAAATCTTCCCGAACATCACTTCTTAATTTAAATTATTGACACTAAAAAGTCAATAATTTATTAGAACTGTGCTACTCTCGATTCGTCAATCACGCATGCACCATCGGGCAAGTATTTGCCAATAGCGATGATATTGAAACGTACTTGAGCACTGCTGTCAGCGTTCAATTCGAATTTAATGGCACGGGCTGTTTTTTCCAAGCCTTCCGTCGCCATATCCTTCCATGTCAAGCACTTTTCGGTAGGAGTTATCGCCTTATTCAAGACGGCGCCTTTTTCGTTTACAGAATCAGAAACCAATATGACTCGCATATCCATTTCAGCCATATAGGTAACGCAAAGTCCGCCCCAATCTTCGATATTTCCAGCCATCGGATAATAATCGGAAGTTTCGTCATCGTAGCCAACAATCTTGATGCCGACACCAGCAAACGCCTGATTTGCACTACCTTTATCCAAAATGGCCGTTGCCGAGAAACCACCCTTAGCACTCACGACATCGGAAACCCATTCAGACGAACTCATGTATTCATCCGGCGAGCCCGTTTCCCAATCCAATACAGAAGCACCACCAAGATCATTATCATTATAGGCGTACCAGAATCCGCCGCCAACGCCATTGGCCGTTGCCTTCACAAAATCGCTGGGATCTTTCGAAGTGCCGTTCCAAAGGCAAGTTTCAGATTCCACAATACCATGCTTATAAGAGCTCACGCCTTTGATGTTGAAATAACCGGACTCCTTCGGATTCCCATAGAACTTGAAGATAAGCGAAGTAGCTTTCTTAAAGATAGAGCTGCCAGAATTGACATTTGCAGAATTCTGCTTAAAATCAGCCCATTGAGCACAACGGGAAGAAGCCGTTCCCTTGGCCGTTTTGTCGAAATTGACACTGGGCATATTTTCTGCAGAAGCATCGGCTTCGCCATCTTTATAGCCTAGGATCCCCTTCATAGAAAGTTCCGACTCGTAAGAGATGCAGAGGCCATCCCAATCCGAGATGTCAATTGTCGAATCTTTTTCTGCAAGCGCAATACCCACGCCCGCGCTCGGTGCAGACGAGCCTTCGCCAAGTTCAACTGTACCGCACATGCCACCGCAATAAGAGACAAGCGAATCTATCTTGTCGCTTTCATTTTCCAGCGGCACAGGGAACTTGATAGAAGAAGAACCGCCATCTTCCACGTCATCGACGCTATACCAATAACCCGCATTGTTACCCACATTTACGCGGGCTGCACCCGTGGAGCCATTCCACAAATCAAACTTGTATCTTGCAGAGCCATCACTACTGCTACTTTCAGGAACAAAAGAAGAAGAACTGCTAACTTCGGCGATCGGATTGCCATCTTCCGTAATCCCGGTTGTTTCGTTTGTCTTGGAACATGCGACTGCACCAAGCAAAAGCGCACATGCCGATATGTCAACGAACCTTTTTACCATATCACTTATCCTCCCCCCATGTCAGCGGGAACAACTGTAAATTCAATCTGTAAACCCTTTCAGTACGTCGACTGTTCAGGGCTATTTGTGCTATTTTTTTTCGGCAAGTATCCAGCTCTTGCAAAATCAGATCATAATCTTCGGCAGAAATTCCCATCGTGAGTCCCGTAAAGTTTCTCTCCGACGAAGGAAATTTGCTGACCGCTTCACTTGCAAAAATAGCCATTTCACGGTGCATATTACGTAACGCGACAGATACAGCAGCCGTCGATCCCTTCAGATGCTTATCGGCTTGCACGTAGTTGTCGCCGTTCTTTTTCAAGAGCCCCGTCTTGACCATAAAATCAAGCGAATCACGGACGCTCCCGGCAGCAACACCTTGGCAACAGCGCTTCGCGATATCACCGGGAGTCGCCCCAGGCATCACCGGCGCAAGTTCTCTCACTACCGGATGGACCCAAGATTCAAAATAACGGAACGCATCCCCATCGACAATTTTTACTTTGTTGTTCGAAGCCAACTCCAGCATGACTTCGTATGCAAGTTTGCGTTCCTGATCTGTTTTGGCGTGGCAATATGTTACCATTGCTTTAAAATATTCAAGTTCAAAGCCCGCCAGATTCATTGCTTCCCCGACCTTTTCGGCCCCCTGAGGCGAAAGGCGAGTTTTACACTCACACACCAGTTTTAGATAAGTCGGGGACGTAAATCCCGAAGCACGTGCATATTCGCGCCACGAGAACGACGAAACTCTCTTTTTTTCGTCGTAATAGTCTTTCATGTAGATACGATAATCTTCGTAATCCGTTACCGGCTTCATGGCCTAAATATATATCTTTTTGTGATATAAATCAACAGTTCATGATACTTCAACGCCGTTTAAACGCAAAAAATCGGCTTTTTTAGTAAATTTTACAAAACAGTACGTTTTTCATGATACTAGATTTAGCTAGAAGAACTTAGTTCACAACACTGTAGAGTTTAGTTATTAGTTGCTAGTTATTAGATACTAGTTATTTGTTACTAGTAAAGGTACAGGATTCTTCGACTCTGCTACACATCGCTCAAGATGACGATTCTCTCTAGCAACTTAGAACTCATAACTGTCGCGAAGCAACTTAAACGTTCCAGTCGCAGAAGTTCTTGAGCATGGCAAGTCCGACCTCGCCGCTCTTTTCTTGGTGGAACTGGCTTGCAATTAAGTTGTCCTTACCGATAAGTCCTGTAAAGGTTTGCGTTCCGTACGTCGTTTCGGCAAAAGCGTATTCCGCCGGCACCTGCGGGTAATAAGAATGCACATAATAAAAATCGCAACCGCTGCGAATGCCCTTCATGATCGGATGTTCGCGGGTGAAGTTCACCTGGTTCCAGCCCATATGCGGAATCTTGAGGCCCGGTTCATCCTTGAAACGCACGGCGCGGCCAGGGATAAGTCCAAGCGTTTTTACGCCACCGTCTTCTTCGCTTTCTTCAAGAATAATCTGGCAACCGATGCAAATGCCGAGCACCGGGTTTCCGGCCTTGACTACCGCCTTGATGGCTTCGCCGATTCCAGTCTTCGTAAGCGTTTCCATGGCAGATGCAGCGGCACCAACTCCCGGGAAAATCAAGCGCGTAGCCTTTGCGATTTCGTCAGGATCGCGACTGACCTTGGCATCGGCTCCAATAAACTTGAGCGCATTCATCACCGACGTTAAGTTGCCCGCATTGTAATCCACAACAGTAATAGCCATAGGAACCTCTTTAATTTTTCACGAACAAAGATAGAAAAAAGCATCCCGCCAAAGTTCTACTTTCATAAATCAATAATTAAAAAGGAACGTTATGCGGGCGGGGCCCCAGCTCGGAGTTGCGAAGGCCGCACGGGCCCCTCCCTGCACCCTCCCCATCCTTGGCCGACGCACCATTTTCAAAACGACAAACATTAAACAACAAACAAATACAATTCACCACACATATCACCGAACAATAATTAGTTTGATTTTTGCACCACTTACATTCATAAAAAAGAACCGCCGAAGCGGTTCCCATAAATAATTTGGTTTTGATTCAAAATTAGAACATGCGCCAAGTAACACCGACGAGAATCACGTTCTTGTGCTGAGAGTCCTCATCCAAGTCCTTGTCGTAAGCGATATCATAACTGATCTGGAATTCGAAGAGCGGGGAAAGCGACAACGCAAGGAGGTTTTCCCACTTGCCATCGATTTCATCAAAGCCCTTGAAGTTGACGAACGCCCACAAGCGGCTCTTGAAGGTGACAATTTCAGAGAAGGAATACTTGAATTCCGTGATGCTTTCGAGACCCGGTTCGTTCTTAAACTTTTCAATCTTTCTTGTATCCGAATCGTCAGAGTACAAATAAGAGTCAGAACCATCAGCCGTAATCGTCATGCGGTTTGCAAACGCAAGGCGCGTAGAGAAGTTTTTGTTCGGGAAGTAACCCACACCGGCCATCTGCGTAACATAGCCCGGAGCCATGAAGTGAGAAACGACCGTCTTGACTTCGTTTCCATCTTCGTTTTCGCTATAGTTGTAGCCTCTCGTAAACTGAGATTCGAAACGGGCTCCGACATACGGCTTGACTTTTTCGGAAGCGTTGAAGTCACCCATGGTTTCGTAGAAAATCTTATCCGAAGACTTGCGCGTGCCAAGGCCGTCCGTCCAGGTGTAGCCAAGGGCAAGGTTCAGATTATTGCGCCAATCGGCCACCTTCCAATGAGCCTTGAGATCTGCATCATAGCTAAAGAGCCATGTGTAAGAGGAAGTTCCGTCTTCAAGTTTCCAGTTGCTGAACTGCATACGTGTAAACTTGACGGCAGCAACTACGTCAGCTTGCCAGTTTTCAGGCAGATAGCCTTCAAACATGCCCCCTTCAGCAAATGCCGTGGATGCAGAAATGAGAGCAGCGCATCCGATTGCGAACAATGATTTTTTCATTTTTCTACCTCGTTTATGGTCCTTCTTTCCCATAGACCTAATGTTTGGCTTAAAGATAACATTTTTTTAGCGAAAAAACGGGTCCAGAAGCATTTTCGATTGCTATTATTACAAACATGTTACTCAAGCGCCTAATTTTAGTTTTTGCCATCGTCTTTTTCACAGAAAGCGCATTCGCTACAGAAAATTCGACAGGGAACGCCGCCGAAAGCGAGCAAACAAAAGCGCATGGTTCGCCCTGGCAGTTCGAGGCCGGCATTTCGGCCGGCAGACCGACACCTATCATGTTAAACGCAGGCGTTGGATACAACAACTTCTTTTTCAGGGCAATGGGAGGCGGGCTCCATTTGCAACCGGATGAATACTGGGTCGGCTTCCGAGGAAGTTTTGCATGGAAGTTTTTCCGTGGATTGCCATTTTCGATAGACGCAGGAATCAGCAGCGGATATGCATTTGCCAATGCTCCCAACGGATACCACAAAGCACTGAATAGAGCAAACAATAAACGACTTGTGCGCCCTTATAATTACAAGGAATCGCTCGACATTTCAGCGGAAGTGCGTGCAAATATCTACGGTGTATTCTCGTACATCGCCATTCCGGTACACTGTTTTATGAAGCACAATGAACCGACTGTAATATGGCAAGTCGGCTATGCGTACGGGTTCTAGGTAAGGTTAAAAAAAGACATACCAATCAAATGTCTTTAGCGTTGTGTGTTTTTTCTATAACATTGTTGTCTATTGAGTAATTCTTTTTCATTTTCTCATTGACTAATAAACGACCTGCATTTTTTACAAGTTTGTTTTTATTTTCAACCAAATACTTCACACTAGCGGGAGACAAATAAAAAACAGAATCTGGAACTTCAACCAGCCAAAGCAAAGTATATGGATTGAAGTCATATTTTTCTTTTTTTATAATTGAATCAAGAAGGCAGTTCATTTTTCGATACCCTAACGGAAGAAGAATGTCTGCATCGTCTGCCTCATATTGTCCTTTTAAGTATTTTTCATATTTAAACAACGCTTGACTAAGCTGAGCATTCCATTTACAAGCTCCATTTTGAGGAAAAGCTGAATGTGCAAGAAAAAAAAGCACCACTAAAGAGTACAGCTATTAAGCAGCAACGGATAAAATAAGTCATTGGACAAATCACCTCTTTGAATCTAATTATTTTTCATCTAGAACTATCCGTGGTTGAGGCTGTTGTATAAATTCGATTGGCACACCTCTCCAATCATACAAAATTTTCAGGCGTTTGGATTTATCTTCAATGAAATTACAAATCAAAGAACTATAGAATTAATACAAAAGAGACCTCGGCAATCAACCGAAACCCAATTTTGATTGGCTAATAATAAAAACACGCATTTTCCATTTCTTTAAATTTTCGCAAGTTATCCGTTTGTACAAACTGAATATTTTTTGCAAAAGGATTACTCTCTATAACAAATCCATCAATGGGTTCCATATCATAATAAAACGTTATATAATCAGAAGATTCCGCAATGACAAAATCTGAAATTCCATTTTCAGCATCCCATCGATAATCTATTGGATTTTTAAATGTTATAATATTGACTTTTTCTCCAGAAGTATTTTCAATAAAAATATGAGATATACGAAGTACTCCATCAGGGCCTTTTGTATAAACTTTAGCAGGGCCCTTAATCAATAGACGAAAAAAAGGAACGTAGGCACCTTCGGCAATATAAAATATCGTTTTTCCCTCAATTTTACAAATTCCTTTATTTTGTGCTAATGCATAGTCACCAAAACCATCATCGTGATATCCGGCTCCCCAACAAGAAAAACAAATAAGCATGTAAAAAAATGAGCAAGTAATTACGACTATTATTACCGTTTTTTCAAACGGTCTTATAGCAATCTTTCGAATACATTTTATTTTGTTTAATGTTTTTTTTATCATGGTTTATAATTGTAAAAGCCCCAACTTTGCATTACGGCACTTGAGCGATCTTCACGACCCCCAGCAGCCAAATTTGAAATTCCTTGCATCAGCAAATGCTGTCCATCTACAGAAGCACAAAATCTACCTACTAAAAACATTGCAGGGGTAAAACCACCAACAGCAAAAGCTCCATAACTGAAATATCTTAGATAAGTATTTCTTGTATAACCATCCCAAATAGCGTTTCCAACGTCACGAGCCGTCATAATAGTTCCATTCAAAAATCCAACAGTTAAGGTTGCTGCATCCTTCTGTTTAGGATTGCTTTCAAATCGACTATAAAAATGATATTTAAAATCATATTCATGATCAGTTTGCCAATCCAAAAACATAATGGGATTTACATCTTCTATCATTGCATTTGCTTTTGCTTCCATAGTATAGTCAAATTTTTTCCCTATAAGATTTTCTGTTTTGAAATAACTTTCCGCAGGAGGTGCATCATAATATTCTGTAGATCCATTGGAAACCAAAGCAACAAGATTAAAGGCGTCGTCTATATGTGTAACATTATTAATATCATTAGTACCAGGACGTAATGATACAATGTCAGAATTTCCATCCGGATCCACAGAAGTCCACATTCCGAGCATCGGGTCGAGATAACGGGCTCCGAAGTAGTCCAGCTGCGTTTCGTCATCCTTCTCCTTGCCGGTGAAATTCTCGGTCACCTTGTCGGCGGATTCCGCGAGCGTCACCTGTTCCCCGAAACTGCGGTAGTCGTAGGCGGCGAGCGGCGTGCCGATATCGGAGTGTGTGGGGTTCGCATCGGATTGCGTGCCATACACGAGCATCGTACTGCCCAGATGGTTCTTCAAGTACCATTCGAAATTCTTGGATGCGTTGGCGTTTGCTGCAGCGGCATCCTCGATTCCATAGCGTCCTAAACCTTCCGGCATGTTGACGCCTCCGGCGTCCGCTGCTGCGGTTCGGTCATAAGAACAAGCTAGCTTGTTCTTGCGACTCTCACCTTGCAAGCTTTTCACGACAACATTGGCCTTTTCAAGGGACTCGTTATGGTAATTCTCGCGGATTTCCGTGCCGATGCCTGTGTAGTGCGTCACCTGGGTCGTATCCCAATCGGCAGCACCTGCAACCTTGCACATGCTCGTCTTGGAAATTCTCCGACCCGAGCCGTCGTATGCCATCGTCAGCTTGAACAAAGTATCGCTAGAACTACCCGTAGGTTGCGGCTGTTGTATAAATTCGATTGGCATACCTCTCCAATCATAGAAAATTTTCAAACGTTTGGATTTGTCTTCAACCAAATTACCTTCAGAATCGTAGACAAAGTTGTTATCGGCCTCCATGTTACGCGAATCTGCCGTACCGCCCATGCCTTGCGCGACGGATTTCAGTCTATTTTGTTTGGAGTAATAGCTGTACTCGCCGCCAACATTTTCCTTAACCTTGTCTCCGCGACGCTGCGCAGTAATTCGGCCCTGGTCATCATAAGTAAACATCTCGTCGAACACATCCTGTTTCTTGTCATCAACCTTTATCAAACGATTCAGTTCGTCATAGGTGTACAACACGTCTCGAAATTCTCCGTAATTGCTGTTCCCGTGCGCCAAGTGGTGTGCCATGCGGCTGATGTTGCCGTTGTTTATACAATCGTTTATTTACGACAAATTAATCTAAAACCAATCTTCTAAAGACAGCCCTAGAATATGGACAAAATGTTTTGTGTTATGTGTGACAAGAGTCATATTATTTGCAAGAGCTGTAGAAACTATCATCAAATCCATGTCATCAACAATCATTCCCGATTTTTGTAAAAAAGCTTTTGTCTGTCCAAAAACTTCCATCACGCGAGCATCACCCCCCCTCTATCGGAAAAATTGCTCGAATCGCTTCAACCGTTTTCAGGTTCTTTTCTCGATTTTGCGATTTTTCGGCACCAAAGACAAGCTCCCCATACGAAATTGCAGAAATCGACATCGGAAAATGTTGATTCTTCAAAAAATTTGAATTCACATTCCCAACATTTTTTAGACGATAAATCAAGATATTTGTATCAATCAAAAAGGACATTATCTTCTCCGAATCGAACACTCTCATGAGTTTCTCGCATTTCCTTGATTATCTCATCTGCATTTCTAGAATCATCAATGGAAAGCTTAAGGAACTTCTGCGCTGCAGTCTCTTGCAAAGCATTCCTTTTTGATTTCAAGGAGGATACAATAAACATCAGAAGATCCAACTGTTCCTCGTACGAAAGTTCACTTATTTCTTCTGTGATAGCATTGCTCATAACGGCCTCCACTTTACAAAAATATACATTTTCGCAATTAAGTAGGCAACAATTTTCCAAATTAGAATGTAATTATTCGGTGATAAAAATTTTTATTGCTACATGTATTTATGTATACTTGTGTATAAACAACGGCATATAAGCCATTACAAAAAATTTTTCAATCTCATGACTAAACTGCTGTTTATTATTGTTTTGTTGTTTTTTTCCTCATGTGGTTTGTGGTGGGGAACATTTCTGGGTATTGGATATATTCCCTTCTTTCAATTTTCTTCGAAAAACATGAAAACTACAATATGCAATATAGAGGGAAAAAGAATTTTCTTATTTGGTGAAGACACGAACATTCCTTATTTTAGTTTTAAAGAAGAATATCGCGTTTATCATATTTTATATGAAGACAACGTTAATAAAGAATATATTGCAACATACAAAATTCCTATGACATATGGAGTTGGAGCCATAGCGGAAAATACAGATATCGCCATTGTCGAAACTCAAGAAGATATCACAATCTATTACAATCGCGAACCTGCAGGTGGATTTGTTATTGAACAAAATCCATTTTCAAAAAAAATAAAAGCTGAATTCCGCGACCGATTATTTTATTTAAAGAGTGTAGATGGAGCGTGCTATTATAAAAAGTAACACAAAGGGATAATATGTTTCATAAAAGAATTTTTCAACTCTTTTTTTTTGTTTTTACCGCAACTTTTATTTTTGCGGCAAAACCAATGCCTTCTGAATCTGCTTTTGTCAGAATAGAGTACATTATCGATTCTTTCGACAATGAAGAAGTTGATACGATTATGCCTCGTGTTGTGTTAGATGCAATACTTCAAGATGTTGACAGTGTGTATTTGGCCCCCTATGGTTCTTGTTATTGCGATTGTGCAGGAGGTGATTTGTTTTTTTATCTTTTTGAAAAAGGTGAAAAGAAATTGAAATTTCATGCTAATAAAGGAATGTCTGAAATATGTAACTATTTTACGGACAGTTTGAACTTGGTTTTTAAATTAAAGGACGCAAGCAAAATTAATGCGCTGGCTGATTCTTTAATGAATAAATGGAAAACACAACTTAAAAAGCGGTAAAAAAAATCCCGGCTCCGGAGAGTCGGGATTTTTAGATTGCTTCGCTACGCTCGCAATGACGTGCAAGAGTATCAAGCAGGAGTCCACTTGTGGACTCATATTTGATACTTGTAGTGTCAAGCCTCGAAGAGGAATGACGTGCAAAACGAGAGTCGCGGACAATAATCAAGAAAATTACTTCTTGAGGCTCGGAACGCCACCGAAGTCGACGTTCGTCTTCTTGCCGAGCAAGAGAGCGCGAGTCTTGAGCGGGAGGCCGTAGCAGCGAATGAAGCCAGTAGCATCCTTCTGGTCGTACATGTCAACGTCCGTGAAGCCACCGAGGCCCATGTCGTACAAGCTGTACGGGCTCTTGATGCCAGCCGGGATGATGTTGCCCTTGTAGAGTTTGAGGGTCACGTCACCCGTCACAACCTTGTTGACTTCGTTGAAGAAGGCGTCCATTGCCTGGCGGAGCGGAGTGAACCACTGGCCATTGTAGACAAGGTTTGCGTAGGTCATAGACATCTTCTGGGCTTCGAACAAAGTTTCCTTATCGAGCACAAGCTGCTGCAAGCATTCGTGAGCCTTGTAAAGGAGCGTGCCACCCGGAGTTTCATAAACACCGCGGCTCTTGAGGCCGACGAGGCGGTTTTCAACGATGTCCAAAAGACCGCAAGCGTTCTTGCCACCGATTTCGTTCAAGAATTCGAGGAGTTCGACAGCGCCCATCTTCTTGCCGTTGATAGCAACCGGATTGCCCTTTTCGAAGGAAATCGTCACGTGATCGGCCTTGTTCGGAGCCTTTTCATACGTGTTGGTGTGCTTGAGGAATTCGTACTTGTGTTCCTGTTCCGGGAATTCCAAGACGCCACCTTCGTGAGAGAGGTGCCAGAGGTTGCCGTCTTCGGAGTAAATCTTCTTCTTGCTGATGCCGTTGAGCGGAATCTTGTGTGCAGCGGCGTAGTCGATAGCGTCTTCGCGGCTGTGGAATGTCCAGCGCGGGTCCTTCCACGGAGCGATGACTTCGAGTTTCGGGTTCAAAGCAGCGTAGGTGAGTTCGAAACGGACCTGGTCGTTACCTTTACCGGTAGCACCGTGAGCCACAGCGTAAGCGCCTTCCTTTTCAGCGATCTTGACCTGGTACTTAGCGATGAGCGGACGAGCGAAAGACGTTCCGAGGAGGTATGTGCCTTCGTACTTAGCACCGGCGCGAACGGTCGGCCAAACGTATTCTTCGAGGAATTCCTTCTTGAGGTCGAGAACGTAGCACTTGGAAGCACCGGTCTTGAGGGCCTTTTCTTCGAGAGCCTTTGCGTTCGGGAAGTCATTCTGGCCGAGGTCGGCAGCGAATGCAATCACTTCGACGTCGTAGGTTTCCTTGAGCCAAGGAATAATAATGGAGGTATCGAGTCCACCGCTGTAAGCGAGGACGACTTTCTTCTTGGATTCTGTTTTAGCCATTTTGAATGTCCTTATGGAAAATTTTTGACCTTTCAAATGTAGTAAAAAATGTGAGTTAATAGTTATTAGTTGTGAGTTAATAGTAATTGCATTTTTTAACGGAGCGGCATCATACCTCATAGTTCAAAGGCATGAAGTGCCGACCTCATGGTTCATACCTCACCGTCCCACCGCACGGCGGCCAAGCAGATCAAAATACTTGATGTTCAGCTTTTCATGAAGCGATTTAGCTGAGCGAGCGCCAAACGAGCGAACCGAAGTCACGCCATTCTCCGTTATCGGTAATGCCGGGTCAATTTCGCGCACTGTAACGAACTTGTAAAAAGGGTGATCTTCATCCGTACGCATGATGACAACGCCACCACCTTTAAGAATTGCATCAAAAGCATTTTCAAGGCCATTATAATCCTTGCAGCCCTCGATTTTTGCAGCACCACCGCTAGCTCCCGACCAATCAACCCCTGCATCTTCGGCAACACCCACCAATTCCCATTTTCCAGGCGGAGTTGCATTACTTGTCGAGTCAATATAAAGTTCCAAGCGGACTGTCGATTCGTTTTTATTATAGACAATGTATTTCATGCCAATCCACTTGTTTAACGGCAAAGGCTCGCCACCCCAAAGCGGGTCTTGCTTGCCAATGCCCGAGCCACTGCGATAATAGCTTTCGGGATGCTTCCACTCCTTTTCGAAATCCCAGCGACCATCGTTACGGAACCGTGCGTAATACGTATTAGCATCGCAGTTGTTACCACCACTAGAGCCATGCCCCAAGGCACCACTGCGGACACCGACCACCATGCCGCCATAATTTTTCCCGCCCATTTCGTTACGCATAAAATAAGCGGTATATTCCGTATTCAAGAAGAACTGTTTTTTAGCGGCCCATTCACGCTGTCCGTTGATATGGAAACGAGGCCCCACACCAAGCATTTGCATCACGCCTTCGCCATCGACCTTGTAACCTTCCCCATCGACACCACGGCTATCCGACCATTGCAAAGGATCATCAGGGTCATCCGACCAATCAGCAAAAACACGCGCATGACCGTTCGCCCAATGCTCCGAAGTCCAAGAAATCGTCCCCGCCTTCGTCTCATAAAATTTTTTGAAGCCAAAGACATCTACAATATCCTCCGCAAAGGAGGCAACGCTCAACGCTAGCGTCAAGAAACTAAAGATTTTCATATCCACCCGATAAAATCGTAAAAAACAAACTTTTACCCTTCGAAATATAAAATCCTTTTTCTTGTACAAACATTTTCTATAAAAAAATTCAGTCCGACAACGCCTCGTCCTTTTTTTTCTATTTTCAAAAACATGAAACTTTCCGACAGAGCGCTTGGTTACATTTCACTTTTAGTTTTTGCCTGTATTTTTGGTGGCATCGCTTTTGGCATGTGGAAAGCCCACCAAAACGTGCACCAAACAGCGATTGTTGACTTCAATGAACTCGGTTCGTTACAACCCGAAGATCCCGTCGTGGTACATGGCTACCGCATCGGTACCATCGGAAGTGTCACTTGGCTTAAAGATCGCTCCCGTGTAAAAATTCATTTCAATGAGCCACTCACGCTCCGCGCAGGCACTCAATTCAATAACGTAAACTACGCCCTCATGGGGCAGCGCCGCCTCGAAATCGTTCCCTCGAAAACAGGCGAAATCATGCCAGAGAACCACGTATTCCAAGGGCATTTTGAACCGGGCATTGCAGAGACACTCCGCCTCATCGAGAACGTCAATAAACAGCTCGAAGCCGTTCAAAAAACAATTTTGCTATTGTCGCAAGGAGACGCATCTCATAGGTCCGCACAGGAAATCTATGAAGACGCCATGCACTCCATCGAAGATATTTTTGCGCATACCGAAAAGACAGTCGGATCCCTTAGCCCGAAATTGAACAAGCTATTTAAGCAAATGAACTCTTCGACCAAGGCTCTTTCCAAGACAGCACTCCAAGCGGACACCGCTATCAAGACCGTCACCGCAGCCGCAAACGAAAAGATTTCGCTCGTCGATTCCGTTATTTTTTCACTTAAAGAAAACGCACAAAAGACAAACGATATTATCACCAATATCGAAAAGGGTATCGACAACGAAACGCTTTTGCAGTCTAAGGAACTCATCGACAACATCAATGGATTCATCAGCGGTCTTAACAAAGCCATTATGGCCATTGACACGAAAGATCTTGGATTCAAGGACGAGAATGGCAACCCCATCCATCTCATTTCGTGGAAAAACATGAACATCGTTGGCGACAACGCTCGCGACAAAGCCCGCAAGCGATTGGAAGAAGCCAAGGCTCAACAAGAACAAAAGAAAGCAGGCAAATAAATGGATTTAGCCAACCTGCCCGGACTCGGCCCCAAGAGACTTGAGAAACTCAACAAGTCCGGTTTAAATTCCATTGCCGACCTTTTATACAACATTCCGCGAACCTACCTCGACCAAACAAAAGTTTCTAAGATTGCAGATTGTCATGACGGGGACCGCGTTGTCGTGATTGGGATTATCACGCGTGCAGGAATCGTCAAAGGGCGCATGTCGCGATTCATGGCTGTTCTCACGGATGGCACAGGCGAAATCCAACTTTTATTTTTCCGCGGCACACGCTTTATCGCAAATAAAGTTAAGCCCGGAACACGCTGGCTTGTTTCTGGCGTAGTCGGTTCTTATCGCGGATTGCAACTGGTGCACCCAGACATGCAACCATTCGACGAAGGCGAAGCCTTTAACGGACAAATTCTCCCCGTCTACCCCATCAGTGAAATTTGCCGCGAAGCAAAGATGGAGCAGCGGTTCTTCCGCAATCTCTACAAGACGATTTTTAATTTTCCGGGACTCACTCTCCCCAACGCATGCCCGCGCGAGCTCACAGATTATTTGCACTTTGCGCCTGTGATGGACAACCTCCGTGCGCTCCACATGCCCAAAGATTTTGATTCCATTTATAAGGCAAAACGCGAACTCAAGATTTTGGAGCTGTTGCCGTTCTGCTTGCGCATGGTGAAGCGCCGCGAAAATCAAAAGATCCGCGGACACGAAAGGCAAATTGATTTGGGAAACGTGATGGCAGCCAAAGCCCGCCTTCCGTTCCAACTAACCGCAGGTCAAGACGCGGCGCTGAGCACGATTATTGACGGGCTCAATGGCAAAAAGCAATTCCATGCACTATTGCAAGGCGATGTGGGTTGCGGCAAAACAGTCGTTGCCATGCTTGCGATTATGGCAGTCTGCGGCGCAGGCGAACAATGCGCATTGATGGTGCCAACCGATATTCTCGCAAGGCAGCATTTCAAATCGCTCAAGCCGTTCTTTGACGCCGCAGGAATTCGCGTACATTTGCTTGTCGGGGCAACCCCCGCCGCCGAAAAGAAAGTCATTCTCGGTGAACTGCAAATGGGCCTCTGCAACGTTGTTATTGGCACGCACGCGCTGTTCAGCAAAGACGTTTATTTTGCTAAACTCGGATTTGTCATCATCGACGAGCAACACCGTTTCGGCGTAAGCCAGCGCGAAGCACTACTCGCCAAAGGCGACTACCCCGACATGCTCGTGATGAGTGCCACGCCGATTCCGCGAAGCCTCGCCATGACGCTGTATGGCGACCTGAAAGTCATCAGCATCAAGGAAAAGCCCGCAGGCCGTAAGCCCATCAAAACACGACTCGTGAACGCCGCGAAGCGCGAATCGATGAAGCAATTTATTTGTAAAGAAGCCGCTGGCGGAAACCTCTGCTACTGGATTGCAAGCCGCGTGAACGCGGATGGTTCCGGCACATCCAACTCAGGAAGCGCGGCAGGATCCGTGGGCAGTTCTGCAGCAGACCAAGCCGGCGCAAACAGCGATTCAAGCGCCCGCAGCGTCGATGACATCGTGAACGAAATGCGTTCCTTTATCGCCGCACACGAAAACACCGACGCAAACATCGCAAAGCTCAAAGTCGCCGGCGTCCACGGGCAAATGGACGACTCCGAACGTGACGAAATCATCAAACGTTTTGCCGCCGGCGAAATCCAGATTCTCGTTGCAACCACCGTCATCGAAGTCGGCGTGAACGTTCCTGCCGCAAACCTCATGGTCATCGACCAGCCAGACCGATTCGGTCTGGCGCAGCTCCACCAGCTGCGCGGGCGCGTAGGACGCGGCAATCAAGAAGCTTGGTGCTTCTTGATGATTCCCGAAGGCGAAGCCGCTGAAACAAGCATGGAACGCCTATCGCAATTTGCCGCCACCGAAGACGGGTTCGAAATCGCGGAGCTCGACCTCAAAACGCGCGGCGCCGGCAACCTCGAAGGCAACGAGCAAAGTGGCGCGTGGGTATTCCGTTGGTTCGACTGGATTCACGACCAAGAACTCATATCGCAAACGCTCGAACGCGCCGACCACATATTAAAAGACGGTTCTGCATTCAACGAAACCGCCAAAGAAAAAATTCAAACTTGGTATAACGAAAAGCCTTCGGCTAACGAAGATGGCGTTCATTAGCACGCCATTTAACGCACCACGCGCATTCGCTTAAAGCAAACGCGTCATGGTGCCAAATACCAACGCAATCAAGACGACATTCAAAAAGAACATCGCCCGGCGTACAATCAAAAAGAAAACCGACTGCCAATGCAATATATGATCTGTCGGATTTATCAGTTCCTTTGCAGCCAAAAAAACGTTGATAGCGCCAGTCATCACAAGCATCAAAGCACCCGGGAAATAACCTTCGTTCCACACAAGAACCGTAAGCCAAGCACCCGCAATCATGGCAATGATACCGATGATAATTTCAACACGCATAAAAATGTTTTTCATCGCTCGCGCATTTCCTTTTCTGCGAGCCTTTTCATCCTGATTTTTTTCTTCATCCGTTGCCATATTTTCTCTTCTTAAAAATTTATCTACAATATCATAAAGAATACGAGGTTGTCACTGAGTAATGGGCATCGCCTTTACGTGCACCATTAAGCGGGAAACTCACATCAATCTTATTGATTAAGCGAGTGATAGACTTAGTCTGAGCCAAGCGGATGCCAAAGCCAGCCACATAAATCAAATCCTTACGCCTAATATCTTTAATCGAGGGAGCCGTTTCGCCAACACTTCCAAACGCAACAACAACAGGAGCAAGCGTAAAAATTTCAAAATTCGGGAACCAGCGCTGTTCCAAATTGCCATAAACGCGAGCTTGACCAGCATAGAATCCCGTCGGGAACCCAACAAAGCCATCAGAACCGCCAAGCGTCAACTGGTAACCCAACTTGGCATCATCATACAAGTCCACAAGTCCCGACAGCGCAGTCGAAAAACGCGTACTCGGATGGAAAATGTACTCGCCATTTAAGCGACCATAAAAATCATGACGCTTTCCATGATCCAAATAAAAATACATGTACGAATTCAATGTCAAATGATGATTATTGCGCCCGAGATAAAGGTCAGTCCAAAAATCCAAACGGATGTCGTTATTGCCAGCACCAAGTTGTTCGTAATTTTTCGAAAGTTGCGCCTTGACAGAAAATCCTTTATCAATATCTTCGGTCCATCTGACGTTGTGGAAATTCTTGATTTTTTCGTAACGCAAATCAGAGTACATGATATAAAAACCAAGACGGGAATCCTTGCGTTCCTGGGCCCATTCATTTACGGCGCTTGCAGAATCAATGGCATATACGTCCCCACCGTATAAGAACGTATAAGGTAATACCCGGCCTTCATTTGCCGTTTCGCGCAAGTAATCATAAGTTGCCCCCAAGTAAAGTTTGCGCTGCGTTCCGCCGAACGAGCGGCTGAATCGGAAGCTCAAGGAATCGGTAATAAAATTCTCAATGGCCATAAGCTTCACAGATTTTTTTCCGTTATAACGCTGTAAGGAATTGAGATATTTATCCGTTGCAATCGAATCTAATTGGCGCTCACTCATTTTCTTATTGTCCGAATCTTTACGGGCAATTTCTAATTGTTTGAGGAAAGCCTTATTTTGTGTATAATCATAAATTTTTGCGCCAGACGGAAGTTCTCCGCGACCATAATAAAAAGCATTACGCTTGTTTTTCAAGCCTTCAAGCGTATACGCCCACTGGTTCACGCTACGGCTGAGGAACGGCACGTACATTTTCCAACTGGCAAGGTAACCATCCGTATTGTAGCTGTACAAAAAATCCAAATGGTTGTAGCGGAAAAGGAAATGCGGGTCGCCATATTCCAACTGCCACATGTCGCGAAACTCGTCATGTCCAAAGTAAAAACCGAGCTTTTGACCAAGCCCAAGGAAATTGCTTTCTTGAACACCTATACCCCAAACGAGATTGTCGTAGCTCCACTCACTGCCAGAAAAACCGAAAGTTGTAAGAATGGTCAGCGTCCAGTTATCGCTCGTTTTTACATCAACTATGTTCTTGCCATCTTCGTTGGACACCGTAATATTGGCATCCGAGAGGAACCTCTGGCTGCGCAAGAACCTCTCCGCTTCGAGCAGCAAATTCAGATTGACAACGTCACCTTTATCAAAAAGCAAAAGCTTACGGACTGTCACTTCACGCGTTTCGATATGCACCCAGTTCAAGATATCATACGCCCAACGGTCATATTTCGAATGTGCCTTTGAATCGTCAAATGCATCGCCAATATGGTAGCGAATTTTATCTACGCGGAACACGGCATTGGAATCCACCGCATCAGTTGCAGCAGAATCCGAGCCGATTTCGGTTGCAGGAGAAATTGCAGAATCAACAGAAACAGCATCCGCTGTGGCAAGCGCGGCAGACACAAAGCAAAACAAACAAAATATCAAATTTTTCACGGGTACAATATACAAAAATAGACGAAAGAACGTCACTTCGTGCCTACAGAGTAGATGCTAGATACTAGAAATGAATTAGGACAACTGCGTAGGGCGAGCGAAGTGACGATGCTTGCATCGGCATTTCCGAGCCTAGCAGTTGGTACTTGAGCGAAGCGAAAGTACAATTCGGATTTCGGAATTAGGAATTAATTGAATAAAGAGAGCCATCCTAAGCGGAGTCTAAAGATTTCTAGTAACTAGTAACTCAAAACTCAGAACTATTGCTAAGCAACCTCAGTAACTAGTAACTCCGAACTCTTAACTCTCTTGCACATTTCTCTTGCATTTTCTACATTTGCGCTGGGTAGCGGATGGCCGCCGGCTTCACGGCTGGAGGAAAGTCCGGGCACCGCAGGGCATGATGCTGGATAACGTCCAGGCGCGGAAACGCGACAGAAAGTGCAACAGAGAATAGACCGCCCGCAGCAATGCGGGTAAGGGTGAAACGGCGAGGTAAGAGCTCACCGCACGACTGGTGACAGGAGTGGCTAGGTAAACCTCATCCGGTGCAAGACCAAGCAGGATTCCGTCCGCAAGGACCTGGTGCGGCCCGTGCCAGCTGGATATCCGGGTAGGTCGCTTGAGGCGGTCGGTAACGATTCGTCCAGAGAGATGGTCATCGCTCCTCAAGGAGTACAGAACCCGGCTTATAACTACCCTATCTGAAGGCTCTCGCTAAAAGCGAGAGCCTTCTCCTCAACTAGGGAAGGCTTCGCCCTCCCTAAAACCCACCTTTTCCAGATGCTAAAAAGCCTCTGCGAAAGCAGAGGCATTCTCCTTACTAGGGAGGACGGAGTCCACCCTAAGACTCTTCTTTTCCTAATGCAAAAAAAATTCCTCTAAACGAGGAAGATATCGTTATTTATAAACTCACAAACTTTCTCATTCCCATAACAGTTACTGCAACGCTAATCAAAATAGATAAAGCCAAAATTGCAACCGGTATGAACAAGCCCTGTAAAAATACTTCATGCCCCATTTGCACAAGCAACAAAAGCGGAACTATAAAGAACAAAGTAATATGCGTTGCCGCACGGACTGTCTTAACGCGAAGCGATATCATCAGCGAAAACGCAGTCGTGAGGAGCACCGCCGAAAGAGCACCGAGCATAGATGCACCAGCCTCCAGCGTTGTAATCTCGGAATGTGAAAACCAATAGCCCAATTGCGCCAAAAGCGCAAACACAACCGGAAAAGGAATAATCGCAAGCAACTTGCCCCAAAAAAGTTTCGCAGGAGCAATCGGAGATAGCTGCAAAAGCTCCAGCGAATTGCGTTCGCGCTCGCCCGCAAAACTGTCACCCGCCAAAGGAGCGCCCATCGGAGCCATCAAGCAACCGAGCAAGAGCATCATGTAACTTTCCATGCCCTGCATAATCTCGCCACCGTAACGCGATACCGCAATCGCCTGGCTCGCCGCAAGGATTACCGGCGGAATGATGAACGGAATCCAAAATTTCGGGTCCCGGAAAATCAGGCGAAGTTCGTGTCTAAAAACGTGGAGCATAGGTTAGATGAAAGATTATATGTTCAATGGAAAGATAGTAAACAGTAGGAAGTGGTTGGTGGTTAGGGAGTCGCTTTTAAGGTTGGTGAGATAGCATAATTGGAAAAACAAAAAAATTGCTGTACACGACTCTCTTTTTTGTATAATATATTTACCGGATTCGTAACAAAGAATTTTTTTCGAAGGAAAAATTTAATGAAAGTATCGTCGTTCTTTTATTTTGCAAATTTCTGGCTCAAGACAGTCCTATTCAAGAAGAAAGACCCGATTTTGGGAACCGTCATCGTAACCGACCGCTGTAACCTGAAATGCAAGCACTGTTCCGTCAATAACATCACCTCGATAATGCATCCCTATGTACAAATCAAAAAGGAGATGCAGACCTTGTACGACATGGGCACCCGCATCCTCTTCTTCTGCGGCGGCGAGACGTTCTTGTGGAGAGACGGTGATTTGACTGTCAGGGATTTAGTCATCGAAGCGAAAAGAATGGGCTTCATGATTGTGAACGTAGTCACGAACGGAACACAGCCCATCGACTTGCCCGAAGCAGACTTGATTCTCTTAAGCCTTGACGGAGATAGGGAACGCCACAACGCCATCAGAGGCAACACCTTCGATACCATCATGGAGAATGTCAAGAACGCCACTGCGGACAACATCTGTTTCTACATGGCCATCAACCAAATCAACAAAGATGCCGTACAAGATGTTTGCCAAATCGCGAAGGACACAAAAAACGTGAGGGCGGTCTCGTTCAATTTCCACACACCTTATCCCGACACGAGAAACCTTTTCCTGTCCAAAGAAGAAAAGCAGAAAATTGCAGACACCATCTTGCAGATGATGGATAAAGGCTACCCGATATTCAATCTCAAAGCATCGCTCCCGTACCTCGTCAACAACAGCTTCCCCACTCCGTGTTATCAGTGCCTGGTCATCGAAGACGGAAAGATCTCGGTATGCGGAAGGTGTATCGACGTTCCGGGACTTTGCGAAGAATGCGGTTATTTCTTCGTCGCGGAATACACCCTGCTTTTCAGGGGCAATTTGAAAATCGCCTTCGAAGCAGTAAGGACATACCTCAAGTACGTATAAGCTAACGAGATTTTTTGAATGAGTTTGAGAACGACTTTAACCAGGGCGTGGCTGACCCGGTCCATTAAGCCTTTTTTATTCAAAAACGAATACGACGAGATTCTCCCCTTCGAGGAATGTGAGAATCTCGGGCTCTATGTCCACATCCCTTTCTGCAAAAGCATCTGCACATTCTGCCCCTATTGCAAAACCGTCTATAACAGGGAACTGTGCGACAGGTACATTGACGCGTTGAAAAAAGAAATCCACAAAGTCGGCTGTCAATACAAGAGCAAGAAGGAGACGACAAGTCTGTATTTTGGCGGCGGCACACCAGCCCTAATCGCAGATAGAATCAGCGAAATCATCGAAGCGATTCGGGAACATTTTACCGTGACCGAAGGCATCGGCGTCGAACTGCATCCCGACAACGTGAATGTCGAGACACTTCAAAAGCTGAAAGATGCTGGCGTTACAAAGCTCAGCATAGGCATCCAATCGTTTCAGGAAAAATACCAGAACATTCTCGGACGAAAAAAAGTTGACGCAAACAAATTAAAAGAAGCCCTAAGCGCCGTGGAATTTGAAACGGTTTCGATGGACTTCATCTTCGCGCTCCCCGACCAGACTTACGAAGACATCAAGGCGGACGTGGATACCGCATTCGAAAGCGGCGCCAACCACGTGGCGATTTACCCGTTTATCGACTTTTCCTTTACCAAAAGCAAAGTGAAAACGATGCCGAAAAAGCAGAAGAAGGAACTATTGGACCGAATCACCGCCTACTTCAACGAAAAAGGTTACCACCGCAGTTCCATCTGGACTTTTTCGAACAAGAAAGAAGCCAAGTATTCTTCCATGACCCGTGACAGTTTCCTCGGATTCGGATGTTCCGCCACGACGCTCCTTCAAAAGCAATTCAAGATAAATACCTTTTCCGTAGAAGAATACTGCAAGAGGATTGACAGCGATAAGCTGCCGACCTCATTGACCATCCGCTTCACGCCAAGGCAGAGGATGGTGTATTACCTGTTCTGGACACTTTATAGCATGCAACTGGACGAAAAGAAATTCGAGCAGTTCTTTGGCGTTCCACTCCAAAAAATGTACGGCTTTGATTTCTGGCTAGCGCAAAAACTCGGATTCCTGACAAAAGAAAACGGAGTCTATTCCATGACCATGAAGGGAGCCTTTTACTATCATTACTACGAACAATTCTACACGCTCTCTTACATTGACAAGATGTGGGGAATCATGCGGAAAGAAGCGTTCCCGGAAAGAATTGAGTTTTAGAGAAATAGAACTGAAAAGGGTGTCGAAACCGAGAAAACCGCACTTCAATAGAAAAAAGAGATTATATTAATAAAACTATGACAGTCACTCCCATTCTAATTATAGTACTTGCCATTTTCTTCATAATACTCGTAATTTTGAACCACTTTAACGTTTTTTCGCTGTGGCTCCAAGGCAAATTTTCAAACGCAAATACGAACGTGCGCTTTTTTCATCTTATTGGCATGCTGCTACGCAGGGTTCCGCTAGAAGCAATCGTTGATGCACACATCAGAAGTTGCAAAGCACACATCCCAATTGACATGGAAAAACTTGAAGCTCATTACCTTGCCGGCGGTAATGTACAAAACGTAGTCCAAGCCCTCATCTATGTAAAGCACTCTCACATCAAACTTGATTTCAATATGGCCGCAGCGATCGATTTTTCCGGCGGCAACGTACTCGAAGTCGTGAAGGGATACGAGAAGAAGGAATTAAGAGAGAAGTATGGGCTTACCGATCTTTAAAGCAACGGTATGACTGCAGGTCGACAAAAGTATTTATATTTTCCGTATGAAATTTCTGGCTGCGTTTATTCTAAGTCTTTCTTTGCTTGCTACTAGCTCTTTTGCGGTTTCCTTGAACGCTCCTTTAGTCTTGAAGATGCAAGAAGACCGAAGCATGGCAGCCTCGGACTTCACTACTGAAGAAACTCCAGAGCACGATTGGGGCCCAATAAAGTTCTTAGTTGGCGTATATTCCTACTGTTTCCTCATTTTTGGAATTGCGTGGGCAGGGGTTGGATTAAGCAATATTCACGATGAAGACATTAATGCAGGAGCAATGATTGGAAGTGGCTTAGGTATGGCAGGTTTAGGCGCCCTCGGCATTTGGTGGGCGTTTTAAAAACAAAAAGATAAAAAGCAGGACTAAATTCTGCTTTTCCATCCATACAAGCGCCGAATCGAAACTGTATGGATTCTCCTTCGGAGAATGACGCAAAAAGTGACGTCCGCCATAGCGGACGTTTTTCGCGTTTCTAAATCAGCTCAAAGCAAAAAGTCGCTTGCGAATTTTTGCGACCCGCGCAGCATATTTCTATACTGCGGCGTAAGCCGCATTATATATCTTTCGTCTTTGTACAAGTACCAAATGCTCAGCTCAGAAATGGCCCCACAAGTGGTTCCGCTTCACTCGCCTTACGCATTTGTCGTCTGTAGCCCGCCGTGGCGGGCGTTCTTTCGTCTAATAGCGCGACTTAGTCGCGCTTGAGCGTCTTGTACTTGATTGGCTTCGGATTGTCGGCGTCTTCGCCGAGGCGCTTGCGACGATCAGCTTCGTATTCGCTCCAGTTGCCTTCGAACCACACGACCTTCGAATCACCTTCGTAAGCGAGGATGTGCGTTGCGATACGGTCAAGGAACCAGCGGTCATGCGAGATGATCACGGCGCAGCCTGCGAACTTGAGGATAGCCTGTTCCAAAGCCTGCAATGTTTCGATATCCAAGTCGTTCGTCGGTTCGTCAAGGAACAAGAGGTTACCCGGTTTCTGCAAGTTCTTCGCCATGAGCACGCGGTTGCGTTCACCACCAGAGAGCTGCGAGAGCTTTTTCTGCTGGGCGGCACCCGTGAAGTTGAAGAGACCGCAGTAAGCACGGCCATTCATCTTGCGGTCACCCACCAAGATTTCATCATTGCCACCCGTGATAGATTCCCAAACCGTCTTGGAATCGTCCAAGCTTTCGCGGCCCTGTTCCATGCTGATGATTTCGACAGTTTCGCCAATCTTGAGCGTACCGCCATCCGGCTTTTCCTGGCCCATGATCATCTTGAACAAAGTCGTTTTACCCGCACCGTTCGGACCGATAATACCCACGATGCCCGAGCGTGGCAAGCTGAAGTTCAAATCGTCGAACAGCACCTTGTCGCCAAAGGCCTTCTGCAAATGTTCCGCCTGAATGACGACATCGCCCAAGCGCTTGCCGTTTGCAATGTGGATCTGAGCCACCTTGATCTGTTCCTTGGAATCTTCCGCCAAGAGTTCTTCGTAAGCCTTGAGACGAGCCTTGCTCTTTGCCTGGCGAGCCTTCGGGCTCTGCTTGACCCATTCCTGTTCGCGAGCGAGACGCTTCTGACGGTCAGATTCACCCTTTTCTTCGTTCTTCATGCGTTCAAGCTTCTGGTCCAGCCACTGGGCGTAATTGCCTTCCCAAGGAATGCCGCGACCGCGGTCAATTTCCAAAATCCAGTTCGTTACGTTATCAAGGAAGTAACGGTCATGGGTCACCAGAATCACAGAGCCCTTGTATTCGCGGAGGTGGCGTTCGAGCCAAGCAACTGTTTCGGCATCCAAGTGGTTCGTCGGTTCGTCCAAGAGCAACAAATCCGGTTCTTCGAGGAGTAAGCGGCAAAGAGCCACGCGGCGCTTTTCACCGCCGGAAAGGTTTGTCACCGGCCAATCGCCCGGCGGGCAGCGGAGTGCGTCCATCGCAATTTCGATATTGCGGTCGAGGCTCCACAAGTCCTGCGCGTCGATGATGTCCTGAAGCTTTGCCTGTTCGTCGAGAAGCTTGTTCATCTCGTCATCTTCCATGGGTTCAGCAAACTTCATGGAAATTTCGTTGAAGCGGTCAAGCACGGCCTGCTTTTTCGCAACGGCCTGCATCACGTTTTCCTTGACAGTCAAGTTCGGGTCCAGCTGCGGTTCCTGCGGCAAGTAACCAGCAGTGCGGCCCGGTTCAATCCAAGCTTCGCCCTGGAATTCCTTGTCGATACCCGCCATAATGCGGAGCAAGGTGGACTTACCGGCACCGTTCTGGCCGATGATGCCAATCTTTGCGCCATAGTAGAAGCTCAAAGAAATGTCCTTCAGCACCTCCTTGTTAGGCGGGTAGGACTTGGTCATCTTGTACATGTAGAAAACGAATTTTTCTGCTTTATTTTCGGCCATAATTAGGTTTTAGGTTATAGGTTGTAGGGGTTAGGAGTTCGTTTCGACAAGCTCAACGAACTTGTAAGGGTCCCCGAGCCTGTCGAAGGGATTCTTCTGGATTAATTCTTATCCTTGTTTCGTCAGATTGAATATAGAAATTTTTTCAGGCACGCCCCGCAATCCATGACAACGCAAGCCTTCCGTCTCAAGGTTTTGCAAGGAATTCCTTGATTTTTGCCTTGACAAACGCCAAGTCCGGATTCGTGAGAATCGGAATCATCGCATTGATTTCTTCGATGGACTTGTCCCACCATTTCCACTGAAGCAAAAGCGCCGTCAATTCCTCGTCAAAGCGATTGCGAATAAACTGCGCCGGGTTCCCCACCACAACCGTGTAAGGTTCCACATCGCTCCCAACAACCGCATTCGCACCGATAATTGCACCATCACCAATATGTACACCCGGCAAAATCACCGCATTCTGCCCAATCCACACATCGTTCCCAATCACCGTATCGCCCTTGAGCGGCAAATTCTCTTTGGCAGGCGCCGCCATGTTCCAACCTTGCAATGTGTAAAACGGAAATGTCGAAACCGCGTTCATCTGGTGGTTCGCGCCATTCATCACAAACTCCACCCCCGCCGCAATCTGGCAGAACTTTCCGATAATCAACTTGTCATCATTCCACGGATACAGGTGCGTCACATGGCTCTCGAAATCGCTATCGGCAATGTAAGTGAAATCACCCACGACAATCTGCGGATTCTTGAGCGTCGGCTTCACGTAAATTTCCTTATCGTAACCAGCAATCGGGTGGACAGTCATCGGATCAGGGAGAGTATTTGGCATAGGAACCTCCATGGGTGGGATATGGGAAAAGGTAATAAAAAACGCAACATCTTGCAGATTTTCATTGACAGACCATGCAAGATTATATAATTTAACACAAAAACCGCAATATATTACCGATTTAATGCATATCAGATGGAATAAATTGCTGTTATTGGAGCGACACTTATGGAAAATCTCGGAAAGCAAATCTCAGAACGGCGAAAGAAGCTGGGCCTGTCCCAAGAAGACTTGGCCGAGATTTCCGGCGTTTCGCCCAGAACAATCAACTCCGTCGAACTCGGGAAAGCGAACCCGTCCATCAACGTGTTGAGCAAGATGGTAAAGCCTCTAGGTTTTGTAGTTACATTAAGCGAGAGGGTGACGCATGAATAACAGCAAAATCCGCAGCGCATGCGTGTTCTACAATAACATCCTTGCCGGCTACCTCTTGCAAAACAGCAGGGGCTACACTTTTTTATACGACTCCAATTATGTTGTTTCACAAAACCCATCCATCGCATTGGACATGCCGAAAAAGAAACGCCTGTTTAGATCGTCTTACCTTTTCCCGTATTTTCAGGGATTGTTGCCTGAAGGAGCAAACAAGGCCTTCTATTGTGAGCGCCTCGGCATTAAGCGCACAGACAAATTTGCAATGCTTCTGAACCTAGCGAATCACGAAACTATCGGCGCCATCACCGTACGAGAAAGGAGCCACTAATGGGCCTCTGCCACTGTTGTTTAAAAGAAACGGAACAAGATTTTTGCCGCACCTGTTCAAAGGCGCTATTTGGCGTTTTTAGGTTTAGCGCAACCTTGGATTTTGACATTCCACAGCTCGCATTCGCAAAGGATGGGGCCGTCAAGAAAATTTCCATTTCTGGTGCTCAGACAAAGTTTTCCGTGAAAATAGAAAACAAAAAACTAGTCAACACAGATCGCGGTGGTACACACATTCTCAAGCCAACATTGTTGCCGTACTACGAGAACTACCAAGATGCACCTGCCAATGAACACGTGACAATGCTGATGGCACGCGTCCTTTTCAAGATTCCTACAGCATTATCCGCTCTACTTTACTTCAAAAACGGCGTCCCCGTCTACATTACCAAGCGTTTCGACGTTATCGAAGCTGGCGAGCATGCCGGAGAACGCTTGAGCCAAAGCGACTTTGCGCAAATTGCGGGCCTCATCCCCGAAATAAACGGCAGCGATTACAAATACAAGGGAATTTCGTACGAAGGAATTGCCGCACTGATTCGCGAAAATGTAAGCGCAGCCGATGTTGCCGTCGAAGTATTTTTCAGAATAGTCTTATTCAATTATCTCGTATGTAACGGCGACGCACACGCAAAGAATTTTTCGCTCCGCAATTCCGTCGAAAATCCAGACGTCTATGATTTGACCCCCGCGTACGACTTGTTGAATACCTCGCTCCACATTCCATTTGAACAATCACGTACAGCGCTCGACTTATTCAAGGACGAAGACGATTTCAAGACACCTTTTTACGAAGCTAACGGTTTTTATGGCACTCCGGATTTTATGGAATTCGCCAAGAGAATCGGAGTCATCGAAAAAAGAGCCGCACGCTTCATAAAACAAGCAATCGATGCGGTACCCGCAATGGAAGAAATGCTAGATAAATCTTTCTTGAGCGAACAAGGCAAAGCGAAATACAAAGAATCTATCAGGGATAGAGCCAAAGCTCTAGGGCTGTAAGGATTTTTTTAATTTTGACAACATTATGAGCAAATCGAAAATTTGGACAGCATCAAGCAAAGAATCATGATGGCTTATACCGAATGGGACGAAGGCAAACTGTTAATGGACAAGAATGGAGTAAACGAAATTCAGGACCATTATAAAAAAATGATTAAAGTTTTGCTTGGATAAAACATTTCATAGACTAATTCATAACAATGCCCACCGCTCACGAAATTCTAAAATCCGTCTTTGGCTACGATTCCTTCCGCCCCATGCAGGAAGAGATTATCAACCACGTTGTCGCACGCAACGACGCTCTGGTTTTAATGCCCACTGGTGGCGGAAAGTCCATTTGCTACCAGATTCCGGCCTTGATGTTCAAGGGCATCACGGTGGTCATTTCGCCGTTGATTTCGTTGATGAAAGACCAAGTGGATGCGCTAAATGCAAACGGCATCGGGGCAGATGCGCTCAACAGCAACAACGAAGAAGGCGAAAACGCGGCCATCCGGGAACGCTGCAAAGCAAGTCAAACCAAGATTCTCTACATTTCGCCGGAGCGTTTGCAGCGAGAAATTCCATGGATGCAACAGCACTTGAATGTTTCGCTGTTCGCCATCGACGAGGCTCACTGCATTTCGCAATGGGGGCACGATTTCCGTCCGGAATACACACAGCTCGGTGGGCTGCACCAGGCGTTCCCGAGCGCAACAGTCATGGCACTGACGGCAACGGCTGACAAGCTCACAAAAGAAGATATTGTCAGGCAGCTGAACTTGCGTGACTTTAAACTTTTCGTGAGTTCCTTCGACCGCCCGAATCTGAGTCTCGATGTGCGGCGTGGTTATTCCGCTTCTGAAAAGCTGAAGGCGATTCTGTCTATCATTTCAAAGCACAAGCACGAATCGGGAATCATCTATTGCCTTTCGCGCAAGAATACCGAGAAGGTCGCCGCAGACCTCATCAACGCAGGCGTTTATGCAAAGGCGTATCATGCGGGGCTAACCGCCGAAGAGCGCAACAACGTGCAAGAGGATTTCATCAACGACAATATCGATGTCGTGTGTGCCACAATCGCTTTTGGCATGGGCATCGACAAGAGCAACGTCCGTTATGTTATCCATTACAATCTCCCCAAGAGCATCGAGAGTTTTTATCAAGAAATCGGGCGTGCGGGCCGCGACGGACTCCCTTCCGAGACCGTGCTGTTCTACAATTTTCAGGACATCATCACGCTCCGCAAATTTGTAAATGAAAGCGGCCAACGAGATATCAACTCCGAGAAACTCGACCGCATGCAGGAATACGCGGAATCGCAGGTTTGCCGTCGTCGCATTTTGCTCAATTACTTTGGCGAAAACAATAGCAGCAACTGCGGGAATTGCGACATTTGCAAGCACCCGCCACAGCGTTTCAACGGCACGATTCTCGTGCAAAAAGCGCTCTCGGCCATCAAGCGCACTGGCGAGCATATCGGCTTTTCAATGACCGCCGACATTCTCAAAGGAACGCTCACCGACGAAATTGCCCAAAAGGGTTACAACAAGCTCAAGACTTTCGGTGTAGGGGCCAAGACAACGCTCAAGCATTGGCACGATTACATGCTACAGATGTTGCAACTCGGCTACATCGAAATTGCCTACAACGAAAACAACCACCTTAAAATTACCGAGAGTGGTAACGAGGTTCTCTTCGGGAAAAAGACGGCGGAACTTGCCATCGCGGCAAAAGCAGAAGCAAAAGAAGACGCAAAACCGAGAAGCAGTCACACATCATTCGGTCGCGCGGCATTTTCGCGCACTTCTGCCGGCAATACACATTCGACCTACGCGCGCTCTTCAGACTCCGACGAAGACAATTCCTTATTCGAAGTTCTGCGAAAAGTCCGAAGGCGAATCGCCGATGAAAACAACTGGCCCGCCTACGTCGTGCTTTCGGACCGCACGTTAAAAGACCTCGCCTACAAGGCGCCAATCACCATCGATGAACTGCAAGACGTATTCGGTTTCGGCGAAATGAAAATCCGAAAGTTCGGGCAGCAATTCGTAGATGCCATCTGCGATTACATGAGGCAATAAAAAATCCCGCAGCACACGCCGCGAGATTTTCATTCATAAAATTTAACTGGGTCCTTCCGCCTTCGGCGTCAGGATGACGAGGGCGGAAACTACCTATTATTCAAATAGTTCAGCACCTTGTTCGTAAGGTCGTTTTCCTTTTTCCAGAAGAGTACAGCGCCGGTGGCACGATCAACCACCATGTCATAGCCTTCCTGGAGCGCAATCTCATTTACCGCCTTGCGGATGAGCTGGATAATCGGAGCACTAACCTTTTCGTTTTCGGTGATGAGTTCTCCGTTACGGCCATAAACGCGGTCGATGAACGACTTGAGTTCCGTATCTTTCTTGTTGTATTCGGCTTCGAGTTCGCGCTTCTTTTCATCCGAAAGCATAAGGACTTGTTTGTCCAAGCGTTCCTTGATGGCAGCAAGTTCCTTCTGCAAAAGGTTCGCCTGCTGTTCCCATTTTGCCACTTGGCGGTCGTATTCTTCTTGAGCCTTTCTGGTGCCCTTATAACCGTCAAAGATAATCTTTGAGTCCACATGGGCAATGCGAAGGCCATCTTCGGCAAAGCTTGCACAAGCAAAAACTACCGAAAGTAAAACGATCAACTTGCGAATCATAACGCTCCTCCAGTCAGGTTAGAAAGCCTGACCAATGACAAAGTTGAATTCCATATCGCCAACCTTGCTGTACTGCGTACCCGTGTTGTAAATTTCACCCGGGTCAAGCGGCCAAGCAAAGTCGAAACCGATAATACCGAGCATCGGCACCACGACGCGGAAACCAAAACCGATATCCTTCTTAAGCTTTGTCGGATCCCATTCGCTGAGCGGATTCTTTTTCGGCTTATCGATTCTCTTTTCCGAATCAATGCGATCACCAAACACGTTACCGGCATCAAAGAAGAACGGCAAGAGGTAGAAAGTCTGCGGCACAAGGGCTAGCTGGAGTTCTGCACCAATGTACTGGTAGCTGCGACCCAAGCGGCTGTTACCGATAGAACCGGAGCTATAACCACGGAGCATACCGTCGTAACCGAGTACGCCACCCATTTTATACAACGTACGGTGCTGCAACTTGTCGCCAAAGATAACGCCGTATTCGTTTGTAAGGGCAATCGAGAGGCGATCGCGGAAGAGCGGGAACCACCACTTGATAGAGAGGTCGGCCTTTATGAATTCAAAGTCACTGCCAAAGTACTTGTTGGCCCACAGCACATCGAGCACGTAGCGAGAACCTTCCGTCGGGAACTGCGGCAAGTTCTTGTCGTCACGCTGGATGCGGAAGTTGAATGCCGATTCAATACCCGTGTAAACCACATAGCTATTGTCGATGTTCGGGCCCTGGTCGTTCATGAGCCAGCCGTAACCAATCTGGCCGTAGAAGTAGTCATCCGGCCACTTGAGGCGCTTACCCACAAAGATATTACCACCATAGCGAGTAATGTCGTGGTCGTCATAATCTTCCATGTTCCACCAAGAGTAGCTGAGGCTTGCACCCAGCGTAATCGGCTTGTCGAGGAACCACGGTTCGGTAAAGCTAAGTGTTGCGCTCTTCTTATCGGCGCCATACTCAAGGTTAAGGGCGGCCTGCTGGCCATCACCCATACAGCAGTTCGGGATAGAAATACTTGCCGTACCGACAAAGCCATCACTTTCGCTATAGGAAACGCCCAAGCTGAACTGACCCGTACCGGCCTGCTTTTCCTGAACAGCAAAGTCCAAATCCACTTCCTGTTCGCCCACCACCTTGATGTCGGGCACAACCATGTCGAAGTAGTTGAGCTGCATAATATCACGGAAGCTACGCTCCAAAGCGGACTGGCGATAAGTATCGCCCGGGTACAGACGCACTTCGCGGCGAATCACCTTTTCGTTCGTCTTGGTATTGCCACGCACATGAACTTTATGGATCTGAGCCGGCAAGCCTTCATTCATCTTGTAGGCGAGGTTCACGATAGAATCGTTTTCGAAAGTTCTTTCTTCGTCGAACTGGGCAAAGAGGTAACCGTCTTCGCGATAAGAATCGAGCAAAGCCTTACGAGAAGCTTCATAGAGGTACTGGTCAAACACGGCACCGCTATCCAAACGGAACACGTAACCAAGCATAGCATCGCTCTGGACTTCGTTACCGGTAAAGTGGAGCCCGCCCATGTAATAGCGACGACCTTCGGTCACATCGATATGCACAATGATATCGCTAGAAGTCTTGATGTTATCGTACTTGTAGAGCGCCGGAATCATGTCTTCGATCATGTAACGCACGAGGAGCTTGCTTTCGTAAGCGGTACGTTTCTTGATCTTCAAGAGGGAATCAATCTTCGGGTTGCTCCACTTTTGGTCCTTGACCAAGTCCAGCCATTCCTTACGGGCAGATTCATATCGGATAATGTCGTTCAGAATTTTCCAAACTTCTTCTTCGTTCTTGACCTGCTGGACACGTCTTGTCACGGGATTCTTGTCGCTTGCCTTGCGCATGTGCCTGTAATAGTGCGTCACTTCCATCGTCGGCTTGCCAGCCATCTTAAAGAATGGGCTCGTAGAATCGGCCAAAGCATCGTTCAATTGCGAGTAAAGCGGAGCCAAGCGTTCTCCAACCGGCACCATGCGTCCAAGGTAGAACAAGCACGTAGAATCCGGGAGGTATTCGGCATGGAAGTCATTCAGTTCTGCATCCAAAAAACCGAAATGGCGGAACACATTCAGCACGGTATCGCGGTCAGCTTCAAAGACGTTTTCCTTGAATTCGCCGCCACCCCACCACTGGTTTTCCTTGGAGAGCATATGATCGGTGATTTCTTCGACCGGCACGTGATCGTTGCCTTTAACATCGACACCACGGATACGCACCTTGGAACCTTCGCGAATCACAAAGGTCACCTTGTTCTGGTATTCGTCCACCGGTTCTTCGCGGTAGCCCACTTCGGCAAGAAGGAAGCCTTCGGAGCGGTAATGGTCGAGCAAAGCCTGGCGAGTGCGTTCCAGTTGAGCCTTACTGTAAACCTGGCCTGCAATCATATGGATTTTCAAACGAAGATCATCTTCGGAAACTTCGTCGCAGCCATCCAAAATAGCGGTATCGAGAGCCGGGAGTTCCTTGACCTTGAAGACCAAGTCCACATAGGAACCGTCATCACCTACATAGTCCACCCATGCAGTCACATCGTCAAACAAACCGGAAGCGTAAAGCGTACTTACCGAGTTTTGCACCTTTTCAGAAAGCGTTGACGGGGAAAAGCTCTGCCCCGTGCGGATACCGACACGCCCTAAAACAGAGCGTTCGTCCATGTGGTGTGTACCTTCGACACGAATCTTGTTGATCTTATTCTCAACCATATACTTGTCGGAAATTTGCGACATGTCCAACAGCTGGGCATTCGACATACCGACCAAAGCAAGAACGAATAAAAGCGAACGGGAACGCAGAATAGACCTACCTATAAAAGCAGTTTATTAAAATTTCTTGCCAAAAATACAAAAAATATACGCTCCCGCCCACTCGGCATTTTTCAAAAGCGCCCAAACAACCGATGTACGGGAAATATGGGATAAAAGTCAGCCACGCCCACACCTTTACACTTTTTGAAAATTTCAGGTTTATGACAACCGCATTCCATATATATGAATAATCCCAGTCTAGCGTTTTCGTAAAAGAAAAAGAAACATCACAAATCAAAGCGCAGAGCAAGAGCTTTATATATATTTAAGGCGAAATTTTAAACTCAAGGTCGCTTCTAAATTTAGAGGAGACCACAACCTATTAAGGATACTATGCGCTCTACAGCCTGGAACGACGAAGAAAACAAAGTCTTGCCCGAAATGGCACTTGACTTTATGCCCGAAGAAAAATTACGCGAACTGCAATTGCAGCGTTTGCGTGCAACCGTGAAACTCGCCTACGAAAAAGTTCCGCTGTTCCACGAACGCATGGTCGAAAAAGGCGTGAAGCCCGAAGACATCAAGACATTGAAGGACATCGTAAAGATTCCGTTCTCCATGAAGAAGGACTTGCGCGACACTTATCCGTATGGTCTTTTCGCCGTGGACATGAGCGAAGTCGTGCGTTTGCATGCAAGCTCCGGCACCACCGGTAAGCCGATTGTCGTCGGTTACACCAAGGAAGACATGGAAGTCTGGGCACAGGTTGTCAAGCGCGGCCTCCTCGCTTGCGGATTCCGTAGCACAGACATTGTGCAGAACTTCTACGGCTACGGCCTCTTCACTGGCGGCCTTGGCATTCACGGCGGTTTCGAAGCCCTTGGTGCAACTGTTGTGCCGATTAGCGGCGGCAATACCGAACGCCAGGTGATGCTCATGAAGGACTTTGGCGTTACCGCAGTCGGCGGCACTCCGAGTTACTTTGTCCGCATCATTGACGTTGCCGAAAAGATGGGCGTCGATATTTCTAAGTTGAACGTAAAGCGCGGCATCTTCGGTGCTGAACCGTGGAGCGACGGCATGCGCGACTATATCGAAGAAAAGACGGGCATCAAAGCTTACGATATTTACGGCCTTTCTGAAATTGTCGGCCCGGGCGTGGGTTGCGAATGCGAATGCCGCGACGGTATTCACATTTTCGAAGACCACTTCTACCCCGAAATCGTGGACCCGGAAACGCTCGAACCACTTCCGGACGGCGAAGAAGGCGAACTCGTCATCAGTACGCTCAGCAAGCGCGCTATGCCGATTTTGCGCTACCGCACCCGCGACATCACCGCTATCGAAAAGACCAAGTGCGCCTGCGGCCGTACCATCCGCCGTATCCGCCGCATTGGCCGCCGTAGCGACGACATGATCATCATGCGTGGCGTGAACGTGTTCCCGAGCCAGATCGAAACGGCACTCCTCCGCGCCGAAAAGGCACTTCCGCACTACCAGATCGTTCTCGATACCAAGAACAACATGGATACGCTCGAAGTCAAGGTCGAAGTTTCTCGCGACATGGTGAGCGACTCCATGAGCGATATGGAACAGCTCTCCAAGAAGTTCAAGCACTCCATCGAACAGATTCTTGGCATTTCCTTGCCGCGTAGTGAAGGCAAGGCCAAGCGCGTCATCGACAACAGAAAGAAGATTTAAATTAGGTTACAGGTTGTAGGCTGTAGGTATTAGGAATAAGAATCATGCACTTCGTGCATCTCTATTGGGCGGCTCTGCCGCGATTGTTCACCTAAAGCCTAATCCCTAACGCCTATTACCTAGCAACGTTTATACAAGGAGAAATTTTATGAAAATTCCACAGGTTTCCGTTTTTGTCCAGAACCGTCCGGGTCGTCTCCAGGCTGTTTGCCGTTCGCTCGCTGACGCAGGGATTAACCTTCTCTCGCTCACGCTCGCCGATTCCGGCGAATTCGGCCTTATCCGCCTGATTGTGAACGACTCCGAAAAAGCTGTTGCCGTGCTCGAAAAATCCGGCCTCAGCGCCACGATTACCGACGTTGTCGCATGCCCTGTCGAAGACAGAGTGGGCGGCCTCGCCGACCTCTTGGACGTTCTTGGCGACTTGCAGATTGACTACATGTACGCATACCCGTCCGAATGCAAGGCTGCAACGAACATCATGATTCTTCGCTTTAGCGATACCGAAAAGGCGCTCAAAGTCTTGGAAGCAAAGAACTTCAAGACTCTCAGCACTCAAGAAATGCTGGGATAAGAACTAGTTACTAGTTCTAAGTTACTAGTATTTAGACAATCTGAGTTACTAGTGCTTAGACAATTGCCTATAGCAAAACGCCCTGGCCGATAGGTCAGGGCGTTTGGATTTGTGTTAAAAGTGAAATTCAAGCGCAGAGTGCTATTATCTAAACACAGCGCTCAGTGAAGTTACTTCGCCGGGGTTCACCTTGCGGGTCACATCGGTCACTCCATCACTCCAGCCCGTGAACACTGCGCCAGATTTTGCCTGAGCCGTAAGCGTTACCGGCACGCCCGTGTAGAACGTCAATCTCATCGAAGACTGATCCAAAGCGAGGCCATCCACAAGAATTGTGCCCGAGCCCTGCGAGGCAAGTGTCATTTCGACAGGCGAGCCCAGCGAGAAGAACGATACCATCTGCTCACGAACCGTAGCCTGACGCGACTGTGCAAACGACTTAATCGTCTGCAAGTTATTGCTCATCGAAGAAGCGTTATAGTTCCAGAACTGCTGATCGCGAGTCATTTCGGATTCCACCTGAGACTGCAAATCGTTAATTCGCTTCAAAAGCCTGTCGGCAGAGAAGTTCATCGAAAGGAGCACGCTAAAGCGGTTGATAAACGCATTCTTGAAGTTTGCATTTTCAAGCAAGCGACTGATAAGAATTGTATGTTCCGAAATACCGCCATTTGCTGCAGCCATTTGCGGTTGCTGCCCGCCGAAGCCACCGCCCCAGTTGCCGCCGCCGAAGTCGCCACCCATACCAGGGAAATTCATGCCACCCATGCCCTGTGTACCGCTAGCGTTTGTCACGTAGCTAAACACGTTGCCATTCTGGGTATTGTAAGACACGCCAAAGCCAAAGTCCACATCGTACATGAACCATTTCCACTTGGTCTTCTGGCTTGCAACACGCCATTTCTTCAAGTTGTTATGCGGCCAGTCACTGTTATTCACAAACATTTCCGCCTGCATGTAATTCATGAAGTTGTCAACATCAATCTGGTCTGCAATTTTTTTATAGTTTGCATCAGAAGTCAAATTATTACTTTGTAACCAATCTATCATAGCCTTGTAATCAGCGGCAGAACCGGCGGCAGCTTCATTGGTGCCGCTCGACGTGGTCGCGACAAGGTCTATATCGTTCGGGTCATAGCCGTACTTGGTTTCGTAATAATATTCATTGTTACGTTCGCGCAAGTCATGGATACCATAATACTTGCCATTGTAATACACGACAACATAACGGCCGCGCTGATAATCAACGCCAAGACCTTCCGTCATCGAAGTTCCCAAGCGGTCGCGCAAATAATCGTCACCGCTGTTGTTACCGAAGTTTCTGAACGAGAAAGCCTTGAACTTCTTGAGTTCCGGATAATCCGGGAACAAGGTGTATTTCAAGCGTTTGTCGCCATATTCTTCGCGCAAGGTAATGGCAAACGACTTCTTTTCTTTTGAACGGCTGTACTGCCCTGTAATCTTGTAATCGCCCTTGATGCCAAACGCAGGCGTTTTCGGCTTGCCCGGTTCAAACATTTCGACATACACGGGGAGTTCACGGTTGCTCCAGAAGTTCGCTCCCTTCTTCGGATCCATCATGGCAGCGCCATTACCCGTCATGTAAAGACCGGAATCAGGGCTGAACATCGAAAGCGGATCGGTCGTCACAAAGATTGCAGCGAGCGACGGTTGCTGTTCAAAAACATAAGTACGATTGATTTCTTCACTCGGGTAAGAGCCCGTAGCATAAGTACGGCAACGCAAAACGGTTGTGGCGTTAATCGTCAACGTTGTCTGTACCACCGGAGAATTTGCAGTCGGTTCAGCACCACCCTGTTCGCAACGCGTGCCCGTTGGGAACGTAGCCAACACCGCAGAAGAATAGAATCCAGAAGGCGGAATATTCACTTCGGCCACTTGCACTTGTTCCGTAAAGACTTCGCCAAGCGTATTGCCATAAGGCGACGGGAGAGCAAAGCCCCACTTGCCAGCGCCATCACGAGACCAAGAAGCATTCGTCGGAACAGCACCAAAACGCACAGAGTCAAGCATTGCATTTTCGGCATTTATAAAGTACAATGCACCGCCATCCTTATCGACCTTGAACGACGCATGCGGTTCGTGTCCGCGATTGCGAGCAATCACCGATGTAATCTGGATAGTCGTTGATTCGCTGCCCTGAGTTTCAGTAGCAAAAGTCATTGCCGTAATTTGATTGCGATTCAAATCCTTTGCATTGTCATCCAAACGAACGTAATACACCGACGACAAATCGCCCGTACCGCGAAGATTCTTGCCAGTCCAATTGCTAATGTTTTCGCCTTCCTTAAAGTTCACGCGAATCTTGTGATTCTTGGTAATGAACCCACGGACCACAATCTGATTAGCCTTGCTGAGTTTCGATGCGTTATTAGACTTGACCACAACGCGGGAATAAGAACCGCCCTGAGCCACCTTCATCACAGCACCGATTTGCTGAGCTCCGCCTTCGCTAAAGCAAAGAGAAGACTTGCCTTGAAGATTTTGAACATTGTTGCCAGTATTTCCACCAGCACCAGGATTACCACCCATGCCGGGCATGCCGCCGCCCCAATCACCGCCCATTCCCGGGAAGTTGAAACCGCCAGCGCTACCGGCTGCAGATTCTGAACTACAATCGGAGCCCACCAAGTTGAGGGAATCAGAAGGCAAAACATAATCCGCATAGTCCTTGCCCGAAAGGAACACCACCATGAAACTCTTGGCCGGAACAGTTACGTTTCCAAAGACCCAACGACGCGGATTTGTCAAATCATCCGTAAGAGAATAGCCCTTCAAACTCACAGGAGCATCGGACGAGTTATAGAATTCGACCCATCCCGGATCATTACCGTCATTATCCTTGAGATTTGCATTTGTTGGAGAAATTTCAGAGAAGAAAACCGGGCTGTTCCCCAGGAATTGAGGAACCACTTCTTGAACGCTAGAACTCTGCGGAATTGCAAAAGAACTAGAAGAATTCACAGCAATAGGCGATGAATACGTCGGAGCAGTCTGGGATGAAGACGATACAGAAACGCCCGGAATTCCAGACGAAGAAATGCCTGGTAAAACACCAGCCGAACTCGAAAGCCCAGGCCCAAAACCTGAATTAGCATCGGAGCTAACTTCACCAGCATCAGGTCCCATCGGGCTCAAATTTGAATCGTTCGAGTCTCCACATGCGGAGAGCATCAAGCCAAAACCAATCCCACAAAGCGCTATTTTCGAAAAATGATTCATTTCGATTCCCTTGATTTTTTTAGCGATACACCACAATCCAATCTATTGCTTAATTATACATTGATGAACAAAACACGTCATTCTTTTTTTAGATACGCGTTGTAAAAGGATTGAGCATTTGACAACACAGAAAAAAGTGGAACAAGACGTTCCATTTTACTAAATTTTGTGAAAATTTTTCGTTGCACAAAAAGGAAATTTCATGAATTTCAGCGATTTTAGTAAGGCGAGTCAACAGTTCAATCAGTTCAGCCCCGAAATGAAAGAGCAAATGATGAAAATGGCAAAAGCTCGCATTAAAGAAAAAATTACAAAGTGGCTCGCGACCCCGACATTCGTAGTGATAGGAATCACACTCGGAGCAGTCATCGGCACACTCACCGCATGCTTCGGCGATATTAGCGACAGACTCTCCGCACTCCGCTATGCAAACCCGCTATACTTTATTCCCGCGCTCGCACTTGGCGGAGCAGCAATCGCATTCGTTTATAAGAAATGGGGACGCTGGACAGAACGCGGCATGGATCAAGTTTTCGCAGTAGGACTCAACAAAGAAACTGACTTTCCATTAGTCGCAATCCCGATGGCAGCCGTGAGCACTTGGCTTACGCAGCTCTTTGGCGGAAGTGCCGGCCGCGAAGGCGCCGCTATGCAAATTGGTTCCGCACTTTCGTACAACGTAAGCAAGAAATTACCATTCGAAAACGCAGCACACATCATGCTCGTCACAGGCATGGCCGCAGGCTTCGCCGGAATTTTCCAAGCCCCGATGGCCGCCACCGCATTCGCCTTGGAAGTATTGCTCGTTGGACATCTAGAACTTTCTGCATTGTTGCCTGCCGCCGCAGCCGCTTTCACCGCCTGCAAAGTTTCGAGCATGCTCGGATTCCACAAGTTCAGCGTTGACTTGAACAGCGTTCTCGACGCTAGCGGATTTTCTGCTTCGATATTCACGAATGAAGGCACGCTCGACGGCAAGTTGCTTTTGAAGCTCGCGCTGATGGGAATTTTATTTGGAATCGTCGGTGGCGGATTTGCAAAATTGCTTGGAGTTTCGCAAAATTACTTTGCTAAAAAATTCCCGAATACAATCAAGCGAATCGCCATTATGGGCGTTGGAATAAGTGCTTTGCTGCTCGTATTTTTCCAGGGCCGCTACGCCGGACTTGGAACAAACTTGTTGGATTTGAGTTTTGCTTCTGCGAATGCTGCCGGTGATGCCGCGAATGTTGTAGGAACTGCCGCGAGCATTGCTAACGCGAGTGCCGCCGGGATTCACGGGTATGATTGGATTATAAAGTTCGCCGTCACGATTCTCACACTCTCCGCCGGATTCATCGGCGGTGTCGTCACCCCGCTTTTTGCCATCGGCGCTACGTTTGGCGTATTCGTTGCAAGCATGTTCGGAATGCCCGTCGCCCTCGCCGCAGCACTCGGCTTTTCCGCCGTGTTCGCAAGCGCAAGCAATACACTCTGGGCACCCATCCTCATCGCCGGTGAAATCTTCGGATTCAATTGCCTCCCCGCATTCTTCATCGTCTGCACAGTCGCCTACATTTGCAATGGCGGACAATCGATTTACAAACAAAAGAAGATTCGGATAAAGATTTAAAGAGAAGCCTATGCAAAAGCGCCCCGCCATTGAGCGGGGCATTTTTGAATTCGGTTTTTAAAAGCGTAAGGCGTGAGTTGTTGGTGGTTATCGCCGGCGGGAAGATGAGGAAGAAATAAAACTATTTCATCGGCATCAACAATATGGGGCAATAATTGGTCTATTTCACCTACTTTAACTTATAAACCGTTGATTTTCTGTATCCCTCCGAAACTAGAACGCCTAACTTAACCGCTTTAACCAAAAGCCTTTGAGCTGTTTTATCTTCAACACCCAGAATTTTTGCTGCTTCAGATTTTGCAATAAAACCATTCGTATCCAAATAATCCACAAGTGCCTTTAAACGATCCTGATCTTTATTGGACATTTTATTGGACATTTTATTGGACATTTCGTATTTTTT
>CACYRP010000031.1 GCA_902776765.1 Fibrobacter succinogenes
GCCTTCACCTTATTGGTGGTAAAAACGGCGAAGCAGCGGGCAGCCTTTTCGCTCTTGAGAAGAGCCATATCGGCATTGCCGCTGGCCTTGATTCCGGCGCAAATTCCAGATGCGGTAAAGCCCTTGGGGGAGCAGACGCCGCCTTTTTCCAATACAGTGTACATAGTATCTCCTAAAAAGAAGCTTTCTTTTGCGATTCAGGGTTCGCAACGCCCGTTAAAATTTTTACCTTATAGAGCATGGAAAAGATCATGTTTACACAAGAGGCTTACGACAAGCTCGTTAAGGACCTTGAAAATTTAAAAAATGTTGAACGCCCCCGCGTACTCCAAGAATTAGTTGATGCCCGTGCACAAGGTGATTTGAGCGAAAACGCAGAATATCATGCAGCCAAGGAACGCCTCGCCGCAATCGATAATATCGAAATGCCGAAGCTCCAGGACCAGCTCGCCCGTGCACAGGTGATTGCTTTTGATACGAATTCTGATACCATCAAGTTCGGTGCCACCATCACGGCCAAAAACTTAAAGACCAAGCGCGAAATCGTCTACCAGCTCGTCTCCCCCGAAGAAGCCGATGCCCTCAACGGCAAAATCAGCTTCAAGAGCCCGATCGGTGCCGCTCTCATGGGCAAAAAGCGCGGTGACACCGTCGAAGTTGTAACACCTAAGGGCAAGAACCAGTTCGAAATCATCGACTTCAAGTAATCCGAGCAATCCATGTTCGTAACGCTCATCGGCAAAGACCAGTTCAGCAAGGACAAGCGGATTGAAAAATTCCTCGCTGAGACTCTTGGCGACCGGATTTCAGATCCGATGGCCAAGCAAGTGCTGTACGCCACCGACACCAACATCGCCTCTATCTCCGATGTCATCATCGAAGCGTGCGATTCCGTGTCGATGTTCTCGCCTGAACAGGTCATCGTCGTACGCAAAGCCGAAGCCATGAAAGCCGACGATTGCAAAGCAATCGCTAAATGGATTCCCCATGCGGCAAGCGGTAAGGTGCTCTTTGACTTCGAAACGCTCCTCGCCAGTAGCGAACTCTACAAGGCGCTATCGAAAGTCTGCAAAGTCGAAAAGTACGACGTGCCGAAGCAATACGAAATGGCCGACTGGATTTCTGCCGTTATCCCGACGCATTTTAACAAGGCGATTGAGCCTGCTGCATCGCAGTACCTCGCCGAAGCGCTCGGCAACGACACCAAGCTCGTGTGCGAAGAAGTCGATAAGATTCTCCTTTACGCACCGGACTGTAAAAAAATCACCCTCGACCTCGTGAAGACGATGGTCGTCTCCCAGCGCGACATCCCGACCTACGAAATCGAAGGGTTCTTCGGGATGCAAGACGCGAAAGCCTACGTCCAGAAGCTCAATGAACTTTTGAACAGCGGCGTGGATGCCATTCGCATTTCCAACACGCTCTACAGCTACGCGCTCTCGCTCTTGAACTACGCCTCGCTTACGGCCAAAGGTGTTTCGCCCGAAGAAGCCGCCAAGAAAATCGGCAAGAACTACTACATGTTCGTGAAAAAAGGCCAAGCCGCCGAATGCTGCCGCCGCTGGCGTAAGCCGCTATTGATTCGCGTGCTCCGCCGCCTCGCCGACCTCAATTACGAAATGAAAAGCGGCAAGTGCCCTACCCGCATGAGCCAAGAACTCGCCCTCGCCGCGCTTGTGGTGCGATAGCCAAGCATTTTTTCAGATTTACATCACTGGATACTTCACGGTTTTTCGCCGTTCAGTGCAACACCTTGATTTTAAATGACAAAACCCCGAGTTCACCTCGGGGCTTTTCTTGTTAAAAGAAGTGCCCGACCAAGTCGGGCATAACAAGTACACCTCAAAGAGGTATACCGATTCTAATTACTGATTCCAGCTATCGTCGTGAGATTCTTCTGGAAGCGGAGCTTCCGGAGTTTCTCCCGTTGCAACCGGAGCTTCTTCTGCCTTTTCGACCGGCTTGAGTTCCGGAGCAGCAACGCTAGAAGTCGTTTCGGACTTTTCAGAAATTTCAACATTGCCGATGTAATTGCGGATGATTCTCGGAGTCACAAAGATTACGAGATCCTTCTTCGTGATGGCCTTGCGGCTATACTTGAAGAGGTTTCCGAGAAGCGGAATATCCTTGAGGAACGGGATGCCGCTTTCGCTTTCGGTGTTTTCGTTGCGGGTAAGGCCACCAATCACGACCGTTTCACCATCAGCCACAACCACCTTGGTCTTTGCTTCCTGGGTCGAAATCACAACTTCGCCCTTTTCATCATAGCCGTAGGAGTTGTTTTCCGGATGGAGGTCGAGCAAGATGCGGTTGTCACCAGAAACGTGCGGTGTCACCGTGAGCTTGATACCCGTTTCCACCATCTTGGTCGAAGATTCTCCGCTATCGTCAATCACGCGGATAGAAACCTTATCACCCATGAACACCTGAGCTTCGGTGTTGTCAAGCGTAGAAACCTGCGGGCTGGCGAGCACTTCCGTAGAAGCATCACCCATCAAGTTAGAAATTGCAATCTGCAAGTTGTTGTCCAAGAGACTTGCCGTAATAGCGGTACTGGCGTTACCCACGGCCGGAGAAGTACCCTTTCCGTTCGGGAAGGAGCGAATCGCGCCGCTGATTCGGCTAGAACCAGCCGTAGCGCCCGTCGATGCAGTTGCCGTTCCCGGAGTAAGCGCAGCAGATCCCATCGTTGCAGTCCAGTCCACACCGAGTTCGCGAGCAAGTTCGCTGTTCACGACCACGAGCTTTGCGGTAATCATGATCTGGAGCGTTTCGACGTCAAGTTCTGTCAAAGCGTTGGCCATCTGTTCGATTTTGCTTTCCGTATCGTAAACGATGATGGAGTTCGTACGTTCCACGACAGAAATCTTGCCACGGCTAGACTTCATGTTTTCAAGCACCTTGACAAGTTCATCAGCCTTGGCATGATGCACCTGGAAGTTCTTACGAACAAGCGGAGCAGTCATTTCGGCCTGATTTTCTTCGTCGGCAATTTTTTTCTGCTTTGCCTGGTAGGTGCTCAAGCGCTGGATTGAAATGTACTTGTCCTGAATCACCCACGTGAGGTCATTCATGTTACAAATAATGTCCAAGGTTTCTTGCCATGTTTTCTTGGTCACGCGCAAGCTGATTTTACCCTTGACATCGGGGGCGATCAAAATGTCCACGCCAGCAATCACCGACACAGAGCGGAAGATGGCTTCGTAGTCCATATTGACGAAGTTGAAGTCATATAATTTCTTATTCGGAGCAACCGAGCCCTCAGCAGGAGCCGCCCAAGCGGTAGCAAAACTTGCCACCATGATAAGAATCGTCAGAATTTTAGTCAGCTTTTTCACTTTTGACCCCCAAATTTATCGGGAAGACCCATAGAGTAGCGACGGCTCACCCCGAATTCCTGAATCAAGAAGAGCACATCAGTTTGTGTAATTTTAAGAACTTTTCCGTTCATGATCTTATCGCCTTCCTTAAGCGTATAAGACACACCCGGATTCTTGGTTTCGACGAGAATAGCCACCGGCTCCTCGGCTTCCCAAATAATACCCACCAACTCAACTTGGTCGATATTGATACCTTCTTCGACCAAGCCCTTGATTTCAACAAACGGATCTCGACGACCGAAGGAACTGTAAGTCACACGGTCTTCGTAAAGGACATCAAGAGCACTTCCAACAGGCTTCATTCCCTGCGTAAGCACTTCTCCGCGTTCCTGGTCCACCTTTTTGAGGCGTTCCATCTGCACGGCAGAAAGTTCATCGGTAAAGCTTACGGCACGGCGGTTTACATAACCAATCCTATTGCCAATTTGCACCTTGCGATAAAGACCCGTCAAGTCCATATTAACGAGGCGGTCACCAAAGACCACACGCTGCATGACTTGAGACTTTTCGCTGGGAGCTGCAAAGAATTCCGTTTCGTCAGCAACGACAATCAATTCACGCAAAACCGGGCGCAAATGGAATGTCTGCGTGCTAGAAACAACCTTCTTGCTATCCTTTTCGTAAGACTTCACGAAATCCGAGAATTCAGGCACGGCATCCGGAGACTTCATCCAGTCACGAACATAGATACCGCTCGGACGAGCGCTCCAGAACACAAAGCCATCGCGACGGACAGCATTTTCAGCAGTCTGCAAGATCAAGGCCCCATCCTGCACCAAGATTGCAGGCTTAGCCCCAGCCGAAAGCTGGATGTTAAGGCCATCCATATCCCAGTAAACAGACTTTACGAGAGAGCCTGCACCCACCTTGAACACTGGAGAACGATCCGGTCCTTTAATCGAAACCTTTATAATAAAGGTGCTGTTCGGCATAGAAATTCTGTCGATGCTCAATCTGGAATTAGCAACCAAACGGAACTGTTCCATGCCAGAACCGATAATCACCGTCATTTCCTTAAGACCTTCAAGCAAGGCAGAAACTCCAATCGGAGCCGCGGCCTGGGCGATATTGTCACGAGCAGCCTTTTCTGCGGCCTTGCGTTCGGCAGCCATGCGTTTTTCTTCTTCACGGGCTGCCTTGCGATCAAGAGCCGCTTGCTTTTCTGCAGCCTTGCGGTCCAAAAGGGCTTGTTTTTCTGCGGCCTTGCGTTCGGCAGCCATGCGCTTTTCTTCTTCACGGGCTGCCTTTTCTGCGGCCTTCTTATTGCTTGCATAAAGTTTCGAAAGCGTCCAAGACTTGCCTTCCTTTGATGCAAATTTCAATAAGAAACTGGACTTATCCAAGCCAATCGCATTCTTGTCCGTATTGATGGATGCTCCCACCTGCATACGAATCATCAAGAAATTCATGCCTCGATAAGGTTCCTTAGCAACGCTCATGGTACGCACAAACGGCGAAGAGGCGTCGATATTGTAATTACCGACTCCAAGAGCAAAGTCCGTTTCGGAAAAGCCCACCGTCAAGGTTTTTGAAGTATTATCGTACTTCTGGAAGAATGTCGGCAAATTTTTGTCAGAGGCAAATTGGAATTCCATCTGACAATTTTTTGCGCAATTAAAGCGGACATCCTTAATAAGCGCAGCCTGCAGGGCTACGGCACTAGATAATAGCATAAGAAGGAACTTGCATTTCATTATTTGCCAACCTTCTTGGATGTATAAGTGGTCAAGTTGAAGTTCACCGACATGGTAATCGGAGTCCAACCGTGAGATTCAGCCTTCTGCACTTCGGCAGCAATGCCTGAGTAGCGAGAAAGCTTCAAGTTCGTGATTGCTGTCGGATAGTTGAAATTTGCAATTTCAGCAAACAAGTAACCGAGCATGTGGTAACCGGAATTGACCGCAATGGAATAGCGGTTTTCAACATAGTGTTCTCTTTCGGAACGACCTTCCGGATTAAACTTCTGGATCTGCACGCCGGAACTACGCAACACAGAATAAAGGTCCTGCAAACGCAGTGGAACTTTTTCTTCTTCCGGGAACATTTCCTTCAATTTCTGGAAATCCTTTTCGGCCTGAGCCAATTGCATTTCGAGTTCAGCTACGCGATGCTTCTTGGACTCAATCTTTGCAAGTTCACTCTTAGCGGACTTCAACTGGCCATCAAGATTTTCATATTCTATCTGGAACGGATCCCACACATACTCATATACTGAATATCCCATAAGCAGGATAACAACAATCATCACAATGCAGTATACGTTCTTTTTGTCTTTAAAATCAATATTAAGGTTGCCCATATCAACCCTCCTCTCCAAGATCGCGTTTGAGTTCGACCTTGAGTGTAAAGCTGTAGGCCTCGTCGCCGTCTACCTTGGTAGTCGAGATGGACACAAGCGAGACTTTCTGTACGCTAATCTGCTTTTCGAGCTTGACCATATATTCCGCCACTTCGGAAAAGTCAAACGTCGTGCCCCTCATTTCGAGGTTAAATTCGCCCACCTGCGACAAGCTCAAAAGCCACATGTTCGGGGGCAATACAGAAGAAATGTTTTCGAACAGCACTACCCAGCGTTTTTTGCTAATCTGGATAGACTTGAGCGCATTGATCTTTGTATTGATAATGGACTGATGCTTTTCGAGTTCGCTAATTTTCTTGAGCAACGGGCGTTCACGTTCAACCGAGGCACGAACAGCCTGGAGCTCAGATTCAGTACTTGCAATTTCCTGCAACGTGTAAGCATAAACGAACACAGCCGCAAAAATAGCAAGAATAAAAAAGATAGTAGGCCACACGATACGACGGTCGGTAAGCCAAGTCAAGTCCTTTTGCTTTTTGCGGTTATCGCCCGGCAAAAGGTTGATTGTAATTGCAAGCGCCTTATTGGCACTTTTAATTTTTTTCTTAGCCATTAGAACTTCCTCATTGCAAGTCCCAAAGCCGGGGCATAAATGTTAGACAAGGCAACGGACATACCTTCCTTATCGACCACGCTAGAATCACATTCTACAGAACTGAATGGGTTTACAGTACCCGTCTCAATACCTGTCTTTTCAGCAATGTATTCCATAAGGCCAGGAACAGTAGCACCACCACCGCCAATCAAGATTCTTTCGAGCGGGCGAGCATCTTCTGCAGAAGAATGATAGCGGATACCAAATGTAATTTGCGACATCAATTCATCGAATGCAACATTCATTGCATCTTCTAGAACAGAGATTGCTACGTTATCCACAACCTTCAAGTCGTTCTTCTCGAAAATTTCATGGCATTTCTCGGCAGAAATGTCAAGGTTAGAAGATAGTTTGTTTACAATAACATTCAACGCACCGCCATTCATGGATCGAACAGAATGGAAGGTCCCGTCCTGGATAAAGCCCACGCTCATCTTGTTATCGCCGATATTGAAGATAGCCGTCGTCTTCTTGCGGTCTTCTTCAGAAGCAGTCATAACAAATGCATTCATCAAACCAAAAATATCGACATCCAAGGCTGAAAGCTTAATGCCCTTGCGTGTAAAGAATTGTACCCAAGAATCGAGCATGGCGCTCTTTGCAGCAACCACGTTCACCTTGACTTCTTCCCCTTCACGAGAGACAACCTCGTAGTCTAGAACGTTGTCCTGGTCATCGAACGGCGGACGGGACTGCGCAGTCTGAACAATAACCGCATCTTCGTTGCTGTTTTTCGGAACCTTGATCGAGAGGCGATCGACAAGCACTCCACCTTCACCGGCACCGCAGTTCACCGAAGCCACAACATCCACATTCTCATCAATCGGATGGCGAAGCATCAACTTGGAGAAAGCCTCGCCTAACTTGTCGAAGCCGTCCTTCTCTTTCTTCCCTCCGTTATCCGCCGCCAAATCGTCGGACTCACGTCTTTGAATTAGACCATTGATGATGGAGCCTGCTGGAACAGGTTCCAAGTCCACTTCGCGCACGATTCTTTTACCGTTAGCATCATGGTAGACCTTAACGTACTTGATGCTGTAGTGGCCAACATCTATGCCAACAGTTTCGCGCTCTCCACGAATTCTAGCAATCAACCCTAAAGCCAAAATAAACTCCGATAGGAAACAATACTATGTAAATTTTACTTTCATAAACAGCGAATGTCAAGAGAAAAATGAACTCTAAATCATATAAATCTAAGTTGGAACGTCATTTGGAGCCTTTTTTTTCGTTTTTGTTTTGCGTGTGACCTCAAAAATGTACTGCAAGACGCGTTCTTGGGTCCAAGCATACGATCCAGTAAACACTGCCGAAATAGAGTTATATAGTGGAAATTCGGGATTTCGGTGACCCAGATTGTTCAAAACCTTAACATCCACATTCTGTACACCAAACGTCGGAAGCTCAAACGAAATCGAAAACAGCTGGTTCGGCTTACAGTCTTCGGCAAGTCCGAGCAAAATACCGCCAGCCGACAAGTCATAGAGCACGCCCGAATGTTTTTCGCCATTGGGGAACGTCGCCACAACCGGAAAATCAACAACTTCACGAAGCCATTTACGCAGTTGTTCCTTGTCGAGCTTGTCACTGTGATTTAAGACTATAACATCGGAAGAGACTGCCTGCACCGGAAGCATGATCGAATAAACGGCATCGTTCGCACGAGTCCAACGGATGAGGACGCGCGTTCCCAACAGCGATTTCACAAGCCCCGGATTGCAGTCCATCTTTATACTCCAGATTTTTTCCGAACGAGCGTAGATTTTTGCACGCTTAAAGAGCTGCCCGCCTTCGACTTCCAAATCCACTCGATCATCCACATTGAACTGCCTTGTCGAGCAAACCATCGTCAGAGGATTGGAACCCGTAAAATCCATTTTGCGCCTTAAGCCAGCAATCGCTTCAAGCGTTTCATCGCGGACTGAAAACACATTACGGATACGGTAAAACTCCGAGACAGCGGCTTCAAAAAGTCCAGAGGAATTCAGCACGGCATCCTTGTTCTCGAACTTGGACGAACGCACCAGCTTTTCCAGTGTACGTACTTCCTTAGGCGTAAACTCGAACGCCTTGATCTTCTCGTTGAACGAATCTGTACCAAACATCACTTCATTTTCGCGACGGTTGTACATGAGCTGAATCTCAATCAGCACAAGCGCTACAAACGGAAGAACCGGAAGTATATAGAACTGGAAAATTTTCCAGACTTCATGAAGAACGCTACCCATCGATCCTCACTTATTACAATTCCGTCCAAACACCGTTGATGAAGGAGCCGAGTATAGACGACGGAAGTTCCTTGCCCACCAGCGGAGAATTGCAAACGTGACCAGCGAAATCACTTTCGACGACCATGTGCGGTCTATCCGGTGCAAGCACAACAACGTTGTTTGCAGCAGGTTCAGAACAGGCCAAACGGGCTGGTGCAGTCGAGAGAAGTTCGATTGCGCGAGCCTCGCCCACCTTAGCCACAAGTTTATTCCAAATTGCAGGGAGAGCGACTTCCAAGGAAAGCGCTCCTGGCACGGAATCTTCGAAGTTCACGACCGTATCTTGACGGAGCACCGGCGTGTGGTCCATGCTAATGGCATTGATTGTACCATCAGCAATTCCCTGCCACAAAGCATCGCGGTCAGCTGCCGAGCGAATCGGCGGCAAAATGTGGTAAGCAGAATCCAGCGTTTCGAGGCAAGAATCGTCCAACAGCAGATGGTAAAGGCCAACGTCGCAGGTAACATCAATACCATTCTTGCGGGCATTGCGAACAAGTTCTAGCGTTTCACCGCAAGTCACTTGTTTGAAGTGAACCGGCACCTGCAAGAATCGAGCCGTTTCAAGTACCGTGTATGCCGCAATCGTTTCAGCAATACGCGGAATGCCCTTCATGCCGAGCATGTCGGAATAAGCACCTTCGTGAACGCAACCGCTGTGACGGAGCGTCTTGTCCATCGGCTGAAAGAAGAATCGCTTGCCCGTCATCTTGCCGTATTCCATCGCCAAGCGGAGGAATCTTGAATGCGGAATGACGGCGCTACCGTCGCCAAAACCAGCGACACCAGCTTCGGCAAGTTCCACCATTTCGGCCAAACTATCTGTACCAAACCCCTTGCTGTAAGCACCAAGGAACTTGATATCAAAAGCATTTTCGCCGTGTTCTTCGGACTTGAAGCGGTTTACCATGGCGGTAAACTTGTCTGCATCGTCAATCGGATTTGCAGCACTTTCGTAAAGACCACCGTAAAAACCGCCCTTGCGCATAGCATCAAAGCCATCGACAAACGTATAAACGTCATCGCGAAGCGGTTCCATAAAATCGAGGCCAAGGCCAAAGAGGGCCGGCATTACAAGGGCACCATTACAGTCAAATTCAATCGTTTCAGCACCATCGCAAGCGTCCAAGCGAACTTCATTGCGCAGTTCAAAAGACTTGCCGTTCCAGAACTTTGCATTTTTCAGAACAACATTCGAGAGACGACCTTTACAAGGCTTACGCATTTTCATTGTTGCGACCTCCAGCCAAAAGGAAGAGAACGGCCATACGGACAGCAACGCCGTTGGTCACCTGATCAAGAATTACAGAATGTTCGCCGTCGGCAATGTCGGAATCGAGTTCCACGCCGCGGTTGATTGGCCCCGGGTGCATGATGATGACCTTGTCCTTAGCGCATTCCAGAAGTTCGTCCGTAATGCCGAACGTGTTGCGGTATTCGCGCATGCTCGGGAGGAGCGCATCGTCCATGCGTTCTTTCTGCAAGCGGAGCGCAATGATGGCATCGGCATTAGCGACAGCCTTCTTCACATCCGGTTCCCATGTCACATGATTCATGAGGTCCGTGTTACGCGGCACCAATGTGGAAGGACCGCAGAGCGTCACATGGGCTCCCATGGTGGACATGCCCCAGAGGTTACTGCGGGCCACGCGGCTGTGGCGGATGTCACCGATAATCGTTACGTTCTTGCCTTCGAGCGTTCCAAGCTTTTCTTCGATTGTCAGCATGTCGAGGAGAGCCTGCGTCGGGTGTTCGTGGGCACCGTCGCCAGCATTCACGATAATCGCGTTGCTGTTGTCGGCAAGGAACTTCGGCACGCCCGTTCCCTTGTGGCGCACAACGACAATGTCGATCTTCATGGCTTCGATGTTCCTAAGCGTATCCACAAGCGTTTCGCCCTTCTTGACGCTGGAGTTGGAACTTGCGAAGTTCACCGTATCGGCAGAAAGGCGCTTTTCGGCAAGTTCAAAGCTAGTACGCGTGCGGGTACTGTTCTCGAAGAACAAGTTCACGACCGTCATGCCCCGGAGGCTCGGAACTTTCTTGACCGGGCGTTCGAGAATTTCGCGGAACTGTTTCGCATGGTCCAGAATCAATCGGATATCATGCTTGGACACTCCACGGAGTCCAAACAGGTGTTTAATTTCCAAAGCGCTCACGCTATGCCTCCACTTCTACGAGATAAACGGAATTTTCTTTGTCAATCGGGTCGATTGCCACGCGGACTTCCTGATTCTTTGCGGTTTCAACCGTAAGGCCTACGCAATCAGGCGCAATCGGGAGTTCGCGATGTCCACGGTCCACCAGCACGCAAAGGCGAATGGCAGCCGGACGGCCAAGGTCCAAAATCGAACGCATGGCGGCAAGAGCCGAGCGGCCCGTGTAAAGCACGTCATCCACAAGAATGACCGTCTTGTTTTCGACCGAGGCGGGCATTTCGGTAAAGCGCATTTCGGTCGCCACTTTTTGGCGGTAGTGGAAGTCGTCACGGTAATACGTGGCATCGAGGCTGCCCATTTCGATGGGCTTTCCAAACTTTTGGGAGAGGCGTTCCGTTAGCTTTTTTGCCAGCGGAATACCGCGACTAGCCATGCCGAGGACAATCATGTTATCGGCAGACGGATGCATTTTCGCTATTTTTGCAGCCATTTCGTCGAGCGCAAATTCCATCGTCTGCGCCGAAAGAAGCTCGCTTACTTTTTTGCAATTATCATTCATATAGGTAGTAGGGGTTAAGGGTTAGGGATTAGGGATTAGGCGATAAAATCGCTGTTTAATTCGACCCTTCGGCACGCTCAGGGACCTTAACAAGGTTGGTGAGCTTGTCGAACCACCTAAAACATAATACCTGTAACCTGTATTACTTTTCATGGACAATCTAGCTTTTTTGGAGAAAAACCGACAAACCGCATTCAAATCACCTCACGATATTTGTATATATGTATGCAAAAACGCGACGCCTTACGCCGTGCTTTAATAGTTATTTTCATATAGAACCCATTAACCCATGGAGCAAAAATGTCCTTTAATCAGTTAGACAAACCGCAGGCAGGCGAAACCATCGCCATCATGAAGACCAATCTCGGCACGATGAAGCTTCGCCTTTTCGAAGAAATCGTCGGCGAATGCGCCACGAACTTCATTGAACTTGCCAAGCAGGGCAAGTACGACGGCGCTCCGTTCCACCGCATTATCAAGGACTTCATGATCCAAGGTGGCGACTTCACTCGCAAAAATGGCACTGGCGGTCACGCAGCACAGGGCCCGGGTTCCACCATCGGCGACAAGTACGACAGCCGCCTCACCCACGTCCGCGGAGCTCTTAGCTGGGCAAAAACAGCCATGCCGCACTCCATCGGCAGCCAGTTCTTTATCGTTCACGGCAACAACGTCCACTTCCTCGACCACGACCAGTGCGGTCCGGGCCCAGCTGACGGTTACTCCGTGTTCGGCCAGCTCTATGAAGGCTTCGAAGTTCTCGACGAAATCGCCGGCGTGCAGACCGACCGCATGGACCGCCCCTACGACGACGTGATTATCGAATCCGTCACGATCGAGAAGGCTTAATTAGGCAATAGGTATTAGGTGTTAGGTTATAGGATAATAATCGCGGCATAGCCGCACATTATAGACGCGCGAAGCGCGTGATACTTTTCCTAACCCCTAACTCCTATAACCTGATACCTAGAAAAAAATTCATTTTTTTCGACATTCACCCTTGACACGTGCATCTACTCATTCTATATTTGTGCGCGTCCTCGGGGTTATAGCTCAGTTGGTAGAGCGCCTGCATGGCATGCAGGAGGTCAGGAGTTCGACTCTCCTTAGCTCCACTACCATAGCAAAAGCATTGCACTCCATTTGGATAAAAAATCCACCCCATAAAAAGTTTCCACCGTTACTACAAAATAATATTTTTGTATTTTATTTAACATTATGGCCAGGCTCACAAAAATCACATCCGTTTTGCTTTCCACCGCAAGCGTTCTATGCTTTGCCGGTACAAATTCAAACATCGTCTGCGATGCAAAAAGAATGGACGCATTCGCTTACGAAGACTGCATCGCCGAACAAAGAGGCGCCAAGCTCGATAAGACGGACTTTTCCGAAAGGACAGCTCCTCCAGCCGAACTCATTTCAGAAAATTACGTTGAGCCACTCTCGTACGACCCGTTCCAGCGAGACGCCTATTTAACATCTTCATTCGGTGAAAACCGCGGCACGCGCTACCACGCCGGCATCGACTATTCCACACAAATGGAAGAAGGCTGGCCTATCTACGCACCCGAAAACGGATTCATCAAAGAAATCAAGGTATCGCCGTTCGGTTACGGGAAAGTAATGTTCTACGAAGGCCAAAGCGGAAAGACCTGGGTATTCGCTCACCAAAGTAGCTTTACCCCGGATGTCGAAAACCTCGTGCGCCAAAAACAATACGCCACCCAAAGCAACGATGTTTCTATCAAGCCTAACACCAGATTCCGCAAAGGCGACACGCTTACATTTTCAGGAAGCACAGGCATCGGCAATCCGCACCTACACCTCGAAGTGCGTTTGAACAAAGACGAAATCACATCGCCTTGTCAACTGGGAGTCAAGTGCCTCGATACGATTGCACCGCAAATTTTTGGAGTTGCCGTATGGCAAGGCAATGAACTCGCCCTCACGACTGACGAAGCCCTCCGCAGCGGCTGCGTCGAAACGCCTGTCAAGAACGAATTCAACTTGTCCATGGCTATCAAAATTGCAGACTACAGCCGCGAGCCCAAAGAAAATCCGATGGCTATCCGCAGACTTGAATTGTGGCGCTACGACGATAAGATTTATAGCAAAGTCATGGACACCCTCAGCTACAAAAAAATGCTCGACATCCGCAACGAACTCCTTTGGGCAGAAGAGGCGGACACAGCAGGTGACTGGCATTACATTAACGCGAAACTCGGCCCCATATCCACCTACAGACTCGAAGTCGAAGACTTTAGCGGGCACGTAATCAGGCGCGAATTCAACTTCCATAAATCCTGCAAAGATAACGGCAAGTTTGTATTAACCAAAAATCAAAATACTCCGCTTTACACGTTCTTGAGCAAGAGCATGCTTGACATTTTCCGTTGTGAATCCGGGTATCAATTCGCCGCATTGAATAAAAACGAACAAATTATCAATAAAGATCTTTGCAAAATTTTTGACCACAGCAAACCCCTCCCTATCGGAAAAATCGTCGAGAGATTCCCCGAAACAAGATACATCCGATACACCGCAGATGCTTCATCAACCGGCACGGGTCACGGAGCAAACGAGCTTATCGCCGTTTATCCTTACGGGAAATACAAGACCAGCATCAACTGGTACACACAAGTTGGCAATGCAAAAATTTCACAAAAAATTTCGGGCATTCCAGTCGTAGGCGACACATCGCAACGAGTGCTCGCCGTGACACGCAACCAAACCGACAGCCTTGACTTTTTCGAATTCCACCCGAAAGGATTGCAATTCTATGGCAAGTGGAACGTCTGCATCGAAAACGAAAACAACCAGGCTCCGCTCTACTGGCTCGGAGAAACAACCCGCAGATGGTTCTACTTCGAGAAGCAAAGCGGTTCCAAGAATCGTTGCGTCACGATAAACGAACTTAGAGACATCGCCAACATTACCGACGAAGACGGCATTTCGCTCGGATTCCCCTATTGGGCCGAAACGCTCGTCGGTGGCACGTACCAGGCAGCGCTCAAGATTCCTCTTTATTCCAGATACGCAGGCATCCCGGACGGAAACGCAATAACCGTCAAGGCAGGCAACAAGTGGATTCCTGCAGAATACGATTCCGAACCACGAGAAATCATCATTCTCGGTGACGATTTACCCGAAGCGGGAGCTGCAGTTACAATTCAGGTCACAGACGAACTAAAACGTAAAACGACAAAAGAATTTGACATCCCTGGAATTTAATGGTTTTACTGAACGCAATTTTGTACATTCAAAACAAACTTATTTCCAAGGAGACTTCATGCATTTTGTAAAGTTAATTCCGATTACGGCAATCACCGCAGCAATGGGACTCGTAGCCTGTGGCGACAGCAGTTCTAACGCAGGAATCGAGAGTTGCAAAGTAATATCTGAAAATCCGCTCACACTCGAAACAGTCCAGCAGGGAGTTTCGGTTAAAATCACAATCGATTTAATTAAAGACAAAGTTAACCAAACGATAATCGCTGATCAAGACATTTCAGAACAAAGCTGCAGAGAGTACAGCAAAGACAGCGATTACGAAGACGTTTACTGCATGGGCAACAAGCTCATCACCATCAGCAAAAAATCCTATACTCAAACTGATTTTAACAAAATTGAGCAACAGTACATCAACGAGTGCAACGACGCAAATTAGCGAACACTTTATAATTTATAATTCGCTATAGTGGACTAGCTTTCGCCTGTTGTTCAGCGCCACGCGTATCGTATCGCGAACAACATCTCGCAGTCGAGGAAAGTCCACAGGATGGACCGCAAGACGAGGCAAACCCACTGGTAGTTTCATGATAAAGGCAGCATAAGCAATGGCTGCCTTTTCTGTTGCCTTCGGAATGCCTGCAAAACTCGCCACCGGCGATGCATAGCGGATACCTTCGGCAGTCGTAAGCGAAAAGCGGTCTTCGTACAACATTTTTTCTGCACGAACTTGCCCTGACAAGAACTTGTTGCTAAACCAAGTTGGCGGAACAAACGCCACTGGCGCTTCAGCATTCCCATTTTCATCAGCAAACAGCTTTTTCCAGGATTCAAGGGCCGCCTGCAAAAGACGACTCGACTCATATTCGCAAAGCCCCGCAAATTCGGACTCGCCGCCCGTGAGGTTCATGCCCACAAGTCCAGCGTAGCTGCGGCCCTGGCTAAATTCCGCTTTGTGTTTGAAGCCATGCAAAGCGAACTCAAAGCCCTCGGACTTTAACTTTCGGAGAACGCCGCGAAATCCCTCAATTGCTTCCGGCGTAGCATTCTCGGTATCGGGAATCACAAGCACACTAAAAGGCGCCCCCGCCAAATCCTTGAGATCTTCAAGAATCGGAGTTACATTCTGATAATTCCAGACGCTAAAATCATGAAAACAAAGGAGAAAACGCTTGCACATGAAAAAAATTATAGAAAAAAGAAGTAGACAGTAGGCGGTAGACAGTAGGCAGTAAATAGCGAAAAAAGAGCCTCAAAATTGCAAAAACACTTCCTACTTCCTACTTCCTACTTCCTACTAAAAGCTACATTTACTTTACTATGTTCGAATCTATCATTCTCGGCCTTTTGCAGGGCCTCGCCGAATTCCTCCCCATCTCCAGCTCCGGCCATTTAGTGCTCGGGCACGAACTTTTAGGCATGAACGAAGCAGGCATGTTCTTCGACATCATGCTCCACGCAGGCACACGCAGGCACATTGCTTTCGATTTTCGTGGTGTTCCACAAGAAGATTACAGACATCATCGTCGGATGCCTCCGTCGCGACCGCGAACAACTCCGCGAAGCGGGCTTTATCATCCTCGCCAGCATCCCGACAGCGCTCATCGGCCTCGGCTTCAAGGACGCACTCGAAAGCTTGTTCGAAAATCCGCGCGCCGTCTGCGTTGCAGAACTTTTCACCGGCCTTTTGCTTTTCACATCGCAGTGGGGCCCGACCGGCGCCAAGCACCCGGATAACGAAGGCGTCAAGATGAACTGGTGGCGCGCCCTCGTGACCGGTACCGTGCAAGGCATCGCTTGCATCCCGGGCATCAGCCGTAGCGGTTCCACCATCAGCGCCATGATGTTCATGGGCGTGAACCGCAAGTACGCCGGCGAATTCAGCTTCCTCATGAGTATCCCCGCCGTCGGCGGTGCAGCACTCCTCGATTGCATCAAGTGGATCAAATGCCAGAGCATGACTCCGGAAAAAGCGATCCTCGATCCGGAAAAAGCTTTGAAGTGCGTCGATGCAGGCGGATTCACGCCGGAACTTTTGGTCGGCATGATCGTTGCATTTATCTTCGGCATTATCGCCCTCAAGTGGCTCATGAACTTTGTACAAAAGGGCAAGTTCCAGCACTTCGCCTGGTACGTCTGGGCCGTGGGTATTTTGGGATTAATTTTCCTGAAATAGACTTTATATGCAAAGCGCCCGTTCACAGAATCGTGAACGGGCTTTTTTTATAGCTCCAGCCATCTCAGCGTCGGCGGAAAGTTGCTGCATAGCAGTTCGTTTTTTCACAAGTTCCTTAGCCTCATTGATTTCACCAACCAGCTGCTCAGTAGTGGGCAGATACAAGTTATATTCAGTAGCAAGGATAGTCTTGTTGCCTTCGGGCAAAGTCATTAATTCAGTAATATGCGAAATAATCGCGCCTTCCAAATCGGTTTCATAAAAGGCCGGTTTCTTTTCAAGCCCAAGAAACTCTAGAACCATCGGATCCTTGATGACCTCTTGCGGAGTTTCAGGAATGCGTTCCTTGCGAGCGACTGCCAGCACAGATTCCTTGTCATTACAGAGCAAAAGACGTTCGTATAACTGACTGTTGATTTGACGTTCGAGTTCGCGACCGTTCCAGGAATTGTTCACGGCTTCAAGCTCGTAATATTCGCGCTTGTCGGGGTCGGAAATTGCAATAAGCATCTTATATTGAGACCAGTTCAATTGCGTCCGCACTGCGGACGCAATTGGGTACAATAGGAAAAATTGACGAGCGCGTTTTCCCACGCCGTCTCGATGATTTGCTTGGCATCTTGAACCAGTTTCACTGAGATAACTTCTTTTGACTTCATTACAGCCTCCATTTGCCGCATATTGCGGACGGTTGATGTTAGAGGCGTCCCCTTTACCCCGAAATCCCGGAATAAAAAAACGCACTAAGCCGAGAGCAGCGGAAATAAACTTGTTTATTTCCATTGCCGAGGCCAAATGCGTTGCGTTATAAACGCAAAGACGCGTTTTTCCATTAGACGGAAAAACACGTCGGGCATTAATGTACCTAATATCAAAAATGTTGGCTAGGGGTGTAAGAAAATTTTACACGACTAAGAGTCCTTAATCAACTCCGCGAGTTCGCTTTGCGCGGAAGGATTATTTGCGTAGTTCCGCATGACGGATTTCATATCGAGGAGAATGCAGTGAATTTTGTGATAAGGTCGGTTTTCGTCCTTCACGTTTTTCCAGTCACCATAGATATAGCCGACGCGTTTCATTGCATAAACGTCATTGCGAGGGAGCACCGCCGCGGCAATCTCATCCCATTTCCCAGCATCCGCGCAATATGGCATAATGAATGCGTTGTAGATAGGTTTTGGCAGAGCGTCATTCTGAGAATGCGTAGCATTCGAAGAATCCAGGCCCAATATTTCATTCCAATGTGTTTCCACATATTCCGCATAAGCCATCTGCTTGCACACAGATTCCGCCCCCGGCAAATGCGAATTAAATCCGGTCAAGCCGTATTTGTAGTATTTGGAATCAAGAATATACACTCCTGCATTGTCATTGCGAGGCGAAGCCGCGGCAATCACACCTCCACATCCCATAACCATAATCGTATCAGGGCGTAACGTGGAACGTTTCGGGTCGTTCAGAACTATTTCCTCTTCGGATTCATCAATTTTTTCATCGCGGCATCCGTCATTCCACCGTAAATGCGGATTGAATTTATCCTTGGCAACTCCCTGCGGCAACTTCCCGAAAATTTTGTCAATCATTTTCTCCCACACGGGGGCGAACTTCTTAACCCCGAAATAGAATTCATTCGCAATCTTTCCGTCTTCGGTTTTATGCCCGGCAAGATACTCCACAATCCGCGCTAAGTCGGCGAGTAAGCGCAAATCGCGGTCGTTAAACGTTTTCGCAAGTTTAGAATGAATTGCGTTACAGAACAGGTCATAATCAAAATCCAACAGCGGCTCTTCGGATGGATCTACGCCAAACAAAAATCCGAGTTTCACAAGAGCGTCGTGGACGCAGAACTTGTGAACCTGCGTAATGAGCGTATCTTCGTTATAACTGACTTTACGGGCGATAAAATCCAAGTACACAAGATTCTGTTCGTTTTCGGTAATGACGGGTCGCACGGCCTTGATTGTCCGGCCCCAATGGATTTTCCCGTTCGCGCCCTTTTTGTACAGAATTTCCTTTTCGTCAAGGTAGCCGAAATCAAGAAAATTCCGGATAACATTCAAGTACGAAACCATCGGAAATTCAGATTCGCCATGTTCCTCTGCGAATGTGGAAATGGACGAATCCTGATGAATCTGTTCCTGCAGCGAACAGTCGGAAAGCACCGTAAAAAGATTGACGACGCATTCCCGCAATTCTTCTTCGGGGAGCTCGCGCAAGGCCGAGTCGTCTTTGAAATATTCCAAGGGAAAGATGATACTTGTTTCTAGCGTTCCATCTTCCTTTGATTTTTCACAACGAATGCCGACAAACTCGGTCTCCGAATTCGCCTTGGATTCGCAGAAACATATTTCGTTTAGCTTTTGCATCAAGGATTACAGCGTTGGCGAAGCTTCAAACGCTTTAAGGTCAGCTTTGCCATCGAAAACATCGAATCGTTCTTTTCCTTCAGGCGGGTTTTCAAAGAAGTTAATCAGCTTTTCTAGGGTATCAACGTCCTTTGCAAAAATCTGCGGACGCTTGAATTTGAAAACGTCATCCCACAGGAACTTCAGGACCTTTTCTGCAAAGACCTTGTCGTCAATAATACCACCCACGTTGCTCACGAACCAGACTCCAAGCCGCTTGTCTTCGGTGCTGGAAAGACCCTTGAGGGTGGCCGTAATTTTGGCGTTGATCCATCCCCAGAATTGTCCCCATTTAATACCGGTATCGTCAATCTCCGCTTCGTATTGTGTTTTGACAGCGGGCTTAGTGAGGTCAAATTCGTTGCGAACCAGTTCCATGTCGAAACGGCGCTGGAATGCGTTATCCAACGTGAACACATTCTGGTCGCTGGTGTTCATTGTCGCCAAGATGGAAAGGTTAGGCGGCAAGCGGATAGCCGTATTCGCATTGAAGTGAATTTCTTTTATTTTAATTTCTTCAATAGGTTCACCGTCGTTCCGTTCTTGGTAAGAACCATCATCCAATTTTGTTGTTTTGCGGATATACGCATTAACATCATCGTTCTGGACAAAATACTGGCTCCAGCCTTCTGTAAACGTGTTTACCGCCGCATTTGCAGGGTCGTTGCCAAGAGAGTCTGTTTCGCCTGTCTTGAGCCTGTCTAACAACTGGAAGGTGTCACCGAAAATGGCAGCCGCATTACCGCGGTTGATTTCTTCGATAACCAGATAAAATTGTTCATTGGGATTGAGATAAGCCCGCTTGATAATTTGCGTAAACGGCCCGGGCGTAAATTCATAGGTGACGTGACCGTTGACTTTCGGTAAAATCTGACCGATGAATTCGGCGTTGGTGTATTCCGGGTGGAACACGACACGAACCTTGTTCTTCTCAGGAACGTTCTTCAGTTGTTCCCTGATTTTATTGCTCTTACCGCAGCCTGGAACACCATAGTAGATGATTTGGGAGAGGGTGAAATTAGGCGAAAGACGAGAGACGAAAGACGGAAGTTCTTTATCTTTCGTCTCCAAAAGTTGTTTACGCGAAGATTCTTTGAAAATATCTGATATTCTTTCATAAAAAGAAGGCTCTTGTGCTAAAGCAAAGACAAGACCACCTAAAAAGCCACTTGCTGCAGTCGTCACGGGCTCCGTAGAAAGAATATACGCACCAAACAAATCCTGAGTCCCTCTCAAAACTCCCTTCTCATTTCCGAATTTTTTAGAATCAATTCCGGCAAGAAAATAACATAAGGATTCTTTATCTTCCGCATTTTCTTTGCAATGTGAAATGTAGGCCGTACTATTATTTGTTGTTAGCCATTCATTAATTTTAGGAATATCCTGTATAGCAGAATTTTTTAACTCATTTTGTAATTTAATGACTAATTTGCTTTCTCTTTCATTTGGGCGTATTTTTAAGTCGAAAAAATCAAAATATTTCTTTAAACAAAGAGCCAAATCATAAGCAACAGCAGCTAAAGCTAAATACTGATTTGAGCAAACTGCCCAATGATCAGGTGATGTTTCAACCTGAAAAGAATAAGAAGTACAAATACTTTTTACATTAAGTGTTCTTCGAATGAATGCTTCGAAGTTACAGCAATCATCATCTGACAACTCAATAACAGGCAAATTCCTTATTATTTGGAGGGATTGACCTTTTGTTTGTTTGATTTTCTCTATTAAATTACCGAGCATATTTACACCTCCAGTAACTGTTTCTTAATTTCTTTAGCCAAAGTCCTTATCACAGGAACAGCGACACTATTGCCAAATTGATGGTAAGCTTCTTTATCCGATACAACAATTCTCATCGTTGGCAGCCTATTCTTGTTGTTCTGATTCTCTGCCGCTTCAGCATACTTCCAGCCATTGCCAACAATCTTATAGCCCTGCAATCGACCGGCCTCAACAGGCGTTAGTTTTCGAGGATTTTTCCCCTTTTGGGTTTGATCAATCAAGATTTCGCTGCCGTCTTTCCAATAACGTGCCGAAATGGTACTGCAATAGGTTGCATCTTCCTTAAACAACGAATAACCAAAACCTTTCCCGTTTGCACGGTTACGCTCTTTTCTAAGCTGATGACCAATCCACATTTTATCGCTGATAGTCATTTTCTCTGGAAGAGATGCGTCAGGTTCCAAAATGTCGCCAACTTTAGTCGGTATGACTTTATCCAAATCTTCTTTTTCAAAGATTGATTTTAAATTTGAGTCTAAACCAAGAGGGAATTTGAAGTTTTCTACTGCGCATTGCTTTTTATCCCAACAGACAAAAAACAATCTTTCTCTATTTTGCGGTACACCAAAATATTTGGCATTCAAGACCATTGTTCTAACTTCATATTGCAAGTCCTCTTTTAACACTCGTAGTAATGTTTCAAGAGTCTTCCCATGATCATGATTTTTCAAACCTTTGACATTTTCAAGGAAGAGAACTTTCGGTTTCTTTCCAATCTTTATTTTATGGTCAACTATAGCTGCGATGTTAAAAAAGAGAGTTCCACGAGTGTCTTCAAAACCCTTACGTTTGCCGGCAATCGAAAAAGCTTGACAAGGAAAGCCTCCACAAAGCACATCGAAGTCAGGGACCTTGTCTAGTTCAACATCGTTTATGTCGGCATTAAAAAACTTGTAATTACCTTCGTTATCTTTTTCAAAAAGAGATGGCTCAATGGCCTTGTAATTTTCTTCATAAGTTATGCGAGCGTTCTTGTCCCATTCACTTGCAAAAACGCATTTTCCACCAACGGAATGCATTGCCGTGTGGAAACCACCGATACCAGCAAACAAATCGATGAACTTGAACTTCGGTTTGCTTTTATCGTCCTTGACAACCTTTTTACTCGGCACTTTTCGCTCCGTGTTGAAAGTGAACGAGTTCACTCTCGCGGGAGCGGTTCTGGCCGATTCGCTTGGCCGGGGTGCGGACAAAAAGAAACGGCGGGGAGCCGACTCACTCCTCGCCTAAAAGCGCGACATTTTCAAAAGAATACAATACACCCGCATAATCTTGCAATGGATTGCTTCACCCTTTCAGGGTTCGCAATGACGTTGCAAAACATCCCGGGCGGATACAATACGCCCAGGGTACACTACGCCCATGCAATACACGGGCTGTGGCGAGTCATTGCCTTATTCCTTGTGTATGAAAGTGTCGAAGTTTCAGTTAGAGGACAAGAGCAAAACTCAGCGAGTCTACCCCCGTTCTGCACTTGTCCAGTCTTTTTCGGAAATAAAAAAGGCGTGGAGTTGAATGCATTTACCTACCTGAGGCCTTCGACTGCCCTACACAAATAAACGCAAACAACTCACGCCCCAAAAGGTCGTGCGGCATAAACAAATACAAATTTGCTATGTAGCCAAACGATGCGGCAGGCTTGCGCCGGTCGCAGACGTGAGCGTCCGTCTTATTCCCTGTGTATGAAATTGTCGAAGTTTCAGATAGAGAACAAGAGAAAACTCTATTTGCCTTGAAATATAGATTTTTGGAATGGCAAAAGATGACGCTTGCCGATTTTGTTGTAAAAAAGCAGTCTAAAACAGCAAAAACCGGCCCCTACGGACCGGTTTTAGACTAAAAAAGTTTCAAGGCCCCATTTAAAGGAGCCCGTGTTCCTTGAGAATCTTCTCGTACTTGTCGGCACGAGACTTTTCTGCATCTGCACGCGTTTCAGCCTCGTTAGCACGTTTTTCGGCTGCTTTAGTGCGCTGGCGCTCATCGTACACCAAGTCATCCAATTCCTGTTGCCAAGTCATATAGCGCTTCCTCGTTTCACTGTCCGACAAATACCATTGCCGCTGAAGTTCGATGTCCTTTGTTCCCTTGGATGTAGCCTTGTTGGTCGCGAAGTATTCGAGATACTCCTTGACCGACTTTTCGGCAACATCCCTGTACTTATTGAATATATAAAAATTTTTATAACAAAGGTCACCCAATTCATGTTCAGGATGTTCTTTTTCAAGGTTCATGAACTTGTAAACGGCGCGGCCCTGTTTGAAGATGTCATCGGGGCAGATGAAAATGATGTACTGTTCCTTGAGGTTGTGATACGATTCGCCCTTGTTCAGGGCTTCGGAATCGCACAAGGCTTGATAATAACGGGTTCGTTTAGGAAGATCGTGTGTGTCCTCCATTTGCATCTCGATATCAAAAACGCGGGTTATTTCGCCATCGGAGCCCAGTTCCTTCACGAACACGTCGTAGCGGACGCCCTTGTTGAAGGGGCTGGTTTCGGTGGATTTCTCCGGCTCGGGCTCCTGCAGGTCAAAAATTTTGATTCCGAGGATAGCCTCCAGGAATGGCTTCGCGATATGCTTATGGCTGAATACCAGCGCGAACATGAAGCGGTTCGTGATGGGCAGTTCCTCGAACGGAACGTGGTTTGGATCCATAATGCTCCTTTACGCGGTATGCGCCGCGCGGTTTAAAAACAAAAAAAAGAGCCGTTCCTACGTCATATAAAATAATACGATATAGAAAACGGCTCTTTTGTGAGCTTGGTCAGCTATTTGCTGGTTATGTAGAATATAGCAATTCGCCTCGTGGAAAAGTATTGTTTCATAAATTTTTTTCATTTTGCAAACAAGCAGAATTCAACCGCCTGCAGGGGTCGATTTTCCTCAAAATTGCCAAAATTTCCGCGAAAATCGCCGATTGTCATAATATGACATACGAGGAATATATATTTGCACGTGAACACTTTGCCCCGCCTTTTTTGCTTGTAGGCGGATTGGAGTAGAAGATGGCTAGAAAGACCGAAAAAACGGATGATATCGCACTTAACCCGCTTATGGAGTTGGATGTAGAAAAGATGATTCGGGTTGTTCGTGGCAAGCAGGTTCTGCTTGACCGTGATATTGCAACATTATACGGTGTTGAAACTAGGGCGATAAATCAAGCCGTCAAGCGAAATATAGAACGTTTCCCGGATAGATATTGTTTCCAGTTGGAAAAAGGCGAATTGGGCATCTTGAAATCACAAAATGTGATTTCAAGTTGGGGCGGCGACAGGTTTAAACCCTATGTTTTTACAGAACAGGGCTTTGCCATGCTTTCATCCGTCCTGAAAAGCAAGGTTGCCGTGAATGTATCCATCGCAATCATGGATGCGTTTGTCGCCATGCGGCAGTATTTATATCAAAATGGCGGAATTGTCAATCGCCTTTCTAATGTCGAAGCAAAAGATTTGGAACAAGACGCCCGTCTTTTAGATCATGATTACAAAATCGACTCACTTTTCGAGGCGATGGACCGTGGCGAGCTCAAATCCAAGGGCTTATTTTACAACAACCAGGAGTTCGATGCCTATGTATTTGTCCGTAACCTGATTCGCCAGGCCAAAAAAAGAATCGTCCTTGTCGACAGGTACGTGACTGAAAAAACGTTGACCATGATGCTCAAGCGGGAAAAAGGCGTTTCCGTGACTATTTATACCTACGACAAGAGCAAGGTTCTCGAGTTAGACTTGGCGACTTACAACGAGCAATATCCCGACAGCCCGATGCGAGTCTTGCCAAGTTACGGAATGCACGACCGATTCTTGTTCATAGACGATACTGCCTACCACTTCGGGGCTTCGCTCAAGGATTTGGGCAAGAATACGTTTTTCTTTACGCAGGAAGATTTCACGTTGGACGAAGTGTTGAAGGAATCGCAGAAGATTCAGGCAGAAAAAGAAAGTCGGGCATTACAAGGTGACAACGCAGGTTAGGCTTCTGCGGGGGTCGATTTCCTCAAAATTGCCAAAATTTCCGCAAAATTCGCTAATTGTCATAATATGACATACGAGTAATGTATATTTGCATCAAAAACACTTTGCTCCGCCTTTTTTTGCTTGTAGGCGGATTGGAGTAGAAGATGAATGAAAAAGAGATTGTAGTCCCGAACCTGCTGAAGGAATCGGGCATCGGAAAGATGATTCAAGTCATTCGTGGCAAGCAGGTGCTGCTGGACCGCGATCTGGCGGCGCTTTACGGGGTGGAAACGAAGCGTATAAATGAGCAGGTAAAACGAAATATTGAGCGCTTTCCCGAAGATTTTTGCATACAACTCTCTTTAGAGGAATCGCAACTTCTAAGGTCGCAAAATGCGACCTTAGAAAAAAAGGGGCAAATTTTAAAGGGAAAACACACAAAATACCGTTCTTTAGCTTTCACCGAACAAGGCGTAGCGATGCTATCTTCGGTTCTAAAAAGTGAGTCTGCGATCAAGGTCAACATCGCCATCATGCGGGCATTCGTGCAATTGCGTCACCTTATGATGGGTAACGGCGGTCTTATCAACCGTCTTTCAAACGTGGAAGCAAAGGATCTGGAACAGGACGGTCGCTTGACAGGTCATGACGAGCATCTGCTTGACCATGACCGTAAATTTGACGAACTGTTCGAGGCGATGGACCGTGGCGAGCTCAAATCCAAGGGTTTATTTTATAACAACCAGGAGTTCGATGCCTATGTATTTGTCTGCAACCTGATTCGCCAGGCCAAAAAGAGAATTGTGCTGGTCGATAGATATGTAAACGAGAAAACCTTGACCATGATGCTCAAGCGGGAAAAAGGCGTTTCCGTGACTATTTACACCTACGACAAGAGCAAGGTTCTCGAGGTGGACTTGGCAACTTACAACGAGCAATATCCTGACAGCCCGATGCAAGTCTTGCCAAGTTACGGAATGCTCGACCGATTCTTGTTCATAGACGATACGGCCTACCACTTCGGGGCTTCGCTCAAGGACCTGGGCAAGAATACGTTCTTCTTTACGCAGGAAGATTTCACGTTGGACGAAGTGCTGAAGGAATCGCAGAAGATTCAGGCAGAAAAAGAAAGCCAGGCGTTACAGGGTAACAACGCGGATTAGAGTTCTGCGGGGGGTGGGCAATTTTTTCAAAAAAGTCTAAAAATGAAAAAAAAAAACGTTTTTTCCACAAATTGTCAAAGGAAGAGATCGAAATTTTGCGGACGAAAATTTCGTCCACAAATTATTCGGCCAAAAGCAGATCTTTACCCTACGCTTTCACAGAAAAAGGCCTCTATATGCTTGCGACGATCTTAAAAAGCCAAACTTCTTGATTAAAGTTTGGCACGGTTCTTGCATATATTACCGCGAAAACAAGGCGGAGCCGCCATTTTGTTTCATTTTGAAACAGAATTATGGAACAACCGCTTAAAATTTTAACATAAAGACTTCGTGAACGGAGTACACGCAATTTACCCCAAAGGGGCATCGCCCCGACCTCAAAGCGTAGCGACCCCAAAGCACGAAGTGCGACCTAAATAGGAGATTAAAATGGCAACAGAAAAGATGGAGTTCCAGACCGAAGTTCGCGATATGCTGAACTTGATGATCAATTCTCTTTACAGCAACAAAGAAATCTTCCTCCGCGAATTGGTTTCTAACGCAGCAGACGCCTTGGACAAGCGCCGTTTCCTCTCGCTTTCGAACTCCAGCCTCCTCCCGGTGGGCACGCAGTTGCGCATCGATATTTCGGTGAACAAGGAAGGCAAGCGCATCGTTGTGGAAGACAACGGTATCGGCATGAACAAGGAAGACTTGATCAACTGCTTGGGCACCATCGCCCGTAGCGGTACCAAAAACTTCATCAAGAATTTGAAGGAAGGCGACAAGGGCAGCGTCGATCTCATCGGCCAGTTCGGTGTGGGCTTCTACTCCGTGTTCATGGTCGCGAAGAAGGTCGAAGTCCTTACGCTCAAGGCCGGAGAAACGCAGGGTTACCTGTGGGCATCCGAAGGCACTGGCGATTTCGAAATTTCTGAAGCCCCGCTCGACAAGGTCGGCACCAAGATTACTTTGTACCTAAAGGACGACGAAGACGCCGAAGATTTCGCCAGCGAATGGAAGATCAAGGACATCGTCCAGAAGTACAGCGGCTTTGTCTCTTACGGCATCTACTTCCACCCGGAACCGACCAAGAACGACAAGGGCGAACTCGAAGAAAAGCCCGAAGAACGTCTGAACGAAAAGACCGCTTTGTGGCGCCAGAGCGAAAAGGAAGTTACCGAAGAACAGTACAAGGATTTCTACAACGTCATCAGCCACGAAGCCGACGAACCGGCCGCCTGGAGCCACAGCCACGCTGAAGGTTCCCAGGAATTCTGGAGCCTCGTGTACATCCCGTCGAAGGCTCCGTTCAACATCTGGCACAACGACGCTTTGCACGGCCTCAAGCTCTACGTGAAGAAAGTCTTTATCATGGACGACTGCAAGGACTTGCTGCCGCCTTGGCTCCGCTTTGTGCGCGGCGTGGTGGACAGCGAAGACTTGCCGCTGAACGTATCCCGTGAAATCTTGCAGAACAACAAGATCATCACCAACATCCGTAAGCACGTCATCAAGAAGGTGCTCGACGCTTTGCAGAACATGGCCGACAAGGATGCCGCCAAATACAACGCCTGGTGGCGCGAACTCGGTATGGTCTTGAAGGAAGGCTTCTACATGAACTGGGAACATCTTGACGAACTCAAGAAGTTGCTCCGTTTCGAAAGCACCAAGACGGAAGGCGACGCTCTCGTGGGCCTCGACGAATACGTGAAGCGCATGCCGGAAGGCCAGAAGGAAATCTACTACCTCATCGGTGACAAGAATGCCGTGAAGTCAAACCCGATGCTCGAAGCCTTCAAGGCCAAGGGTTACGAAGTGTTGCTCATGAGCGACGGCATCGATGAATTCATGATGTCCAGCCTCCAGGAATTCGGCGACAAGAAGTTCCACGACATCGCCCGTGGTGACGTAGACTTCGACAAGACCGAAGACGAAAAGAAAGCCGAAGAAGAAAACAAGGGAATCTTCAAGGGCCTCTGCGAAAACTTGCAGAAGGTCTTAGACGAAGACATCAAGGAAGTCCGCGTGTCTAGCCGTCTGAAGGACAGCCCCTGCTGCCTCGTGACTAGCGAAGATGCCATGAGCGCCCAGATGGAACGCATGATGAAGGCGATGGGCCAGAAGAACTTGCCGAAGAGCAAGCGCATCCTGGAAATCAACCCGACGCACCCGATTTGCGAAATGCTCAAGAAGAAGGCCGAAGCCAAGGAAGACCTGGGCGATTGGCCGAAGGCCCTCTACGGTCAGGCTCTGCTTGCCGAAGGTTCTCCGCTGCCAAACCCCGCTGAGTACGTCAGTGCGATTACAAAATTGCTGACGGCCAGCGTGAAGTAGGTATGAGGTCTACCCAAAGGGCATAACTCTACTAAGGCAACAAGTTGCCAAGTATCGTTTAGGCACGATGTGCCTTTAAGGTCTGAGATTGCCTTGCTACGCAAGGCTCTGAGGATATGCATAGAAAAAGACCACGATTCCCCGTGGTCTTTTTGAATTTTTGCGACTTTCGTCTATACTAGTCTTTTACACACCGGACCGAGAGTTTCCAATTTTTGTCTGATTTAGCCGACACAAATGAATCATCCGTATATGCGGTTATCATGTCGATTGCCAAAGAATCGCCCTGTTCTACGGAAGTCCAAAATTCCGACAAAATGCCCTCCAGACCGAAGACTGTATGGGCATTACCCGCAGGAAGAATCGTAAATCCGTATTTATCCAAGTTCACAACTGGGATAGTATCAACCCTAACAATTTCGTCACCCTTTCTTGCAGTCCGATACCGTTTACAAGGCTCCCAACCACTTGTGGATTTGAGGATTTTGCCAGCTTCATCTTTACCGCCCATAAGGTTTATCAACGTATTCCATTCCGTTGTATCCGGCAAGTGCCAGCCAGAAGGGCATGCAGTCTTCGCCGCCGCCCATGTGTAATGACGACCATACTCTTCGCATTTGCTTGGGTTATCATAGAAGCAAAAACTATTTTCCGACTCGTAATTCAAATTCTCGGCCATCCACCACTGCTCATTGATTTTTACCGTCTTGTACGTTTGACCATCACGAGAATCCTTGAAGGAGCTACGTTCGACACCCACATCCGAAGGGCCATACCCCTTAACGCAACGAACCGGATATTTTTCACATGTAGGGCGAATCCACCAAGTCGTATGAGCATCTTCATCACCCCTAACCCACATGGTTATAGCTAGGTCGGTATAAAAATTGCTCGTCCAGAAATAAGTGTCATCCAAATCAGAAAGTTGCTGAGCCGAAAAGCCGAAAGCATCAACACCATTATGGCCATCTTTCCAGCCAGTCGTAGACTTTAGCATTTTACTCGCAACGTCAGTCCCTCCAATGGCTTCCATCAAAATCATGTATTCGCATTCACTCGGCAAATGCCAACCGTAAGGGCAAGCATGCATCGCAGCGGTTTGCTTATAACGGCCCTTTTTGTAACCTTCCATTTCGTAATTCAGGTCATCCACCATCCAAGTCTGTTCACCAATGACGACCGTCTTGTATTTTTTGCCATCACGAGGGTCGGTCATTGTGCCGTATTCGCACTTATCATCCTTTTCCGTTTTGCACTGCTTAGCGGGCTTTACGGAACTCAAAATACTCGGATCGGAACACCCCTCTTCACCCGCCAAGCCAAATATCGTTGGCGGTAAGCACTTTTCTTCGTCATCATCCCAATCGTCCGCAGACGAGGATTTTGCACTTGAAGAGGACTTCACCGTGCTACTGCTAGATTTCGAGCTGTCCTTTTTACTGCTGCTGGACACCGGTTCGTCTGAATCGGCACTGCTGCCGCTATCGTCACCGCAAGCAGCGAGAAGAAAAACACAGGATAAAATTGCAAGGCCCTTCGACAGGCACTTCGGCAGGCTCAGTGTCCCACTCAGGGACCTTTTCATAACACTAATCATTTTCATCAAATCCTCTCCAAGGAACAAATTAAAGCATTTGGTTTAATGTAAGAAAAGAAAACGCAAATGTCAAAAAGTTCACCATCAACTTTTGATAATTAAGCTTATTTTATAAAAAAAGCCCCCGGACATAGCACGGGGGATAGCGTAACATAGCTTTGAACCGTAAAAGTTTATCGCGTTACAAGCGCAATTATTGCCGTTAAAAGACCGCCGACAGCGACACCAGCAAGAATAATCAACGCGACCATCATCCACTTAACGTATTTCGCCAAACGAACATGCAAAGCAGATTGATCTTTTGAAAAAAGCTGGTAAGCGTTGAGTGCAGCCATCAAAGTAAAGCCGACATCATCAAGCCAACCAAAAATGGGAATCGCATCAGGAACCACATCAATGGGCGACAAGTCGTAAATGACAGCGGCCATCGCAATTACAACAGAAAGCGCCTTCCAAATAACCGGAGATTCGCCCTGTTCTTCCACCTTAACATCCCTTTTCGTTTGATGCAAATCGTTCACGTTGTGAACTTCGACATCATCATAAACTTTCTCTTGCGGCATCCAAGCAGTCCTCTATATAAACCAATTACAATTTTAATATATACAAAAAAGACTACCGAATTTTCGATAGTCTTAAAAATAATTGCGCCGATTAGCCTTTTCTAAAAAATCGGATAAGCGAGCAGAGCAAGGCTTTAAACAAGAACGTTGGATAATCAAGCAAGACAAGGCGCGAGCCCCCGTAGCGTACTAAAATGTACGTGAGGGGGCGAGCAACGCCGTATTGCGCCGATTAGCGAACGTTCTTACCCGTGGTAGAGTTTGCTCGTTTGATAATTCGGTTCCGATGTGAGGTTCACGCCCAAACGGCGGAACACACCAACGTCAACCTGCGAGAGGATTACGCTGGAGTGGACTTCGCAATGGCGGAGTTCCGGGAGTTTTTCGAGCGCAATCTTTGCATTGTAATCCGTGAGGGCGCAAACAGAAAGTGCCACGAGAACTTCGTCCATGTGCAAGCGCGGGTTCTTGTGACCGAGTTGCTTTGTCTTGAGGTTCTGAATCGGTTCAATCACCATCGGCGAGAGTAAACGGACTTCGTCAGGAATCTTTGCCAAATGCTTGAGCGCATCGAGAAGCGCAGCCGAAGAAGCACCGAGCAACGATGAAGTCTTGCCAGTGATAATTGTTCCATCGTTCAATTCGATTGCGACAGCCGGACCGTTCGTTTCTTCGGCCTTTGCAACAGCAGCGACAGCAACCTTGCGGTCATTAGCACTGATGTGTGCCTGTTCCATCACAAGCTCAAGCTTATAGACCTGATCCTTTTCGGCATTGCCCTTGCGGACTTGGCACAAAGTATTGTAGTAGCGGCGGACGATTTCGGCATTGGCGGCTTCGCACACCGCAGCGTCATCAACGATGCAGTTGCCAGCCATGTTCACGCCCATGTCCGTCGGGCTCTTGTACGGAGATTCACCGAGAATGCGCGTAAAGAGAGCGTTCAGCACCGGGAAAATTTCAACGTCGCGATTGTAGTTAATCGTCGTCTGACCGTATGCTTCCAAGTGGAACGGGTCAATCATGTTCACGTCATTCAAGTCGGCAGTAGCGGCTTCATAAGCGAGGTTCACCGGATGTTTGAGCGGAATGTTCCAAATCGGGAACGTTTCGAACTTGGCATAACCGGCCTTGACACCGCGCTTATTTTCGTGATAAATCTGGGAAAGGCATACAGCCATCTTTCCACTTCCCGGACCCGGTGCAGTCACCACCACGAGTTCGCGGGAAGTTTCAACAAATTCATTTTTGCCATAACCATCATCGCTCACCACGAGCGGAATGTTGCTCGGATAGCCTGCAATCGGGTAATGGCGATAGACCTTGAGGCCAAGCGATTCGAGTTTTTTCTGGTAAGCGACAGCACTCGGCTGTTCTTGCCAGCGGGTCAGCACCACGCTACTCACGTAAAGGCCATAACCACGGAAGGCGTCAATTAAACGGAGAACGTCCTGATCGTAGGTAATGCCGAGGTCGCCACGGACCTTGTTCTTTTCGATATCGCCAGCGTTAATTGCGATAATGACTTCGGCCTTGTCCTTGATTTTTTCAAGCATGCGGATCTTGGAATCAGGAGCAAAGCCAGGCAAAACGCGGCTTGCGTGATGGTCATCGAATAATTTTCCACCAAATTCAAGATAGAGTTTTCCACCAAATTTAGAGATACGTTCTTGAATTTTTTCAGATTGAGTTTTTAGATAAGCATCGTTATCAAAACCAACTTTAAACATATAACAAATACCATTTTGAGAGTTTTCACAATTATAAAAAAATGTAAACCACCATCTCAAGTCCAAAAAAATATTTTTTTGCCATATTTCTAAATTTAGCGACGAACATGTTTACTTACCGCTACAGAGAACTCGCCGTAGCCCTCGAAAAAAAGGGTGAAATCCGTTCTGCACTCGCCAAAACGCTCCGCGTGAACCCGGAAGAAATTTTCAACCTCGAAGTGGAACGTTTTTCGCTGGACTCCAGGCGCAAGGGGGACTTACGTTGGTCTTACAACGTGGTTTTTGACTTGAAGCGGAAAATTCGCGCCACGGGGAATAACGCCCGCGGGCTCATCGAATCCCAACGTGAAATTCGCAGCCTCGATGCAGAACCGGGCAAAAGCACCGTCCCCATGGCAAGCCATGTCGATATCATTGGCGCAGGGCCAAGCGGATTGTGGGCGGCCCTCCACCTTTTGCGCAAGGGTTTTTCCGTAGACATCTACGAACAAGGTAAGCAGGTTGAAGAACGATTCCGCGATATCCGCAAATTTTTTGTGGACCGCAAGTTCAACGCACACAGCAACGTGCTATTTGGCGAAGGCGGTGCAGGCGCATTCAGCGATGGAAAGCTCAACACCCGCAGCCGCAACTTGTTCAGCGAAACAGTCCTCAAGGACATGGTGCAATTCGGCGTTGACGAAAGCGTCGTGACATTCGCAAAGCCGCACATCGGTACAGATAAACTCGTACTCATGTTGCGCGAAATCCGTGCGGAAATTATCAAGCTCGGCGGGAAGATTCACTTCAATACAGTCCTCGAAGACATTGAAATCAAGCAAGGAAGAATTTGCGCGATAAAATTAAAAGAGACGAAAGACGAAAGACGTGGTTCGGCAAGCTCACCAACCGAGACGAAAGATGATGTCGCAATCGGCAATTGGAAGCCGTGCGAGGCGTTGGTGCTTGCGGTGGGGCATTCGGCTCGTGACATTTACCAGTTGCTCCATGCTCGTGGAGTGCAACTCGAAAGCAAAGCATTTGCCATGGGCGTTCGCGTAGAACACCCGCAAATACTCATCAACAAGCGCCAACTCGGCAATGTCGATACAAAACTCACCGGAGCCGCCGAATATTTTCTCGCGACACCGACACTCAACAAAACTTCAAGCGCCTACAGTTTTTGCATGTGCCCCGGCGGAGTCCTTGTGCCATGCGCATCGGAACCAGGAACACTCGCGACAAACGGCATGAGCTACAGCCGCCGCAACGGAGCTTACGCCAACGGAGCCATCGCAGTCCCCATTACCGCAGGTGCCGAAGGCTTTGACATTCCTTCGAGCGGTTCACTATTTGGTGGCCTCGACTTGCAGCGCAAAATAGAAAGCGACGCCTACAACGTGGGCGGGAAAAATTACGCCGCACCAGCGCAGACCATCAAGAACTTCCTCGCTCACCGCGAAGACAAAGCTCTCCCCAAATCCACCTACCCCTGCGGGCTCGTTCCCAGCAATTTGTGGGATTGGATGGACAAGACGATTTGTAACAGCCTTGCCGAAGGATTCCAAAACTTCGACCGCAAAATCCCAGGATTCATCGAAGAAGGGCTGATCGTCGCTCCCGAAACGCGCACGAGTTCGCCTCTCCGCATCCCGCGCAACAACGAAACGCTCGAAAGCGTCAACACCAAGGGATTGTTCGTCCTCGGAGAAGGCGCGGGTTACGCCGGCGGGATTGTCACCAGCGCTGCCGATGGCGTCCGCCTCGCGCATTTTGCAAAAAAGGAAAATAGGTAACAGGTGTTAGGTTTGTAGCCGAAAGAACGGCTCTTCGAGCCTATAGACGAAAGACGAAAGATATATGCCATCAAGATATCACAATCTGAGAGGCGAACTGCCACGAAGAATCCAGTCAAATTCAGGATGACGAATCAGGCCTTAGTTCTGGACACTCAACGCTTAATTTTTCATTTTTAATTCTTAATTTTTCATTTGTCCCTGTTCCCTAAAACCTACAACCTAAAACCTAATTATGATTACACGCACTATCGACCGCAACTTTGCAAACATGCGCCTTGACCGATTCCTCCGCAAGGCATTCCCCGAAGAATCCCTCTCGGTGTTTTTCGCCGTCATTCGCAAAAAGAAAGTCCGCGTGAACGGAGTCGTGGGAAAAGCAAACCAGATGCTCGCCGAAGGCGACGTCGTGAACATCTATGAGAATTTCAAATCCGTTGGTTCGACAAGCTCACCAACCTTGACGGGAGAAGAGAGGAGTATAGAAGGGGAAAGCCTTCCCCTCGCTTCCGCCACCGAAGCGGCTCCCGCTACCCCTTCCAGCGGGGACACCACCCCGCAACGCCCCGATGCAAAAGAAAAATCCGGTTTCGCGAAAAACAAGTCCACTTGGGGCAAACAACTCTCCGGTGCCGAGAAACAAGCGCATTGGGGCGCGCACGAACTCGACCTTATCGTGCAAACCGAAGATTACGTCATCGTAAACAAGCCCTCGGGACTGGCAAGTCAGCCGGGCAGCGGCACGCGCCCCGGCGAAAGCCTCGTAGAATACCTTTGGGAATGGGGACGTAACGAAGGTCTAGACTTTAAGCCAACCATCGCACACCGCCTTGACCAAGAAACGTCGGGCATGATTATTGCAGCGCTCCACGGCGATACGCTCCGCGACTTCACCCGCATGATTCGCGAACATGTTGTGGACAAATTCTACTTTGCACTTGTCAAGGGAAACCTCAAAAAAGACCGCGGCACCATCAACGAATCGCTTTTGCGCACTGATTCTGCAAAGGGCAGCAAAATGCTCGTTGGGCAAGATGACGAAAAGGCACAGAAGGCCATCACGCATTACCGCGTCAAGCAACATTACGAAGGCTACGACCTTGTGAAAATCAAGCTCGAAACGGGCCGCATGCACCAGATTCGCGCACACTTCGCCAGCATTGGGCATCCGCTTTTGGGCGACACGCGCTATGGCGATTTTGCACTCAACCGCGAAGTCAAAAAACAATTCGGTCTGAACCGCTTATTCCTGCACAGTTGCCGTCTAGAATTCGACTGGAACGGTGAACATAAAGTCTATGACTGTCCGCTCCCCAAGGAACTTCGAAACGTCATCAAGCAGTTAAAACCTATTCATTACGAACGTCCCGAAAATAATTTTCAGAGAAGCCGCAGACGTTAAAATGGCGATGCCGCAACAGGGTGCGGCATGACATAAGCAGGCAAAGCCTGTCACCCTGGAACAAACGCAAGTTCAAGAAATAATGGATCCCCTCCGTGTTGCTCCGAGGATGACGAGTCCGGGCAGGCTCCGACCGGGAAGGCAACAGCAACGTTAGGCGCGTACTAGCGGAAAGTCGAATTGTATGCTTCGCGGGGTTGCAAATTTGTCAAACGCGATTTCATAGCAGAAATTCTTTTCGTCGACTGCACGAACTGTGCCTGCCCCAAAGATTTTGTGCACCACACGTTCCCCAACTCCGAACACCGCCGAAGGCGCCTTCTTGACAAGCCCCAAACTTTCGTCGCTCAAGAAATCCCGCTCCTGATCGACATTGGCAATATGCGCTTTCGCAGCCTCAAGCAAATCTTCCGATAAGCCGCGAGCCACATCTAGCCCGCCCATATCCATTTCAAGCAAGAATCTCGACGGATAACGCGTCCCGCTCTCCCCCGCCACCCCATCTTCGGCATCGCTTAGGCAAAGCACGTTCTCGGCACGAGTGAACGCCACATACGCAAGCCTGCGTTCCTCTTCTAACTGCACTTTATTCTGCACTCGCTTCACCGGGAAAAAGCCCTCGTTCAAACCACATACAAAAACGTACGGGAATTCCAGCCCCTTCGCATTGTGAATCGTCATGAGTTGCACGCGGTCTTTTTCTTCGGAATCTTCATCCACATTCGTGAATAGCACAATGTTCTGCAAATACTCATCCAGCGAAGCATCTTCCTCGTAATAATTTTCAAACTCCAGAATTCCCTGTTTCAGTTCCGCGAGATTGTCCAGGCGGTCTTCGTCGCCATCCAAGCGCAACATTTCTTCGTACTTTGTCTCACGCAGAATTTTCGCCAAAATTTCAGAAACGCTCATGTCCCTATAGCAAGAACGATACTTTTCAATCAGCTTCACATACTCAACGACGTTGCTCCGCGCCAAAAATCCCTTGCAGTCAAAATCAATCTTATTGCGTTCATTGCCCACCGACGACATTTCCGCCTGCGACGAAATATCGCAAGCCACATCATTCAACATCCCGGCTTCCGATACAATTTCCAAAAGCGCTTCATAAAGCCCGACACCTCGCGCATCGGCAAAAGCCTGCAATATGGAAACCTTGCGCGGTCCGAACTGGCGCTTGGGCGTATTCACCGTGCGCAAGAAAGACAAATCATCGGCATACACGAGCATGCGCAAATAGCAAATGACATCCTTGATTTCTTTGCGCTGGTAAAACCCGACTCCGCTGTAAACTTTGTACGGAATATTTTCCGCCATCAAAGCCTCTTCGACAGAACGCGACTGGGAATGCATACGGTAAAGTACAGCAATATCCTTGTAATGCATACCGCCCGAGCTATTTTTCACGGAATTCTGCACGGCATTCTGGATGCGTTCCACAATCCATTTTGCTTCTTCGCGAGTGTTCTTTGCATGGTAAAAGACAGGCGTTTTCCCGCCAACGCGCACCGGCCTAAGCACCTTTTCGATTCTAAACTTGTTGTTCTTGATAACCGCATCCGGCACCTTCAAAATGCTCGGCGTCGAGCGGTAATTGTTCTGCAACAGAATCGTTTTGGTTCCCTGATGCGTTTTATCAAATTCAAGAATACGATTGACATCGGCGCCGCGCCAGCCATAAATCGTCTGGTCCGGATCCCCCACCACAAATAAATTCCCGTGATAGCTCGAAAGCAAATCCGCGAGCATGAATTGTTGACCGTCAATGTCCTGATACTCATCGACCATCACATACATCATGCGCTTGCGCCACTTGTCGAGCTGTTCCGAAAAACTTTGCAGAATATACAGCGTCACCAAAATCAAGTCATCAAAGTCAAGTGCGTAATTTTTCTTTTGCTCATAGAGATAGCGGTAATAAACCTTCATCCACTTGTCGTCCGCTTCGTCCGACAATTCCAGCAAATGGTCTTTGGGCATTTCGCGACTCTCTTCATCGCGAGTTCCCTCATTGCGACCATCTACACTCAAACCAATATCATTCTCCGAAGGAAGTTCCGCAAAAAGCGAAACGTAATCAAGCTCATTTGCCTTGCGCCCCCCGATAAAATCGAGGACACTGCTGATTTTCAAATCCTTGAGCGAATACCCTAAATCCGCATACGCCTTGCGCAAAAGCGATTTCTGGTCATCCTCATCCAGAATCATGAATTCCTTCGGGTAATTGAGCACATGGATTTCTTCGCGCAAAAAACGCACACAGAATCCGTGGAATGTGGAAATGTAGCCGCTGTCATCGCCGCCCAAAATCGAGCGGATTCGCTTTTTCATTTCGTTTGCGGCCTTGTTCGTGAACGTCACGCAAAGAATGTTCGCAGGCGAAATGCCCATTTCCTTCACGAGATACAAATAGCGATGCGTGAGCGTTTTCGTCTTGCCCGATCCAGCTCCCGCCACCACGCGCACATACCCCTCGGTGGTCTCCACCGCCTCAAGCTGTTCCTTATCCAAGCGAGAACGTTCCACCTCAAGGGAATCCACAACCTGAGCCTTCATTTCTGAGGAAAGAACCATTTTCGCCTCACATAGTGAACATTTGTTTTACTGCACAAAAAGTAGTCTTTTAATTTTGTTTCGTCAAGTTAAATCTTATAGAAACCTATAACACTGCGACAATCGATTGACTTTTTTTCAAAAAAACGGCATTTTTTTTGACACCATTCTAAATTGGAATGTTTTTGTAAGATATTTTTAAGCGCTTTAGGAACATTTGGCTATATTTACAGACGGAGCAATGATAAAACACGTTATCAGCCAAGGAGTATTTATGCTTAATACGCTCTCCAAAAACGTGGCTATCGTAATTATTGTGTGTAGTACAATGCTGTTTGCGCAAAACGCATCCCAGCCTACCCCAAAGCCTATCAGGACAACGAAAAGCCTCCAAAGCATGAATTTTTATATGCCTATCGAATCAGAGACATGGAAGATAAAGGCCATCAATTACGACTGGAGCTCCGTGAGCTACCAATTCGGCTGGACCCGCTATAAAACAGAAACAAACGGTTACTCATCCGTATTCGGTTTGGGAATCGGCTTTTTAAACGGAGAGTTCAAAGATGAAATCACCCACCGAAAAACAGATTTAAAAGGGCTCGATTTTAACGTCAAGCTAGGCATAGGCATGGCCCCCATTTCGAACGAATTAATTGTCGCTGTGCATTTCCTTTGCGGAGTTGACCTGAAATTGCTCGAAGGGGACGTAAAAACAGAAACACACAAATACAACCCCGGGGCGATATATGTTGATGCGGTCATCGGTGGCACGGTCATTGTTGGTTACCATGTTTTCGATAACATCGGCGTCATTGGCGGCATAGACATCACTACAAATGCATACGGAATTGGAGCCTACTACAACGATCCTGCCCGATTGTCCAAAACAAGCAGACTTTCTTACCTATTCACAGGCGTCAATGTGACTCCACACATCGGGTTGTTCTTCGTCTTCTAATTTCTTATTCATATTCCTCCTCAATAACCCCAACCCTGCACGAAAAACGTGCAGGGTTTTTATGCAAAAAAACTTTTCCGCCGTACAAATGAGTATATTATTCACATCCAAATTCAGGAGGTTCAAATGCTTATCGTCAATACGGACTTTATCAGTGGCAAGGAAATCGAAACAGTCCAGCTCGTCAAAGGGAGCATTGTTTTTTCGAAAAATGTCGTTCGAGACATTTTCGCAGGCCTCAAAACAATTATCGGTGGCGAAATTGCAGGCTACTCTGAAATGATGAACGAAGCGCGCCAAAAAGCAACAGAACGCATGATCCAAGAAGCGAAATCCATCGGTGCAGACGCCATTATTAACGTACGCTATTCCACAAGCAGCCTGATGGCAAGTGCCGCAGAAATTATCGCCTACGGAACCGCAGTCCGCTACAAAAAATAAATACAGCTAAGCACCGTAATTTCGAATAAAGAAAACCGCAAGTACAGCCGCAATAGACAAATACACAAAAACAACTAGTGCGGCTTTTTTTCGGCTACCTTCAAAACGGATTTCGGGCAAAGTATTCACAAAACAAATCTGCCAGAGATCAAACAGCACCCAAGCAAAATTGACCAAAGCAAGACAAAGGCCAACACGGTGCGGAGCAATCAAAGCCACTAAAGTCAAATAAATTTTTATACTACCCGAAATACTGTTGGCAAGCATAAAATTATGCGCTCCGACAAAACCACCTAAACAGGCAGCCACAGCCATTTTCGTCCGATTTCTCGGTTTTAAATCTTCAAGTTCCATTTATCATTCCCTATACACGGCGCCAAAATTAAAAACATTCACATCATCCAAAAAACTTTTTAGTTCTTACTTTTAAATCACGTGACTATAATCACGAATCTTTCTATTTTTATTATATGGCAAATTCATTACTTTCTGGAAAATTCGCAGCAGTCCTCCCCGCAGGCGGGCTTGGCAAGCGCATGGGAGGCAACATTCCCAAGCAGCTGATGCAACTCGGCGGCAAACCCGTTTATCAATATTCTCTTGAAACATTCCTCAAGATGGACGAAATTGCAGAAGTCGTCATGGCGGTTCCTGCAGATTGGAAAGACTATTTCGAAAAAGAAATTGAAACTTTTTTTTCAGCAAGCGAGAATGTCGGAAAGTTTAGAATAAAGTTAAAAATTGTTTTAGGCGGATCCGAACGTTGGCAGTCCGTAGAGAACGGCGTAAACGCACTTACGAGTAGCGCCAAATACGTTCTGGTGCACGATGTCGCACGCCCGTTTATAAGCGAAAAAATCATCCGCGATGTATTTGACACACTCGTGAACAAAGGCAGCTGCCTCGTTGCAAAACCTGCGATTGACACCATCAAGATAGCAAGCGATGGCCGCGTCGAAAGCACGATCGACCGCCGTAAAGTCTGGCTTGCGCAGACACCGCAAGCAGCGCGTATCGATTTGCTCAAGCAGCTCTACACGCGCATTGCAAAAGAACCCCTCAACTTTACGCCAACTGACGAAGCTAGCATTCTCGAATTCTTTGGCGAGCCCGTTTACATCGTCAAGGGCGAATCCGCAAACGACAAGCTCACTACGCCTGAGGACTTTGAAGTTTTTGCAAACCGAGCGAAACATGTTTAAAGGCGACAACCCCTCTCGAGGACAAATGAAATACTTAAAAATTTTTGGTTTTCTAAGCGCATGCATTCTCATGACTTCGTGCGCACAATCCCTTTCCGTATCTAAAAAAGAAACGTTCGAACAGAAATCGGGCATCATCGGAGTATTCCGCCAGCCAGTCGGATTCTGCAGCGGCGGCTACCAACAGCAAATCAAACTTGGCGGTGAAAAGATCGTCGTCAAGCCCACATGGACTAGCGAACAGGACAATCTCTTCTCCGCATACATCCAACCGGGAAAAGCAAATTTGGAATCCTACCATTACGCTTGCGGAATCACATCAACAACACTTACTCCCGTAGAAAAACACGGAGTGGTTATCCCACAAAACGGTTTCTGCAAAATCGTCATATCCTTCCTCAATAATGACGAGCTCTTTTCGAAAAATGATGTACTGCTATTCAACCATTTCAAAAAAGACGAAGTAGCAGTTGAGTTCGACGATATTCCTTATTGCGAAACGTATTAAGGGGACTTCCTTTAATTAAGGCCATAAAGTAGTACTAAAACATCGTATTTTCGATTTTTACGCCCTCAAAACTTACTTTTTTCTTATCTTTTGAAATAAGAAAGAGGGGAAAATACGATGTTTCAAGCAATTTCACTTTTATTTTTTCTTATTGCATTTGTTGCTTGTAGTGACAGCGGGTCAAGCCATTCTAGCGAGCCAACCTCTGATAACGAAATAGAAGGCTTCGTTCTCCTCAAAAGTGGCTCCGTTACCATTGGATCCAACGACAAAAGCTTTAAGGTTAATGAGCGCCCTGCCATGAGCGTTCTATTGGACTATGATTTCTACATGGGCATTCACGAAGTCACTTGCGGTGATTACGCAGAAATTGCCCATAAAGCAAAACTTAAAACCTTTGGAAAATGCGAGAACGACAGCCTCCCGATTACCGATATTACTTACTACGATGCAGTCCTATTTGCGAACGCCCAAAGCAAGCAGAAAAAATACGACACAGCATACACCTACAGCAAGGCAATCTACACCAACGACGGGCATTGCACAAATTTGGAAGGATTTGCGTTTCACGCCGATGTAAAAGCATTTAGACTCCCGACTGAAGCGGAATGGATTTACGCGGCAACACGCGCCTGGAATGTCAAGAAAAGCTGGAACAGCGGAAACTCCGAATACAAGCTACACTCCGTCTGTACCGCCGGTTCTGATTCTGCAGGTTTCTGCGACATAATCGGAAACGCCATGGAATGGGTAAATGACTGGATGGGAACTTTCCGCGACACGACAATCACCAACTACGTCGGTGCCCCCGATGGCGGAAACTTAGGAGAAAGAATTGTTAAGGGAGGTTGCTATTCTTCTTTAGATAATGAACTCAATCCCTATAGTCGTGGAGATGTCTACACAGTCACGTCTTCAACAAAGGCCGAATACGTTGGCTTTAGACTCGCTTTCGGAAATGTACCGAACGCGCTTTGGATGGGAAATGACGGGAAATCACAAACGAAAGTCATTACGCCACTTACCGGGAGCGAAACTGTCAAAAAAGTTGTTGGATCGTACAACGTTAAACTCGCATTCCGCAATGATGTTTCCGGCAACATAGCCATCATCGACTACCTAAACGGCACCCAGTCCGTCAAAGAAATCACAAAAGATATCAGCGCTTACCATCCCGAAATTTCACCTGATGGCAAATGGATCGCCTACTGCACGGGTTTCGAGGGAATCTCCGGGAAATCGACAATTTATGTGCAGAATATCGAAGAAGAAAAAGTCGCCCCCATAAAACTAGATGTCGAAAAAGCTGTAATTCCCCGCTGGAGAATTATCGAAAACGATACTGTAATTGTCTACGTGACCGATGCCGGCAACAACAAGGACAATTCCTGGAAATCGCAAAGCACATGGCAAGTTCCGTTCGCAAACGGAAAATTTGGAACGCCCAAAAAGCTCTTCGACGGCGCATACCACGGAGGCATCAGCGAAGACAACGCGCTCGCCGTTACGGGCGCCAGATTGTTGCGGGCACGCATCGCTAAGAAAGGCTCATCGCTCACGAAGAACGCTCAAGACGTTGTCTGGTACGACAGCGCCCAAGCCTGCAATGCTTCGCTCGCGCAGGACGGAACAAAACGCACCGCGTTCCTCGACTTCGGCGGAAATCCCGGCAAAAAATTTGTAGGAAAGGACTACGCCACTCATGAACGAGTTTTCATCGCAGATAGCACAGGACAATTGATTCAATCCGTCAAATCCCCCACAGGCTACTCCTTTGACCATACCGAATGGGCTACCGATGGCGAGACATCAATTATTGCGGCAACACTCACTAATATAAATGGAGCTCATACCAAAATAGCGCTTGTAAACCCAGCAGACAGCAGCGTTACTGAAATAGTCGAAGGAGAAGAACTATGGCATCCGAACTTGTGGGTAAAAAAGAAGGCAACGAAGCTGAGTTCAAATAGTAGCAGCAGTGCAATGACCAGTTCAAGTTCAAATTTTGAACTTGATTTAGACAGTGCTGGGATGTATTACAATACTTCAGGAGCCAGTGACCGAGCTAAAGAATGGCGCTATAAAATGGAATTTCTTTGGAAGTATAGAGATACAGCAAACGTTGTTATCATTGGTTCTTCCCGTACCCTTTTTGGTATAAATCCGTTAGTATTCAACAAGCCCTATTATGCAATTAATTTAGCAATTACATCAGCTTATCTTAAAACCTTTTATCTTTTTTTGCACAATTACATTTTACCACACATGAAAAAAATGAAAGTTGTCATAGATGATATTGATATCGACAGATGGAGTGAAATCAGTTCAGGAATTTTCGGATCTGCATACAAATCTTACCCTGGATACGTTTACGACATAAATCATAATTATTGGAAAGACGGCTATCCTGAAGGTTTAGCAGAAGCGACATACAATTCCCCCGGAGACACATTCATACAAAACTTACTACGTCCAACACGAGGAATGGATCCAACATCTACGGGAGGATGGGGAAAACCTACAAATCCATATATACACCGAGATTCTTCCTGGTTAGTTTATCAAAAGGAAAATTACAATCAAAATTATAATTATCTCATTCAAATGATTGAAGAATGTAAAAACAAAAATATCACTTTTATAGGAGTCATAACACCTCAAAGTCCACACTATAAAAACACAGGTACTTTTGGAAAATATGGTATTCGAAGAAGCGAAGCTCCAGCACTTATAAAAAAAATCGCAGACTTACAAGATAAATACCCCAATTTTATTCTAATGGACGAAAACAAGATGGGAAACCATGACTACACAGATGAAATGGCTCACGATGAAGACCATCTTGCCCCCAAAGGCGCCGACCAGCTGACAAAACGACTTGATTCACTCATCAGGACGCTCAATATTGATTTCTCCCATTAATCGAGTGGTAAAATTGATTCATCGCACCTGTTTTTTCTACATTTACGCCGAAAATTTAAGCAGGCACTAAATTCGCACACCCAGCGGCATCATAAAGTCGCAAGGACAAACACTGCAAGTTTCGTGCCACAAAGGGTAATAAAATGAAAGTTTCTTTGAATTGGCTTAGACGCCATGTTGATCTTCCGGAATCTGCGGAAGATGTCGCAAAGGCGCTCACCTCCATCGGTCTCGAAGTTGAAGGCATGGAAGAACCGGGCAAGGTCTATGACAAATTGCTCGTTGCAAAGGTTCTCACTTGCGATCCGCACCCGGATAGCGACCACTTGCACATCACCACAGTCAACGACGGCACGAACACAATTCAAGTTGTTTGCGGAGCCCCGAACGTCGCAGCAGGCCAGACCGTTGTTCTCGCCCCCATTGGCGCAGAACTTCCGCTCCCCGATGGCACCAAGCTCAAGATGAAGAAATCCAAGATTCGCGGTGTCGAAAGCTTCGGCATGATTTGCGCCGAAGACGAAATCGGACTTTCTGACGACCACGCGGGCATCATGGTTTTGGACGATTCCATCCCGGCAGGCACCCCGTTCGTAAGCCTCGGCATGTATGACGTTTGCTACGAATTGAACGTCACGCCGAACCGCCCGGATGCACTCAGCCACCGCGGTGTCGCACGCGAACTTGCCGCCAAGTTCAACCGCCCCCTCAAGCCGCTCGCCTATGAACTCAAGGAAGACGCCGAAGAAGCAAGCTCTGCTATTAGCCTCGAAGTTGTTCCGGGCTGCGGTTGCTCCCGCTATGTGGGCCGCGTCATCAAGGACGTGAAGGTCGAAAAGTCCCCGGCATGGCTCGCCAAGCTTTTGCACGCTGTCGGCATGAACAGCATCAACAACGTCGTCGACATCACTAACTTTATTTTGATGGACGTCGGCCAGCCACTCCATAGCTTTGACATGGACCAGCTCCACGGCAGCAAGATCAAGGTCCGCCGCGCCGTGAAGGGCGAAAAGATCGAAACAATCGACCACACCGAACATGAACTCGTCGAAAACGACCTCGTGATTTGCGACGGTGACCGTCCCGCTTGCGTCGCAGGCGTGATGGGCGGTGTCGAATCCGAAATCGTCGATGCCACCAAGAACGTGTTCCTCGAAAGCGCCTGGTTCAACCCGACCGTTATCCGCAAGCAAGCCAAGCGCCTCTGCATCTCGACGGATTCCAGCTACCGCTTCGAACGCGAAATCGACTTCGCCACGCAGGACGAATACAGCAAGTACGCTTGCGCCATGATTCAGGAAGTCGCCGGAGGCCGCATCCTCAAGGGCTCCGTCGAATACACCGGCGAAGACCACAAGAAAGAAAATAACGTTGTCACGCTCCGCATTGCCCGCGCCGAAAAGGTCATCGGCATGAAGCTCGAAGCTGCCCAGGTCGAAAAGTACCTCACGGGCATCGCTCTCGAAGTCGTGAAGAAGGACGCCGAATCTATCACGTTCAAGATTCCGAGTTTCCGCCCGGACCTCGAACGCGAAGTGGACCTCATCGAAGAAATCGCACGTCTCGTCGGCTTTGACAACATCCCGTACAGCTTGCCGAAGTTCACGATGCAGCCGAACGAACTCCCGCCGATTGAAGTTTTGAACCGCAAGATCCGCAAGACGCTTTCTGCCATGGGCCTCCACGAATGCTTGAGCCTCCGCTTTACCAGCAAGGCCCGCACCGAAGCCCTCTTTGGCCCTGAAAGTGACGACCGTCGCAGCAAGCCAGCACTCCTTTTGAACCCGCTCAGCGAAGAACTCGGCGCTGTTCCAACATCGCTCCTCCCGAATTTGCTCAAGGCTGTTGCCGAAAACGAAAAGAACCGTCCGGGTTCTGTTCGTCTGTTCGAAGTAGCCAAGGGCCAGTTCAAGCGCGACCGCAAGGACGAACGCGATCCGGGCTTTGACGAATCCAACCTCGTCGCCCTCACCATCGCCGGTAACTTTGACACAGATCCGCTCAACGACAAGCCGAAGCAAATTGACTTTGCCGCCTTCAAGGGCTTTGTCCAGAGCTTCTTCAAGCGCCTCGGCCTCGTTGTCGAATTCCGCGCCGCCGCAAAGCCGGAACTCTTCCTCCACCCGGGCAAGCAGGCTGAAATCGTCTGCAACGGCACGGTTCTTGGAACGATGGGCGAACTCCACCCGAACTGCCTCAAGGCTAACGAAATCAGCTACGAGACTTACGTGATGGAAGCCGACATGGACAAGATGGAACACGAAAGCCACAAGAAGATTGTGTTCCAGCCGTTCAGCCGCCAGGTGCCTTCGACCCGCGACATCTCTATCGAAGTTGCAAAGTCGATGACTCACGAAGACGTGCTCGCCCGCATCAAGGCTCTCAACCCGAAGAACCTCGCGAAGATTACTCTCAAGAGCATCTACGAAGGCGAAAAGATTGAAGCCGGCAAGAAGAACATGGTTGAAGCCGGCAAGAAGAACATGGTTTACAGCCTCACCTACCAGGCTATGGACCGCACGCTCACGGACGACGAAGTCAACAAGGCCCACAACAAGCTCCGCGACAAGCTCGTCGCAAACGGCGACATCGTTCTCCGCTAATAGCGATTGCATTGCGCTCCCGTCATCCTCGAACGGAGTGAGGAGATCCATTATTTCTCGTAATTACAAAAAAGAGTTGGTCACGCGACCAACTTTTTTTGCTTTTCAAGCAAAATTCACTTTTCTAACGGCGTACCCAACAAAACCTTTTTACTCGTCAAGTTAACCATACCCGTCCAGTTGCCTGGAGTAACCATACCCCTGTACGTCGAATTGGATTCAATTTTACCATAGCCTAGCCTTTTGCCATTCTTTGTATCATAGTAAGCAAAATTACCCTTAGCCGTTAAATAATGTTTGTCACAGGGGACCTCCATACCTTTTACGTCGCATGTGGTCTCTTTACTCGTTCCACCAACCCAAATGCTATCTATGACTAGATAAACATCTGCCGATTTATCCATTTCGGTAACTTTCGGTACGTTTATGTTCTCATCTTTAAAAAGGGCTGGTTCAATTTTAATTTTATCCTTGGAAATTTTCTGCATGGAATAATGGATATCGGATGTCTGGGATTCCAAGTTAGATTTAAGTTCGGCAATGAACCAGTCATTGAATTTACCGGCAAAATCCGGAAAATCGTCATCAAATTTATTTGGATTATCTAGAACAGGTTCCGAGAACACGATGTTCACCTTAGAAGGCTTTTGTGTCCAAGATTCATCCACCGCGGTACGTGGCGAAGAAGTGAAGAACAAGGCTATCAAAGCACATCCCGTCAAGAACGGGCACGCAATGAACATTACAAGAATCGATTTCAGATTTCTCACACGACCTCCAATTTATTTTGAGAAAACATTACAAGTTTCCAAATTATAGAAAAATCCAATAAACAAGTAAAAAAGAAATCTAGTGAGTTCCGTGTTGTTCACAAAGGATTGGAACGTTACCGCCCGACAAAATCATAGCGGCAATTGAACCATAGCAAAGACCTTTCCCGACTTTGGACATAGCCTCATTAACGTTCTTTCTATCTTCAGAGCCAATCAAAATCGTTGGATTATGGAATCCTGCTGGAATTGTTTTCGGGCGCTCCGGAATTTCATCGCGGAACTCATTTTCAGGAGCTTTGTAAACAAAATATTTTTCATCGATTACTGGGAGTTCATCAACCGCCGGAATTGAATCCATTTCAATTTTTCCCAACAATTTGCGAACATACAGAGAATCCGAAAAGACGTCAGGATACCCAGAGCGACAAAACCTTATCGGGAACATAAAACGAACAATAGAGTCCAAATTTTTCATCAAGATACTAGCGGCAATAGTACCAAAAGAAGCTCCCAACGGCAAAAAAGAATTATTATAACCAATCATAAAAGTACAACATTTCTCTTCATAAGACGGCATATAGAAATAAACCGCGACTGGGTCATAATTAATAGTAGGCAAACTATCTGGCGCAACAAACTTTTTATGAGATGGCCAAAAGTGACCAGACATATCATACGGATTACCGGCGCACACCAAACAAAACGAGCATCCGACAAAGATCGATACAGCGATAAATTTTACGAAGCCTGCCACAAACACTCCCCCAAACCTTAGCTTAATTCAGTCCAAGCTGTTCACGTACATTCTTGATAAATTCATATTCTTCAGGCGATATATTCGTCCTGTTGTAGTCTTCGTGCGAAGCATTGGCAATGCGGACCATGCAATTTACCACGAGAACTTTTGAATCACGGGACTGCGACTGAAGTGCCTTGACGCAAGCCGTTGTGCGGTCACTTGCCGACTTGAAATTTGCATAAAGTTTGTTGAATTCATCCCAACTGGCGTTCGGAGTCACCTCGTCATGAATTTTGTCCAGTTCAGCACTTTCCGCTTCCGTAGCCGAAGCCGCCCCCGGCAAAAGCGGTTCATTTTCGTAATCATGCGAAAGGCAGGCCGTCTGCCAGCACAAAATCAAAAGCGCCATATCAAAATTCATAAGAACCTCTGTTTGCAATTTTTCTATAAAGATACGAAAAACAATTAGCTATGGGCAATGAGGGCGCTCGTAAACTCGCTCTGAGCACGCTCCGCTTTGTGCAATACCCCATGGTTCGACAAAAGGTCACTGAGCCTGCCGAAGTGCACCAACCTTAGCCGAGCCCATCCCCCGCACCTTCACTGGATCCTTCGCTACCGCTCAGGATGACACCATCCTTCCTACTTCCTACTGTCTACTGCCTACCGCCTACTTGCACCCCAAAAAACCAAACCACCAACCACCAACCACTAACCACTTTACTATACTTTAGTCATGGCATACATCGCAATGGCGCGTAAGTGGCGCCCGCAATCATTCAGCGATATGGTCGGTCAGGAACATATCGCAAAGACTCTCGAGAACGCCATCCAAGGCGGTCGTCTCCATCATGCATTCCTTTTTACCGGCACCCGTGGTGTGGGCAAGACTACCAGCGCCCGTATCCTCGCCCGCACGCTCAACTGCAAGGGCTCTGACCCGCTGCACCCGTGCGGTGAATGCGACAGCTGCAAGGATATCGCCGGTGGAAACCCGATGGACGTCTATGAAATAGATGCGGCCTCCAACACCAGCGTCGATAACATCCGCGATGTGATTGACCGCGTGCAGTACCCGCCCGTCATCGGCAAGTACAAAATCTTCATCATCGACGAAGTCCACATGCTTTCGACTGGCGCCTTCAACGCTCTCCTCAAGACGCTCGAAGAACCGCCCGCCCATGTGATTTTCATCTTCGCCACAACCGAAGTCAACAAAGTTCCGCAGACGATTTTGAGCCGTGTCCAGCGCTTTGACTTCAAGCGCCTGACCGTTGACCAAATCCGCAGCCGCCTCCGCTACATCTGCGAACAAGAGGGCATCAAAGCCACCGACGAAGCTCTCGACATCTTTGCCGAAAAAGCCGATGGTTCCATGCGTGACGGCCTCACCTACTTTGACCAGGCATACGCCTTTACCGGGAACGAAATGACCGCGGAATCCGTCCGCTCCGTGCTCGGCATCCCGCCTGTAGAACTGTTCTTCTCGCTCATCCAGTCCATTGAAAACCACGATATCAAGGGTTGCTTCCGCATGGTGGATGACGCCGTGAAAATCGGTATCGAGTTCATCCCGCTGCTCGACGGCTTCGGCAAGTTCCTCCGCAACTTGCTCTACACCCGCCTTGACGCCTTCACGCCGGACGCACTCAACATCACCGAAGAACTCTACACCAAGTACAAGAGCTGTGCACAAGGTCTTACCAACGGCGACATTCTCCGCATAAGCAAGATGCTCATCGACTTGCAAGGCACGCTCCGCTACAGTACGAACCCGCGCCTCCTCGTCGAAACGACGTTTGCCCGAATGGCCTGGCTCGACCGACTGGTCGATTTGCGAAAAGCTCTTGCAGCGATTAACGATCCTAAAAGCGCCGAAAACGACGCGGTAAAAAAAAAAGTAACTGAAGTCAGCGCCATGATAGACGCCCAGGAAGAAGTCCAGGCGTCTTATGACGATCCCTTTGCAGGCTACGAACAGAGCGGAATCCAGGCATTCTCGCGTTACGAGATTTCTGCCGCATGGCCGTCCATTCTTTCGAACATCGCTAACGATGGGGACTACGTTTTTTCTGCCGCAATAGCAAACACAACTCTTGAAACGGGCGACCCCGAAATGACCCCGTTCCCGATTGCACTCACGTACGCGGGCACCACAGAAAATTCCGACAACTGGGGCTACCGCCAGATGATGGACCACCCGGAATACGTCGAACGTGTGACACGCATTTTGGAAGACCGCCTCCAGACGAAGATTGCGCTTTCCATCCGCACCCGAGCATTCACCGAAAGCGAGCTCGCCGAACAGCGCGCTGCCAAGATGAGCCCGTACGAACTGGACTTGGAAAAGGAACCGGGGCTTGCAAAGCTCAAGCAGATGTTCGCCGCGGAACTTGTGTTCTCCAAAAAACTGAAACGCGCTACCATGGTCGCGCAGACAGACGAAGAAGACTGCGATGCGTAGATAAAGGTTTTAGGTAACAGGTATCAGGTTTTAGGTGGTTCGACAAGCTCACCAACCTTGTTAAGGTCCCTGAGCGTGCCGAAGGGGCGAATTAAACTGCGTTTTTATCGCCTAATCCCTAACCCCTAACCACTAACCACTGTTTACCAACCACTTCCTACTGTCTACTAACCCATACCTCACAACCGCAAAAAATTCTATAATTACGAACGGAAAACAAGCCTCCGTCATCCTGACACGCAAGTGGAAGGATCCAGTAACTTTAACTGGATTGGGCTATAGCCCGACATGACGAGATGCAAAATCATAAACTAAACCTTTAAATCACTCAAAAAGCGAGGATACTTTCATGGACATGAGCAAAATGCTTAAGGACCTTCAGAAAATGCAGAGCAAGATGCTTAAGGCACAAAACGACCTCAAGGCACAGAGCTTTGACGCCGAAGCCGGTGGCGGAATGGTGAAGGTCGCCATGAACGGAAAGGGCGTACTCACGATGGTCAAGATCAACCCAGATGCAGTCGACAAAGACGATGTCGAAGCTCTCGAAGACCTCATCATGGCAGCCGTCAACTCCGCTGTCAAGAAGAAAGACGACGCCCAGCAGGCAAGCATCTCGGATATCACTGGCGGCATGAAAATCCCCGGTTTGATGTAATTTTCGTCAAATTTCGCAAATTTCGCTGCATTTCATCCCCAAAAATTTGCGCTTCATCAATTTCCCAAAAAAGCACCCTTATAGAAAGTGTGCTTTTTTTTTACATTTGCGGCGTTAATTATTTTAGGAGAACGAATGTCAAGGAAATTTATAGTCCTTTCCGCCCTCGCACTAGGGCTGATTGTACCGGCCTCGGCAAAAGTCTATACCCGAGATGAAGCGGTCCAGACCGCCATGGAAAACTCTCCGGACATAAAAACTGCTGAAGAAGACCTCGTTAAAGCATCTTCCGCAGTAGATGGAGGTTATGGTGCAGCTTACCCACAAGTTGACTTGAACGCCGATATCAAATGGCTTTTGGGACGTGATGACGTAACGTTCGGCACCCCAATAGCTGATGCAGCCAATGACACTTCTATGGGAGCCAACAAATTCGACAAAAAAGTTGCAGCCCCCACTCTTGATGGTTTATCCAATGCAATGAAAGCCCAAGCTTACCCTTGGCAATCTTCCGTAAGCCTTACGGTTTCGCAAGTGCTCTATGCAGCAGGCCAAATCGGTACAGGTATCAACATCGCAAAAGGCTATAAGCTCCTCGCCGAAACACAACTTGCAGACAAAAAATCCAGCGTCCGCTACGATGTCGAAAAAGCCTTTAATAACTTGCTCTTCATGGATTCTTCCATAACGATTCTCGAAGAAAACATCAAGTTGACCGAAGCCAACGTAGAACTTGCAAAGCAGAGCGTTATTAGCGGCACGGGTAAAGAGCTCGATCAAATTCGTGCAGAACTCGCTCTTGAAGGTCTCAAATCCAAGTACGAAAAAACAAAAAAAGACCGCATTCTTGCAAGAAACAACCTTTTGAGCACCATGGGCCTTGATTGGGACTCCGACGTAGAATTCTCTGGAGAACTCCGCAGCCCCGATTCCAATTTGCCTTATCCAGACACGGCTATGACCAATGTTTTGCAGCGTCGTAAAGAAATCGCACTTCTCAAGACAAAAGAAGATATCGAAGCTAACAAAATCGACATTGCCGAAGCCGAATACAAGCCGACAGTAGCCCTGTATGGCGGAATCGTCTACAGCAACAATCAAAACGAATTCTACAAGTGGGACGCCCCAAAGTGGAGCAAATTGAACAAATTTGTAGGCCTTAAACTGACAATGAACCTTTTCAAGGGATTCCAATCCCAAGAAGGTGTTGTCCAAGCCAAGTCCACTCTCCGCTCTGCACAGATTGCACGCGAAAATGCAGAACGCGGTTTCCGTATTCAAATTGAATCTTGCGCTAATACGCTCGAAGATGCACAAACGCAGCTCGGTATCCAAAAGCGCCAAGTTGACTTGGCAACCCGCAACTACGACATGACCGAAGCGGCTTACAAAATTGGTCGCGAAACACAAATCAACCTGCTTGATGCAAACGTGAAACTTCGCGAAGCAAAAGTGAACTACATGCAAGCGGTGCTCAACTGGAATGACGCCTACAACGCATTGCTCCAAGCCACAGGTGAATACTAAGATTTAAGAGGAAGACAACAATCATGAAAACGATTACAAAAACACTCATTACTATTTCTGCCCTGTCGCTCCTCCTTGCCGGATGTGGCGAAGCCAAGAAAGACGCAAAGTCCGAAAAGAAAGTTTCGACCATCGAAGAAATCCAGAAGGTTAAAGGCAAGCCCGCCCGTGTCGTAAAGGCCAACATTGTAAAACTCACTGATGTCCGCGCCTTCAGCGGCACTATTGAAGGCAGCCAACAGACAACCGCAACAGCCAAGCTCGGCGACCCGATTGCCAAGATCAACGTCAAAGTCGGCTCCAAGGTCAAGAAAGACCAGGTCCTCGCCAAATTCGTATTCACCGGCGATAACACCAGCTACCAGCAAGCTAAGGCAAACATCGAACTTTCTGAAAAGACTCTCGCCCGCACTAAGGAAGTGCAAGCCAAGGGTGGCGTTTCTCAACAGGACGTCGATCAACTCGAAACGAAGTTGAATGTAGACAAGATGAACCTCGAAACCGCACGCCGTGCAACACTCGTGCTCGCCCCGTCTTCGGGTACAGTTACCGAAGTGAAGTACAAGGTCGGTGAAGTTCCGGGTGTCGGTGGTGCCATGTTCACCATCGCAAACCTCGACAAAGTAATCCTCAAGCTCAACGTCACAAGTTCCGAAATCGGATTCTTCAAGAAGGGCGCCAAGGCAACAATCGAACTGAACGGCGAAAAGCTCCAAGGCGAAGTGAGCCTCATCCCGCTCGCCGCAAACCCGATTACGCGTTTCTTCCCGGTCGAAGTCACCTTCAAAAACAAAAATCGTAAACTCCTCCCGGGCATGTACCTCACCACAAAGATTGACGCCCGTGAAGTCACCGGCGTTACCGTCCCTGTCGAAGCCATTGTCTATAGCAACGGCGTGAACTCGGTCTGGATTGTCGATAAGGAAGGCAAGGCCAAGCGCAAAATTGTGCAACTCGGTGTGCAGACCAAGACCGACATTCAAATCAAGGATGGCCTTAGCGAAGGCGATGTCGTGATGGTCGAAGGCCAAAACCGCATGAACGATGGCGACAAGGTGCTGATTGTCGAATAATCGACACTGGAGAATAGCCAATGATTAAAGCCAGTATTTACAAACCAATCACCATGCTCATGGTCATCTTGACCGTGGTGGTGTTCGGTCTTTATACCTATTCCATGATGGTGGTGGACTTGATGCCGAAATTCGAAGTCCCCGTGGTTACGGCCACCATCATTTACAAGGGCGCAAACCCTGAAGAAATCGAAACCACAATTATCAAGCCGATTGAAGAACAGGTGGAACTCGTGGACGGTATCGACTACGTGCAGTCCATCTGCTTGGAAAACTACGGCATTATCGTCGCCATGTTCAACATGGGCGTGAACGTGGACGTTGCCGCAAACGACGTGCGTTCCAAGGTGGACCTCGCCTCTGCGGACTTCCCGGATGCAGTACAGGCTCCGATTATTTCAAAGGTCGATATTAACGGTGCCGCCATCATGGCAATTTCGTTTACCGGCCCTCTGAACTCTACGGAACTCCGCCAGAAAGTCGAAGACGAAATCGAACCGCTCTTCACTTCTGTTTCCGGTGTTGCTAGCGTCGATATTTTCGGTGGTACAACCCGCCAGATCGCCATCGAAGTCGACAAGGAAAAAATGATGGACCGCGGTGTCGATATCGGCACCATGATGGGCCTTTACGGCATGTCCAACGTAAACCTCCCGATTGGTGAAGTTATCGGCAAGCACAAGAACACGTCTGTGCGTACCGCAGGTAAGTTCAAGAACCTCGATGAAATGCGCAACATGGAAATTCCGACGGAAAAGGGAGTCGTCAAGCTCTCTGAAATTGCCGTCGTGAAAGATACCATCGAAACAATTACATCGACTTCCCGCTTTAACGGCATCAACTCAGTCGCTCTCGATATCAAGAAGCGTTCCGACGCAAACGTCGTGGAAGTTTCCAGAGGCGTGCTCAAGCGTTTGGAAGAAGTCAACAAGACTCTCCCGGAAGGCTTCAAGCTCACGCTCATTTACGACAAGTCCGAAGCTGTGAACGAATCTATCGATAACGTTATTCAAAACATCATTATCGCCATCGTGCTTACCGCCGCCCTCTTGCTCTTGTTCCTCGGCAAGTTCTCCACGATGATTATCGCAGCCCTCACGATGCCGATTTCCGTGATTGGCGCTTTCACGCTCATGTACTTTGCAGGTTTTGGTATCAACATGATGTCCCTCATGGCTCTTTCGAGTTCCGTGGGTCTGTTGGTGACAAACTCCATCGTCGTGCTTGAAAACATCAACAGCAAGTTGAACCAAGGCCTTGACCCGAAGGAAGCCGCCTACAAGGGCACCTCCGAAATCATGATTGCCATCATGGCATCAACACTCACCAACGTCTGCGTGTTCGTGCCTATCGCATTCATGAAGTCCATCGTAGGTATCTTCTTTAGAACATTCGGTATGACCATGGTGTTTGCAACGTTCGTGTCGCTCCTCGTGACATTTACGCTTACACCGCTCATGGCCGCCTACTTGTTCAAGGGTAAAAAGAAAGACGAAAACGGCAACATCATCGAAGAAAAGCCAGGCTTTATCGGAAGCCTGCTGGGACTTTTCCCAAAGGCCTTGAACGGTGTTCGTTTTGTCTACTTGAAGATGCTTGGATTCTGCCTTTCTGTTCCGGGCGTGATTGTCCAGGTTCTCGCTCTTATGGGAACATGTGCTATCGTGTACCTTATGGCTACGCAGTACTTGACGGTTGAACTAGCCCCGAGACAAGACCAAGGCATGATGAGCATCAAGCTCGAAATGCCCGTAGGTACGAATATCGAAACGACCGACAGTGTCGCACGCATTATCGAATCCCGCGTCAAGGATATTCCTGAAATTGTTCACTACAGCATGAACGTGGGTGGTTCCAACGGCTTTACGACCGTAAACCAGGCTACCATGCGTGTAAGGCTCTTGAAGGACTGGGAAAAGAAGAAAATGAAAGACTGGAAGGGCAGACACCGCAGCACCGACGAAATCGTCGACTCCATCCGCCCGTACCTCGCCAACATTCCTGACGCCTACATTTCCGTGAAATCCACCTCCGCCTCTGAAATGCAGAACAACTCCGCCGGTGACGTGGTGCTCGAAGTGAGCGGTCTCCATGCAGACTCCGTGATTAAGGCTTCTCAAATCGTCCTTGACCGCGTCAAGGAAAAGATTGACGGTATCGTGGATATCAAGACAAGTTACGAAGCCGGTAAGCCGGAAATCCGCTTGATTCCGAATCGTGCAGCACTTGCCGACTACGGTGTAACGCTAGAAACCGTCGCAAACTACAACTACATCGCAGTGAACGGTTTCGAAGCAGGACAATATACCGAAGACGGTGAAGAATACGACGTTTATGTGCGCTTGATGGAAAAGGATAGACAGAGCCATGCCGACATCGAAGACTTGCCAGTCAAGACGCCAAAGGGCTACGTAAGTGCAAGTGAGCTCTTCCACATCGAAGATGGTGCAGGTCCGACGCGTATTGACCGTAAGCGCAAGATGAGACGTGTTGACGTTTCGATGAACTTGCTCCCGGGCCACACGACCGGTGAAATCATGGGCAAGCTTGGCGAACTTACCGCAAGCATGAAGGACGAACTCCCGGAAGGCATCACGTTCAGCTTCGGTGGTAACGCCGACATGCAGAATGACATGCAGAAGGAATTCATGACGGCAATCGTGATGGCAATTCTCCTCACCTATATCTTGCTGATTGCTCTCCTCGAAAGCTTTGCCCAGCCGTTCATTATCATGACGACCATCCCGATGGGCGCTATTGGCGTGCTCCTCGCCCTTATCTTTACCGGCAAGGCACTCTCCATGATTGCCCTCATGGCTATCGTGATGTTGATTGGTGTGGTGGTGAACAACGCCATTCTTTTGCTCGACGAAGCAAACCGTCTGTTGCGTAGTGGAAGCATGGGCCGCCGTTCGGCAGTGTTGACCGCAGCAAAGTCCAAGTTCCAGCCGATTATGCTTGCAACGCTTGCATCCGTGATTGCACAGCTTCCGCTGGCATTTGCTCTCGGTGGTAACGTGGCCGCCATGACGCAGCCGATGGGTATCGCCTCTGTGGGTGGTTTGATTGTGTCCGCAGTGCTTACCATGTTCCTCGTGCCGACATTCTTCTGGCTCCCGAACGCCCTCTTTAGCAAGGCAAAGAAAGGCGCCAGCAAAGTCAAGGCAAAGTTCAGTAAGGCATAATTAAATTTCATTAGACAACTCCGCAAAGTCCTCCACCCGGGGGACTTTTTTTGTGCAGTGTCATCCTGAACAAAGCCCGTAAGGGCGACGTGAAGGATCCAGTTAAGCTTTGATTTTTCACAACAAGAAATTACTGGATCCTTCCCCCTTCGGTGTCAGGATGACTTTACGGCACTTTGCAAACCATAGGTTGCAAAATTTTCAGAAAATAGATTTTTGAGATTTTTTCTTTGTATTTTACGGGGATGAATCAAATAAACTTGTCTAAAAAATGGTGCCAGAGAAACGGAATTGCAGTTGTTGAATGCGTTGGGGAAAATTCTAGAGAATGCGCCGAAACATGCGCAGCACCTATGAAAGTTGCAGTTTCGAACGCAAGTGACGAACTTTTGCTGGAAAAAATTCGATTTGCAACACAAAAGTGCGTCATCCCCGAAGAGCACTCCCCTGCGGAAATCCGGCTTATGCACAGCCACGCCGCAAGCATTGACGATGAAGATTTGCTCAAGCATATCAAGCAGTTGGACGCATCGCGCAACACGTCTTGGGAATCAGAGCCCATTGTGAATTTCGTCAATAGCCTTATCGTCAAGGCGCTCCAGAAAAAAGCAACCGATATTCACCTTGAACCGATGGCAGACTCGCTTCGAGTGCGGTTCCGCATTGACGGACTTTTAACGGAATACCGTTCGTTTCCGCAATGGCTAGCCGAGCCCGTTTTGATTCGCCTGAAAGTCATGGCAAATGTCGATATCACGGAGCGCCGATTGCCGCACGACGGGAGTTTTGCATTCGAAGATTTTCGCGAAAAAGTGAACGTGCGCTTAAGTACCATTCCCGTAAACAACGGCGAGAAATGCGTTTTGCGATTGCTAAGCGCAAACGATTCTGCACAAACGCTCGAAAGCCTTGATTTTAGCGAAAAGACGCTACAAGCACTACGCCGCATTTTCAGCGCCCCGCAAGGTTTATTCCTCGTCACTGGCCCGACAGGCAGCGGAAAGACGACAACGCTTTACGCAGGCCTCCGCGAAATCATCCAGCGGAAAATCAACGTCACAACAATCGAAGACCCCGTTGAATACGAACTTCGCGGCGCCAATCAAATTCCCGTGAATGAAAAATGCGGATTCACGTTCGCACTCGCATTGCGTTCCATATTACGCCAAGATCCCGACGTGATTCTCGTTGGCGAAATCCGCGATGCAGAAACTGCACAAATTGCAATTCGAGCCGCACAAACAGGGCATTTGGTTTTAAGCACCCTGCACACGAACAGCGCCAAAGGCGCGGCACCACGCTTAATTGATCTCGGCATTTCTCAAAGTATTTTAAACGAAACCTTGCTCGGCGTTTTCGCTCAGCGCCTCGTGCGAAAAACAGCAAAATGCACGGATGCCGACGCTTTGGATAACGCAACAAACGCACCCAAATATAGCGGCAGAACCATCGTCTGCGAATTGCTGTCACCAAACGGCACCTACGCCGACGGCACCATGCACGATAACGCGCAAAAGCTAGTGATGGAAGGAATCACCGACGAAAACGAAATCGCAAGAGTACTTGGAAATAGGTAATAGGTTTTAGGTTACAGGGATTAGGAAAAGAATCACGAGCTTCGCTCGTCTTTATAAGGAGGCGAAGCCTCGATTATCATCCTAACACCTAATACCTAACCCACTAAAACCTAATTCACTTCTTCCCGCCGAACCACGAATTAATATCGTCGCCTTCTTTCATGGAAAAATTAAGGTTTTCAAGACCTTCGCCAAGTACAATCGTACGAATACCAGCTTGTTCAAAAACAGATTGCAAGTATTCTGTACCACTGCGGCCCGCTTCATCTTTGTCCAAACAAAGCATAACATTCTTATTTTTGAAAAGCGGGAGCCATTCTGTCTTGAACGAGCGAACACCGGGAATGCCAATAGCAGATATATTTTGTCCTAAAAACGTGAGCGTATCAATAACCCCCTCGCATAAATAAACCCATCCCGGTTTTTGATCAAGAACAGAAACGTTGTACGGATACGGAACCGTCCCTCGCAAATTCAATTCCTTGGGAACAACGGAACTATTAATGGCTCGCGCCTGAAAATAAAACGAACGGCGCTTTGCATCGAGGTAAGGGAAAAAAAGCGGATGTTTATAATACCTCAAATTTCCGTTTTCATTGAAAAGCCCTACATACTTGAGGACTTCCAAATCGTAAGTTTCTTTGAGTTTATCGCTAATCGCACCATAATCCGTAATCGTGCGCAAAAGCATCCTATCCCAAATCGGTTTGTGTATGCGACGACGCGCCAAGTATGCCGCTGCAGGAGTCCTATCAACAGGACTCAACATTTTCAAGAACGAAAGGATAATCTTCTTGCGTTCATCTTCGCTAACAAGTTCTTTTGCAGGCTCTGGTGAGGTATATTCAAGAGCCGCTTCGCGCACCGCCACTTTTGCCACAAACGAGGCGTTTTGCGCTGTCGTATGAACCTGCGCCGAAGCAACTGCGGGCGAAGCGTTCGGCGCCATAACGCGATTTTGCACAGCGTTCTTTACACCAGGCACCAAGAATCCATACGTTTCCTTGAGCCAGTTTAAAGCCTCTAAAAAGGAACAATTCTTGACAATCTGAACAAGCGCAATCACATCGCCGCGAACATCGTCACACACCCAGCAACGGAAAGTTCCCCGTTCTTCAGAAAAAGAAACCGAAGGAGTTCTATCGCCATGAGAATGGCGCGTTGGGAAAAAGCAACGGCAACGATTGCGCACCACAGGAATGCCCAAGTCCACAGCGACCTTCGTAATCGAGAGTGCAGCCTTAAATTGTTTGAGTTCCTCTTCTGTCATTGCACAAAGAATATATATATTTTCGCCATGAATATTCTCGAAAATGTACCGATGAGCAGACACACGTCCTTTAAAGTAGGTGGTTACGCAAGATATTTCGTCAAAGCAGAATCCGTAAACGATATCAAAGACGCAATTGCATTTGCAAATGAACATGCGCTTTCGAGTTTCGTTTTTGGCAAAGGCACAAACTTGCTCGTATCTGATAGCGGATTCAACGGAGTCATCATTCAGCTCGGTAAATTTTTCTCGGAAATTACGAACATTGGCAACGGAAAAATCCGCGCCAAAGGCGCCACGCCGCTCGCTCGCCTCGCCCGCTATTCGATTAACGAAGGCCTTGCCGGAATTCACAAACTGGCAGGCATTCCAGGAAGTCTCGGAGGCGCCATTTACATGAATGCCGGCGCTTACGGGCAGGATATTTCGCAAACGTGCATTGAAGTCGAAAGCATCGATGCCGCCGGCAACTTGCACAAACGCGCTGCAAAAGATTGCAACTTCGGCTACCGCCACAGCGTCTTCCAAGAACTCGCCGCCTCGCGCGGAAGTGCAGAAAGAGCCGAAACCATTCTCGCCGCAACATTCCAGCTCACGCCCGCCAAAAGCATCGGCAAAACAGCTAAAGACCTTGAAGCCGAAATGCAGGAATGCATGACAAAGCGTCGCAATTCGCAGCCGCTCTCCATGCCGAACGCAGGCAGCACATTCAAACGCCTCGACGCAGGCGCAGCCGCAACACCCACGCAAATTGCGCCCGGCTACTACATCGAGCAAGCGGGTTTAAAAGGCTTCCGTATCGGAGGGGCCGAAGTCAGCCGCGTCCACGCCAACTTTATCGTCAATGCCGGTGGCGCAACCGCAGCCAACATCAAAGCGCTCAGTGAACACGTTCAAAAAGTTGTGGCCGAGAAATTCAACATTCAATTAAAGCGCGAAATAATTTTGCTCGGGGATTTCTAGACCGCAGTGGATCCTATCGGCAAACCACTAATCGCAAACGAACGTTTTATCGTCAGCTTCAACTGGCAACGGATCGTACTTGTTTAAAATCCACACAATCAGCACGTAAACCGAGCCGCCGATAAATCCGCCCAAGGAATCCGCGATCAAGTCCATCGCATCGCAGCTACGGCCTTCCACAAAGCTCTGGTGGTATTCGTCGGTGCAACCGTACGCAAGCGCCAAGAGCATCACTGTTACAACTTTGAGCCAAGGCTTTACAGACCACTGTCGGCGGGCCCACCACATGCAAAAGCAACCCGCCAACGTAGCGTATTCGCAAGTATGCGCAAGCTTATCCCACACATGCGGGAAATCTTCCAGCTCCACAGAAGTCATCGAAGAAAGCTTGAATATAATAGCCATGCAAAGGATGGCCGGAACTTTTCTGAAAAACGGATACTTGTCAAATAACGATTCAAACATGCGCCCAAATTTAGCTTTTTAAAAAAGCTATTCGTTCTTGAGCAGGCGCTTGGAGACGACATTTTTGTACTCTTCTTCGGCCGTCATATCGTTGATACGATTACTCTTTTTGCCACCTTCGTAATTTTCAAAATAGCAGTAAGTCTCGTAAACCTTTCGGCCCTTGATGCGTTTGCCATTCACAAAATACACCCAAATTTCGATATGCGCTATTCTATTCTGCTTCAACCGGAGCGGAAGTTTAAAAGAATTTGTCGTCAATTCATCGCCACTAAACGTTTTAATAATAGCACCTTTACGCTTGACCACAATCTTCTTAATTTGCTTTAAATCTGCGCCCATCAAGCCTGCTACACTAAAGCGCAGCGTCGCCGGGATATCGCGCTCTTCGGGCAACACGTGAATGCGCTCACGACCCGAACCCTCAATCACGACTGTGGGTTTGAGAATTTTTGGTTGTTGCGCAGAATCCTTAACAACTCGAGTCTTACGTTCATCAGCCTTTGTCAAAACCTCTGCCATTTTCGCCGAAACAAAATTTATGTTCCACGTATGGCAAATGTATTCCACCTCGCCATTGCTACAATTTACGACAAAGCGCTTCAGTCCAAACGCCGTAGAATCAGACCATTCCAAAGTCCGCTTGTAAAGCCCGCTTTCTGGAATCGTATCTACAAATCCTTGCACCGAGACAATGCAGCCAGGAACAAATAAAGCTTCTAGCGTAACACTCGGCTTTCCGATGTATTCGTTCAAAGTCCTCGGCTTAAACGATACCTGTGTTTTCTTTATTAAGCTATCGGCTTTCTTTTTATAAGCATCATCAAAAGCCACCAACATCGCCGCAATCTTATCAAGATTCAGCTTTGAAGCATGCACCCCAAGCTCAGACGCAGTCTTTGTCGCCACAGAATCAATGGCTCGCGCCAAAAATAACGTTCCCGAACTTGCAAGCGGAAGAATTTTAATGCCATTCACATTTGCAATCAAAGTCTGCCCGTTCTTGATAGACTGTTCTAAATCTGATTTTACAGCAACAACCGATCCTTCCTTAAGCGAAGAAACTTCTAAGCCATCGATATTTTCAACAAAACCCACCGCACTGCGAACCACGGACACAACGTTTTCAGTACTGATTTCAAATTCATCCTTGATCGCTTGCTTTTGCACATCAAACATCAGCCGCCCTTGACGGAGCGCCACCGACATCGTTCGTTTCAAGGATTCTATCGTCGCGTCAAACTGGATTACCGATTTTCCATCGACCTTTAAAGCAGAACCATCGGCCACAGAAAGTACGACCGACGAGGCAACTCCAGCCTCCAGTTGCGTTTTTTCAAAGACATTCTGTCCAACATCTAAAGAATAAGCATCGCCATCAATGATAATCTTGGCATCGCCCATTATTTCGCGAACCGTAACATTAAAAACATGCTTTTCGGACAAAACCTTATTTGCATTTTTCTTTTCGCCATCACAAGCACACAATGCACCCGACAAAACAAGCGCTGATCCCCAAGCTCCCACTCGAAAAAATTTGGTCTGAAAAATGACTACCATGTTTTTTAATCTAGTAATAAAAATTTCAAAAAAGAAATTTATAACCACATCACCCCCTCGATTAAAAACAGGAAATTGTCCACCATCACACGATTTAAGAAAAACAAAAATACGTGACAAAAAGAAATATATAATAATTTCTAAATTTTCAACCATGAAAGCGATTATTTTAAAAGCCGGGCGCGATAAATCGGCCCTCCGCTACCATCCTTGGATTTTTAGTGGTGCCATCGACGAAGTTGTCGGTGACCCAGAGCTCGGTGATGTTGTTGAAGTTTACAGCTACAAGAGCGATTTTCTTGGCCTTGCAGCGTATTCCCCCAAATCCCAGATCCGTGGCCGCTTCTGGACTTTCGGAAACGAAGGAAAGAATACAAAAATCGACCGAGAATTCTTTAGCGATATTCTCGACCGCGCAATAGCCTCCCGCAAGAGCCGTGGATTCGACATCCAAGACAAGGAAAGCGCATTCCGCCTCGTGAACGCCGAAAACGACGGCATTCCGGGTTGCATTATCGACAAATACGCCGATATTTACTCTGTCGAAATTCTCGCGGCCGGTGCCGAAGTCAACCGTAAAACCATTTACGAACTGCTGGCCGAAAAGACGGAATGCCGCGGCATTTACGAACGCTGTGATTCCGAAGTCCGCAAAAAAGAAGGTCTCCCCCTCCGCACGGGCGTTGTTTTTGGAGAAGTTCCTGACGAACCGGTCATCATCAACGAAAACGGCATTCTGTTCCCCATCGACGTGAAGAACGGTCACAAGACGGGCTACTACCTCGACCAGCGCGACGCCAGACGCCGTGTCGGCGAACTCACCAAGGGCAAAAAAGTGCTCAACTGTTTCTGCTACACCGGTGGATTCGGGCTTTACGCGCTCCGCGGCGGCTGCGAAAAAGTGTATCAAGTCGATGTTTCCAAGGATGCACTCAAGCTCGCCAAGGAAGGCATCATGAGGAACAAACTAAGTACGGCACACGCTACGCATGTGGAAGCTGACGTTTTCCAGTACTTGCGCAAATGCCGTGACAAGGCCGAAACGTTTGACTTTATCGTACTTGATCCGCCAAAATTCGTCGAAAGCAAGGACAATTTGCAGAAAGGCGCCCGCGGTTACAAGGACATCAACCTGCTTGCCATGAAGCTCCTCGCCGAAGGCGGAATGCTCGCTACATTCAGCTGCTCCGGGCTCATGGAAATGGATCTTTTCCAGAAAATCATCGCCGATGCAGCCGCTGACGCCCACCGCCGAGTGCAGATTATCGAGCGTTTTGGCCAACCCGCCGACCACCCCGTGAACACAGCCTTCCCCGAAGGGCAATACCTCAAGGGATTACTCGTTCAGGTCATCTAAAACCGCTATACGCAGGCCAATAGCCGTGCAAAAAAATATTTGATAAATCTTACATAAAAACTATATACAGGTGACATCGCCTGTATTTTTTTATAGTTTTATTGACGGAAGTTGGACTGTTTTTAGTGGGTTTGGAAATGTACCTGGTAACATACGATATTGGAAATTCCTTTATAAAAGCAGCACTCACAAAAATTAGCGATACAATCGAGTTCGTGGGCGCGACCGTTACTACAACGCACAGCACAACAACGCTGGGCGGTAAAGGCGTAGAACAGAGCACCGAACAATGGTGGGATTCCATCTGCCGTAGCACAAAAGAACTTCTCAAGAATTACAGCATTTCAAGTGACCAAATCAAAGGTATCAGTTTTTGTTCGCAAATGAACGGGACCGTTCTAGTCGATAAAATGGGCAACACAGTGCGCCCGCCTATGACGTTTCTCGACCGACGCGCCGACAAAGAATTGAAGGACTATTTCCATCACGGGTTAAAAATCCACGGGTTAAACATTTGGAAACTATTAAAGGCGATGCACCACACAAGCATGGTCCCAGTCGGAGCCTACAGCCCTGTTTGGAAATACAAATGGGTCCAAAATAACGAGCCCGAACTTTTTGCGAAAGTGGACAAGTTCCTCGATGTCGGCGATTACTTGCTATTCAAAACGACAGGCCGCTTTGTGCGCACCGAAGATTCCGCATTCTGCTCGGCACTCAACGATTGCCGCAAAGGGCATTCCGGCTGGAGCCACACCATGGTTCAAGCTTACGGCATCAACGAACAGCATTTGCCAGAGATTGTGCAAAGCACTGATATTGTCGGGCGAATCACAGAAACCGCAGCCGAAGAAATGGGCCTGGAACAAGGAACCCCCGTCATCGCTGGCGGCGGAGATGTCGCCATGGTGGCCATTGGTTGCGGAAACACACATAGCAACCAAACCGCCATTTACTGCGGCACGTCCGGTTCCGTTTGTACTGTTGTCGATCATATCATCCAGTTCGCCGACATCATGATGATAGCCGTCAAAGGCCCGAATCCCGCACAAAAGTACTTGTACGGCGAACTCGAAACCGCAGGTAAATGCTTTGCCTGGGCTCGTGAACTTATAGGCAAACTGGATAATTCCGAATACAGTTTCGAAGAATGCGCTTCACTTGTTTCAAAGGCAAAACCAGGTGCACGAGGTCTTTTGTTCACACCATTCATGAACGGATGCAAAACTCCATTTGAAGATGGAAAAATCCGCAGTTCGCTTTCGGGCATTGACCTTGAAACTTCACGCGGTGATTTGCTCCGTGCAGTCATCGAAGGCATTTGTTTTCACTTCCGCTGGCTGCTTGAATGCCAGGCAAAAAAGTGCAAAATCTCGGACACGATCCGCTTTGCTGGTGGGCTTGCAAGGATCAACATCATGAACCAGATTCTCGCAGACATTACTGGGCATACCATTGAAACGGTCAAGCATCCGCAGTACGTGGGTGCACTTGGCGCAGCAGCTGTCGCTGCCATCGGTCTTGGGCAGATGAAGTTCGAAAACATCCACAACTACATCGAGATTACGAACACATACACACCCAATCCCGAAAATCACGAGATTTACAACAAACTCTACAAAAAGTTCCTGGACAAAGTCAAGAGTGACAGGAAATTAGTTGACTGAATTTAGTTACTAGATACTAGTAGTTACTAGAGGAATCTTGAAGAAAAAACTAGTAACTCAGAACTAGAAACTATTCTAATCCAAATTTCAACAACAAACTATCGTTTATTTCTCGGTAGTTCGCTGGCATGCTTTTCGAGCCAAACAGCATCTTCTAGAGCGCGTTCCGCTTCGGTCGCCCAATCGGAATCCGGGAATTCACGAACAACATCGCGGTAGCGCGTTACAGCGCTGTGGAAATCACGCATTTCGCGGTAGATATTACCCATCTGGAGCATTGCGAAATAGCGTTCGTCCGGCGTGATTTCGTTTTCGAGCAAGGCCTTGTACATCTGGAGAGCGGCTTCGTTGTAGCCATCTGCATACAAAGCGTTGGCATTTGCAATAGAATTTGTTGCAGTCGGAGCGACATCTTCCTTCTGGGAGCTCACGGCCGTTTCAGCAGACCTCGCCTTGTCGTTCCCGGTCTTTTTAGCTTCTTTCAAAGCTTTAGCCTCGGCTTCCTTCAAAGCCTTTTCTTCGGCAGCAGCATTAGCAAGCGCATTGATTTCTGCCAAACGGTCTTCGGCGGCCTTGCGGAACTTGGCATCCGGAGCAGCCTTTTTCAAGTAAGCCGCAAGGGATTTCTTTTCCAAATCCGTTTTTTTGCCCTTTTGATAAATCTTGGCCAAGTAATAATTTGCTTCGTTACCGCGTTCCTTGTACGGAAGTCCCTTCTTCAAATTGAACTCGGCCTTGTCGTATTCTCCCATCTCATAACGAGTTAGGCCCGCATAGAAGTACGCACCGGCATCGCCAGGTTTCTTCGCAAGAGCAGCTCTCCAAAGCGGAGCCGCTTCAGCATAGCGACCTTCGGCGACCAAAGCTTTACCCTTTTCAAACGGATCTTCGTTATCAGCAGGAGCGGTTTGCGCAGCCTTCGCAGTTTCAGCCTTTGCAGGAGCTGCCGTTTTTGCAGCTGGAGTCGCTTGCGCGGTTTGTGCCGGTTGTGCAGCCCTTGCCTGAGTTTTAGCAGGCTCAGCCTTAGCTTCGGCCTTCGTTGCAGCCGGAGCCGCAGAAGCCGTTTTGGCGCCCTTTATCTTTGCGCGTTCAGCATCGGCCTTGGCTTGCTGCCCCATCGCTTCGTAAGCCTTAGCAGCCCCTTCGTACGCTTCGGTCAAGCTGGGGTCATAGCCATAAGCCAGTCGGAAATTCGCCACAGCGCCCTTATAGTCCTTCATTTTCATACGGACCTTGCCAGCAGCCATGTAAGCTTCGGTATTCTTCTTATTTTCAGCCAACATGGCGCGATATTCACCAAGAGCCTTTTCGTACTGGCCCTTAGCCTCAAAACGGGCACCCTGTTCAATACGGGGATCAACAGCCCAAGATTGAGACATTCCCAACAAAAATGCAAGCGCAATAAAAGACAATTTCTTGTTCATAGTAAAAAAAATAGTAAAACCCATTGACAATATAACTTATATAGGCGATATTACAAGCAGAGAATGCGGATATTTTTGCTTAAGCCATCCGCAAAGGAGAAAAAAATGAAAATCACCGAAGTTGTCGATAAATATAAACCGGATGAACAGGAGCTCATCATCGAAAGTTACGAACGCGAGGGCGGCGACACCGAAGATGTGGACCTCATCCTCCTGGACCGCATTTGCGCACGTCTCGGCTTCGGCCTCGATAACGACCTAGACAATGACGACATCGCCGAAGAAGTCAATTTTGACGAATACGGGAGCCACTTCGAAGACGTATCCGAAAGCGAAGACGAACTATAAGTTACTTTGTTATCAATCTTTAGATGTTAGTCATTAGTTAAAACTACAAACCATTGACCGATGACAAAAAACTAATCCGCAACACAGCGGACATAAAGCCCTTTATGAACACTGGCATCAGTGCGCTCTATATCTTTATCAGCGCGATTGAATTCCCACGAGCGAGCCGTTTTCTCTTTTACAGACGTTTTCGACCAATAATGCCCGGAATTCATTCCGTCGCAGAAATTATCCCAGTCCTGGCAACCGCCCTGCCCTAAATTGTCCCAATCCAGAGTTTTGCGGTCTTTCTGGAAATCGCGCCATTCAGCATCATCCGGCAAATGCCAGCCCGTAGGGCAAGCCTTGAGAGCATCTTCGTAGGTATAATAGCGTCCGAACTTTTCACAGAACGATTTATCGTCTACATAGCATTGCTTTTCGGAAGTCACGCTAAATGCAAGGTTTTTCATCATCCAGATTTTTCCGCCACGCATACCGACTTTGTATTTTTTATTATCTCGTTTATCCGTATAAATCATATCCGTTTTTGAGATTCCCATTTCGGAAAGATAATCGCGAGGATACACACAACGTATCTGAACGGCATCGGAATTTTCAAGATCTACAATTTTTGCCACGCCACGCTTGGTTTCGAGCCTCATCGCGCGATTGCCCTGATTGCGCACGGCAAAGTAGGCAAAACCTTTTCTAGCGTTCACAACTTCATCAAATTCAAATTTGTAAAAGCCGAGAGCAGAACTTCCAACAAAATTTTTCATATTCTGCACTTTGTCTGGACCAGAGAAACTGTCTTCAACCAATTGTTCCCAATCCATTTCGTCGGGAAGTTGCGAGCCTTCTGGGCAGGAAGTCGCCCAACTGTCATCGCGATAAAACGGAATTCCATTTTCGTCTGTAAAGAATGCTGTTTTAGCATATCTCAGGCTGTGTTTGAACCAGTTCAAATTCCCGGACGGCATGACTCGATAAACGCGCCCATCTCTATAATCTTTGAATTCTGCTGCGTAATTATGGCTGACCACAGACACGGTCAAAATCGCAACGGCGCACAAATGACGCCACACCACATCCAACATCAAAAAACCTCACAAATCAAAAACAACTTACCAAGTAAGCAAAGAAGAATATATATACGCAATTTCAAAAAAAGCGATAAAAATTTTTCAAAAGTAAAAAACAGCGCCAATATTGTTCGGAATCACCCAAAAGGCAACTTTATTTTTACAAATTTCATGCAATTTGAGGATTCCCAAGCTCACTCCGGTTCCCATAAGCGCCCCAACGAGCACATCCGAAGGATAATGCTTGCCCGCCACCACGCGCAAAGCGGCAACGCCACTCGCAAGCGCAAACGAAGACGCCCAAACTAACGGCTTGTATTTTGAGTTGGGATAAACTTTAGAAAACCAATCGCCCGTAAAGATAGCGACCGTAAACGCCGCCGATGCATGCCCCGAATAGAACGAGCCGTAAGCCTCCCCACGAGCAGACGCCGCCTTTTTAGCGCCTTCCCCGCGTTTTGCATAAATAAATGGACGCGGCCAAAGTTGCATGGAACGGACAATTTGATTCAGCGCATTCTCTAGCGCAAAGGCCTCCACGAACATCAGTGCATACGCACCAAAATCATGACCATCCGCATCGCCTTTATACCAAGAATAGCCAGCCAACGCAAGCGGTGCCACAGCGAGCGCCCCCGTGTAATGGCTCACGGTAGTCGCCCACCCGCTGTAATGCCCCACGAACGGGCGATCCCACGGCAAAAATTCCGACCTCGGTTTTAGCTTGCCAGCCGATACACGCTCCATATTGTAATAACGATAAACTCCCAGCGCCGAAGTCAACGTAATCCCAAGCGCTAGCGGGACATCAAGCCGCACAGAGACTTCGTAATGGTGTTCCGGCTTTACAATTTCTGGAGACAAAGCACAAAGAGCCTGCGATGTAGCGGCAAGAACAACAAAAAGCACACCAATAAATCGTTTAAAGGACTTATTTTTCACATTCAACCCAAAAGACTGTTAAAATATAATCTGATTGAAATAGACATTGTCACTCCGGAACAAGGCCCAAAGGCCGCCGAGTAGCTTCAGAACGGCATTTTTTTCAAGAAGCAAATACAACCTTTTTTTAAAAATTTATATTCACAGGGAACCTCTAAAATTAGAGGAGACCTTCTCAAGCGCAAACATAAAAAAGTATTGGCAGGCAACGTGACAAATTCGAATTTAAACCAGAACCGAGAACCCATAATCCCGAACATGGAACTTTTTGGAGCCATTTCCGACGAAATGCGCCTCAAGATTTTACTCCTCCTGGACCAGTCCGAATTTACCGTCAACGAAATCAAGGATATTCTAGACATCCACCAAAGTAACGCGAGCCGCCACTTGGCAAAGCTTTCGCAATGCGGGCTCGTGAAAGACCGCCGCGATGGCATCAAGGCCTATTACCGCTTGAGCGAAGAACTCTACATGAGCAGCCGCCTGTTGCAAATTATCCGCGAAGCCTATGATGAATTGCAAGACAAGGATATCTTGAAATGCCGCGCCGCACAAGCACTCGAAGAACGAACCGACAAGACTAAAGGGCAAATTCATAAGCTCGACCAAGCCGGCGGAAGCCTCAAGGCGCAAATCAGCTTGTTCAGCAAGCTCATGGTGCCGTTCGAAAACGCCGTGGACCTTGGATGTGGCGAAGGCGGCGACCTCTCGCTCATGCTTGCGAACCGCTGCAAGAACGTGACCGCCCTCGACTACGATCCGAAAATCATCAGTGGGCTCCAACAAGTCCTGCAGCAGAAAGGCATCGATAACGTAACGCCGAAAGTCGCTGACATGACGCAGACGGGCCTCCCCGACAACTACGCCGACCTCGTTTTGATGAGCCAGGTGCTCCACCACGCGACAGACCCGCGACTCGCCCTCAAAGAAGCGACTCGCATTTTGAAACCGGGCGGAAGGCTTGCGCTTTTGGACCTTGCCCAACACAAGGAAGAATCGTTCCGTACGACACACGGCCACATTTGGCTCGGTTTTGAACGCAGCCAGCTGGAATTCTTTGTGAAGGAGCTCAACTGCAAAGTGCTCGAAAGCGAAATCATCCCCAGCGAAAACGAGGTAGATAAGAAGCTCCCCGTGATATGTATGATTATTACGAAGGAGTAGCGCCGGAGGCGCAGTTGGCAGAGCTTAGCCCGCTTCGCTCTTAGAACTTAGTTTTTTTTCTTTTAGAGAGAAGAGAGTATTCTAAGTTCTAAGTTCTAAGTTCTAAGTTCTAAGTTCCAAGCTCAAAGTTCTAAAAATCACTTGACCTTTTACCAAAAAACAAATATCTTTTAAAACAAATCTCAAGGAGAATTTTATGGGCAAGTTTATCAAGTACACCGTATTCATCGCTGTTTGCATCATCTCTGCATTCGGCATCTACAATTTGGTAAAGACGGCTAAGACCGACGAAAACACTCTCGAATAAATTCCGTTCGAGAACGATTCGTTCAAAGCCAAATAATTCAACAAACCGTAGTGGGCAACTGCTGCGGTATTTTTATATTTCCTTATATGAATTTTCTCAACAAGAAACCCGCTTTTTTTGCGACAATGGCCGCAATTTTCTTTGCGATTTTGCTGATTGTTTTCCGCGATTTCGCATTCGATTCCAGTCAACTCATGCTCAACAGCGACCAGCTGAACGGTATCGGCAGCCGCATTTTGCGCACCTTCAACGTGATTCTCACGGAATGGGACGACAGCCGACTCGGTGGTGTTCCGACAATGGACGCTCTCTTTGCCGACGCTTACCACCCACTCGTGTGGACGCAATTCATCATGGACCCGGCGCGCGCCGTCGGATTCAAGTTCATCTTGACCGTCTGGGTAGCCTTTATGAGCGCCATGCTCCTCGCGTGGAACTTGACCGGTAACAAATGGTGGGGTTCGCTTCTTGGATTCCTCTACGCCTTCTCGCCGGAGTATTTCACCTACATTTACGGCGGCCACGATGGCAAGATGATGGTTTTCGCCATCGCCCCATTGGCTCTCCTCGCCATCCGCAAGATTGTCCGCGACGGAAGCCTTCCCTATCTGATTGTCTTTGCATTAAGCGTTACGTGGATGATTCTCGGGAGCCATTTGCAGCTCACGTACTTGTTCCTTTGGGGTGCCGGGCTTTACACGCTTTACGAAGCCGCATTCCATTGCAACACACTTGCCACCCGCGGTAAGCGCATCGGCCTTGCCGCCGCAGGCCTTGCTTTTGGCCTTGCAATCAGTTGCTTCCAAATTGTTCCGCCTTACCTCTACACCACGACGCAATCTGTCCGCGGTGAAGGCGACCACACCAATTACGGTCACGCCGTGAGCTGGTCGTTCCATCAAGAAGAAATGGCACAGATGCTCATTCCGGGATTTATCGGCGTGGATGTCTATGAGCAAGACGAAAAGAGTGGCGACCTCAAGAGCAGTTCTTTCGTGAACATTTCCATGGACGAATACCGCAAGATTGCCGCATCCGGCAGCCAAGGAAGTCCATTCTACTGGGGTCACAACAGTTTCAAGCTCGACCACAACAATGCAGGCGCACTCCTCACGTTCCTCGGATTTCTCTGCCTGTTCCTCCCGGGCAAGCGCCGCTGGGCAAGTTTCTGGGGACTCGGCGCCGTTGTTGCCCTCAGCTATGGCATGGGCGATCACTCCCCGTTCTTCAAACTCTGGTACAACATCCTCCCTGGCGTCAAGAACTTCCGCGCTCCGGGCATGGCCCTGTTCTGGCTCCCGCTCTTGCTCGTGATGATGGCGGGCCCTGTGCTCAAGGCCATTACCGACGAAGGCGAAAACGCAGTCAAGAACCGCCGCGCACTCTTGCACGGTACCGCTATGTTCGTGATTTTACTTTTGCTCGTCGTGATTGCACGTTTCAACTGGACCACGTTCATCAGCCCGTTCGGTTTTGTCGTTTGCCTCGCCTACGCAGCCGCATGCCTCGGCGTGATGAGCCTCGATGACCAAGGCAAAGCAATTAACGCTAAGAATTTCGTGGAAGCATTCAAGGCAAAACTCCCAGGAACTTCGAGAGGCGTTCAAGCAGCAGTCATTATTGGATTTGCCGTTATCGGGCTGTTCCTCATGAGCGGACAAAAGCTCTTGAACGACCCAGTGACTGCACCGTATTTCAAGCCACTGAATGAAATCTTGATGAGTGCTACCGCCGCAAAAATCATCCCGAGTTTCATTCTGATTCTCGTCGTCATCGGTGTAAGCATTGTTGTGTTCAAATGGAAAGGGAGCACTCCGGCGAAAGTCGGCATCCTCGCCCTCGTCGCCGGCATCGAACTCATGACCATCAACGGCGCATTTATCCAAAACGTTGCCGCCAACGAATACATACAGCCGAAAAATGGCGTTGTCGCAGCACTCAAGGCTACTTACAAGGCGGACTCCATCAACACGCCGCGCGTGCTCTCGCTTTCTCGCAATAAGGCCGTCAGCGGAAACATCTTCCCGCAATACAACATGCGTAACGCCGATGGTTTCCACGATAACGAACTTGCAAGCTACCGCGAATTCCGCGGCGGACAAGGCAATGCCAACTATTTGCTGAACATCAATGATCCAAATGCACCGCACCCGTTCCTCGACCTCATGAACATCGGCGCCATCATCTTTGATACGCAGCGCGGCACCACCTACATGCCAATTCCAACCGCCATGGGCGAAGCATACATCTACGGTGAATCCATCACAATGGAAGATTCCAAGGCAATCGATGCTTTGAAAAACGGCTTTGCATACCGCGAAAAAGTCATCCTCTCCGAAGAACCGCAAAACAAGGGCGAAGGCGGAGTGGCGCAAGGCAAGGCTAAACTTATCGCAAGCCCCAAAATGGACACGCAGGTATTCCAAGTCGAAAGCGACCGCGCAGGATTCATGGTTGTCGCAGGCAACTACCACCCCTACTGGAAAGCAACCGTCAACGGCAAAGAAGCCAAGGTCTACAAGGCATTCGGCGACCTCCGCGCTGTTGAAATTCCAAAGGGCAAGTCCGAAGTCCGCATGGAATACCGCAGTAAACCATTCCACGCCTGTATCAAAGTCAGCATCTTTGCATTTGTGCTGTTGGCAGCCTTTGGCGTATTCGTCTTCGTAAGAACGAAGAAAGCACAAGTAAAGTAACAGATAAATTTCTAAAAGCGCAAAGCCCCAAAGTCAATCTTTGGGGCTTCTTTTTTGCAATCCAAATATTTTATCTCACAACTTTTGCGCGTTTACCATTTTTTAATTTACGCGTAGTCGCGTCAGGAACACCGAACATGCCGCCAACTTTTTTCCCATCTACGCGATAGATATCTATGGGGGTTGCAATCTGTTCACGATACGGAACAAGCAATCGCGTCGTGCCAGAATCTGACGGAGTTTCTTCTGGCACGGTTTCGCCTTTTTCAACGAGCACCTCGACGCGGCCAGTGTATTCTGTTTTGTCGTCGCCTTTCACGGTGTACTTGAACGATGCAAGGCCTTTAAAATTTTTGTCGGGCGTAAAGCGCACCGTATGGCCATCAGCCAGCAAGTTAGCGGTTCCTTTTTCGGTACTCACAATGCTATAGGTCGGTGAAACCGGCAAGAACCCGCGCGTAATCGAACGCAAATCAAAGTCGCGAGACGATTCATCGTCCGTAATTTGCATGTGCATGGCGCCAAGCCAGTTGATGTACTTTTCGATGCGCACATAACCATCACTTTCCTTGGTCATTGCATCATCTTTAACCACGTCATAACCCATAGCTTCTTCGAAATAATCGGGCATGCCATCCTTGTCGGAATCCTTTGCAGCAGTCCCTGCAATCACTTCGCCCCAACCACCGTTCGTCTTGAGGCCCATATCGCCCACGGCTTTCACTAATGCGCCCGCCTTCCCAAGCGTATTAACTTGATGCCAAACAAGAGAATCAATATCATCGTACGGGAGCACGCCGCTTTGCGATGTCACATAGCGCCATGCACTTGCTGCAGTCAACACAGGACCATTCTTGGTAAGATCATTCCAAGGTTGCTTAAGCTCTTCGCCCGCCCCTTGATAATACGAAACATTCGTGGGACCTCCATTGAGCACTCCATCACGGTTTTTGTCAATCATGTTTCCGCTTGCGTAAATGCTTTGGTTTTTATCGACCTGGAACCATTCATTTTTACCCGCCGGACCATAGACAAAATAATTATTCACGATATCATGATTGAAGTGTGTGCTTGTGTGCGTCGTGTAGCCCGCTTCGAAATTATAAAGGATGTTGTTCACAAAAACATCGTTAATTTTATCAAGCGGATTTCTGTTGTGCGTATTCACGAATGCATTGTAATACCAAGACCAAGTTCCATCTACGGATTCAATATGCGCGCCAAACTGTTGACCAATCGGATTTGCGATGAGCGAATTTTGCACAGTCACGCCGGTAACGCGATAATCTTTATTATCAGAACTTCCACCAAAGTTGTTCCACGGAGCAAGTTCTACCGAGCAGTGATCGACAATGACATTTTTGGCGTCGTAAAGATTCAGGGCGTCATCTTTTGTAGAAGCCGTTTTTTCACCAGGACGAATGCGCAAGTAGCGGATGATGATATTACTTTGTTTGCCCGTACTGAGTTTGCCGCCGTGAATAGCGATTCCCTCGCCTGGAGCTGTTTGCCCCGCAATCGTAATATTACTTCTGATGGAAACGGCCGTCTTGATATTGATAATGCCGCCTACGTCAAAAACAACAATGCGATTCCCTTGGCTTACCGCATCGCGGAAAGAGCCGACACCATCATCATTCAGATTCGTCACATGGTACACCGTACCACCACGACCACCTGTAACTTGAGCCCCAAAGCCCAACGCTTCAGGGAATGCCAGCGGCTCGGCACTAGCCCCAACAACCCCATACACCGTTAAGCAAAGCGCCGAAGCGGCGAGACCTTTACGAGAACCAAACATCAAACCCATATTATCCACCATTTTTAGGAAGTTCTTTACAAAAATATATTCTATTTCAGCAAAATACTTATAGACAATTCAAGAAAGATTGTCTATAGACTACACTTGAATTTTTGCAACCTCAGCCACCAACAGCATTGCAAAAAAAACAAAAAGCGCCAAGGCAAATGCGCCCCGCGCTCCGGCTTCTAAAAAAGAAACCAAACATCCCATATACATCCACACACACGTTTCTGTATATAAAAATACCTCCAATTATGCATTGAAGGCACTGTTTTAAAAAAAAGAGTTGTCTATAGACAACGGCAAACCGAGCCTTACCAGACTCGCACATGCCTTGCGATTCGTGCGGAACCGCTTCGAATCACAGCAATGTATCGACCGGCGGGGACATTTTCAAAAACAACCGAAGAGCGCGATTCGTCAACATCCAGATTACGTTTCGAAGCAACAATATGCCCCGTGACAGTCACCAAACTAATATCCGTTTTTCCAGAAATTTTTTCGATGAAAACATTTCGTTTTTGCGTATAAACTATAGGCAACACAAGTTTTGCGGACACATTGCGGCGCACCACACGAGTCGATTCATTCCCTTCGGGCGTATCCTTTTTCGCCGTGTCACCAACCGCGTAAAGAGGGGCAAGCGCCTCGGCCCACAAGTGGTGCATCGCCTGCCCGCCGCCTTCGGAATTCGGATGGACACCGTCGCTACCAAGCAATTCGGGATGTTTCAAAAAATAACCGTAAAAATCAGGACCCTTGGGCAATTTGTTATCTTCAACAAGTTTATCTACAGCCTCAAGGAACGCCGGGTTAATTTGCCATCCCGACTTTTCAGGATTCGTTGCGATAATGCGTGCAATGATCGGCGTGATTCCGTGAGCCTTTGCCGAATCAATAATTGTCTGCATGTTTTTGACATAAGTATCGAGATTCCAGTCGCCACCGCCCCAGGCATCGTTCGTTCCCATTTCGATTGCCCAGAATTTCACATTGCCAGCGTATTTCAGGTAATCGTCCAAGCGCTCAACCACTTCGGTACTGTTGATGCAACCGATGCCTCCACGAAGCATGGCAGGCGTGTAATCCGGAAATCGAGCGTGAATCAGTTGTGCCGTCGTCGAATCCGTTTCCTGTTGCTTGATTCCCATTTGGCTAATACTCGTGCCCATAAAGAACCACGTATCCGTTCCGCCATCCGTCATGTCGAACGCTTCGATTTCTAAAATCTTGCCGACATCGCCTTCGCTTACAAACTTGAACCAAGATTTTCCTTCAAAGTCAATTTCTACACCGCGAGCCATCACGGGATTGTCCTTGACGTTTGCAACTTCAGTCCAGTCACCATCCGAGCCATCCGTGGAATTTGCAGAAGTGAGTATTTTAAAATTGGAGAGAGCAACACCGCTATGCGAACAGTTGCTCGTAAAATTGGTCGCCCAGGCGCAATCGCCAAAAGACTCCCAGTTGATCAAAAGCTTTTTAGGCCCCTCGCCCACATTCAATGCAATTTCTTTAGCACTGCTACTTTTCCAGTTGGTCAAATAACCGTCGGTGAGGTAATCTGTGGTCGTCGAACCTGTATGCGCTAACAGGCCACCCGAAACAAGCTTATTCGGGGTAATACCGAAAGCAACGCCCGCACTGCAGGCTACAATTGCGGTCGAAGCAACCACGTTTTTAAAGAAAGCTTTTCCCATGACACTCCTCATTTCAATTCTATGGCTATAAATCCCCAAAAGAGCCTCCGGAATCTTTTTTGCATTACGCAATCGATTCCTTGAAGGCTTTTTAAAAGCAATTATTTCTTTTTATACGGCACGAACATCGTACGCCCTTCCACTTTTTTACGGATCATATAGCGACCCTGCGGGAGTCCCTGTTCCGAGAGGCCCATGTACTGACCTTTCATGTCGAAGATTCCCGTGGTAACCGCGCGTTCGCTAAAGTGAAGTTTTTCAGCCATGCGCGTGGTTTGTTCCGATTCGCTCGGTTTGTACTTGTCCCAACCGGGCATGTCATCGATGGTAATCACGCGAGCATCGGCCATGTTGCTTTTCCAGACGCTATTGGCGGTTTGACCCGGCCACTTGCCACTCCAAGTGCTGTACCAAGGCATCCACCAACTCCACACAGCTTCATCATCGTGCATGTTCTTCACGTCAGGGATTGGACCGTTTTCGGTAAGTGCGATAATTTTCTTGGCACCCGTTGCGGTTTTGAACTTTTCGAACGCGCCCGAATTGCTGGAATAATCGTTGTCGTTATTATAGATATCGATGGAAATCACGTCGTAGTATTCCTCGCCCGGATCCCAGTCGCTCACAACCTTGCTTTCGGGATTATAGACCCAAATGAGATTCCGGACACCCTTTTCCTTGACCATGCGGTCAAACACCAAGCGGTAAAGCGCCGCAAATTCCTTACCCGAGTTGATACTCCACCAGAACCAGAGTCCACCGGCTTCGTGCAGGGGACGGAAAATAGCCGCAACACCCGCTTTCTGCAATTCGAGGAAGTACTCTGCGATGTGGTCGATGTCAGCGATAATTCCTTTGTACGCAGCGCTCTCTGTATTCCATTCGGTCGTTCCACTCTTGAACGCCGTCTTGAAATCAAAATCGGTGTACTCGTTGGAACCTGCCGCCGACTTAATGTAGAAGGCATCCTTTTCATCCAGCGGGTCTTTCCAATGCCAAGAGAACGCTGGAATACCGCCCTTGTTCCACAAATCCTTCGCCAGAGAAATTCCCTTTTCCGTATATTCCGTGTACCAGGATTCGTTAGCCTTCGGACCCGTCGCAAACAAGAAATCCAAGCCCACAAGCGCCGGGAACTTGCCACTGCGCGTGTAGATATCCTTCACGTCGTCATGCGTCTTGAAATCGGCGCCCTTCGTGTAATTGCTCATGTCACCAGTCATGATGCCGCTAATCGTCTTCTTGCCAAAATTCTCGACAAGGAAACTGTAAAGCTTGACAGCACTTTCTGTCGCATTCGGCGTGACTGGCTTGGCGCTCAAATTAAATGCAACAGACTGATAAGGCGAAACATCGATGTAATCCACGCTAATCCAACCCCAGAATTTTTCGATGGCGATATTGTTCGCGCCCGCCTTAAGAGTGACCACGGTCGATACGTCACCCCAACCTGTAGTGGCGTTGAAATCGACCGTGGCGGCAGTTGAGCCATTAACCTTGATGTAGTTCGACTTGAATTCGCCCGCCTTGTAGTGTATTGTCAACTGGTACTTGCCCGCAAATTCGGCAGTGACGTTTTCGAAGGCGATATTACCCTCTTTCATATCGACATAGCCCGTTCCCGAGACACTAGCACTGTTGACAATTCCAGAGCCACCAGTAAGCGTTGCCGATTCGGCTTCGTACTTGGTAGCAAACGTTGCCGAGGCTAACACAAGACCGAGAAAAACAGCTTTCTTCGCTATATTCATAGGAACTCCTCTTTTTTATGAATATATCCTTTTTAGGTGTTTCAAAGGCAAAAGAAAAAAATCAAGTGTGGACAAAAATGTCAACACTCCCGTAAAAAAATCATCGCACAACGCATTAAAACAATATCTCTTTATAAAAAAAATGTATTTTTAAAGCAGGTTGGCCATGCTTGCAAAAAACAAAATCAACATCTACGATTACTCCGACTACCGCAACTTCTTGCAGGATTTTTACGAGTTGGAAAAATCGCTAGATTCGTCGTTCAGTTACCGAGTTTTCGCTGCCGCCGTCGAAATGGATGCAAGCCTATTGCTCAAGATTTTGCAGGGCAAGCGCCATGTTTCAACAAAAAGCATCGAGTCGTTCGTGCAGTTTTTCCGATTCAAGGAAGGCAAGGCCGAATACTTCCGTGAACTGGTTGCTTACGGCAAGGCTAAAACAGACGATCAGGTGCGCAAGCATTTCGAAACGCTCCAGAAAATGCGTCCTGCGGCCTGCCGCGAACTTGACGAAGCCCGCTACCGCTATTTTCAGCAATGGTTCTACCCTATGGTTCGCTCCGCACTCGATGTATTCGACTATCGCGGACCGGAATACGCAGCAGCTCTAGGAGACTCTTGCATCCCGAAGCTTACCGCAACGCAGGTACAAAACGCAGTCGATGCGTTGTTACAGCTCGGCCTTGCAAACATGCGAAAAGACGGACGCATCGTCCCAACCGAAGCCCATATCAAAACAAAAGAACACTGGCTGAGCGCCTCTATTAGCGACTATCAAAAGAGCATCACCGAACTTGCGCAACGTTCCATCGCCGAAACGCCAAAAGAAGAACGCGACATCAGCACACTCACCATGGCTCTCGATTCTTCGCAAATACAGAAAATTCGCGAAATCCTTGCCGAGACGAGAAAAAGCATCGTAAAAGTGGTCAATGCGATGCCCTCCCAAATTTGCGACAGTGTTTATCAATTAAATTTTCAATTGTTCCCGATGATGAAGAAAAAGGATTGATAATGAAACGTTTTTTTGCGACAATACTTTTGACAGCCTTTTTTTGGGCGTGCTCCGAATCGAATCCAGAATTCACTGGAGCGACAAGCGAGACCACAAACGGAATTGCATTCACTGTTGTTGATGCATCCCACTCGCCCATCATAAACGCTCGTCTAAAACTATTCTCCAAAGAAACCATTTCCGTCATCGATTCCGCCACAACAAATTCCTTGGGCGAAGCGCGCTTTGATTCCGTTGTTTCGGACGGATTTATCGAAGGCATTGCAGGCAGCGATTCTTCACTAATGACCTGGACTGCACTTGACACCCAGCAAACCGAAATTTCGCTTTTGCCATCGGCAAGCATCACCGTACGCACAGGCGCAGCAGAAGCCGACTACGCTAAACTTTACGAAACCATCGCTCTGCAATCCACGCCCTACACAGCCTCCCGTAGCGGAAACGAATACGTATTCTCTCGCGTGCCAGCAGGCATATTCGACATCGTCGCCGGAGATTCACTCCTTGCAACCGTTTCGGTCGAAAACGGAACAACCGCAGACACGCTTTTCCGCATGCCGGGCATTACACAAGAATTTGTATTCGAGGACTTTGACGATGGCGATAGTTTGAACAACATCGCAAAGACATTTCCGAATTTCGGTTGGTACTTCAACACAAGCAATGGAGCGCAATGGATTTTGCCAGACAGTTCAAAAAGCTTTGCCACAGCCCTTATCGACAGTGCTCAGGGGAAATACCTTTCATTAAAATTTGCGCTTGGCGAATCCGGAACAGTGCTCATCGGCACGCACATTGGCCTAGACACGGGTTATTACGATTTGAGCAGACTCACTGCCGTCCGATTGAAAGTTCGCGGTGACTGTGAATTTTCTGTAGCGCTAGAACATTACAAGGATATCGGCGACAACAAATTCAATAAAGCATTGTGGAATGCCAAGGCAAACGAGAACTGGCACGAAGTTGTATTCCGCCCCGGTGATGAAACTTTGGAAAGCGAAAGTTACCAAGTCCGTTTCAAAGATATCGCAACCGAAATCGGATTTTTCACCATTTTCATGAAAAACGGAACATTCCTAGAAGTCGATGAAATCGTTTTCGAAGGAATGGATACCGTTTTATAGGCATTCCGCCATTCTGTAACACTATCGAGCGGATAGAGAAGGCCAACGGTTCTCTGGATGCTGATTTAAATAAGTTGTTAAAGTCCAAGATTCGTCGTGGAAACACGCGCCGATTGAAAGTTCATCTATATTGCCTGTAAAGCCTCCCAACTGAAAATTGGCACGTTCCTTGACGTTTTCAGCCCAATCGGATTTTTCGGCTTCGGAAATGATTTGACGATTGTTCACATAAAATAAAACTTGTTCAAAAGCACGCCTGCTGAAAGCGACGTAAACCCATTCACCTGCGTTAATTCCGTCTGCACCCGAAACCCAAGAGATTTTGTAACTTGAGTCTTCGGCCGTTTTAGACACATCCTCCGCCACTGATTGCATAGCCTCATGATAGAAGTCCACGACAAAGCCTTGCTTGGGTACGTAACGGAGCGCATATTCTTCAGCCTTTTTGAAAATCAATTGCTCCTTGTCCAGCGATTCGAGCTGCAGCCACAGCGAAAAACAGAAATAGCCGTCATCATCAAAAGTCAGATTTACTTTGCGCGTAAAATCCTTACCCGCGGAATTTTTGACAGTCACGACATCGTCTGCGCCAAGATGCATTCCGTTTCCAAGAACGCCGCCACTGCTATCAAGTTCTGTCGCTGTTTCGGCAGAGCCTTCGAAATACCCCTTTTCAGCGGAATCGTCAAGGAGCGAAAGCCCACTATCAAAATGATACACCAACGAATAGCTGCGATTCGTCGGGAATACGTCAAAAGCGTAAGCGGGGTCTTTAGCCGTATTGAACGTCAATTCAATTTCATCTGCGGTATTCAAGGAATCGAGGCGAACCCAGAACATCATTTTTCCATTTTGTAATTGGGGTTCCGCAATGGGCAACTGTTTTTTCGCAGCGCTGTGTGAAATGCGGAAAGCTTCCCAACGGCCTACGAAATGGTCAAGAGAGTCCAAGTCGCACACCGAAGAGTCGAGCACAAGGGCTAACGGGATATCCGTAACGACACGGACTGAATCACCGCTTGCAGAATTCTCGGCTTTGGGATTTTCACGTTCAGGGAGCGCAAGCGGAGCTGTGAACGAATATGTTACCGAATCTCCCCAGACCGTCGTTTCGTCCGGTTGCACCGAGACATTTTCGAACTTTACTGGGAACAATTTGTCCATGTAGATAACGATGTCCAAAGAATCCGCCGGAAGGCTATCGACTTCGATTTTCCCATTCTGCACAGAGATCCTTCTGTGAATGGTCGTTCCGACGACAATCGCATCACCACCCTGATTTTCGCGGAACGCGCCTGGCACGAGAAGTTTGACACTCCCCGAATGACGCAATGTGTCATGTAAGGCAAGCGGTTCGCCTTGTTCATTAGCCAAGTTCTGTTTCAGGAACATTTGACCCGATTTTTCATGGAAAGCCTCTATCGAGAAACGGCCCGACGGGATGGAGTCGAATTCGTAGTTGCCATTTTCGTCGGTTTCGGTTTCAAACGCCTGTGGCAAAGAGCGTTCCGCACGATCTGCGGAGATAATGTTAAAGTCGCTCGGCACGCATTGCACGCGCGCGTGGGCGGCTGGGGAACCGTTATCCAAGACAAAAATTCCGGCGAGTTCTGGAGAACCCGTTTCGGCGCTGTTACCCGCCACATGGCTATCGGAACATCCTGCAAGAAGCGCCATAAAGGCCGCCGAAAAAGCAACCGTTACAGCCTTTATGTTTTTGCAGAACTTCATCGATACCAATATATATAAGATTTACGAAAAGCGAGCACGCCTTCATTCGCTAGGGAATCGTTATTGGATATAGTGGCGCAATGTTTTGCCAGCGGACGTGTATTCGATCACAATAACATGGGCGGCAGGCATTTTAGCGGGCTTGCGGTCGCCTGCGAAAAGCGGGCGCCCCTGAATGTCAAAGATGCGGTAGAAGCCGGCCTCGGCTTCGGTCGCGCGCTGCATGGCGAAAGGCGCAATGCCGATCGTTCCGCAAGATTCCGGGTCTTCGCCCGGAATGACCACACAAGCGTCGCTACTAGATTCCACAGGGGGCTGCGCACTCGAAGATGACGCCACGACACTCGAACTGGATTTTACAACAGCGCTAGAGCTGGATTCCGCGACCGCAGAACTGCTGGATTCCGCCGAACCCTCGACAGTAAAGGTCACGTATTCGCTCATCCATGTGAGCCCGGAATTGTCAGTGACGACAGCGACTGCAGAATGCATTCCAGGCTCCACGCCCTCGACGCTCACCTGGTACGGAGCCGCATTTGCCGTGCCCACCAGCGTATTGCCCACGTAAAACGCCACGCTCTTCACCGTTCCGTCATTGTCTTTGGCATCGGCTTTCAGCGTCACCGTCGCGCCCGCATTAAACTTCGCACCCGCCGCAGGGGCGGTCAAGGTAACGCTTGCCGCCTTGTTGCTCTGACCAAAAACCTGATTGTATTCGGGCATTTTGCCGTAGCGGCCACCCACGCCCGAGAGTGTCGGGATTTCTTTCGGGAGGTTTGCGACATCGCGCTTTTCAAAAGAATAACTCGGATTGAATGTTTCTGCAGTCGGGATTCCGCTCTTGACCGTTCCCTTGTAGCGGTGCTGTTGCTTGGTGTCTTTCCCAAACGAAACTCCGCTAAAGTAAACATAGCCGTTGTCGCCCCATTCAGCAAGGTAGCCTTGCCCATTGTCGATGTAGCTGTTTTCGTAACGCACGTAGGCCTTGGCATTTGCGCTATGGCCGTCGGCACCGGCAACAAAAAAGCGATTGTAATTGACGTACTGGTTGTACAGATGAACTTGTGAACCGTTGACCTCGCCCGTGACCTTCGGAACACGCCCGTAAGTGTTGTGCCAGTAATTGTTCGCATAGGTCAAGCGCGCATCTTCGACAAGCGCCATGTAAGGGTCGGTTCCCCAGCAGTTGTATTCATTCGCACCGTCAAAATCCAAATAGCTAATGGTTGCGTTATCGACAAATTCCATATCCATGCCATCAGAAATCCACTTGTAACTGATATGATCCGCCCAGAAATTTTTGACGTGCTTATCGGCGGTGCCCACTGTTTCAAGACCGTCGCCGCCTTCGATCAAGTGCGGGTTCACATCGTAAATGGCGAGGTTGCGGTAAATGTGGTTGCTAGCGCCTTCGTTTGTACGCACCGCAATAGCAGCACCGCGCAAGTTCGCGCCACGACCCATGCCCACCAAACTCTTGTTCGCCTTGGTCGTAATCCAGTTATCCCACTTTTGCAGATTTTCGCTTTCCTGCACAATCTGCACTCCCGCTTCCGTCAAATCGCTGCAGCTGTTCGCCTTGAATGTGATGCGGTAGAAGGTGTTGGTCTTACCGGTCACGCGGTTCTTTTCGGTACAAGCCGTTTTGCACCAAGTGCGGCCCTTGCTTTTCGCTTCGGTAACAGCGTTGCGGAACTGCCTGAAATCGTACGTACCTTCGGGCACGAGGATTGTCACGGCATCGTTACTTTGTAAATACTTTCGGATGCTCGTGGAATCGCTAGCGATAACAATTTTGCCGGCATCGCCGCCCGTTGCAGAAGCACCAAGACCTTCCGCTTTCACGTAGAACGTATAAAGTAATACCACCGTTGAATCCGTTTCGGCACTCGTCCAAATCCACTTGGCTTGTGTGTTTACAGCAAAGCCGTTCAGGGAGCCACCGCTCGGAAGTTTGTTGTTCGCGTAGTTCAGAGTTGTCGCGCCTCCCCACTGCGAAAGGTCGCGACCCTTGTTCTTCCACGAGGCGCTCCCCACGGCAGGTTTCGATTTCCAGTCCGCGCCGGAATAGTAAGACTTGTCAAGGTCGTCAATCTGCACCAAAACGCCAGGGGCACCCTTCCCGTTCACACCCACGACAGAAATCGCATTTTCACCGGGAAGAAACGTCATCGGGACAAAACGCACGCGGCCCGCCTGGTTGTCTTCGGCCAAAAGCGCTCCATTGTGATAAAGCCTGTAACCGCCATCGGCTACAATCCAAATGCCCGGCCCATCGCCCGCGTTGTAGGTCGCCGCAACCAACGGCGAACCGACTTTATCGCCGCCACCATAAGCGGCCTCCGACGGAAGATTCACGACTTCCGTCGCTTGAATTTTCGCGGAAGCCTCTGCCGCATGCACTGCAGAAATTCCGAAAAACGAGACAACACCCGCAAGCACTATTTGACCAAAACCTTTCATACCCATTGTTCCTCACTTTTGGTTGCATTGGCCCAACTTTTGGTTCGTTCCATTTCCTTGAGGCAATTAAGCCAGGCGTTGCGGGCTGGCGTTTGAAGCCCGCATTGGGGGTGATGGAAGACCGCATCGCGGGCTGCAATCAGGGGGATTATTCCCCCATTCTATAATCTAGATTGGAAGCGCGCAATTTCAAAGCACTTTGAAACAATACTCCAATTTATCGTTGTTTCTGGACAACGGGAATGTAATGCGTGAATTTTCCGAATCGAATTTTTTTCTTACATTTAAAGCATGACCGAAAAGGAACCGACACGAAAAGTCTTCGAATACCTGGACTACCGGGAATTTTTGAGGGACTATTATAACGGGAAGAAAGAGGCGAACCCTGCCTTTTCGCTTCGCGTGTTTTCGGACAAAATCGGTTTCAAAGCGAAAGATTTTATCAGCCGCGTGATGAACGGCGACAAGAATCTGTCGAACCAGAGCGTTCCCAAAGTCGCGTCGGGACTCAGGCTCGGCAAGCACGAGACAGAATTTTTCATTGCACTCGTGAAGTTCAATCAGGCAGAAACCACCGACGAACGGAACGCCGCGTTCGAAGAAATGCAAGCCGCGCTCAAGGTCGCGCGCTTCACCGAAAAGCAGCACGTTCTCGGGCACGCGCAATACATGGTGTATTCGCACTGGCGACACCTCACCATCCGCAGTCTAATCGGGATGTTCGGATTTAACGGAGATTACGAGGCGCTAGCGAAGATGGTCCATCCACACATCACCGCAGACGAGGCGAAAAAGTCCGTCAAGTTGCTCGAGGAATGCGAACTCATCAAGAAGGACAAAAACGGGAAATTCGAGCTGACCGAAAGCGCCATCACCACAGGCGACCGCACATCAAAACTCGCCCTCCGCGGATTCCACCAGCATTGCCTGAAACTCGCCGCCGACTCCATCGACCGCGACACGCCGGGCAGCCGCCACATCTCGGGACTCACCCTCGGCATCAGCCAAGAAGGCTACGACCGCATCGTGGAACGCATCAACGCCTTCCGCAAAGAAATCGCGCTCATCGCCGAAGAAGACCAGAACAGCGACAAAGTGTTCCAGTTGGAGTTCGCGATGTTCCCCGTCGGCGGGAAATAATTTTTCTCTATCAACCAAATGCAACAAGACCCGCCTTGCGGCGGGCCTTTGCTGTTTTTGAGTTGCTATGTTATAGCGAGATTTGCGAAAGCAATCTAAGCAAGATCAGACAACTTTCTTCCGCTAAGTATAAGCGAGCGAGACAATTCGCGAAAGTCGTATAATCAAGATTAGACAACTTTCTTCCCGCAAGTTTAATCAAGCAGAACAAGGCGTGGATGCGCGTAGCGTACTAACGAGACCGTTCGGCTCTACAGCAAATAGGTAACTACGACATCGCCTCACTCCCACCTAAAGGTGGCCATGTACACTAAGGCCTAAAGGCCAAGTGTCCAAAGGTCGCAAAAACCCCGAGCTTTCGCTTCGGGGTTTATTGCTCACAAATGCGCTTTAACACTCTTTATCCCGCTAAGTGGAACCGAGCAAGACAAAGAACGATTTGGCGTAGCGTACTAAAGCGTACGTGAGCCAAATCGTGATGCAGTATTGCGAAGCTTACACGACGCGGGTCATGCCGCTCATGCGGTCGCGGAGCCAAGCACCGACTTCTTCCACCGGATGCTGACGGATGTTCTTGTTCACCTTGATGAGTTCTTCGTTATCGACAGCGTTGGTATTGCCTTCG
>CACYRP010000032.1 GCA_902776765.1 Fibrobacter succinogenes
CATGCTCCGCAACAAGAAGGTTGCCTCCATCGACAAGGCCAACGTGCTCACCACGAGCGTGCTCTGGCGCGAAGTCGTGAACGAAGTCATCAAGGACTACCCGGAACTCACTCTCGAACACCTCTACGTGGACAACGCTGCTATGCAGCTCCTCAAGCGCCCGCGTGAATTCGACGTGCTCCTCTGCCCGAACCTCTTCGGCGACATTCTCACCGACGAATGCGCAATGCTCACGGGTTCCATGGGTCTCCTCCCGTCCGCTTCTATCGCTGAAGGTTCCTTCGGTCTTTATGAACCGGCCGGTGGTTCCGCTCCGGATATTGCAGGCAAGGGTATCGCAAACCCGCTCGCACAGATTCTCTCCGTGGCCCTCATGCTCCGCTACACCTTCAAGGAAGAAGAAGCTGCAAAGGCTATCGAAGCTGCTTGCGAAAAGGTCATCGCTCAGGGGCACTGGCGATATCTACCAGGAAGGCTGCACCAAGGTCGGCACAACTGGTATGGGCGACGCTATTATTGCCGCACTTAAGTAATTCGTGCAGTCACGACTCAAAGCAAAAAAATTTGCCACCGGATTTTTCCGGTGGCGTTCTTTATACAAAAAAATTCCCGCCGGCAAAATCGACGGGGTTACCTACAGAACAAATCAAGTAAGAACTATTTCGCCTTTTTCTGCAGTTCTAGGACTTTTTCTTCGGATAGGTGCGAGTACTTGACAATTTTTTCAATAGGCTCATTGTCAGCAATCATAGCGAGAGCCATTTCCTCATTACGCCTATCACGCCCCTGTTCAAGACCTTTTTCAAGCCCTTGTGCTTCAGCTTTGAGCCAAATTTCGGCTTCGATTGCTTCATCAGCGTGTTTATCGAACATATGTTCCTCCAAGGCTTTAAGCAGTTCTGGGCTTATGCGACTTATACGTAAACGGTTGAGGGCGTCTCTAAATATCGGATCCTTCGATTCGGGAACTTCAAGCGGGCCTTGCGACAAAAGTTTCAGCCAGTAATCCTCGCGTGAACTGATGTTCTTTCGCAACCTCTTGAAGTTCAGAAGATCTACTATAATATATCTATTTTTAGTAAAAATTGGAAGAGCCTTGTGCTCGGCATCGCTATGGCGAACTTCATCCTCGCTATAAACCGCCCAAGTATCCTTAAAAATATTCTCGGACTTCAGAATCGAAAAATTACAGAGCCAGATGGAAACCATTTCAGGAAGTTCATAAAAATGAACCTTACGCTCTTTTTCGTCCATCGACTTAAAATATGCCGAACGGTTATATTCGTACTTACCTCGTAGCGTCTGGTAGGAATTGTAGAGTTGCAAACGATCAAGGAAGAACGGATGGTTCCTATTTTGCAGCTCTATATTAAAATAACGATGATCCATGGTTGTCACCCACACGTCAAGGCGCGCGGCATCATCTTCCGGCATGAAAACGTCAATGGGCTTTTCGAACTCGTAATCGAGATCGACAATTTCATGGTCGTGGTCTAGTCCAAGTAAGCAGTTGAGCATATCGCGGATGGTGTCCTTGTCATCCATCAACACACGAAACGTTTCACTGTAATATGGAAGCAAGAACTCTTCTCCCTGCGCGTTTGTGACGATGTAGTAGGCATTCTTTTCTGAAATCGTGTTATTTTCGGTCATTTATTTTTCCTTTAGGGGGAATGTTTGCAATATGGCCCCTATACTATTAACACGCTTTTGAGGGCTGTTTGGTCTAAAGATTTTATGTAAAATAATTTTCAGAAAGCAAACAAAAAGCTTCCGCCTGATAACGAGCCGGTGGCTTCTTTTATACAAAAAGCGGCCGGATTTCTCCGGTCGCTCTTTTCCTCCTTATTTCTCCATTACTCCAATTATTCCATTACAACGACAGGCAATGAGCAATAAGAGAATCAGCAATAGGAGCGGCATCTTGGGTTAAAGAATCTATCTTACTATAGTATCCCGTCGAGACTTCTTTAAACTCAACCGATTCACTTACAGTACCGTCAGAACACCTAATAAACACAGGAAGCGGATTATCACAAGGTTTTTCCCTACTCCCCGGCTTAACAATATAAGGCATCAAATTGTCAAAAGTACGATTAAGACAATCATTCGCCGCAGAATCCGAAGATACCAACGCATCCATAAATCGCAAAGAAAATTGATAACCAATCGCAACACTATCTTCTGTATAAATATGTATTCTATCATCTGAATATTCGCATTCACAGAAAGATTTCTCAACAAATACAGGTTCACAATCCGTTATGACGGGATGAAGGTTATTCGTAGAAATTCTAGAGGCATTATAACGACTTATCCCAGCAATTTTAAACTCTTCTTGTTTTTCGTAAGCCGCACTTAACACAAAACGGATACCCTTTACATGAGAGAGAACATCTTCTTTAGGTAGCATTCCAATTTTTCCAGATTCTCTACTTATAAACCCGAAATCGTTCCATGAATAGCAAACGTTCCTAACATCTGAATAGGTACCAAACAAAGATATAGCGAACTTTGCACTCCCCAGCTGTGCTGCTACCGAATCATCAGTAATAAGTTGTAGCTCGAAAAAACTTCCCCAATACGAAACGCAAACGCCCTCCATATTGCGAACGTCAACGCTTTCAAACTCTCCAGAAGCATTTTTACCGGCAAGATAAAAATCAAAATAAACGTATCCACCGATTTTTTGATAATATTCATGATTATATTCAGGAATACTATTTCCACCTTTTAATAGAGCTTTTCCACACAAGCTTCCGCCACACTTATCTATAACATCGGCAAGTGCCAAGGAATCGTATTCTGCAGTCGCATTCCCAGGCCATATCATATCAACATAAGCATTTTCAGGATATGTACTCACGATCCATATCCCCGAAGTATTCGATCCGTTATCGTAACCGGTGCGTACGCGATAACCTGATGTTGGTCCCCACATTTCAGGTGACCAAATGCAGCCTTTTTCCCGGGCTTCCAAGGAATCCGTCACGCCTATCACGCTACACAGCACAGGCGATTGCGGGATATTCAAATTATTGTCCATATTAGGAACGCTCGTCGATCCTGAAATGGGCGAAACATTATCGGAGCACGCCGCTGCAAAGAGAATGGCTCCCAAAGCCATCAAGCTGTAGATTTTGTTATTCATATTACTTCTCCTCATCTTTTTCTAATTTCCAAGTTAACGGGAACAGTTGTATATTCAAATGATAAATTTGATCGGCATTTTCTGTTTCCGCGGCCATTGCCACAATTTTTTTCCTGAACGCATCTACTTCTTGAGCGATACGATCGTAACATTCGCGATTGACTGTAAAAGTCACACTGGACACGCTACGGACTTGCGGGTCAAAGCGTTCGATAGATTCATCGGCAAGCTGCAACATTTTATGCTGCATCGCATGCACGGCATAGACCATACCTTCTTTGGATGCTGTAACGTTCTTTTCTGTTTGACGGTACGCTCCGTCAACATCTTTCTTCAGGAATCCTGCTTTCGTTAAAAAATCGAGCGACGCACTGACATCGGCAGCGGAGATTTCGTTGCAGCACTTCTTGGCTATTTTACCGGGAGTCGCAAGCGGCATCATCGGGGCAAGTTCGCGAATGACTTGGTTTTTCCAACCATCGAAATACTCGACCGCTTCCTTATCGACAATGCGAACCTTGTATTCCAACGCGATCCGACGCATCTCTTTCCAATACGGCATTTTGGCTTCGTCATCCTTGGCGTTGCAAAAATTGACAAGCGCTATGAAGTAGTCCGCTTCAAAGCCCGCAAGCCCCATTGCCGAAATCATGCGGTTCATCGATACACGGCTCAAGTTGCTTTTACCTTCGCTCACGAGCCGCAAATAAGTCGGCGAAGTAAATCCCGCCAGTTTTGCAAATTCCCGCCAAGAAAAGTACGAAGTTCTTTTTTGATCTTCGTAGATCTTTATTTTTGACTAAAATTCAATACCAAATTTAAAGATTTTTCGTATATGACACAGCAAGCAACACAACAAGGCTCTAAAAAGCACAAGAACAACAAGTTTTACACACAAAAATGAGTCCGGTACAATACCGGACTCACAACTCAATTTTATCCTAACTTTAAACTGTCCAACTTTTGATGTTCAGTTTAAAGTCGAGTCCTTTGAGTTATCCTCCTTACTATATGTGCGAAGCTGTGCTCCACAAATCACCATCGTAATTTTATTCAACATCATCTATAGCTACCGGCTTTGGAACCGAGAGATTCGACACACAACTATCAATCTGGTTCAAGTTGTCCTGTTTACTTTTCAAAATTGCCGATTGAACAACCGCATCATACGATGATTTCAGCTGCGAAAATTCCGAAGAAAAGCGATACGATCCATCCGAACATTGCAATATTTTAGGCACGGCATTATCACAAGGTTGGAGCCCCGTTCTTGAAGCCGGAATTTCCAGGCCCAATTTTACTCGAAGGTTTGATACACACAGACTCATTGCCAAGTCACGTTTGTTAAACTTGGAAATAGCCTCTTCGAACGCTTCATCGTAACCGATCCTATACCCTTCGTGTACCGCGATGGAATCTGCATAATTACATTCACAGAAATTTTCTACGGCAACAGGAGAAACACAAGACTCATCGACAACAGGTAAATTCTCTTCATCCAAGAATTTTCGTTTATTCGTTTTCACATATCGACCAATTCGACTAATTTTGAATTCGTCCATTTCATAGTTTCTTACTCCAAGGATTTCAAATCTTATCCCCGTCAAATGCTTCACCGCTTCTTCGACACTAATGAGAGGCGATTGAGTTGATTCACCATCAACATTGCGAGCTACCACAAAATCACTCCAAGCAAAACATTCGTTGCGTTCATCTTGTTCCCTATACGCAAGCCCACCTTCCGAAATATAAGCGCTCAAACTGACCTGATAGAAAGCATCCCCCATCAGAGTATTGACGGAATCGTCAAAATCAAGAACCATCGAGATTTGGTCATCCGTTTGATAACCAACACACAAGCCGCCCATTTCACTCACATCTACAGCCTCAAATTTTCCAGACGCATCTTTTCCAGCCATAGCAAACCCAACATTGACAGAAGGAAGCTTTATCCACTCGCCCCATTCAGGTCCACGATTCATCATACCATAACCTACAGGCGTGAAATTCGCTTTTCCGCAAATTGCGCCACCGCATGCCTGAAGAACTTGGCTAAACGCAAGCGAATCATAACTATCACCCACCTCAGCCGACCACTCAACACTCGGGAGCAAAAGGTCTGTAGAATCCAATTTGAAATACCAAATTCCCGAAGTATTAGTCCCGTTATCGTAACCGGTGCGTACGCGATAACCTGATGTTGGTCCCCACATTTCAGGTGACCAAATGCAGCCTTTTTCCAGGGCTTCCAAGGAATCCGTCACGCCCATCACACTGCACAACACAGGCGATTGCGGATTATTCAATTTATTGTCCATATTCGGAATGCTTGTCGATCCTGAAATGGGCGAAACATTATCGGAGCACGCCGCTGCAAAGAGAATGGCTCCCAAAGCCATCAAGCTGTAGATTTTGTTATTCATATTACATCTCCTCATCTTTTTCTAATTTCCAAGTTAACGGGAACAGTTGCATATTCAAATGATAAATTTGATCGGCATTTTCTGTTTCCGCGGCCATTGCCACAATTTTTTTCCTGAACGCATCTACTTCTTGAGCGATGCGTTCATAACATTCGCGATTGACCGTAAAAGTCACACTGGACACGCTGCGATCTTGCGGGTCAAAGCGTTCGATAGATTCTCCGCCAAGCGCCGTCATTTTCTTTTGCAAGGCATGAATGGCATAGGCCAAGCCTTCCTGCGATGCCGTCACATTCTTTTCCGTCTGGCGATACGAACCGTCCGCGGCCTTTTTCAAGAATCCCGCTTTTGTCAAGAACTCAAGCGATTTGCAAACGTCGGCTGCAGAAATTTCGTTGCAGCACGTTTTCGCAATCTGCCCTGGAGTAGCGCCCTTCATCATCGGAGCAAGTTCACGAATCACTGGATTTTTCCAGCCATCGAAATACTCAACAGCCTCCTTATCGACAACGCGGACTTTGTATTCAATCGCAATCTGGCGCATCTCTTTCCAATAAGGCTTTTTGGCTTCGTCATCCTTGGCGTTGCAAAAATTGACAAGCGCTATGAAGTAGTTCGCTTCGAAGCCTGCAAGCCCCATCGCAGAAATCATGCGATTCATGGATACACGGCTCAAGTTGCTTTTTCCTTCGCTCACGAGCCGCAAATAAGTCGGCGAAGTAAATCCCGCCAGTTTTGCAAATTCCCGCCAAGAAAAGTACGAAGTTCTTTTTTGATCTTCGTAGCCTGTTATCGGTTTCATGTTATCAAATATACCTAATCGCATTCAACAATGACACAAAATCTTTATTTTTGACTAAAATTCAATACCAAATTTAAAGATTTTTCGTATATGACACACAATAACGTTTTCGAGCACAGGCAAACGACAAAAAAAACACCATCGACATTTCGCCGACGGTGTTCGTTTTGAAAAAACAGTAGAATTACTTAGCGCAGCCTGTGCCGAGCGTTCCTTCGAGCAACGATACGCAAGAAGAAAGGTAGAAGTTGGCTTCTTCGCTACCAGCAGGAGCTTCTTCGCAGCCGCCCATAACACCTGGAACATCGCAAGAAACCATGTCGCCCGAAGCAGCAACAGAGCTGGAGCTAGATTCAGCATCCGTTACAGAGCTGGAGCTGGATTCCGTTTCGCTGCCAGCCGGAATTTTTTCCTTGCACATGCGAAGTTCGCTATTGTACATAGATTCCTTTTCAGATGTAATACCCGAAGAAGAAACATCCATCAAGCCCTCAGCAGAGCAGTAATTGTTTCCAGAAATATCCGTGAAGTTCTTGGCGATGCATTCGGCATGCTGCAACGGATGCTGTTCAGCCTTCACGCGCAACTTCTTATCAAAAAGGAACGACTGAATCACGACAACGCTGTCCTGACCGCGCCAGCCTTCATCGAGATAAGAATAAGACCACACATTGTCTTCGGCCTTGAAATCGCAAGTTGTCTTTGTGGCAAGAGGAATCTTATCATAGGAGCCACCGTTAACCGCTACGCCACAAGCTTTCTGAACTGCGGCATGGACTGTTTCTCTAGCGTTAGCAGCAAAGTAACCCTTCTGTGTAACAGTACCGGCAATGACAACCGTGCTACCGTCGCAATACTGCACGCCAACAAATTGACCATCTCTGGAACTAAAATCAGAAGCGCCATCAGCGATCCTGCAAATCATACTAGCCTGGTTACCCGTATAGCGGATCGTATCGAGAATAACAAGGTTTTCGCCATCAATTTTATAGATGGTCTTGACATTGGCGTTACCCTTGCTATTGCTTGCCTTGTACGACATTTCCCAAACATTATCTGCAGCCGCAAAAGTGCAAGGTTCTGCTTCGACAACAGAAGAGCTAGACGGTGCGACAGAAGAGCTGGAAACACCACCCGCAACACTTGACGAGCTTTTTTCAGACGGGCTAGATTTCGGAGCGCCGCCGTCCACGCTAGAAGACGATTCTACGTTATCCGTATTATTGGATATAGGATTTGAAGAATCATCTCCGCAAGCCATAAAGCTCATCGCTGTCGAAAGAGCAATACCCAAACCAACTTTTTTATAATTCATAAATAACTCCTTTTTTTATATGTAATCGCAATATACAAATAGCCCCAAACAGAAAAATCAAAATACATGTAAAAAATTTTGAAACAAAACGAGAGTTATCATCACTCGTCAAATTTCATATTACGTTTAGATAGCGTTACGTATGGCTTCAGGGAACTTGGAATTATCCATTTCTTGCGTTTGAAATCATAGCTAAAACGTTCTTTATGATTCTGATTATTCAAAGTCGCCACAATCCGGTCACCATCCTTAACCGTCAATGATTCGTAATCTAAATTCAATGCAGGTTTTACAATTTTAGATGAATTCTCGGCATCCGGGCTTATACGTATAAAATAATCAAGTCTTCCATTATTTTTCGAAGAACCATCGCCAAACAAAATCTTTTTATCGCCAAGATTAATTTCATTCACGCGAGCAGATAGCTTTAAATCAGCAGCGTCAACATAGCTGTTATCAAGAACCATATAACCCAACAAAAGATAAATACGATGCTGGATATAAGCAACAAAATCAACATCAAAACGTTCAGTTTTAAACAAGCCAAAATCAATATTCTTAGTAAGTTCAAGTGGTTTAAGCGTTATTTTATAAACCAAAACATTTTCTTGATCCCGAAGTCGAATCGTTCGATTCTTTTTTACCTTCGAATAGCTCATTAAATTAATCAGTCCACTTTTATTATAGACATCATCCAAATCTTCAAAGGATTTATTATACATCGAGACATTCCGTAATGTCATGTTTTTGCGAATATGTCGCTTAAGCGAATCGGTTATCTCTTTTATTTTAATTTTTCCGCCTTCAACGCCTTCCTTCAATTCTGTAGCCTCCGTAGTAGCATACAGAACAAATCGGTCATAATTATCAATGGTTTCGATTAAGTTTTTCAGACTAAAAAAATCTCTTCCAAATGAAAAAACAGGATTATCTAAAAAAGGAATTTCTAATTCTTCAAACGCACCGAAATATTCTTCTATAGACAGATAAAAATTTTTATCATAGTATTGTTCCAAATAATCTTTTACAGGGAAATCGACTCTTTTGACCTTCTTAACTTTTTCTATTGGGCCTACATTATCTACAACACCATTTCCCGTTATAGAAATGTTCAAAAAATCCCACTTAACACCAATCGGCAAAGACTCTGTTTTTTCATCTGTTATGCCCGGAAAATCCAAAACAACCGATATCACGTTAGATGAAAATAAAATCTTTTCATTTTCATAATGCATTGTATTTTCCGTCAAAATAGATGCATCCACTTCGGTTTCTGTTCTAAGGTTGCCTAATTTAACTTTCTGATTTTTTATTTTAGGAGTATATTCTATAAAAAACTTGTTATAAAGTGGAAATTCAACAAATTGATCATTTGTATCCAAATTCAAAAGATCTATTGAATGAGATTTTATTTCTGATCTATTAGAAATGATATAACCACTTATACCCATCTTAAAATCTATTTCAGAAAACAATTCTTTAATAGTTTGTAAAGAATCAATACTTTTTCGCAATTCGTTTAAATCCAATCGGAAAGAAAGGTTGCTCCACTTAATTTTCGAGGCGATTACATTCAACAAAGCCGTTTTTTCTTTTTGTACGAGTTCAAGCATTTCAAAAATGCTATACTCGTTATCCCCTATTTTCAATTTTTTCCCGACAAACGGGATTTCATAATTTTCATCTAATTTAAGAGAGGATGTATCAGAAGCCGTTTTTTGTGATTTAAGCCTATAAACGCCGCTCCAAATTTTAAAACTTTTCTGGTAATTCTTTGCTTTTTCTTCAGGAGTATAATTTACAGTATCTTCAATGGAGCCTTTCGGGAAAAGATAATTTATCTTAGGACGATCAGCAGGACGGGATCTCCAACTAAATTGCGATGGATGAATACGTACACCAGGTTTGGGATGTGGGTGTACACGTGGTTTTGGGTGAACCTCTATCACAGAAGGTTCCACAACATTCTCACGATGATTTTTGGCTATATCCTTATCTTCATTGCATGCGGAAAACGCTAATGCCAGCAACAGCATTACAAGGATATTCAAGCCACGCATTTTCAACGTTTCCATACGCACCGACAATCTCATTTTCCAATCCTCATAAATTCATCTAATTTTCGCAATATACAAAAAAGCCCGACTCGAATGAGCCGGGCCTTTGTTAAGTTTTTTTCTTTAAATTAAGCGTTCTTCGTGAAGTCCACGTACGCCTTGAGCACGTCGAGGAAGACTTCGTCCGGAGTGTTGTCGCCAACGATGTGGCTGATGATCTTCGGATCGTACTTTTCGAGAACCTTAGCGGTGGATTCCTTGTAAACATTCAAGCGGTTCTTGATAACGTTCACGTCGGCGTCGTCCTTACGGCCTTCGATCTTGGCGCGGTTGAGGAGGCGAGCTACGATGGTTTCTTCGTCCTTGATGTCGAGAACAAAGATGTGCTTCACGTCAACGATCGGCTTGATGAGATCGACCTGAGCAACAGTGCGAGGAATACCGTCGAGGAGGAGAACGTCCTTTTCCGGGTTGAGCTTGTTCGTGTTCACGAGACCTTCGACAAAGCGGCCGAAGATTTCAACGGTGGCTTCGTCCGGAACGAGAAGGCCCTTGCTGGAGTAAGAAGCAAGGAGCTTGCCGGATTCGCTAGACGGAGCGATGCCACGGAAGATGTCGCCCGTGGAAAGGTGCTTAAGAGCAGTCGTTGCAGCGAGCTTTGCGCCCACAGTGCCCTTGCCAGAACCCGGAGCACCGAAGATAAGAACAGCAGAAATCTGAGACATTGATAACCTCATAGGTTGATTGTTAAATTTCGCGACAAATATAGAAATTTTAGGATTTAATCTTCTCGCACTTGAACGAAAGCTTACCGTTTTCGACGTCCACCGTAATCGTGGAGAAGTCCGTCATCGTCCCGAGCAAAAGCCCTTCGGCGATTTCGTCTTCCACAAGATTCTGGATAGAACGGCGGATGGGGCGTGCACCAAGGGAAGAATCATAATTGTGGTTTACAACAAATTCCTTGGCTTCTTGGCTCATTTCCAGGAGGATTCCGCGATCAGAGAGGTTCTTCTGTAAAGCCCCCATCTGGATATCCACGACAGATACAAGGTCATGCTTGGAGAGCGCACGGAACACAATCTGTTCATCGACACGGTTCAAGAATTCCGGCGAGAACACGCGCTTGACTTCTTCGCGAATGGCGGTTTCCATGCGTTCGTAATCATCTGTCTCGCCCATCTTGGTAAAGCCCATGCCACTGCTATGGCGGACTTCACGGGCACCGGCGTTACTCGTCATGATGATAATCGTATTCTTGAAATTGATTTTGCGGCCATAGCTATCCGTCAAAATGCCATCGTCCAAAATCTGAAGGAGCAAGTTGTAAATGTCCGGATGCGCCTTTTCGATTTCATCCAAGAGCACCACGGAATACGGATGCTTGCGCACCTTTTCACTCAGCTGGCCACCGCCATCTTCAAAGCCCACGTATCCCGGAGGCGCACCGATCAATCGGCTCACGCTATGCTTTTCCATGTATTCGCTCATGTCGATACGCACAAGAGAATCTTCGCTGCCAAAGAGTTCCTTGCAAAGCACCTTCGCCAGTTCCGTCTTGCCCACACCCGTCGGGCCAAGGAAGAGGAAACTGCCCATCGGGCGCTTGTTGTTGCGGATACCTGCACGACTACGGCGAATGGATTTCACAATGGCATCAACAGCCTGATCCTGACCAATCACGCGCTGCTTGATTTCATCACCAAGGTGGATAAGCTTTTGAGCTTCTTCGCCACCGAGCCTGCGAACCGGAATTCCAGTCATCTTGCTAATCACATCACGAATAACGTTATCATCGACAATCGGCGTTTCCGTATTTTCATTTTGCAACTGCTTTTTGCGTTCCGCAATCAAGTTCTGCAAATCTTCTTCGCGAGCGCGATAGTCCGCCGCCGAGGCGTAATCTTGATTAGCAACCGCTTCTTCTTTCTTCTGGAGACATTCACCGAGTTCGTCTTCCATGTTCTGCAAGTCTTGCGGAATCTTGATGGAATTCAAACGAACTCTTGCGCCCGCTTCATCGAGCACGTCAATCGCCTTATCCGGCAAGAATCGTTCGCTAATATAGCGTTCGCTCAGTTCCACAGCAGCACGCACAGCATCCGGCGTATAATGCACATTGTGATGTTGTTCGTACTTCGGGCGGAGGCCATCCAAAATTTGAATAGAATCTTCAACCGTCGGCGGGTTCACCACAATCGTCTGGAAACGGCGTTCGAGCGCGGCATCCTTTTCGATATACTTGCGGTATTCATCAAACGTCGTTGCGCCAATGCACTGGAGTTCGCCACGTGCAAGCGCCGGCTTGAAAATGTTACTTGCATCCAAGCTACCTTCGGAACCGCCAGCACCTACAATTGTATGGAGTTCGTCAATGAAAAGAATCACGGAATTGCCAACGCGCTGGAGTTCCATAATGAGTCCCTTCACACGTTCTTCGAACTGGCCGCGATACTTTGTCCCCGCCACCATAGCGGCAACATCAAGCGTCACCACGCGCTTATTCGCCAAGAGATCCGGAATTTTGCGTTGCACAATCTTGAGCGCAAGACCTTCAATAATAGCGGTCTTACCCACGCCCGGTTCACCGATAAGCGCCGGATTGTTCTTTTTGCGACGGCAGAGAATCTGGATCAAGCGTTCGATTTCGGCTTCACGACCGATAATCGGATCAAGCTTGCCTGCGCGAGCCATCGCTGTAAGGTCACGACCGAAATGTTCCAGAATCGGAGTCTTGGAGCGCGACGGAGAAGCCTGACGCGTCTGCGTATAACGTTCACGCGGTTCATCTTCGGACTGACCATCATCCAACGGCTGACCATCGGCCTGGCGCTTGATTTGCATCAGCATTTCTTGATAATTTTCAAACGTCACATTGTACGTCGAAAGCGTTGCCGCAGCCGGAGAATCAGTCTGCTGCAAAATGGCAAGCATCAAATGTTCCGGGCCAATAAACTGGACGCCCTCTTCCTTAGCAATCTTGGCGGCATTGTAAAGCACCGCTTTGCACTGGCCGGTGAACGTCAAAAGACCGCCGTGAGCATCGCCACCGACCGTCATGAGGCCACCATTTGTACTCAATGCGCGCTGGATTGTTTCGCTCAGTTCCGTGAGGTTGACCTTAAGCGCTTTCAATGTTTCGGAGGCAACACCAGAATCCTCGCGAACGAGACCAAACAACAGATGTTCCACCGTCACACAATCGCTACCTAAATTGCGTGCCGCAATACGAGCCGCTTGCAGAGCGGCCTTCGCCTTCGCTGAAAAAATACCGTTAATATCTGCCATATTTGCTTTTGTCATTCCCGCCGCTGAGCGGGAATCTCCTATTCATTCTCTTATCACACTCAAAAGATAGTTACTTATCTATAGTGATTAGTGGTTAGTAGTTAGTGGTTAGTAGGATGTAGGCAGTAGGAAGTTTTTTATAATCGCGGCGTAGCCGCCTAACTAATCCTGTTTACTAGCCACTGTTTACTAGCCACTCACTATTGAATCACTCCGTTATGCATGACGACTCTGCGTTTTGCAAAACTAGCAAGCTTTTCATCATGCGTTACAATCAAGAAAGCCTGATGGAATTTTTCGTTCAGTTCGCCAAAAAGTTCATTCAACTTTGCCGAATTCGCTTCGTCCAAGTTACCGCTCGGTTCATCCGCAAACACGAGGGACGGGTTATTCATGAGCGCGCGGGCAATCGCGATGCGTTGACGTTCACCGCCCGAAAGTTCACGCGGCAAATGCTTTAAGCGATCCTTGAGGCCAACCGTTTCCAAAAGCATCTCGGCACGTTCGCGGCATTCCTTTTCGGACTTTCCGAGAATGCGGCCCGGCACGCAAACATTTTCGAGCGCCGTAAATTCAGTCAGCAAATGATGAAACTGGAAAACGAACCCAACATGTTTCCGATGATACATATCGCGTTCTTCGCTATTGAACTTGCTAAGCGGTTTGCCGTTGAAATAAATCTCGCCCGACGTCGGAGTATCAAGCATCCCGACCAAATTCAGGAACGTCGATTTGCCGGAACCCGAAGAACCCGTGAGCGCCACAAGTTCCCCCGCTTCCATCGAAAAATTCACGCCCTTCAAAATTTCAAGTTTTTCCCCCGTCTCGGAGAAAACACGACGAAGATTGACTGTTTGTAGTAAGCTAGACATAAAAAACTCCAATAGACGAAAGACGAAAGACGAAAGACGAAAGAATTATATCAAACTCTTTACTCTTTCGTCTATAGCGAAGCCAAAGGCGAAGCGTTCTTTCGTCTAAATCATTCATGTCTAATCGCTCCTACGGGATCCAAACGGCTTGCTTTCCATGCGGGCAAGAGCGTTGCCGACACGCAAAGTACAATACCAATCACAAAAATCAAAATCACATCAATCGCATGCACTGAAATCGGGAAATACGGAATCACGTACACATCGCCCGGCAACTTGATGAAATGGTATGCTTCTTGCAACTTGCAGAGCACAAGACCAATCGTCCCGCCCACAACGGTTCCGCCCACACCAATGAAACTTCCCATGAGCATGAACACGCGCATGATGCCCGCCTTGCTAAAGCCCATACTGCGCAAGATACCGATTTCCTTCGTTTTGTCGATAACCACCATAATGAGGGAGCTGATGATGTTGAATGCAGCGACCAAGATAATCAAACAAATCACCGCCGCCACAATGAACTTTTCGTAATTCATCCATTTGAGGAGCGTAATATTCTTGGACTTCCAATCCATTCCGTAATACGGATAAGAGAGCCAAGTCGCCATGCTATCGACCGCCTCGCCCGCTTTCCAGTGATCCTTAATGCGGAACTGGATACCGGTCACGGTGTTCCCCATGCCAAGCAACTTCTGCAAATCCGAGATGCCGACATACGCAAGGTTGCCATCGTACTCGTAAGTGCCCGTCTCGAAAATGCCGCTCACCACGCACATCATCATCTTCGGGCCGCCTGTACTCATCGCTTCGTCAGGACTCTGGAACGTCTGCAACACAAGTTTGTCACCAACGACAACGCGCAAGCGCGCCGCAAGACCAGTCCCGAGAATAATCCCCGGACGAAGTTTGCCGCCCATGTCTTCCAAGCTATCAACGGAGTATTGCCCCCATTTAATATACTTGTGGATGTCCGTCACGCCTTTTGCCGTTTTATCATCAATGCCGTAAATGACAATACCATCGTTCACTTTTTTGGAACTGATGCCCACCTTGTAAACGATAAACGGCGACGAAGCGACAACGTCGGGCACGCGAGCATGCACCTCTTTAGTCAAGCTGTCGTAAGGACCAATCGGATTGCCATTGTACGCCATCAGTTCAAAGTGAGCATCCTTCCCAATCATCTGGGCAGTGACCTCTTCTTCGAAACCGTTGACCGCCGCAAGCGCCACCACCAGCGCAAACACGCCAATGGAAACACCCAGCATACTGAAAATACCAATAAGCGAAACAAAGAGACTCTTCCGTTGAGCCCCCAAGTAACGCCAAGCGATGAGAAGTTCGAGCTTTTGCATTTTAGACGAAAGACGAAAGACGAAAGACGAAAGACGAAAGAAAAAACAGCTAAATTACAGTTTCTTTGCAGCCTTCAGGCCACTCAACATTTTAGCTATTTCCACCGTTTTTACATCTAACAAGTCTAGTTGATCCTTTGTTATATAGTTTAACAATTGTGCAATTTCCATTTGGCTTTGAACTTCCATCAAAGAACCAAAGCTTATTTCCAAAAAATGAGCAACTTCTTTATTCGAAGAACGACTCATTCCCTCCGCTATATTTGATGTTACCGAAACAGCAGCACGACGAACCTGGCTAGTTAGAGCAATGCGTTCAACATCTGGGAAAAATTTGCAAAGCCTATAAACATCCAAGACCCACAAAAGAGCCTTTTGATAAACATTCAGCTTTCTATATGCAAAAGAAACCATCTTGAATCTTACACCTTACATCCTATCGTCTTTCGTCTATAGCGAACGAAGTGAGCGTTCTTTCGTCTAAGCCATCTAGTTTACTAAACTTCCGGCTTCATCAGCGGGAAGAGCTGCACGTCGCGGATGGTCTGCTGGTTCGTAAGGAGCATGACCATGCGGTCGATGCCGAAGCCCACGCCACCTGTAGGCGGCAAGCCAGATTCAATGGCGTGCATGAAGTTTTCGTCCATCGGGTGCGTTTCGCCTTCGCCACCGCGGCCACGGCGAACCTGGTCTTCCAAAAGTTCACGCTGACGGATCGGGTCGTTAAGTTCGGTATAAGCGTTACCGAGTTCCCAGCCGTTTGCATACGGTTCGAACTGTTCGATAAGACCTTCGATAGTGCGGTGCTTCTTGCAGAGCGGAGTGCTTTCCGTCGGCATATCCTTGATGAACGTCGGCTGGATAAGCTTGTCTTCAACAGTGAGTTCGAAGAGTTCCAAGATGCCACGACCGCGAGAGAATTCGCCGTCGAGATGGCCACCGAGCTCTTCCATCTTATTCTTGATTTCGTCGTCGCTCATGTCGTTGACCTTGAGACCACCGAACTTTTCGATAGCTTCGATCATGCTGTAGCGCGGCCACGGAGCCTTGAAGTCGATTTCCTTGCCCTGATACTGAATCTTCGTCGTACCGTTTGCAGCAATGCAAGCGCGTTCGTAAATGTTTTCGAAGTGGACCATCATGTCGTTGTAGTCGGCATAAGCTTCGTAGAATTCGAGACCGGTGAATTCCGGGCTATGCGTGCGGTCCATGCCTTCGTTGCGGAAGTTCTTCGAGAATTCGAAAACCTTTTCCATGCCGCCCACGATGCAGCGCTTCAGGTAAAGTTCCGGAGCGACGCGCAAATAAAGCGTCATGTCGCAAGCGTTGTGGTGCGTGGTAAACGGACGGGCGTTCGCGCCGCCGTAAATCGGCTGGAGCGTCGGCGTTTCGACTTCGATGAATCCCTTTTCAATCAAGTATTCGCGGATAGCCTGCATAATCTTGAAACGCTTGATGAAGACTTCCTTCACATCATCGTTCAAAGCCATGTCGATATAACGCTGGCGGTAGCGGGTATCCACGTCGGCAAATTCGTTGAACACAACCTTGTTGCCGTTTTCGTCAATCTTTTCCTTAGCGACCGGGAGCGGGCGCACAGCCTTCGAAAGCATCGTCACCTTTTCGGCACGCACGGAGTATTCACCGCTCTGCGTTTCGAACATCGTACCGTTCACGCCGATGAAATCACCGAGGTCTGTCATCTTCACGACTTCGTAATTTGCCTCGCCCACTTCGTCACGGGCAACCACAACCTGCAAGCGACCATAGCGGTCCTTGAGGTGCATAAAACACATCTTGCCCTTGCGATTGAAACGAACCACGCGGCCAGCAAAAGCCACCGGCTCCTTCGTCACCATCAGGGCTTCCTTATTTTCCTTCAAAACCTTGGAATCATGGGTCCTGTTAAACTTGTGAGGATAAGCCTCTACACCCATTTCCTTGAACTTGTCGAGCTTTGCCAGGCGAGCCTGCACCTGGTCATTCATATCTTGCATTGCCATATTGTATTACCTCGTGAATATATCACGTCTTAAATTTGAACGGGGTAAAGATAGCTTTTTAGTAAACAGTAGGAAGTAGGAGGTAGGAAGTTAACGACCCGAAAAAAGAACAGACAGGCCCATTTTGTCGGTTTTATGCTACCAAAACACCGATTTTTCACATTCTGGCAGCATAAATTTTAACTTGTATGTACCTTTTCAGGAAGAACATGACCATATAATGATACCAATTTGCCGTTTTCACCCAATTTGGTAACACAAGCTGGGCAACAAAGCCTCCAAATTGGCCAATTTTAATTAATTTATATAGAAAACATGCTACCAAAAATCACTTTTTTCAGCTTTTGGTAACACTTTTTCGCATTTTCGAGGATTTCGACCTCCATAAAGAATCAAAAACAGCCCACAAGCGCGCCGGATTTTTCGCCATTTGATAAGCCATCCGTTGACCCGCGGATAAAAGACTCACCCACGGCCCTCGTATTTAAAGTAAGCTTATATTCCAATTCGAGGGGGATACTTAAACGGAGAAAAGAAAATACGGTCAAAACAATGGATTTTTTGAAGTATTTTGCATTTTTGGGAAAGGCAATTCATGTATCAATAGAATGAGGGTAAAATTACAGGACATGAGCAGAACAACTTGTCGAGTCCATAAATTCAGATTAAACAATCAATGTTGATGAAAAAATTTATATTAAAGTAAAAAAATACAGGGATTTATATATGGCAATTGATTTTCATAAAACTGAATTGTGGAAAAAAACATTAGGTAAAAATGATAAAGAAAATGAAAAATGTATAGAAAAATTACGGACTTCTTTTGAATCATCTCGTGAAAAAATATCAAGCTTGCTAAAAGAAGTAAGAAGTCTATTCCCTGACTATACGATACACGATATTTCTCATGCTGATGCGTTATGGAACATGTCGGATAACATCTTAAAAGGATCAAAACTAACGTTAAATCCTGCGGAAGGATATGTTTTAGGCTGTTCTTTTTTATTTCATGATTTAGGAATGAGCCCTGCTATATATGAAAACCAAACAGCTATAGAAAATTCTGATTTTTGGAAAGATTCGTTTTCTTTTTTCGAAAAAACTTTTGAAGAAGCAGAAGCAAGAAAGAAAGCGAATGAAGTAACAATTCGTAAATTTCATCCAGATAACACAAAAGAACTTCCTTTAAAACGCTTTACAAAAAATTCAGACTCTTTTTACCTTATAGAGGATGTTAAGTTAAGAAATTTTTGGGGCAATACAATTGGAAAAATTGCAGCTAGCCATGGCCAATCGGTGGAAGAAATTGAAGAAGATTTTTCTGATCAAATCCAACCAAGCCCTACCGACATTGATTTTCCAATGGATTGGGAAATCAATGTTCTAAAACTGGCGAGTATTCTTAGAATTGCTGATGCTATTCATATCACATCCGATAGAGTCCCGTTTTCTTTATGGATTACACATCGATTTAGTGATGAAGAATCTGAGAAACATTGGCAATTTCACAAAAAATTGAGTGGTATTCGTGTTGATAAAGGTCGCTTGGTTTATCAATCGTCGTCTCCTTTTACAAAAAATGAGCGAGAAAGTTGGTGGTTGTGTTATGACACTCTCAAAATGATAAATCAGGAATTGCTTGATGTTGATGCTTTGTTTTCACGGAATAACATTCCTTCGTTGGGGGCGTATTGCGTAAAAAATATTGATTCTCCAAAATCTATATCACGACAAATCGAAGTTGAGGGGTGGACTCCTGTAGAGTCTCAAATGAAGGTGACCAATGTATCAGGTTTGATTAATTCTTTAGGAGGATCTGCATTATATGGTAACAATGATTTTGTTCCATTAAGAGAGCTTGTCCAAAACGCCTCTGATGCAATTAGAGCGAAAAGATTAATGGACGAGAGAGATGAAAAATGGGGAGATGTTCACATTAGAGTAAAAGATGTTTCCGATGGAACAATTATTGAAGTAGAAGACAATGGAATCGGAATGTCAGAAAGTGTGCTAACCGGACCATTTCTTGATTTTGGAACATCTTTTTGGCATTCAAATTTGATGCAGAAAGAATTCCCTGGGTTGGAAAGTAAAAAATTTGAATCAACAGGGCATTTTGGGATAGGCTTTTTCTCTGTTTTTATGTGGGGAGATGAAGTTACCATAACAACTCTTGGATACGGGAAGGGGCGCAAGGAAACCTTAGTACTTGAATTTAAGTCTGGAACAAAATCAAGACCGTTATTGAGACCCGCAGAATCCAAAGAACAATTAAAAGATAGTGGTACGAAAATACAGGTGCATCTAAAAAGAAAATGGCCTGAAAACATGCGATTTGATGAAGGAGAAACGCTGATATCGTATATAAGTCGTTTGTTTCCTTGTATGGATTGCAACTTGTTCTTTGCAGAAAACGAAGATCCCTCTAAACAAATTATTTCTGCAAACGATTGGATTGATATGGATCCTTTCGAATTTCTTAAAAGAGTTTGTGTGTATGATACATGTCATTTGGGTAAAAAAATTGCAGAAAAAGAAAAATATTTAAAGAAAATAAGCAAACGAGTTCGGTTGATAAGAGATAATGATAAAAAAATTCTTGGTCGTGGTACACTTGACGACAATTATAGTGGTTTGCTAAGTGTTGGTGGTATAAGAACCTCGTCAACATCGTTATTTGTTGGTGTTTTGCAGGGGATGTGTTGTATCGCAAATAGGTTTTCGGCCCACCCAATTGTATCGGAAGACGTGATGAAACCATGGCTGGAAGAACAGGCGTCGCTTTTGTCGAAAGACTTATTTTGGCAAGAATACGATTCGCAACTGGAGATAGCTACGCTGTTGCATTCTTTTCATGTTCCGACTGGCCCGCTAATTGTCGCATATTATTGTGGAAAAGCTTTGGATTACGAACAAGTAAAAAAGACCATTAAAAGAACAAAAGAAAACAAATACGTTGTTTTTTATGGGTTTTCAAAAAATCTAATTGAAGATGTAAGGGTGTCTTATAATAAAAATGTATTTTGGTCTAATTGTGGATATAAACCAATTTCTTCTTGTTGTGGAAATAATGGTGATGGATATTTTATCGATAGCGAATTTCCATCTACAAAATGGCAACAAGAACTGGCTGACATTATCGCTGAAGCGTGTGCCGAGGTTTGGCATGAAGATGTGAAGAATATAGAAACATGTTCAACAGATAAAAAGCCGATATATGAGATAGTTGGAACATCTGCTGATGGTGAAACGATAACAAAACATTGTAGTTCTGTTATTGAAAGAAAATCTGTAAAAGCCAAAAGTAATCCAATGAAGAAAACATCAAAGAAAAACAGCACAAAAAAGAAAGCGAAGAAATAGGTTGCTTTGGGATTAAAATTTCATTAACAACGAGAGTAGTCGCCATCGGAACTTTGGTTGCGAAGGTCTACCAGACTTGTTACTTGGCGTGGTACATCTATGCTCTTTACCCAATTCAAGAACTGCATGCGACCACATACTTCGCTGGAGCATATTTACACAAAGAAACAGTAATAAATTTCAACAAAAAAACAAATTTACCGATTTCACCCCAGATAATAGCGGGAAAGGGGCAGTCCCTGAACGGGAATGCCCACAATTTCTCCAAAAGAGGAAGTAACAACCCTCTTTTGGAAAAACTTGGAAATTTTCGGACTATGCCACCTTCCTTTTTTTGTGGGGTGTTATATGTTTTCGCCCCGAATCCTTGTCTTGTTCTAAGAGTTTTGCCCTGATTATCTCTAGAGCCTCTTCAACACTAATTTTTTTATTAAACACACAGATCATTATTCCATAGATGTAGCCTAGTGTTTCCATTGTTTTTCCTTTTTTTTGTCTGTTATGGTACGGCAAGACCGCCCGTTCTGTTCCCATAGGGATTTTTGGTGTTTTCGAGCCAATATCTATAAAAATGGCTTTTACCCTCTTAGCTTTTTAATATGTCATATTTTTGTCTAGCTCTATTGATTCTGCTCAAAAAAAGTTTATCGCTTTTTACGTAAAATATAAAACGTTCTGTATGTAGCTCTTAACGGTCGCCTGAGAACGGGATGAACGACGCTAGATTTATAAGTTTTTCATGAAAATGGCCTTTCTGATGTTGAAAAGCTTTTTTATAAATGGAAACGAAAAGTGCGGATTCTTGGTGAGATGTGTAGCAAGCCTGCTATAATACAAAAAAAGAGGGCATTTATTTACGTAGAAACTTAGGTGCATTTAAATGTTCGACAATGTTGTCGGCATAAAAAAGGAGGCCAAGATGGCAACAAATCCACCGTCAGGTGATAATCACAGGAATGGGGCGGTCCGCTCCCGTTCCCAAACATTCAACCCTAGAACGCAACAGTTTGTAAAGCGTAATGCCGAAACGGGCCGCTTTATGGACGTCAAGCAAAATGGCACGCCATTTAAGGGTGTGAGAAAGGAAATTCCCATTCTAATTCTACGAGCGGCGACTCCGTCGCCACTTACGGAAAATGAAGGTTGTTTCAAAAAAAACGGTTTTGTCTATTTGTGACAAAACGGAAATGTATATTTAAACATTAATGGAGAATAGTTATGTCAAATGAACATATCAAAAAGTTTCTTGATGAGTATCTTGCAAAACCATCTAATGATTATGCAGTCTTGATTACGGGTTGTTGGGGCTCAGGCAAGACCCATTTTATTTCTCGATATATGGGTGGTCAAAAAGTTCATAAAGTTAGGGATTGGCTGATGGACTCGGTTAATAGAACTGTTGTTTATATCAGTCTTTTTGGAGTCAAATCAAGAAAAGATATTGAAAATCGTATTTTTGAAGTCTTACATCCGCATCTGAAGGAAACAGAAGATTCCTATTTAGCACAGAGTGGAATGTGCCTTATCAAGGCTCTCGCAAGTCTTACTCCTATAACAAAAGATTTAGGGAAATATGCATGTGATGCAATGAGTCTTTTTAATAAAACGCTTTGCGAGAAAGCCAAGAGAAGTAAAAAAGGACTAGTGGTGGTTTTTGATGATGTTGAACGAACGGACATGGATTCTCCAGAGCTTTTAGGGTATATCAACGAATACGTTGAACACTTGGGAGTATCCTGTATTCTGTTAGCCGATAAGGAACGCTGGGATGAGGCTAATGCAATGCCTGTTAATCGACCTACGCTTCATCGGCTTGCCAGTACACAAGAGAAAGTTATTGGAAAAATTTTCAATATACAAACAACAATAGATGATGTTCTATCAGCTTGGTTGAATGATAACGAATTTTTAGATAAAAGACTGTTGAAAATTTTGCGAAAGAATGAAACAATAATTAAAGATGTTATACAGCGTTCTGGTGTAAATAATTTTCGTTCTTTGAAACACACCTTGCTCGAATTAGAGAGATTCGTAAGGATAACCTCGATATGGAAGTTCTTAGAAAAACAAGAATTTACAGAGCTTTTCTTAAGGGAGTTTATTGCTCTCCGTTACTCCATCTATATTGGAGTGTTAAATGCTTCTGATATTGGCGTTTCAAATTATTTGAACCAAATACAGGATAAGACTGTTGATGATTCTCCGTATGATAAATTCCAAAAAAAATATAGGGGTTTTGATTTTCTAAGCGAATATTCTGTAGATTATGCTAAATCATGGATTAATATTTTTAAAAGTTGTTTCGGTGAAAACATAATCTCGGTTGATATTGTGAATAATGTCATTCGTGATGAAATTTGGTTCGAAGGCCATGATAAATATTGGATGTCCAAAGTCGGTGATTTCTTTATGTTTGATGAAGATGCTGATGGACTTGAAGCATTGGAAACATTTTATAAGTCTGTGGATAATGGAAAAATTCAAAAAGCCAATAATCTCTACTATTTGTATTATAAACTTGTTTATTTTGCTGATATTGGAGCGCTAAAAGAAAACAAAGTGACTTTTCAGAAGCTCATCCTGGATTATGCAAGAAAACATGCAAAAAAATTCAAGTCTTATGATATGGATCCTGCAGAACATTATGTTTCTCTTTTCGGAGAACACGGGAAGAAAGGTCAAGATGATAATAAAGATTTTTGGCTGAAGTTGAAGGCAATTTTTGATCCGTTTCAAAAAAAGATTGATAATCAAGAGACCAATCGAGCAATAGATAAATTCTTCCAGAAATTCATTCCAGACTCAAGTAATGTATATTCGTTGGTGACATCTCATGAGTGGAAAGATAAAGATTATACTTATTTCTTTTCTGAATTTCTTGCTCATGACCCGAAATTTGGATGGCATAAACATGTTGTTCACGCAATTTCCGATTTAAATACTATTGAGAGAAAAGATGCTAAAATAAAGGATTGGTGTAAAAAGCTTTTGCCTTTTGCAGAGTCTCAATGGAAGAAATATTTAAAGGCGCCAAAACCGTTAACAAACAGTCAACTTTCTATTTTTTATCTCCAGAAGACTCTTAAGGAAATCGCTGGATAATCCTGCTTCTGCGTTAAAGAATTAAAGCCAACTTCGGAACGGCATAAAAAGCCCGTCATCCCCCCCCTCTCAACAACAGTTGCTAAGGGCTTCCGGCTCAAGGTCGGAATGACATAGGAGAGGTATTGACTTAAGCACATTGTTTTTTGTATATTATTATAGTGAACAAACGCACAGCACAAAATTTTATTTCAAACCATATAACCGGAACCAACTAACGAAAGGCAAAGGAGTTGACTCGGATGATTGAATTTTATACTTTTTGGGGTAAGGTATTGCATGTCTGCGTTTAAGCCATTATTCGGAAAAGAAGTCCTGATTAACGCAGCTTTGTGGGTCGCCACGAAGCTACCCGAGGATCAGTGCCGTTTGCACAAAATTTTCAAGATTTTGTGGTTTGCGGACTTATACCACCTCAAAAAATATGGTAGGACCGTCACTGGAGACACATACATCGCCATGAACAATGGCCCCGTGCCATCAATCTTGTACGACGAGATGAAACAGAATCCAGCAGAGGGTGATGTTTTTCATCGTTTCGATCGAGGAAACGAGAAGGGTTTCGTTGAGCCGTTGAAGGATGTTAATGCGGACTATCTTTCGGAATCCGATGTTGAAGCGTTGACATACTCGTTGAATTTGTACAAGGACAAGACCTTCGACGAACTTACGCAGCTGTCCCACAAGCAAGCCTGGAATTCAGCCAGGAATGCAGGCATGAACACGTCCATTCGGATAGACGAAATTCTAGACGAAATTGGAGCAGACAGCGAACTTCGCAAATACGTAAAAGACGATATTCTTTTCAGGCAGGCGCTTTAATTATGGACTTGCCTAAGGAATTAACGGGACGCTTGTATTCTGAGCGCGGTGCGGTGGTACATTCGGAAGTCTATTCCGTCATAAAAACGGACCATGGCAAGTATTTATTGGTTGTCAAGAAAACAGAGTCATTAGTGGTATGCTGTTCTATAAATTCAGAACGATTCCGTTTCAAGCCTGAAGAATCACAACCAAAGATTTTGAAACGCGAGAACGATTTTCTTCATCACGATTCCTTTGTGGATTGTGCACAGATTTTTCCGATTGACTTGAAAGTATTCTTGAACAATATGAATAAAGGTGTTTTTATACCTGTTGGTCACCTGAATAAAATCTCGATGGCGTTCGTCCTGCATGCGGGACAGACATGCCCGATGTTGAATAAGATCGAGCAAGGCTACTTTAAGTAGTAGGAATTTCCGCATTTACAAAGCCTAAAAATTTAATCAAGAAACAATAATTCTTTCCCGAAAAAGCCCAAAGAAATGTTTTCCAAAAACGATGTAATAACTCGTATAATTATAGCCATTCAAAAAATCAACATATTTACTCTTTTCATACTTCACGACTCCGATTACGCTTTTGATGCCGTGAAATTCGGCCATCAAACGAACGGTATCCTTATCAAGAACTTTCAATTCATTTTTCAAGAAATAACGGTCCTTTTCCGTAAAGCAATAATCAAAGCAGTCGGTTTCAATCTCAACAAAAGACGTGTTCATTGCAAACGATTCTTTCATCGGTGATTCATCGTGCATCACATAAAAAATAAACACCAAACACACTAGCAAAAAGCTAGCGATAAAAGCAAATGCGATTTTAATTTTTCTTTTAACGCTCATCTTCAATAGCAATCCGACAAATCAATATTATTTTGCACATCATCCCAAAATTTGGAACTTAAGCCATTTTTATCCGCCGATTTTGTAGAAGAAATTTTAGAGTTGCCTGTTTCTGATGATTTCTTCTTTTGGGCTTTTTCCTTTTTTATTTTTTCTACACACTTTTGCGGGTTCTCGACTTCGCGCAAGTCATGCCAATTGGTACAGGCGTAACTCACAGAAACGTAGCTGCCATTTTTCTTTTCTAAAATCGGAACTAGGAACCGCACCGACTTCATTTTTTCGGCATAGAGGAATTTTTTTGAGAAGAGGTCGCCCGTCCCCCACAACTCCGAAACTGTCACAGAATCAACTTTACCCTTCAAGGATTTTATCGGGACGACATCAGCTGAATCCAGCGTTTTTGTTTCGCCCGGATCTTCGTACGAGATATGGAACGTGCGGATTGCATCTTTAGATTTCAATTGGACTACGCCATCGTAATCAACGGATTTCTGTATCGGATACAGCACATTCACATCGCTAGTGATTACGTTATCGTTAAAAGAAAAATTGAAACGTTCCGGGACATTTTTTTGATTAAAAGTAATATCCACATTAAGCAATTCAAGGCAAACGTATTCACGCGCCTGCACGCAGGCAACGCAAAGGAGAAGACAAAGTAAAGGTTTCATAATCAATGATAATAAGTTTGAATAAACCGACCTAAAAAATATGTAAAAATTCTAAGCACAAATGCAACCCAGAAACATAAAAACCATACGCGATTTTTCACCCATGAAAATTGAACATTCAAAAAATCAAGGAACAAAAGTATTGATGCTGGTAGAATTAAAATACCAGACAAGGCCCAAAATGTGCTAAAATCACCTTCTAAGCCATAATGAACCAAAGTCATTACATTTGATAAACCGAATAAAAAAAGCAAAATCGAAGCAACCAGTGAAAGTAAACGATTAACCCAAGAGAGTTCACCTATATTTACAGACATCCAATTTTTCATCAGTAACAAGCCCCTTCATTTACACGTACACCTTTCGTATCTCTCAAAAATTTAAATTGTATCTTTTTTGAAAATGGATTTTTTTCAACCTTAAAACCACCTACCGGTTCTTTTTCATAATAAATAGTGACTACATCTAAAGATTCTTCAATGACAAAATGAACATCTTCTGGAACAACATCTAGCCCGTAAGTTAAAGGACACTTATAAGTAAAAAACTTGCTTTTTTCGCCAGATTTATTCACATACATAATATCATATACACGATATAATCCGTAAAAACCATTGATAAACACTTGCCAAAAAGGAACAATTAAAGGCTCTTCAAATTTATAAAGTTTATAATCTTCAATTTGGCACACATTCCCTGTTTTATAATTAGATTTTGTTTGTGAAAGTTCTCGTTCATTGTAAAAAGAGGAAAAATCTCGTGGATAAAAAGCAAACATAAGAAGCATAACAAATCCGTAGAAGCCAATAATAAAGACTTTAGCCTCTCTTTCATTCTTTTTTATCCACTCTACAATTGACTGCTTGTCCATTCACAATTCTCATTCATATATAAACTCAATATACAAAAAACGACAACTTCGTTAAAAGTTGCCGTTAAAAAAGTCACTGGATTCTATCGGCCCGTTGGGCCTCCAGAATGACACAATACAGGGCAACGCCCTCCGTTCTCTCGTCATTGGACAACCTCTTCGCTCTTGTCCCAAAAGCAGCCTTCAGCAAAAGATTCCCGCTGGAGTTGACCCCGGTCTATGTGCAGGGGCGGGAATGACAATAATGCACGTCATTAAGATTTAACAGGATCCTTCGACTTGGAATGTATGGATTCCCTCCCTTCGGTCGAGAATGACTGCTCAGGATGACGAGACGCACTCACCCTTGCGAGGTTTCGGCGAAGCTCAATCGTTCGTAGTTCTTGAGCGCGAGGTTCAGGCGGTATTCGTTCGGGAAAAGGCACACGAGATTGCGTTCCTTGTCCATCATGCAGTCGCCGGCGTATTCTTCGGCAAATTTGCCCACGTCAGCTTCGGGGCCTTTCACCCAGCGGATGCAATGAGCAGGCACGCGGTCGAGCTGCACATCGGCGCCGTATTCGCTCTGCAAACGGAACTTGAGCACGTCGAACTGGAGTTCACCCACGACGCCCACGACAGGCACGGCAGACTTGAGCGGTTCATAAAGCTGCGTTGCACCTTCTTCCGAAAGTTCGGCAAGGCCCTTCGCCATCTGCTTGGATTTGAGCGGGTTCAAAAGCGTCACGCGGGCAAAATGTTCCGGCGCAAAGTCCGGGATGCCCGTAAAGTTCATCTTTTCGCCATCCGTGAGCGTATCGCCAATGCGGAAAAGTCCCGGGTCGTTAATACCCACGATATCGCCCGCCCAGGCGTGGTCAATCACTTCCTTATCCTTGGCGAGGAATGCCGTCGGAGCAGCCAAGCGGATGTCACGGCCCGTACGCACATGGAACACCTTTTCGCCACGGGTAAAGCTTCCCGAGCAAATGCGGAGGAAAGCAGTGCGGTCGCGATGCTTGGGGTCCATGTTGGCCTGAATCTTAAACACAAACGCACTGAAAGCGTCTTCGTCCGGCTTGACCGGGCGCTTGTCGGTGTCGCGGATCATCGGCGGCGGAGCGAGTTTTGCAAAAGCGTTCAGAAGCTGGCGCACACCGAAGTTGTTCACGGCAGAACCGAAGAACACCGGGCACATTTCACCCTTGAGGAACTTTTCATGGTCAAACGGATCCATACCGCCCGTGACCATTTCGTATTCTTCCTTGAACTGATTCACCCAGTTCTCACCGCAGAGTTCAACCAAGCGCGGATCGTCCGGGCCTTCCATCTGGATAATCTCTTGCTTGCCATCATCCGGGTTGAACGTGTGGAACGTATTTTCGGCGATGGAATAAACACCCTTGAAAAGCTTACCGACGCCAATCGGGAGCGTAAACGGAGCGGTCTTAATCTGCAAAACGCTTTCAATCTGATCGAGCAAGTCGAGCACGTGGCGACCATCCAAGTCCATCTTGTTGATGAACGTGATAATCGGCGTATGACGCATGCGGCAAACATTCATCAAGCGAATCGTCTGCTTTTCAACACCGTTCACGCTATCAATAAGCACCAAAGCAGCGTCCACGGCAGTCAGCGCACGGTACGTGTCTTCGCAGAAGTCCTGATGCCCCGGGGTATCGACGAGGTTGAACATGCAACCTTCAAACGGGAAGTTCAACACGGAACTCGAAACAGAAATACCACGCTGCTGTTCAATCTTCATCCAGTCACTAACAGTGTAGCTCTTGTTGGCCTTCGCGCGCACATGACCAGCCTCGCGAATCACATTCCCATACCACAGGAATTTTTCGGTGATGGTGGTTTTACCGGCGTCAGGGTGGCTGACGATGGCGAAAGTGCGGCGTTTTTCAATTTCTGGATTCATAGATAGGTTACAGGCTATAGGTAATAGGTATTAGGTCGTTCGCCTTCGGCGCTCTCTGAGGTATGAGCAGTGTGTCATCCTGAGCGAAACGCAGTGAAGTCGAAGGATCCATAAGAATGTTAATTTTACGCGGGCAAATATAGTAACTTTAGGGGGCTACTTCAATATTTCTAATTTTCTTGCGGCATGGTCACAAAGAAAAAGCAATCCAAAGCATCAAAGAACACGCGGACGTTCGTCACGCATGAGTTCCCTGCGCTATTCGATGAAAAATCGGAAGTTCTTTTGCTCGGATCCATTCCCTCGCCAAAATCGCGGGAACAGGGATTCTATTACGGTCACCCGCAAAACCGGTTCTGGAAAGTTCTCGCAAGCGTCCTAAGCGAGCCGCGTCCCGCGACCATCGACGAAAAACGCGCCATGCTTTTAAAGCACCATATCGCCCTTTGGGACGTTCTCGACAGTTGCACAATCATCGGCGCAAGCGACACGAGCATCGAAGATGTGGTCCCCAACGACATCGCCTCACTCCTCGCGAAAACGAGAATCAAGCGCATTTTTTGCACAGGCGCCACCGCCCACAAGCTTTACGAAAAATATTGCGAAAAGGCGGCAGGCATCAAGGCCGTCAAACTCCCCTCCACCTCCCCCGCTAATTGCGCCGTGAAATTCGAGAAGTTGGTGGAAGCGTATAAGGTAATTCTTTCCGCTTAATACGAGAAAGGAGATGCCGGAACACCGTCCGGCATGACAAACGCACAACAAGTCGGGGGTGACACGGCAACACGTGTTGTCATCCTGAGGCCGTAGGCTGAAGGATCCAGTTAATTCTGGCCAAGAATCACAGGATGTTTAACTTCGTTCAACATGACGTAACACAATCGTAATAGGCTCCCCCGGCAAATTGGCCGGGGTGACAATCACACAAATGTCACTGGATACTTCGAGGCTATTCGCCTCTCAGTATGACGTATGCACAGACAGCATCTCGGCATGACAAGTGCGCACAATTCAAATCCTACAAAAAACACCCCGCGGCATTTCTAATCCGCGGGGCGTTTTGCATTTCTAAAGAATCTTACTTCTTTTTCTTGTTGTTCGAGCTATTGCTGCGGACATCCTTCGGCTTGAACGTCACGTTGATTTCGACGTTCGTCACCTTGGAGCCCAATCCAGACGGGTCAAATACCTTGTACGTAAATTCATCAATTCCAGAGAAGCCCTTGTTCGGGGTGTACTCGAAGGATCCATTCTTTTCGTTCAAGACAATTCGACCATTGCGCGGTTTCATCACCGTCTTCACCGCTTCAAGCTTGTCGCCATCCGGATCCTTAGCGGCAGACATAAGGCCTGTCGATGCCGGAACCTTGAGCACTTCGCCTTCGCGAGTCTGGTAAGAAAGCGGTTTGGTTTCAGGCGGGTTATTCACGGCGATTACCGTAAACGTTGCCGTCTTGTGAGCTGTACCACCATCCGGGTCCGTCACCGTGAACGTAATGCGTTCCGGCTTGCCCTTCCAATGAGAGTACGGCTGGGCCACAATTACAGTCTTCTTAGACTGGTTGTAAGTCACTTGCAACTGCTTTTGACCTGTGAATTTCCACTTGAGGTCATCGAAGTTGTGGTCCTTGTCGCGAGCATACTGGTCAAGCTTAATCGTAGCAATCACGCCTTCATTCTGATTTTCCCTGATGGTAAAGTCAGGAATATCGCGCATGACCGGAGGTGCATTCACATGCTTCACAACAAACTTCACAACAGACTTGTCGGAAGCTCCAGCCGGATCAGTAGCCGTAAAGATAATCGTTTCGTCACCGAACCAGTTGTCCCTTCTCGGCTTGATTTCTGCAACGCGGGACGCATTGATTCTCACATCGAGATTCTTAGCACCAGAGACCTTCCAGCGAATTTCGTTCTTCTTGTGGTCAGGGTCTGTTACAAAGTCATCGAGATTGATGGACTTGAAAGCCTTGCCTTCGAGAGTCGTCTGTCCCGGAATTTCCTTTACAACCGGAACGTCGTTCACAGACTTCACCGTAAAGCGAATTTCCGTAGAAGCCTTTTCCTTGCTCGGGTCGAACACGTTGACAGTCACCGCTTCAGAACCATTCCAATACTTGTCCGGAATTTCAACCGTGAGAATACCCTTGTCACTAATATTGAACTTGAGTTCATGCTTTCCGAATGTTGGAGCAGGTTCTTCTTCAACATGCTTCTTTTTCTTCTTGTCTTTTTTCTTGTCCTTCTTGTGGGACTTTGTCGAAGCAGAAGAAGCAAACGGATTTTCACCATCAATGGACCACTTGAGTTCAGCGAGGGAGTTATCCGGGTCCGTCACAAACTTGGTCAAGTCAATAGCCGGGAACGTTTTCTTTTCTTCAATGACCTGAGCCGGAATCGGTTTAAACTTCGGCGGATCGTTCACCGGCACCACTTCGAAAGTAGCCTTGGTTGACTGCTTATCGCCAGCCGGGTCCATCACCGTAAACGTGAGCGTTTCCTTACCGAACCAGTTCGGATTCGGCGTCGTCACGGTTGCACGTCCATTCTTGATATCCACAGTAAGTTCATTATTTCCGGTCACAGACCACTTGAGTTCATTAGGCTTGTTATCCGGATCCTTAACGATCTGGGTCAAGTCAACCATCGTGAATCTTTCCTTTTCCTTGATCTTTTGACCATGAATATCTTTCACGATTACCGGCGGATCGTTCACCGGAGTCACATTAAACTCAATCTGCTGAGAAGCTCTTGCACCTTCCGGGTCCGTCACGTCAAGGCGAATTTTTTCAGAGCCGCTCCAGTACTTGTCCGGAGTCGTAACAACAAGTTGCTTCTTGCTATTAATCGAAGCCTTGAGCGCACGAGTCGGAGCAATGTCGAACTTGAGGGAGCTCAACGGATGATCCGGGTCAGATACAAACTTCGTCAAGTCGATCGGTTCAAACTGATCCTTTTCCTTAATTGTCTGAGCAAGAATCGGTCTAATTGCCGGAGCATCGTTCACAGATTCCACAACAAAATTAACAGTCTTGGAGTCCGTTGCACCATCCGGGTCCTTCACGGTGAACACAACATTGCGTTCGCCATGCCAGTACTTATCGGCAACTTCAATATGAGCGAGGCCACCCTTGTAAATAACAACGCTAAACGCATCCTTTACAACAGGTTCGTCGTCATCGTCATCATCCTTCTTGCCTTTTTTGCCCTTCTTGCCCTTCTTAGCGTCAGATTCAGGCTTGCTAACCTTGACAGACCAAGAAAGCTGATCCAAGGCATTATCCGGGTCGCGTACAAGCTTGCTCAAGTCGATATCCTTGAACTGGCCCTTTTCGCGGATTCTCTGCGGCGGAATATCTCTCAAGACCGGAGGATCATTCACAGAAGTAATTTCGAACGTGATGGACTGCGAAGTCTTTGCACCATCCGGGTCGCTCACTTCGAGAATCATCATTTCAGGAGCACACCAGAAATCCTTGTTGGGAGCAGTAACGGTAAGAACGCGGCTCGGAGAAATTTCGGCCTTGAGTTGCTTTGCACCCGTAATCTTCCAGCGAAGTTCATTCGGCTTGTTATCCGGGTCCTTCACAAATTCATCGAGCTTAATCTGCTTAAACGTTTCCTTTTCCTTGATCTTCTGGTCAGGAATGCGCTTTACAAATGCAGGAGGATCGTTCACGCGAGTGACTTCAAAGAGCATCTTGTGGCGGGCATAAGCGCCTTCTGGGTCCGTCACGGAGAACGTCATGTTTTCCTTGCCGCTCCACTGCTTATCCGGAACAGAAATAATCACAGTGTTATCCTTGCGGATGTCCACCTTGAGGTCTCTATTGCCAGAAACTTCCCACTTGAGCGAAGAGGCCGGGTGGTCCGGGTCTTCTGCGAGAGTAGAAAGATCGATCGTCTTGAAACGGCCACCTTCGAGAATCGTTTCGCCGGTAGGAGCGTTAGCAGCAATCACTGGAGCATCGTTCACGGAGCGCACTTCAAAGCGAGCGGTCTTGCTTGCAGAAGCACCTTCCGGGTCCGTAGCCGTAAACGTGATGTTTGCAGCACCATGCCAGTACTTGTTCGGGATGTTCACCGTAGCAACGCCAGCCGCATCGACAGTCACGCGAAGGCCAGATGCAGATTCTTCATCACCGCCCTTCTTCTTAGAACCCAGGCTAATCGGGTTAACCTTGAATGTCCACTTGAGATCGGTAATCTTGTGGTCCGGGTCCTTGACAAAATCAGCAAGCTTGATTGGCTGGAACTGCTTCTTTTCGTCAATGGACTGGTCGCGCAAATCGCGGACAAATTCCGGAGCATCGTTCACAGAAAGAACGGTAAATGTCACTTCCTTGCTATCCGAGGCGCCATCCGGGTCCGTTACGGTAAAGCGGATCTTTTCGGAACCGTTCCAGCTCACGCTCGGCGGCGTAACCGTCACCTTGTGCGTCGGGTCCATGGAAATGCGGAGATCCTTGTTGCCTTCGAACTTCCACTTGAGGCGATTCTTGGCATGGTCAAGGTCTTCAACGAAGTTATCAAGTTCAATCGGCTTGAACGATTCTTTTTCCTTGACCGTCTGGCTTGCAATTTCCTTCATGATCGGCGGGTCGTTCACAGAAACAACCGTGAATGTTGCCGTCGTACGAGCCTTGGCGCCAGCAGCATCTGTCACCGTGAACGTAATCTTTTCAGCACCGTTCCACATCTTGCTCGGAGTCTTCACCGTCACCATGCCCGTCTTGGACATATCGACCTTGAGATCCTTATTGCCAGTAAAGTCCACCTTCAAATCTTCAAAGCGGTCATCCGGGTCCGAAATGAATTCAGAAACATTGAACGGTTTGAATTCGCCTTTTTCCTGAATGGTCTGGTCAGCAACCTGCTTGATTTCTGGAAGGTCGTTCACAGATTCCACAGTAAAAAGAGCTGTCGAAGTGGCCTTAGCACCTTCCGGGTCCGTTACGGTGAACGTGATTTCTTCGGCGCCATTCCAGTACTTGTTCGGGATGACAATCGTTGCAACCTTGTTCGCATCGATATTGACCTTGAGTTCAGATTCTCTCTTCTTGGAACCCGCAGCCGGCTTCGAAGAAACGGCAAACGTAAGTTCAGAGAGCTTGTTATCCATGTCCTTGACCATGTCGCCAAGCTTGATCGGCTGGAACTGGCCCTTTTCGCGAATGGACTGCGGCATAACCTGTCTTACGAACACCGGCAAATCGTTCACAGATTCAACCGTAAAGTTGACCGTGCGTTCATCGCAGGCATTGTCCGGGTCGCAGACCTTGAACGTAATAGCTTCGGCACCATGCCACTGCGCAGACGGCGGAGTGATACGGGCGTTATGGCCACCATCAACAGCAACCTTGAGTTCCTTGTTGCCAGTAATCGTCCACTTGAGGCGAGCCTTTGCATGGTCCGGATCTTCAACATGGTTATCCAGTTCAACCGGCTGGAATTCGCCTTTTTCCTTAATCGTTTGTTCGCGGATATCCTTCATGACCGGAGGATCGTTAATAGCCTTTACCGTGAACTTTGCATTTGTCGTTGCACGAGCGCCTTCCGGGTCAGTTGCCATAAAGGTCAACGTTTCAGAACCGTTCCACTGTTCATGCGGAATCTTCACGGAAACTTCGTGGGACCTGTTATCGATATTGACCTTGAGATCGCGATTGCCAGTCACTTCAACTTTGAGCTTGGAGAAGTCGTGGTCGGCATCGCTCAGGTAGTCGTCCAAAATGAACGAAGAAAATTCATTCTTTTCTTCAATCGCCTGGTCAGCGATCTTCTTGAAAATCGGCGGGTCGTTCACGGAGCGAACGTTCAAAGCAACATCCTGCTTTGCAGAACCGCCTTCCGGGTCCATTACAGTGAATGTTGCAATCGTGTTGCCAAACCAGCTCGGGTCCGGGATTTCAACTGTTGCCACATGCTGTTCGTCGATAGAAACATTGAGCGTACCCGTTTCCGGCATTTGGCCCTGGTGCTTGACTTCGACATCCCAAGAAAGTTCAGAATTCTTGTGGTCATCGTCCTTGACAAAGTCATCAAGCTTGATCTTGGTGAACTGTTGCTTTTCGTTGATGTTCTGGTTCGGAATCGGGCGGATGAACTTCGGCAAGTCGTTTACAGAGTTGACCGTGAACATGGCTTCGCATTCTGTAGAAGCGCCTTCCGGGTCCGTAGCCTTGAACTTGATGGATTCAGAGCCGTTCCACATCTTGTTCGGAATGCGAATCGAAGCAACGCCGCCAGAAACAGAAACCTTCAGGTCCTTAGCACCAGCAACAGCCCACTTGAGCATTTCGATGCGGTGGTCCGGATCCTTCACGTACTGGCCCAACTGAATCGGAGCAAATTCCTGCTTTTCATCGATGGTCTGGTCCGGAATGTTCTGAATAAATTCAGGAGCATCGTTTTGCGAATTCACCTTGAACAAAACATCCTGTTTAGCAGAAGCGCCAGCAGCGTCCGTCACGGTAAACGACACACGTTCCTGACCGTTCCAGTATTCGTTCGGGATGGTCACAATCGCAGAACCGTACTTGTCGAGTTCAATCTTCAAATCCTTGTTGCCCGACACGGCCCACTTGAGTTTCATGACGTCATCATCGGGGTCATTGACATAATCTACAAGCGAAATCATGTCGAACTGATTCTTTTCGTCGATAATCTGGTCAGGGATCTTCTTTGTAAATACCGGAGGATCGTTAATCGGCGAGACCGTAAAGGCAGCCGTCTTGTTATCGCTACCGTAATCCGGGTCATTGGCAATAAACTTGATTCGAGCGGCACCATACCAGTGCTTATCGGGAACTACAATTGTTGCTACGCGGTTTGCGTCAATCGTTACAGACAAATCACCATCAGCCTGAGGACCGCCAGCCGGAACAATTTCGGTATCCCACGTAATCTGGTCTTTTTTGTGGTCCGGGTCATTTACAAAATCGTCCAAGCGAACCTTTGCAAACTGCTTGCCTTCTTCAATAACCTGGCTCGGGATTTGGCTAACCACCGGCGGATTGTTTACGGATTCAACCGTAAAGTTCACCGTTTCTGAGGCCGAAGCCCCCCTGGAGTCCGTAGCAGTAAAAGTGACATCTTCAGAGCCATTCCAAAGCGGGTTCGGCGTTACAATTTCAACCGTATGGTCCGGAGTAATCGTCACCCTGAGGTTCTTATTGCCACTCGCCTTCCAACGAATCTGCGAAGGCTGATCCATATCGTCCGTTACAAAATTGTCGAGTTTAATCTTCGAAAAAACACCACCTTCCAAAATGGATTCGCCAGGAATTCCACCAATCTGAGGAGCTTCATTTGCAACCGCCGGTGCGGGTTCGGGGGCAGGTTCATTCACAGGAGCCGCTGGGGCTTGAGCCGGCTGTGGAGCCGGAGCCGCGGGTGCTGGATTTTGTGCAAACGATGATGTTGCAATCACGCCCGCCGAAGCAAGCAAGGTCGCCATAGACATCTTCAACTTATTCATTTTCAATCTCCGATACCATACACGCAATCAAAATTTCCCAATGAAATTTTTCAAAACGTCCTTAAAAACGTCTATAAATATAACGCATTTCATAAATATTTTCTCAATCGCCATTAATGTTTTTTCATAACAAAAAATGACACATTTTTCCACTAATCCGCTCGAATTTTTATAACTCATGGAATATCAACGACTTACATAAAGCACTCCATGCGAAGCCGAAAATTGCTCTTTTCGCCCAATAAACGCAATTAAGGCTAGGAAATTAAGGCATAAACACTTTAAACACCCAAAAGTGTCACCATCGAATGTAAAATTTTTGTAAAAGAGCCAAATTTTAGGGATTCATCACCAGCAAACACCCCTCAAATAATGGCAAAATTCGACAAAAAAAACTATTATTTAAAAATAAACCAAATCTAACCAGGAAAAACAATGAAATTCGTATTCCTTTGCGACGCCAACTATCTCAAAGGCGACATGGTAAACTTCCAGAATAACTTCCCCACCAATCACGAACTCGTGACGATGACTTCTGAAGACCTTCTCCAGAGCAAGTCCATCATCGAAGGGACCTTTGCAATTTTGGCAGAACGCACCACATGGCAGAAGAACTTCAGCCTTTTCCGCTACTTCGGCCTTTTGCCGCTCTTGGAAGTGCTCCCGCTCGGCATTGTTAGCCGTGGCCGCCGCAACGAACCCATCAAGGGCCGCAGCCAGAACCGCAATCAGGAAATTTTCTTCAACCCGGCCGCATCCGCTGAAGAACTTTACCTCCAGGTCGACAAGTTCGTCGCCGCTCCACCTTCTGGCTACTCCTACCCGCGCGGTGCCGCCAAGTAAGGCATGCAGAGAAAGGTCCTAGAAAACCTTTACAACCAAGGCGGGCTTACGCTTTTCGCCATTTCAGACGAAGATGCGTTGCCCACAGAAGCCTTGCAGAAATTCGCACTGGCACTTAACGCCGGTGCGCGTTTTATTGTAATTGACTTTTCTGGGAAGCGCCCCCTAACAGGCAACGCCCCCTTCCAGGCAATCGACCTTTCGCAAAGAAACCTCACCACCGACGATATCGACCAGATTTATACCGTCGGTGAAAATATCACATTCGCAGGCCCCAAAGCAATCCCGACAACAGATGTTGAATACCGAACGCTCTATCACAACATCAAGCGCCTCGAAAAGATAGCCCCGCAAGTTATCGGAATCATTTCGCTAGAGCAAGTCGAGAATGTCGGTAATCTCGTTTCGATGGCCCGTCTTTTAATCATGAATGTCACTGGGATGTCCGTAAGAACAGCATCAGCATTCATCGAAGACGTAAAAGAAGCACAAAAAATCGAAATCTTGTGGCTTTCGAAAGAACGCCCCGCCCGCCGCAGCTACCCGAAAGCACGTAAAGCCGTTCGCCGTAGCGCCAACGTTTCAAAATTAAATTTTAACGAACAGCCGGAAGAATTCGCCCGAATCGCGAAAAAAATCCACAAAGTCTCAATCCTCACCAAGAACCCTCTAGACGGATTCCCGAGAATTATCCGCAATTTCTTCCCGTTACTGCTCCTTTTCGTCATTGTTGCGCCATTCCTCTTCGTCACAGACATCGACAGGAGCGATTCCAACATCCGCGACCGCATTCAGGAACGAAACCAGCTCTCTGTAGCTCCTTCTTTCGAATACACTTTCGACGGCGTAGAAACCATGCAGCGCATTGCTCGTTACGCCATCGGACGATTCGATGCCATCATCACCAACGAAAAGATGATCAAGAATTATGTCGCCAAGACGCTCGAAGATAACGGTTTTGGCGTGACCTCGTGGGAAAAGGGCAACCTCAACATTCCGCCCAAAGGGACAACTATCCGCTTCTCGCGCCCGGACGAAATCAAGCGCCCCGCCTCCGCCGATACAATTGGCGCCGCGTGGAAATTCTGGACATCTGTAATTTCGGACAGCATTGCATACCTTACGGAATTCTATCACGAAAAAGCGACACCCACACAACGTAAGCACAACGGTATTGACGTGGCAAGTCGCCAAGGAGCCCGTATTTTAGCACCGTTCGGAGCTAAGGCTTGGACGAGTCGCGATGAACGCGGCGGTGTCATCATAGCACTTGTTCGTAAAGAAGATGTTATTTTGTTCATGCACTGTGACAAGTTACTTTATCTAAACGGTCAGGAAGTAATGCCCGGCGACCCGATTGCAACCGTCGGCACCACAGGACACACTACAGGACCCCACGCCCACATCGTTACAGGACTCGTGAGCAAAAAAGGGCAAAAGCGCATTGGCAATGTCCGTTACGATGTGATAGACCCAATCAAGTGGTTTTACAAGTTCAAGCCGACATCCAAGTAATTTTTGGTGTTGTATATCACATTTTACCCGAAAAAAGCCCAAAAAAGGTCTTTTGTAACCGCAAATTTACACTAGAACCATCGCAAATCAACCCACAATTAAGTAACTTTGGATTCACGGGATTGATGTAGTAAAAAAAGAAATGTCAAACAAAAGGATTAGGACATGAAACATTCAATCATTTGGGCTTCCCTCGCACTCGCCGCAGCATTCTTCTCAGCATGCTCTGGAGTCGTAACCCCAAAGGCCGAACTTGCTTATCATCAAGACTCGGTACACAACATTCCCGCTATTGACAGCCTCATCGTTAGCATGAAGCAAGACTACATCAAGCAGTGCTATATGCCTGTCGCAAGCCACATGCCGCCCGAAAATTCCTGCCAGTCTGACTTGTTCCAGATGGTCGAACGCCGTTATCACATGGACTTCAACCAGAATCATGTTGCCATGGCCAGCAACGAGCTTTTCTTCAAGGACGTAGTTCCCGAAATCAATAAGAAGGTCAAGAGAGAACCGGCCCTCCGCGATCCGCTGCGCCGCGCATTTTCCAACAGCGACGAAATGCTTGCCTATTACAAAGACAAGTATAAGTTCAACACCCAGATTGAACAATTCTAATTCATAAAAGATTTTGACGAGAGCGCAGCCGAAAGCTGCGCTTTTTTCATTCCCTCACCGCTCCATTTTCTTTGAACTCAACCTTTTAAGTACTTGCAAAATTTCTATATTTGAGCCCGCATAAAAACGCACAAAACAACCCAAAGGATTCTATCGCACAGAAAAGCCCAGCGGCCAAGGTCCCTGAGCTTGCCGAAGGGCCAGGATGACTGCGGGAATAAAAAGAGACAAAACTATGGGAAAATCACTCTATCAGAAGATTTTTGAAAGCCACACGGTAGCAAAGCTCCCGAGCGGCCAGTGCCAGCTCTTTATCGGGCTCCACCTCTGCCAC
>CACYRP010000033.1 GCA_902776765.1 Fibrobacter succinogenes
CTGACCGAACATGTAACCGATTTCGCGAGCGCCAGTACCCTGGTCACCAGCCGGAACGTCCGTGTCGGCACCGACGTGCTTGCAGAGTTCAGTCATGAAAGACTGGCAGAAACGCATGACTTCGTTGTCGCTCTTGCCCTTAGGATCGAAGTCGGAACCACCCTTGCCACCGCCCATGGGGAGCGTGGTCAAGCTGTTCTTGAAGATCTGTTCGAAGCCGAGGAACTTCAGCATAGAAAGCGTCACTTCGTTACGGAGACGGATACCGCCCTTGTAAGGACCGATAGCGGAGTTGAACTGAACACGGTAGCCACGGTTGACCTGAACGTTACCCTTGTCATCGAGCCAAGGTACGCGGAAAGTGATCACGCGTTCCGGTTCGACGAGGCGGTCGATCACGCCGTTAGTTTCCCAAGACTTGTCCTGTTCGAGAACCGGGTCAAGGGATTCGAGGAATTCGCGGACAGCCTGGTGGAAGAGGGCCTGATCCGGATCACGTGCGACGACCTTTTCATAAACCTTCTGAAGGTAAGCATTCTTAATTGCCATTTTTATATATCTCCGTTGAGAGTTAGATGTTATAGTTTTTCAACGGTTGTAAAGATAGCAAAGAGCACGCACAAAATGTGAAAAGCGGTCAAAAAACTTCAATTTCTTACAATTTTGTAAGTTGTATTTTTTTCAGATTTATCAATTGTTTTTTTTCGCAAAAAAACGAGGGTTCACATCACAAAAACCTACATTTTTGTAAGTTTATATACTTTACAACTTTCAGTAAAGAAAGTTTTACATCCGTGGTGATGTTTTTTTGCGAAACAAGATGGAGAAGCCCGCTTCCTTCGACTTTGCTCAGGACAGGCTCCGGCGGGCATGACATAGCAAAAAAGTCCGCACGAAGGCGGACTTTACAAATTTCATTTAAATTTCCATGAACGTTTTGAGGTCTCCCATACGGCGTTTCGCGTATTCATACCCCATATTGTAGGAATCGTCGAGCAAAGTGCGGTCCGTAGCGAAGAGGTCACAGACTTCCCTTTCCGGGCGAAAAATCAAGACTTCACCTGATTTTTCGAGTTTTTCCATTTCGGCAAACATTTTCTCGTAACGTTTGTAACGCAACATGAGCGCACGAAAAAGGTCCGGATACTTGCGCTTGAACATCGGGTTCAAAATCATGCGGTACTTGCGGAAGTCCGTCACAATTTCGCCGGGATAATGCGTCGAAACAACAACAACTTTGTCGCAGCCCTTTTCAAAAGCGCGCTGGAACGGAATCGGAGACGTCACGCAACCGTCCACATAATGCTTACCATCAATTTGCGCAATCGGGAAAAGCATTGGAAGGGCACTGCTGGCATTGACAATATCGAGCAGGCGCTTTTCGCTCATGTATTCCTGGAAAAATTCCGAACGACCTGTTTCGCAACACGTGAGGCCAAATTCGCATTCCACACCAGAACCGAAGAACAAGTGGAAATCAAACGGCATATTGCCATACGCCGCATTGTAATGGAGAGCGTAGCATTCCTTCTGAATTCCGTCGAGAATGCGGTTGGCATGATCTGACCCTTGCTGGATTCTCGTCGGCTGGATAATATAACGAAAACGCCCACGTTGGCGCGTGACAAAGTTCATCGCGGCATGGCAACCGGCACTTACCCCCGATATATACGGGAAATAAATACCTTCATCCAGCCAGGCATCCAAAACGCCCGCCGAAAAAATGGTCTGACGCGACCCACCCTCTAGAGCCAAGCCAATTTTCACTATTAGCTCTCCTCCGTAATTTCGGCCGGAGTTTCTGTAGCGACAGGGAGAATTGCCCCTTGCTGACCAAGAGCAATCTGCTTCAAGTTCCAGACTTTCTGGCGGAAATATTCACTGCGTTCAGCAAGATGCTTGGAAGAAGGGATTCCCTTCACGCGTTCAATCGTTTCGGGCTCGTCCACCACAATCTGCGTGCGGTGTCCAATCTTGTAAATTCCATCAATGCCCACAGAAAGAACCGGAACACCCGTACTACGAGCGAGGAATGCAAAGCCCGTCTTGAATTCGTTCATGAGTCCATCGTAACGGCACTTGCCTTCCGGGAAAATAATAACGGAATTGCCCTTTTCAAGTTCCTTCTTTGCAAGGAGCGCCCATTCGGTATCGAGGTTAAAACGGTCGCAAGGGATCACGTTCTTGAAGCGTGAAAGAGCCCAATGAAAATGCGGGTCTTCCACCTGATCTTTCGCCACAACAATGCTACGCTTGTGGAAAAACAAGGACTGCAGCATCAACGGGTCAATCATGCTCGAATGGTTTGCAATGATTATCATCGGCTGCTTCAAGTCCGTCGACTTGACCGACCCAAGGAACTTCATCTTTGGGCGATAGAAAATCAACAAGTAAGTGCGCACGCCGTAAACAACAGCGAGAAGCACCAACTTCCAGAATAAGTCACCAATTATTTTTTTCGCTTTCTCAATCATCAACAGAACAAAATTTTGCTTTAAGGAAATGCCGGTTAGATTCTGACTAGATTCCAGTTCGGGCCGGAATGACGTTTTTTGTCTGCGTCATGGCGGACTTGATCCGCCTTCTAGATTACTTGCCCAAGCTTTCCTTAGGAATGCTCGTAAAGGTCAGCGAACCCTTAGCATGGATGTTACCGTTCACCTTGACCACACAGTCAAAGCCCACGATAACGCCACCGCCCTTCGTCTTGTTGACCGTGATTTCGAGCTGGTCGCCCGGAATCACAGGCTTCACGAACTTGAAACCGTCAATTTTCAAGAGAACGTACAAGTTCTTTTCGAGATCGCCAGCAGGCTTTTCAATCACGAGCGAGCAAAGCTGAGCGCAGGCTTCGCAAATGAGGACGCCCGGCATAATCGGCGTGCCCGGGAAATGTCCCATGAAATACGGTTCGTTCACGGAAACATTCTTGATGCCCGTAGCAGATTCGTTCGGAACAAGTTCCGTAACCTTTTCAATCATCTGGAACGGCGGACGCTGGGCAATCTTTTCGCTGATTTGGAAAATGTTCATCACAGGGAAAGACCTCCATCCAAAACGATGACCTGACCGGTCACGTAGGCGAACTGGTCAGATGCAAGTGCAGAAACCACATTTGCAACTTCGTCAGCAGAAGCAAAGCGCTTGAGCGGCACCTTTTCAAGGTAACCCTTGCGGGTTTCTTCCGGAATGGCTTCGATCATTTCTGTTGCAACAAAGCCAGGAGCAACAGCGTTCACGCGGATGCCATAACCGCCAAGTTCCTTGGCAAGCGTCTGCGTAAAGGAGTTCACGGCGCCCTTCGTGGCGCTGTAAACAGCCTGACCGGCGAGAGCAAACTTAGAGGAAACAGAAGACATGTTGATAATGACACCGGACTTCTGCTTGTACATCTTGACGGCCACCTGCTGAGCACAGTAGAAATAGCCCTTCACGTTCAAGTCAAAGCACTTGTCGAGCGTGTCCGGGTTCATCATGAGGAGGTATTCGTCGCGGACAATACCAGCATTGTTCACGAGAACGTCGATGCGGCCGTAAGCCTTGAAAACATCGCGAACCATCTGCTTGACTTCGGCAAGAACGGCAACGTTAGCCTTGTAAATCATGCCGTCGCCACCTTCGGACTTGATTTGGTCCAAAGTCTGCTGTGCAGCTGCATCAGAGCTAGAATAATTTACGACAACCGTGTAGCCGTCACGAGCGAGGCGGAGGGCACAAGCCTTGCCAATCCCCTTAGAAGAACCAGTAACGATTGCAACTTTCATTATAAATTCTCCTCTAACAAATTTATTTTCCAAATACTACAGCACTGTAAGAACCGCCCGTAGCAAAGGATGTCACCAAAATTTTCTTGAAGCCAGCTGTTGCGACCTTCTTCTTGGAAACGCTACCGTCATTTGCAACAAAGTAGGCGTTTTCTTCGGAAAGTTCGCCACCGAGCATAAGGGCTGCTTCAGCTGCGGCAAGTGCGGCAGAAGCGGCACGGCCTTCACCCACGCGTTCCTTCACCTGGAAGAGCGGGATACTTGCGAGCTTGTCGCCAAACACACGTGCGTAGGCACCCTTTTCAATATCATCAAGTTTCTTGAGACCGTTTGCAAAACCGCAGACAGCGTCAATTTCGTCAATGCCGATACCCGCATCGTTGAGAGCTTCCTTGATTGCAAGGTCAAGAGCTTCGTCGGAACCGGAGATGTGACCGAACTTCACGTTCTTGCGGCCGTTACCGTAACCGAGAGCGTAGCAGTAAACCTTGGCACCGCGAGCCTTGGCATAGTCTTCGTTTTCGATGATGATGGAAACAGAGCCATCGCCAACGACAAAACCATTAGAATTGGAATATGGTTCCACAACCTTATCAGCAGCGACATTCAGCTTCTGGCAGAATTCCGTGATGATTGGGAGGTTTTCGTCCGTACCCGTAGCCATCATGACCTGTTCCTGACCATCGTGAATGACGTTCATGGAGTAGCCGATGCTATCGAGACCCGAAAGCGGGCCTGTCGTGATAGTGACGCCGTAACCCTTGATTCCAGAAAGAATCGAGAGGTAACCACCGGCGGCATTATAAACAGTGTGCGGGAACTTGAAGGCACTACCGCCAGCGTTGCCGGCTTCGGTAATGAGTTCCTGGAAATCGTAAGTGGCACCGAGACCGCCTTCGCTAGTACCCACGATGATACCGATTTGCTTGGCATTGTCTTCGGAGACCGTAAGGTTTGCATCCTTGAGGGCGCGCATGCCAGAAACCGTCTGGAGCTGTCCCAGATTGTCGAGCTTGCGGTAAAAAGCCATCTTGATGCCGAGTTCCTTGTAATCGTCATTCGTGACGGTTGAGCAAATGGAAGCGGATTCCGGGAGTTTGCCGTTCTTGACCGATTCAAGATAAGCTTCCTTGCTGTTGCCGAGCGGGCTTACAATGCCAACGCCAGTCACAGCGATTTTCTTGTCCTTGGCGACCTGGCTCTGAACGTCACCCGGCTTCTTGCTGAACACGATGCTTGCATTCGTGCCGCCGAAAGCGACGTTGTTGCTCATGACGCATTCGAGTTCCTTCGCGCGCGGGGTATTCTGCACATAGTCCATCTGGCCGGCCTTAGCCTTGAGAGCTTCGGAATCTTCGGCAGTGTAATGGAGCGTCGGAAGCACAGTGTTCGTCGTGAGAGCCTTGATGCTGAACACGGCTTCAATTGCACCTGCGGCACCGAGGCAGTGACCCGTCATTACCTTGGTCGAACTGACACTCAAGGTCGGATTTTCTTCGTCGAAGAACTTGTGGAACGCATTGATTTCTGCATTGTCGTTCTTGCCCGTACCCGTACCGTGAGCATTCAAGTAACCGATGTCAGACTTCTTGATACCAGAATTCTTGACGGCGCGGTCCATCGCTTCGAGAAGGCAAATGCCATCTTCACGCGGAGCCGTAATGTGGTGAGCATCGCTTGTGACGCCAGCGCCGAGCACTTCGCAATAACGCTTGGCGTTACGCTTTTCGGCATGTTCCAGAGATTCGACAATCACGATGCCGGCGCCTTCACCGAGGGTGATGCCGTTGCAGTGGTTGAACGGAGAGCAACCGTTTTCGTCCAAAGCATGGAGCGAAAGGAAGCCGGAATACGGAACAGAAGCAAAGGAGTCGGAACCGCCAGCGATAACGACATCAGCTTTACCTGCGCGAATCAAGTCGCAAGCAAGAGCAATAGAAATCGTACCGGCAGCACAAGCGTTGCCCACGTTTGTTACAATGCCACCCGCATGGCAAGATTCAGCCACTTGGGAAGCGATTGCTGCAATGGGCATCTTTGGAATTTCGTTGACATCCTTACCGCCGCAATGGTATTTCTCGATGCTGAGGACTCCACCCACGCAGCTACCGATAATGACGCTTACGCGGCTGCTATCGGCAAAATCTCCGAGACCTGCATCATTCAGGGCTTCTTTTGCAGCCTTGATGCAAAGCTTGGATGCGCGGTCTTTTTCGTCCGGACATTCAATATCGTCCAATGTATCACAATTTACTTCGGCAGCCAAGTCCGCATAGCAGTTCTTGGTATCAAGAGAAGTAGTCTTGTGAATACCGGAGACGGAATTCAGGGCATTTTTCCAGGTTTCTTCAACATTGTTGCCTACAGCGCAAATGACGCCAAGGCCCGAAACAACACAACGACAGTTATTAGAAGTCATAGAAATTCCAAACATTACTCAAACAAAAAGGCTTGATTAAGCCTTGTTCTTTTCAATGAAAGCGGCGATGGTATCGATGCTCTGGAAGTTTTCCTTAGCAACACCAGTCATAGAAACGCCGAAGTTGTCATCGACGAAGGAGATGATTTCAAGGGAATCCACGGAGTCAAGACCGATTTCTTCGCCAAAAAGCGGAGTATCGTAGTTCAGGACATCGCCATCTACGCCGAGATCGGACATAAAGAATGCCTTGAGTTTGCTCTTGATTTCTTCGTTTGCCATATTATTGTATCCTCTTTTGATAAAATTTTAGCACAAAGATAGAAAAATATTCTTTCGTAAATTGCCGTTTTCACAAAAAACGTACAAAATGCAGTTTTTAGCGATAAAAGGACTATTCCCTAAAACAAAGCCTCCAAACGTATTGTAAACCTTTTCAAAAAGTATGATTTCTGTAATATATATATACGGTTTAGAGAAACATTATTTACTAAATTTGAGTCCATGATTTCATACGTATTTCCCGGTCAGGGTTCTCAGTTCCCAGGAATGGGCAAAGATTTATTCGAGTCGAACGCCGACGTCAAGTCGATGTTCTTAAAAGCAAACGAAATTCTCGGCTTTGACATTACTGACATAATGTTCAACGGCACCGCAGAAGACCTCAAGCAGACGAAAGTCACGCAGCCAGCAGTGTTCCTGCTTTCTGTGGCTATGGCTAAGGTCCAGGGTGGCAAGCCGGACATGGCCGCTGGGCACTCGCTCGGCGAATTCTCCGCACTTACCGCTACGGGCGCCATCACGTTCGAAGCTGGTCTCAAGCTCGTTGCAAAGCGTGCAGAAGCCATGCAGAAGGCTTGCGAACTCCGCCCGGGCACGATGGCCGCTGTTCTCGGCGGTTCTGATGAACTCGTCGAAGAAGCTTGCGCACAAGTCAAGGATGCCGCAGTGGTTCCGGCAAACTTCAACAGCCCAGGACAGGTCGTTATCTCTGGCGAAAAGGCCGGCATTGACGAAGTTGCCGCCTACCTCACCGGCAAGGTGAAGCGCGTCGTTCCGCTGCAGGTCGGTGGTGCATTCCACTCCCCGCTCATGGAAAGCGCCCGTGCAGAACTTGCAAAGGCTATCGAAGAAACTGAATTTTCGACTCCGGTCTGCCCGGTCTACCAGAACGTGGACGCCAAGCCGCACACGGATCCGAACGAAATTAAGGCTAACCTGCTCACTCAGCTCACCTCCCCCGTCCGTTGGACACAGACGGTCAAGAACATGATTGCAGACGGTGCCACCGAATTTAAGGAACTTGGCCCCGGCGAAGTCCTTACCAACCTTATCAAGCGCATTCAGAAGTAAGCGCAAACACACAGGAATACTATGTGGGATAAATCGTATTTAGAAAAGTTGAGCGAACGCAACGCCAAGGCTCAGGCCGGTGGCGGCGCCGCTCGTGTAGAAAAGCAGCACTCCCAGGGCAAGCTCACCGCTCGTGAACGTCTCGAAATCCTTTTTGACAAGGGCACGTTCAAGGAAATCGGCGCCATGCGCCTTTCCCAGAGCATCGAGCTCCCGGAATCCAAGCGCATTTACGGCGACGGTGTCGTGACGGGTTACGGCAAGATCAATGGCCGCCCGGTTTACGCCTGCTCCCAAGACTTCACGGTGAGCGGCGGTTCTCTCGGTTCCGCACACGCCAAGAAGATTTGCCACGTGATGGACCTCGCCCTTGATTCCATGGTGCCGTTCATCAGCATCAACGATGGCGGTGGCGCCCGTATCGAAGAAGGCGTGAGCTCCCTCGACGGTTACAGTGGCATTTTTGCACGTAACACTTGGGCAAGCGGCGTGATTCCGCAGATTTCCGTGATTCTCGGACCGTGCGCTGGTGGTGCATGCTACTCCCCGGCTATCACAGACTTTATCTTCATGACCGAAAAGACGAGCCAGATGTTCATCACGGGCCCGGCAGTCGTGAAGGCTGTGACTGCTGAAGTCGTGACCCCGGACCAGCTCGGTGGCGCAGGCGTTCATTCTTCCAAGTCCGGTGTTGCACACTTCGTGTACAAGGACGACAAGGAATGCCTCGAAGGTGTGCGTAACTTGCTCAAGTACCTCCCGCAGAGCAACACAGACAAGTCTGTCGCCCAGATCGGTACAATCGTAGACAAGTCCGCAGACATCGAAGAAATCATTCCGGACAACTTCAAGCGCGCTTACGATGTTCGCGACGTGCTCAAATGCTTTGCCGACAAGGATTCCTTCCTCGAAATCCAGCCGGAATTTGCAAAGAACGTCGTCATTGGCTTTATCCGCCTCGACGGTAACGTGATTGGCGTTGTCGCTAACCAGCCGAAGTACCTCGCCGGTTCTTTGGACGTGGACGCTAGCGACAAGGCAGCACGCTTTGTCCGCTTCTGCGACAGCTTCAACATTCCTATCCTTACGCTCGAAGACGTTCCGGGTTACATGCCGGGCACGAAGCAGGAACACAACGGCATTATCCGCCACGGCGCAAAGCTCCTCTTTGCATACGCCGAAGCAACAGTGCCGCGTGTGACGCTTATTCTCCGCAAGGCATACGGTGGCGCTTACATCGCCATGAACAGCAAGAACCTCGGTGCAGACTGCGTGTTCGCCCTCCCGATTGCACAAATCGCCGTGATGGGTGCAGAAGGCGCTGTCGACATCCTCCGCAGAAAGGAAATCGCCGCATCTGCAGAACCGGCCAAGCTCCGCGAACAGTACATCAACGAATACGAAGAAAAGTACTTGAACCCGTATATCGCTGCTGGCAACGGATTCATTGACGAAGTCATTGAACCGAAGAGCGTTCGCGACCGCCTTGTCTCTGCGTTCGAAAACCTGAAGAACAAGAAGAAGGCGATCCTCTGGAAGAAGCACGGAAATATTCCGCTGTAGCCTTCGGCAGTAGACAGTAGGCAGTAGACAGTGGTTAGTTCATAGCTATTGGCTAATGCATAAAGCAATTGAAATGTCCCGGTTCCTGCGCAGAATCGGGATTTTTTCGTATGATAACGTTGCAAAAGGGGTTATTATGAGCGGCCCAAATGCGTTTTTTGCCATTTTATGCTACCATTTTTCAAATTTTTCGCTTTTTGGCAGCATTTTTTCTACTTTATCCGTATTCATTTTGAGTAAAACATGGTATAACGTGTTACCAAATCAGCTTTTTTTTTCAATTTTGGTATCACATGCTCAGCAAACAATCTCGAATTTCGCATTATTTTAGTTAATTTGTTTGGAATTTATGATACCAAATTTTAATTTTTCACTGATTTGGTATCATTTTTTCGCAATTTTGCCTTTTTAGCAAATATATTCTAAAGAAAAAAGCCCGTTCCGGGACGGGCATGACAACAAAAAGACGCAGAGAATGCGATCGTTACGCGAGTGTGTTCACGAGAGTGTCGTGCAAGAGTCCGTTGCTGAAAATCACTTGTTCCGCATCGACGAACTGCATGGGCGTGCCATCAATGTGCGTAGACTTGCCGCCCGCTTCTTCGACGAGGAGCGCAATAGCCGCGATATCCCACGGATAGCTCATGGTCATCACAAAGCAATCAATGCGACCGCATGCCGTAAAGCAACCTTCAATCACTGCAGAACCCAAGCACTTTACGCGTTCGAAAGTTTCGGCTTCGCGGGCAAAGTTGTGGGAATTCTGCGCATTGATTTTCGCAGCATCGCCAACGTTAAAGTCTCCGTTCGAGACAATCGCATGCATAGCATTGGACTCACAACTCACATGAATCGGCTTGCCATTCATGAATGCGCCATGCCCTTTGGCAGCGGAATAAAGTTCTCCGAGTTTGGGTAAATTAACAACCGCCACTAGTGGTCTGCCCTCGAAATGGAGCGCAATAGAAATCCCCCACAGCGGAATGCCTCGGCTAAAGTTCACAGTTCCATCGACCGGGTCGATAATCCAGCGGTAACGCGGGTCCGAGCCTTCGATAACGCCAGCTTCTTCAGTGCGAATGGAATGCGTCGGGAAAGCGCCTCGCAAACCTTCGACAATGAGTTTTTCACTGCTGACATCGGCAATGGTCACAACATCTTTGACAGACTTGTAACACACATCCCCAAGGTTGTTCTGGAGTTCAAGACAAAGATCGCCAGCCTTGGTAGCAAGGTCTTTTGCGACAGAGAGAAATTCGTTAAAGTCAGACATAATAGATTATAGTTGGCAGAACTTAGACCGCTTCGCTCTTAGAACTTAGAGATAAAGCAATGTTCTAAGTTCTAAGTTCTAATTACTTATTTCTTATATGCGCAACAACGGAATCCAATGGTTGTGGATTTGTAGAATGACGCGGCTTCACGATAATAGCGCTTTTCACCCGTGAGGAACACGGCTTCCTTGCTAGTCGGTTTATACGTAAGCCCATTCGCCAAGGAATCAAGCCAGGCTTTGCCGCCACGCTTGTATTCGGTATAAAGCGAATAATCCTTTCCAATAACCTTACCCTTAGAATCAACAACATCATAGAACTGGAGAGTATCCTTGAAGTCGCTCGTCGTCAACATCTTGTACAACGTTCTCGTTGTATCGGCGGCATAAACCGTATCGACCTGCGTACCTTCGCGATAGAGATACACCGTATCCTGCGTGTACGCCGGACGCGTATAGAACGGGAAGGCTCGGTTGGTGCAATAGGCAATAGACACACGATCGAGACCTTCAAAAATCTTGTAGCTAGAGCCCTTCAAAACGGCAATGGTATCTTCGGAACGGCCCATCACCCACTCCTGGTACTGGCCAGGCAGGTCCCTAACGCCCATCGGGTTCATGCAACCCGCATCGCGCTTGGCGATATCGGCTGCAATCGTAGAATCATTCGTGCTCACATTGCACATGCGGAAGAGATAATCTGAAGCTTCGGTATCGTCTTCTTCAATCACACCATACGAAAGCGAGCCACCCGACAAGCAAGCCAGTTCCCAATCGCGTTCACGGCAAAGAGAAACTTCAAAGCCACTTGCAGAAATAGCTTCACATGCAGCCACAGCTTCCGAATGCAAAACGTTAGTCACAAACTTTCCGCTCGCATCCTGATGTTCCAAGCGTTCCATGCAGAACGATGTCGTATCAGATGTAGAAACAGCAACAAAGCCAGCTGGGCACTTCAGTTCGGCAGCAAGCGACCCCGGCGAAACAAAAATCGAATCCCACAAAGTCTGGGATTTATAGCCAGAACTATCTACAGCCAAGATTCGCAAAATAATCGTATCCCCAGGAGCAACCCTGCGAATTGTATCGCCCACAAACGATCCGGTATCCAAAACATCCTGTTTAAACGTTCCGTCCTCATTTCGACCATAACGAGTTCCATAACGGTTTGCCACATCGGAATATGAATAACGTTTCCACGAGCCATCTAATTTATTGTAATACTCGACAATATAATTCGGGACATTCTCATAACATTCATGGACATAGCATCCCTTCGGAATAACAAGTTCCGAATCAATAGTAATCCCATGTTTGAACGTAATCGGATCTACACTGCGATTCCAATAAACACGGACTCGATTATTGCTATCCAATTTTGCATATCCGGGGAACAGCGAATCCTCTTCCACAAAAATCTTATTCGGCATCAACGGTGCGATAGAATCCGTCGTCATGATCCCTTTCCAGTTTTTGGGATTCACCTCCCCCCCTTGGGAACCACTTCGATTACCAACGATATCCCAAGACGAAAAACCAATCTTGTATTCATAGTTATCGGTATTGGATCTTGTGCGGAGCCCTTCGATGCGCATACGGAAATGATTTTTCTTCGGATTCTGGAGATTGTAACCTTCACCATCAAGAACAACAAGGCGAAGATAATTCTTATCCTTGTCGCTCCGTTCCAGCTTTTGAACATATACCGAATCTTCCGTACGAATAATCTGAGCATTGCGCTTGAAAATTTTGTCACCCGTATAATCAACATCGCCCGAAGGAGATTGAACGGAAACTTTCAAGTCGCGAATATCCTCATCTGGGCGATCAATAGCGTAAATAACGACATTGTAGCCATAAATTTTCCCAGAACCTGCACCAAGCGTATGGAAATTCGTCTGGTCTGTGGGGCGGTCCCATGAAAGCAACACTCCATTGGACCAAACGGAATCATCAGGTACAACAATCGAAGGGTCAAAACTGTCCTTAAAATGCAAAACTAAATGCTGAACCGATCCCGGGTCGCCTCCATCCGTATATTCGCTGAAGAGCGCAACCTGAAGAGAATCATAACCGTCTTTGATAAACGGCGCAACCATTTTAGACACATCGATTGTATCATAATAACGGGACGAATTCTTATACTCGTGGAAATAAGTCTCTTTGTTAGTCGTATCGTGAGCTTGGCGAATCTGCTTATCGCTTACCGCCTTAGAAGTGTCGTTGACAATCGTCGTATCGAACCAAACGCACAAACCAGCGTAATCGTCAAGGCGATACGGATAACGATAGCGGATTTTAAAGCAGGAATTGCTATCAGAACCACCTGCTTCACAATCGTACAGGACTGAATATTCGGAAATTTCCCTGTCAAACATGTATTCCGGGCCTTCGTCATCATCGGTGCAGGCGAAGAAAAACACAGCGACAGCAAACAAGAAATAAAGTTTTAATAAGCGCATAGAATTCACGCCAATAATGTAGAAAAAAAAACGAATAACAAAACTAGTATTTCAACTCGAACGAGCCGATTTCATCACATAAAACAACGCATTCGTTCTTAATGGCGACTACAGTAACATTCCAAATCTTTTGATAGATACTTACGAAGCCGATTCATCGCAGAATTTGAGGATTGCGATCGGATTATTCCCTGGTAAAATAGCATCGAGAGTGATTGGCAGATGTTCTTTGGGCTTTAAAAACAACCATTTTATTTACCAAAAATTTTTTTGTTTAATAATTTTCGTCCTTTTAATAAAGCAACCAATAAGAAAAAAGCATAAGATTAGAAAAATAAGCATATCTATCACTTGTTTGGTGTGTAGCCGGTGGTTTTCATTCATACAAAAAACCGGGCGCTTTCGCGTCCGGCTTTTAAAAGCTAACCAAAGTTATTAGGCTTCTTCAGAATAGACAGAGACCTTCTGGCGCTTTGCATCGAGGCGTTCAAACTTCACCTTGCCATCAATGAGGGAGAACAAGGTAAAGTCCTTGCCCATACCGACATTGTTGCCCTTGTGGAAGTGAGAACCGCGCTGACGAACGATGATGTTGCCAGCTTTGACGGTTTCGCCCGCATACTTCTTAACACCAAGATACTTGGCGTTACTGTCGCGGCCGTTACGTACTGAACCTTGACCTTTCTTATGTGCCATGGATTAAGCCTCCTTAGCCTTACGCAAAGAGTTCTTCTTGACCTTAGCCGGCTTCGGAAGTCCCTGAGCGATCTTTTCCTTGCGAGTGAGCGGCTTGTTCTGAGCCTTCTGCTTAGCAAGGGCAGCCACGCGAGCGCGGTTGCGGGTAATAACTTGAGGGTCTACGACTGCAGATTCAGCGCCAGAGCGGAGTTCCGTGACGAGCACCTCGGTATAGCCCTGACGATGACCGTTACGACGTTCGTAACGAGTACGACGCTTCTTCTTGAACACGATAATCGTGTCTTCCTTGCCATGGGCGAGAATTTCGACCTTGACAGAAGCATCATTCAGGACAGGGGTGCCGACTTGCACTTCTTTTCCGGAGAAAAGAAGGACGGACTTGAGCTCCAGTTCAGAACCAACAGCGGCGTCGATCAACGGGAGCTTGTAGGCCTTGCCGAGCTCGACTTTATACTGGAAACCACCTGCTTCAACAATAGAATACATTTTGTAATCCTTTTTAGGTTGCTATTGGGACCACAAATTTAGTAATAGTGCACAGAAAATCAAAGGGGATTGTTGGTAAAAAATGGCTTATTTCTTGTTGATAATTGCAAAAAACGCCAAAAAACGAAATTTTAAAGGAAAAAAGGTCAAAAAGCAGACCAAACCTCCCCTACAGGCCCAAATTTTCGCAAAAAAAATACCACCGATCGAAAGAAATACAATTTCAGTGAGTCAAAGTACCCAACTCCACCAAGGGGTCATACTTTTTTTTGCAAAAAAAGGGAATCCGGTCCATTCAAAAAGACTATCGCACGGCACTTTGAGCACTATAAAATGATCACAAGCAAAAGAAAACAAACAAATTATAATAAAATTTATTGTAAATTAATATTTTACAAAAATATTTCATTCTCGCTCCAAGCCTTATATTTCATACAAATACAGAGATTTTCGAATAAAAAATTACAGATAAGTAAAGTTTCAATCCGTTTCCAACAAACAAAAAAAGTGTTATACTTTATCCAGTGAAATTTATCCAATAAATTTCATACACACTAACAAGAAGGAAAAAAAAAATGAAATACATTTCGCTATTATTAGCATCATGCGTTGCAGTCTCCGCTAACGCAGCAACATACAACGCTCAAGGCAAAATCATCAGCAGTAAAGATGCAAAAAATCCAGGCATCGTAAAATTCGAAAAGAATAAAGCTGCAATTGCAAAGAACAAGCTTAATACGCCCGCTTCTCTCGCAAGAACCTACACGCCAGCAGCAGTTCAGGCAACAAAAGCTGTTTACGATCAAAACGCCAAGACCTACCAGCTTGACAACCGTAACTATTCCGAATCTGCTTATTTCGAAGAAATTAACAGACGTGAACAAAACGATCAGCCAAGACAAAACACTGGGTATAAAAACTATTCAGACTACGGTTTGCAATCGCTCCCCAACAAGACTGGTAACAACTGCAGCCGCGTAAATAGCAATTTCGTTAACGAATACTACTACTTCGATTACGATTACGTATCCGCATATAGACACTCGGATTTTGCCATAGACAATGCGACACTCACATACGCAATTGGATACTACGACAACGACCACAATTACGACATGAACGTCAAAATGAACAATTCTGACGTATCTTTCCGCTGCCTCGGCATGGGTGGTTATTCATACACTTGCGGAGAAGGCATCCATCTTTACAACATTGTTGGTGACGCTCCGGTTTCATTCAACGGCAATAGCTGCGTAGACTCTAGAACAAAGAATTACAAGGAAGGCATCAAGCACTACTATGCAAACAAATTCATCAATTATCTCGCAGAAAGAACAACCCTTCATTACTACAAAGACAGAGCATTACCTAAATTAGCCCAGCATCCGGCAAATCCGTATGCAAACAACATGCATATTGGTAACATCATCTCCGCATCGTACAAGAACCAAACCACTTATAACAAGGAAGCGGCCGCCTTGGACGACTACATTTATAACAACCGCGTCATCGAATTCGCCCCATACATCAACAATGGCGGCAGAACAGGTGCAGGTCTTGCATTAAATGCAATTACCGTCGCAAGTGCAACCAGCAACTGGGGCTTCTATAAAACTGAAAACCCCAGCGGTCAATCCATTTGGGGACACATTACGTTGGAAGAAAACCCAGGACTTCCGCTCCTCAAGTCTGGCAACAACAATTCTAAATTTAACAAGCCAGAAATATACAACGCTTCTGCCGGTTTGTTCTCTGACGAAACAAAGATCAAGCACGACAACAACGAATATGAATACGAAGCACTTTCTGGAGACTGGGGCGCATCTACAGTTTCTGCGGCAATGACGGCAGACCTTCTTCAAAAGCACCCATTCTACAAGTGGCATCCTGAAGTTGTAAAGGCCCTTTGGATTTCGGCAAGTGGCAAGAGGACTGACAGCGACGACGGCCGCACAAACATCTACAACAGAAGCACCGCTCAATACGTTGGCTCTTTGACCACGTTTGACGATTTGTTAAGCAACAACAAGTCTCGTTATTGGTACGGAAACAACACAGACTTTCTCAGCAACAACAAGATTTCGTTTGCTGAAAGTGTTGAACCGGGACAAAAGTACAACTTCGCCATCGCTTGGCTTGTTCGCGGCGACTACGCTCTGTATGAATACAACTTATCTACCAACTTCAAGTTGACAATTTCGTACACACTTCCGTCTGGCAGCACCAAAACATATTCTTCTTCAGATGGTGGCATCAGCCGTCCTGCAACATACAGGTCTCTCAAGAACATCACCATTCCGTCTGGAGTTAGCAGCGTTACGGTTACAATCGAACGTACTAAAGACACTGGCGACCGCATCATCTTGGGTTACAACAAGCACAAAATGCGCTACAACTAATATTTCTTAAATTCTTATATTATCCATAACAATAGGAGTCGTTCTTCACGGAACGGCTCTTTTGTTATTTATAATTTTTGAAGTTTATAAATAAATTTTCTAAAAAGTCATTTGTTTGAATTTTTATACAAATCTTTATAACTAACATAATTATAGCACAACATAAGCAATATTTTGTAGTAAAAAAAACATATTTATTCAAATTTTCACAAGATAAATTACAAACCACTAGTTTAAAAAGCCAGTACTAATACAATAAACAACTTATTATACATAAGGAGATTTTATGAAGCGCTTATCCATGCTTCTAATTCCATGCATAGCTATTTCCGCAAACGCAGCAACATTCAATGCGCAAGGAAAAACCATCAACAGCAAAGATGCTAACAACCCGGGCATCGTAAAGTTCGAAAAGAACAAGGCTGTTGCAGCCAAAAACAATCAAAACAAGCCCGCAGCACTTGCAAAGACATACACACCAGTACAGGTTACAGCAACAAAAGGGGTCTACGATCAGAACACCAGAAAGTACGAACTCAACAACAATACCAACATTCCAGAAGCTCAATATCTGAGCACAATAGACCAACTAGAAAAAGCCGATAATCCAAGAAAAAATGACCGGTCAGGAGACTACTATAACTCCAGTACGACCCCACTACCCAACAAAACAGGCAACACTTGTTATGAAAAAAATAATGGCATATATGAATACTACTATTATTCCTATGCCGAAGAAAAAGGAATAGGTTACCAGGGCGGCAACATTCCATTTGCAATAGGCTATGAATCCAAAAATAATGTTCACAATTATGATTGGGACAAATTAGATGATTCTTATAACAAAGAACGTTGTAAAGGTATTGGCCCTTACAAAAATACTTGCGGACAAGGCATACATATTTACAGTATCGCCGGAGATGAACCAATCTCCCTCGCCTACAACGGCATATGCACAGACTCACGACAACAGAACTACAAGGAAGGCATCAAACTTTATTACGCAAATAGATTCATTAGATATTACGCACCAAAAGCAACGATTCATTATTATAAAGATAGAACATCAACTAGATTTGCCCAGCATCCAAAAAAGCCTTATGACAACAATATGCACATAGGCAATATTATTTCATCAGTAAACCAGAACCAAACCGCTTACAACCATGAAGCAGCCGCATTAGACGATTATATTTACAACAACCGCGTCATTGAATTCGCTTCATACACAAACAAAGGCGGAAAGACGGGTGCAGGCCTTGCCTTAAATGCTATCTCCGTTGCAGGAGTAACTGGTAGTTACGTCTTTGGCGATAATACTATACCAGCCACATATACGGTAGACCCTAATAATCCTAATACAAAAAGACTTGTTGGGCACGTAAATTTAGAAGAGGCCCCAGCTTGGCCACTCCTTAAATCAGGCGTAAACATGTCAACCTACCCAAAACCAGAAATATACAACGTATCGAATGGTATATACGCAGACGATAAAATAATAGCGCACGATAACAACGAATTCGAATACGAAGCAATTACCGACGCTTGGGGAGCATCCACTGTTTCAGCAACCATGACTGCGGACCTTCTTGAAAGGCACCCATTCTACAAATGGCACCCAGAAGTTGTAAAAGCGCTTTGGATATCCGCAAGTGCCCAAAGAACAGACAAAGACTATCCATTAACCAATATATATAACAAGAATAACAGACAATACATAGGAGCACTTGCTACATTTGACGATTTGTTATTCAACAACAAATCCCGTTACTGGTACGGAAACAACACAGACTTCCTCAGCAACAACGTAATAACATTCACCGAAGATGTAGAACCGGGGCAAATGTACAATTTTGCTATCGCTTGGCTTGTTCGTGGTGACTACGCAAGAAGCGAAAAGAACCTATCAGCCAAATTCAAATTAACAGTTTCGTACATGCTTCCATCTGGCAAACCCGAAATTATATCTCACACAGACGGACATCCATATACCTTTGAATATTTTAAGAACATCACCATTCCGGCCGGAGTCAACAAAGTAACAGTCACAATTGAACGTACCAGAGACATTGGCGACCGCATTATTTTGGGCTACAATATGCACAAGATGCGTTACAAATAAAAACATTATCGCGTAATACATAAAAAAGAGTCGTTCTTCACGGAACGGCTCTTTTGTTATTCTTTTTGCAATAGGGTTTTAGGGGCGGAGCCCTTAGGCGAAGGGGTGATGGATGGTTTACTTCGGCAAGCTCAGCACAGGCTTAGGCTCACCAACCTTTTCTATGGCATTGCCTGTCGAAACAGAAATCAGGGGAAGGCGTTCCCCTTCCTAAATCAATTCGAAAAAACTTTACTGGATTCTTCACTTCGTTCAGAATGACGATTTGCAGAAAACTCACGCACTACGCTTCGTTCAGAATGACGTTTTCAGCAGCATCCTCTCGTCTCGCGCCTCTCGTCTCTCGTCTAAATTTCTATCTTTACTTCGGAATTTTATAAAGGATTCTCCGAATGAGCAAAATTATTAGCCTTGATGGCGACTGGCAGATGATCTGGGACACTGAAGATACCGGCATCTCCAATCGTTGGTATGCAACGTATCCTGAAAAGACTCAGACTGTAAGCGTTCCCCACATTTGGGAAAGAGCATTTGACAAGCTTTTGATGGCCCAGGACTGCGCTTTTTATTTCAAGAGATTCACGATTGACGATGAAAAGCAGGTCACGAAGCGTATTTTCCTCCGTTTTGAAAAGATTGCAACACACGCAACGATTTGGCTGAACGGTAAGCTTCTTGGCGACCACTTTGGTGCCTACACGTCCTTTGTTGTCGAAACGCAAAAGGCTATTAAGCTCGGCGAAGAAAACATCCTTTGCATCCGCGTGGCAAACATGGGTGCAACGAACAGCCGTATTGACTTCGGTCGCGAGAGCAAGGAAGGCGCAAACGACCGCTACGCACACCCGGGCGAAATGCCGGTGGGCCTGCCCTGGTCGCAGTATCCGTACGGCGGTATCTGCGGTCACGTCGATTTGATTCTCGGTAACGCGGCGTTCATTTCCGATATTCACGTTGAACCGGACATGGACCAAGAGCGTGTTTCTGTCGAAGCGTTCTTCAACAACCCGCGCGGATACCAGTCTCGCTTGCGCATTCTCATGAAGAACCCGAACGGCGACGTTTTCGAATACTTCAAGGACATCAAACTTGAAAAAGAAAACGCGACGCAAAAGTTCCTGCTCGGTATCAAGGACTGGAAGAGGGACAAGTGCGTCTGGAGTCCGGAACATCCGAACTTGTTCGCCATCGAAATGCAGCTCGAAATCAAGGGCGCTAAGGGCAAGGCTCCGGAATACACCTTCCCTGTCGTGAAGACATTCGGTTTCCGCAAGTTCGACTGTCTCAAGGGCGACTACTACATCAACGATTCCATCGTGAAGCTCATGGGCGTGAGCTACAACCAGCAGTGGAGCGAAGGTGGCCTTTGGACCGACCAGAACCCGGCTTTGGAAAAGGACTTGAACGCAGTCAAGACGGCGGGCTTCAACGTCATCCGTTCTTGCGGCGCTCCGCTCAGCAGCACGGCTCTCGATATTTGCGACAAGATCGGTCTTTTCGTATTCCAGGAATTCCCGATCCATACGATGCGTTCTACCGCCCAGGGTCTCGAAATCACGAAGAAGCTCATCAACGACATGGTGCGTGACCAGCACAACCATCCGTGTATCGCCGCCTGGATTCTCGGTTCCGAAAACGGAACGTTCATGCTCCAGAACGGCAACAAGCTTTTGAATGCTATTAGCCCGATTGACACGTGCCGCCCGGCAATCAGCAACTTCAACAGTATTTATCTCGACAACGAAGCGAACTTCCACAAGGATACGGGTAAAATCATCCCGGTTTCTATCGACCGCATTTCGCAGTACGCCACGATGCGCGTGAACCCGCGTGAAAACCCGAGTGCCGCTTACACGCACTACCTCGCCCACATGTTCGACAAGGAAGACTTGGAACTCACGGTCCCGGACACGGGTCTTGGCGACAGCCACTTCCAAGACGAAGAAGAACCTGTTTTGAACGATGTCGAAAACAAGGTTCTCGTCACGCTCAAGAACAACACGCTCTTCCCGAAACGAGCAACCACCATTGCAGGTCCTCGCAGCATCAAGAGCCAGAAGGCCATCAAGAACGAATTCAAGTCTGTTGAAATGTTCGTTACCGACAGCAAGCTTTCGATTTGGCCGAACTTCGAATCGTTCAATGCCGATGTTTACCGTATCGCACTCAAAAGCAAGTACGACCAGATTACCGCGTTCCAGAGCAACCCGCAGATTTCAGGTTTCTTCTTGGACCAGTGGGCCGACAACGGAACAGATTTTAGCGGCATCACGGACGAAAACAGAAAGTCCAAGGGCTTACAGAACTTTGCCCGCGAAATCACGGCTCCCAGCCGCGTGCTCATTAGCGAATTGGAACATGTCGTTGCTCCGCAGAGCGAAGTCAGCTTCCAGCTTACACTTTTGAACAACAGTCGCTTGGAAGATGTGGAAATCGAAGTGACGCTTCTTGACAGTAGCGACAAGGTGCTCAACACGCAGAAAGTCATGCCCGAAGAACCGGCCGACAAAAAGACGCTTACGCAGCTTGGCATTTGCACGCTCATGGCTCCGCGCACGACGGGCATGTACAAGATAAAGCTCACGCTCAAGGACAACGGCAAGGAAGTCCACTCCAGCTTGGAAGACTTGATTGTCATCGAACAGACGGATGTGAAGGAAGCCATGGACAAGGTCTGCTTCCTCGATAACTATGATGAATCGAGCGATGCCCTTGCCGCTTTGGATGGTTCTGAACAAATTATCTTCACTGCAAACTTGAGTTCTTGGCCGGATGAAATTTTGGACAAGATTATCGATGTGACGAAGAACGGCGGCAAGACTCTGTTACTCTCTGACATGACGACTGAAGATATTGATCTTTTGAACCAGAGTCATCATTTTGAACACAACATCGAAGCGCACTGGACAACTGGCGCAAACGAATTCAGCTTGCACTATTTGCCGAAGGATTCCCCGCTCCTCGCTGTGTTCGGCGGCAACGGCGTTCTCGACCACAATTCCGCATCGGCAATGCCGGGCATTTCGTTGAACGAGCTCGCAGGAGCAAAGGTTTACGCACGCTCTGTAACGCTCAAGGATGGCGAAATCAAGACGGGCGTAGATTTGCAGCTTGTGCCGTTTGGCAATGGCCAGATTATGTTCAACCAGTTCAGCGTGATTGAAGGTTTGGAAACAAACGCACTTTCGGATGCGCTGTTCACGGCGATCGTCAACTTGCTGTAGTTGAAGAGACGCGGCGAACGCCGTGTAATCATTGCAATTTCAAGAGTCCCGCCGCAAAGCGGGACTTTTTCGTTGCAATCCGTCATCCTGAGGGCGACAGCCCGAAGGATCCAGTGCAATACTTTTACAATCCGTCATCCTGAGGACCGAAGGGACGAAGGATCCAGAGCAATACATATTAAATTTCTATATTTCGTCCCATGACACAGAACAACGTTAATTTGGAAAAATACTCTGACGAGCTCGCCAACAACGCAAAGAACGCGAGCAAAAAAATCCGCACCTTGAGCGCCGAAAAGCGCGCCGCCGTGCTCGCACGTGTTGCAGAAATTCTCCGCGCAAAGAAGCCGGAAATTCTCGCCGCCAACAAGCTCGACCTTGAAGCAGCCGCCGGCAAACTCGACGATTCCAAGATGGATCGCTTGACTTTGAACGATGCCCGCATCGAATCCATGGCCAAGGGCGCCGAAGAAATCGCCGCATTCACCGACCCGCTGGGTCGTGTTCTTGAATCCCGAGAACTCAAAAACGGCATCAAGATTAGCCGTGTCGCCGTGCCGATAGGTTCTGTGTTCTTTATTTTTGAAAGCCGCCCGAACGTGACGATTGATGGAGCTTGCCTTTGCTTTAAGGCTGGCAATGCCGTGATTCTCCGTGGCGGCAAGGAATCGCTCAACTCCGCAAAATGCCTCGCCGGGATTTTCCACCAGGCTCTTGAAGAAAACGGCGTTGACAAGGACGCTGTGCAGCTCGTGACCGAAACGAGCCACGACCTCGTGGGCATGCTTTTGCAGCGCAATGATTGCCTCGACCTCGTGATTCCCCGCGGTGGCGAGCGCTTGATCCGCGCGGTTGTGGAACAGAGCAAGATTCCTGTCATCAAGCACTTCAACGGCATCTGCCATGTGTACGTGGACAAGTCTGCCGACATCGATAAGGCCGTAAACATTCTCATCAACGCCAAGACGCAGCGCACCGGTGTGTGTAACGCCATGGAATGCGTGATTATCGACCGCCATATCGATGAAGCCAATGTCAAGAAGCTTTTGGATTGTCTCGCCGAACGCGGTGTGGAACTCTTTGGCAACAAGGACGCACAATCGCACGACAGCCGCATCAAGGACATCGGTGACGACAGCAACTACCATCACGAATACCTCGCCCTCAAGGCTAGCGTCAAGTTCGTGGACGATGTTGCCGAAGCCTGCGACCACATCGAAAAGAACAGCAGCCGCCACACGGAAGCAGTCGTTGCAGAAGACGCCAGTGTTCAGGACTACTTTGTCGCAAACGTTGATAGCAGCAGCGTCATGGTGAACGCGAGCACGCGCTTTGCCGACGGTGGCGAATACGGCCTCGGTGCCGAAGTGGGAATTTCTACAGACAAGCTCCATGCTCGCGGCCCCATGGGCGTCGAAAGCCTCTGCAGCTACAAGTGGATTCTCCGTGGCAATGGACAGGTGCGTGGTTAGACGAAAGAACGCCGCTTAGGTTGGTGAGCTTGCCGAACCACGCGGCTATAGACGAGAGACGAGAGAAATGAAATTCGAAGAATTAATCAAAGAAGTAAAGTTTGAAGTGGAATTCGGTGGCGAGAAGCTCGCACCGGCAATCGTCCAAGATGCCGACAAAGGCGACGTGCTGATGATGGCATGGATGAACGAAGAAGCCCTCCGCCGCACACACGAATGTGGCGAAATGGTGTTCTGGAGCCGAAGCCGTAAAGAATACTGGCACAAAGGCGATACCAGCGGAAATGTAATGACCGTCGTAGAATGGGCCGCCGACTGCGACAGCGACGCCCTGCTTTTCAAAGTGCGAATGAAGGGGCCGCAAGTCGCTTGCCACACAGGCGCCCGCAGTTGCTTCTTTAAAACATGCGATTAAGAGATTCCGCCAGTGGCGGGTTGCAATTATACAAAAATGGCTCGGCACTCAAACGCCGAGCTATTTTATTTTATGCACTTACAATTTTATTCGCAATCGAGGCAAGTCCATTCGACAATGCCATCGCCATTACCATCAAAACGCTCGCGAGTATATTTTTCAATATCAATGAGGAACCCGATTTCACCGGCATTTTCGGTGCAGCAACCATCACAATCGCTGTCGGAGCACATGTCATAAACGACAGCGTCAATCGTCGAACCGTTCATGCGCAACCGGAACGTTTTTAACTTGTACGTATCCCAGTCTTTTTCGTGGACCGCAATGATATTGTGCTGACTCACCCATTCTTCGGATTTTTGGCCTTCGACACCTGCAAAATAGCCAGCCCATGTGCAGCCATTGTATTCGATGCATTCTTCGCTACCCGGGTCCGGCCAAGACGTGTACCACGTGAGATTCGCCTGATGCCAGACGGTGTCTGCTGTTGCAGATGAGGATTGCACACCACCGGCCTCGCTTGACGAAGATTCCGTAACATTGTCAACGCTTGAAGAGGACTGCGCGATGTTTTCAACGCTAGAAGACGAAGATTCTGCAGCATCAACACTTGATGACGATTCCACAGCATCCGCATCACTTGAAGAATACTGCGCAGAATTCCACACATTGGAAGAATTTTCACCAGTGCATGCCAACAGAGCAAGCACACCCAAAGCGGCAAATATTTTAAAAGTTTTCATCATCTCATATCCAACATTAAATTTTCAATTTTAAGTATAGAAATTTCCTACCACAACTCGACGCCCAAACCCAGAGCAAAGGTATGTCGAACAACGCCCATGCTTTTGGAATCATTACAGCATTCATCATCCAGAGAGCTAATTTGCATCATATACTTAAAGCGAAGTGTAAAGGCAAAGGACAAGTCTCCAATATAATTTGGTTTTGTCGCATAAAAACGGTAATCAACATTGCTCCCCCACAGGAATTCTGCAAAAGGACCGTTAGTCAAAAGGTTATAGTAATAAGTCGCCGAGCCTCCAATAAAAGGTTCAACACGCAAATATTTTGAATCATAGACGATTACACCGCAATATGCGCCCATTGTCAATTCTTCCAAATTTTCCGAAACATCTTGATCAAGCACCTTTTTCAGCAATTCAGGTTTATTCTTTGCGTAATCATATAGCGTTATCAATCCATAAGACGTAAACCAGTTCAAGCTGATCCGGCTTCGCCGAAAATTCAAGTCAAACAGGAAAGATGTACCCATTTTATCGTCTAGGTAATCCGACGCTTCACCGCCAAGCATACCAATCCACTTATAAAAATGGACACCGAATCCCCCCGTATAATATTTATGGGCAAACGGATCCTCACGAAACAGCCTCGTCCGATCCATATACTTTTGCACAAAAGGAATAATATCATCCTTTAAATAAGCGCTATGCTCCGATGAAGGATAATTTTTCACAAAAGACTTTGCGGAAACGAGAAAATCTTCTGCACACGAGGTATCTGCAACAACACCATAAAAACGGGTTGTTTTATCAATAGTTGTAAATTGAATGTTCAAGACAAGTTCCAAGAATTGCAATGTCCTATACAAGTCCTTGTATTCTTGCTTTACATCTGCAATTTCAATATTCGCATATATGGAATCTGCAACTTTTTTATCAAGAGACGAGAATCCGTGAATCAGATAATCATGAAGTTCATCTTCAACAGAAAAGCGTTTTTGTTTCGGGCCTTCGTAATTTTTGTCTAAAACAATTCTGCTAATTTCGCTATACGCACCAATCGCATCTTCATAGCGTTTAAGTTTCATATTCGCTAAATATTCTTCATAATAATTTAGCGGAGCTCCATTATCGATATTTTGCTTCAAATAGTCATAAGCCGTTCCTGCGCGATCCATGTCACCCGATTGTAAAGACACCAACAAAGCTTCACGCGCTCGCAAGAACAAAGCCTTTTTAGAAACCTGCGATGGATCAACAGCCCAAAGGTTTGCGACAGTAAAAAAGAACAACACAAGAAACAGCAACGAGCGGATTTTCATAAAGCACCCCTACCAGAGTTCAACACCTAAGCCCAAGCCAAATGTATGGCGAACGGCACTGAATTTTTTGCCATCGTTGCAGCAATTTTCTTTCAGAGACCCTAGATGCATCATGTATTTCAAGCGTAAACTGAATGCCCAAACGTTATCTTCAGCACTCGTTTGCGGTGAAGTGTAAAAGCGAAAATCAACATTGCTCCCAAACATAAATTCAGGCACCAACGTTGTATTTACAAGATGTTCATAGAACATGGACGAGAATCCAATAAAAGGTTCGACACGCAAATACCTGGAATCATAAGTCACAAATCCAACATTCGAACCGAATGTCCAGTTTTCTTTATCACCAAACACATCGATACCATCATTACGCCTTGTCTTCACATCGCACTTGTTAAAGTTGTAATGCGAAATAAAACCGAATTGCAAAAACACATTCAGGCTCACCCTTTTCACACGGAAATCAAACCCGAACATAAAAGGGGAACCTGTTTCATAGTTCAAGTAATCAGCGGCTTCGCCCGCCATAAAGCCCAATGCCGTATACAAATAAAATCCAAAGCCGCCCGTGTAATATTTGTGGGCCAACGGATCCTTGGCAAACTGATTTCGTTTATCGACAAGTCCTTGCAACGGCGGAATCACAACATCCTTTAAGTAAGATGCATGTTCCGAAAACGGATAATTTTCAACAAAGGCCTTGGCAAGGCCAAGAAATTCCTCAGCCGACGATTTATCAAGCTGGAAATCAAATACAAAAGACGAGTTCATTGTATTTGCGATTACAGACCGCAACACGAAATAATCAAAATGAAGCAAGGTCTTGTAAAGCAACTTGTTCATTTGCTTGATATCCGAAGAATCGACTCGGGCGCACAAAGAATCAACCATTCGTTTGTCCAAACTTTCACCACGCAGCAAATATTGACTCAATCGGTCTTCGACATTTTTACGATTGGGCGACTCTCTTACATAAGACGAATCCAACAGATTGCGGTGCAAATCGGCATAAAGCACAACGCCATCTTCAAAACGCCCGATTTCAAAATCCGCCAAGAACTCTTCTTGCTCTGTTAACGGGGCACCATTGGCTGCATTTTCTTTCAAGTAATCAAGTGCTTGCGCAGCACGTTCCAAATTTCCTTTTTTCAAAGCATCCAACATCGCTTCGCGCGCACGCTGGTACAGTTCAATTTTCGACGGTTGCGAAAAATCTTGCGCCCAAAGGCTCGTCGAAGCAGCGCAAATCAACAACAGCAAAAAGAAAATACGATTTATCATAAAGCTTTTCAAAGTTCAATCAACTGTTTTACCAGAAATAAATTCCGAGGCCAAAGTTCATGAAAAAGCCCGTACCATCCCCCTTAAAACGGTAATGATTAAAATCAATATTCGAAAAACCTAGCTTTCCAACAAGAGAGAAACTAGTAAAATTCTCTCTTGACACCAAGAAGAATGCCGTTATAAATTTGAAATCGACATTCACCGCAGCCGTAAACGAATAAGGACCGTCATCATTACCGAATGCAGTCGATTCATAATCAGATATACCAGGAGCGCCCTTGCGCCCTTCTAATTCCATAAAAGACTTGCCCCATGCCATATAAGGGCGAACTTTTAAATAACGGCTATCATACGCAACAAGCCCAAGTCCCAATTCATAAGTGTGCATACCCGTAAAGCCGTTGTTGACAAGTTCAAACAAAAGCGCAAACCTTTTGAACTGGGTATAAAGTTCAATGTTTATGGGAAGGTCATTGGCCTTATAAAGATCTTTTCGGTACAAATTATCAAAACCAGTTCCCGTTCCAAACGTAAGGAATAGAGCATTAATTCCAAAGCCGCCAGAATAAAGCTTTCTCTGGATAATATTTTCTTTTTGTTCCTTACGATTTTGCATGGCAAATTCAAACATATCCATTCGCGTGAGCGGCGAAAGAATACTGTTCTTTATCCAATGCGCATCGGGATCGTTCGGTGCATTTTCTAAGAATGATTCCGAAAGATGACGAACTAGCTTCCCCACTTCTTCATCTTTGTAAGCATCGCGAAGGAGCAAAAGTATTTTGAGCTTATCCCTCTTGAGTTTGGGGAGTTTCATTAGGACTTCATTATTCAATGAATAGTAAACGTTTTTCTCGCCGTAACTTTCAATAGCATTTCTAACATATAAATCCAAGCCGTCGCCTTCAGCAACGAGCGGCCTTTTATCAAAGCGTGTCGTATCAAAAACATTATGGTAGTAATCCAGGAGCATATCTAGCAACTTCCCATATTTTTTCGATTCGATGTAAATTACTTGTTTTTCTACGACTCTTGCAGGAATAACGCTATGAGATTCCATCGTCAATAGCTGATCCATATATTTTTCAACGAGAACATAGTCCTTGGATTTCAAGGCTTCAAGAACTTGCTCACGTGCAACATAAACCGGTTCCATTTCCGACGGAACATTCATCAAACTTTGTTCAAACTCATTTAAACTTTGAGAATTATTTTCGGCAGGCTTATCCGTCATCAAGCTTTTTTCGAAATCGCTAAAGTCACTTTTCGAAACACTCTGAGACCAAGCCATCAAAGCACACAAAATTACCAAAAGGCCAATTTTTCTCATTTATCAGCCTCACCGGGAAGATAGTAAAGGTCAACAAGGAACCAAACGCACGTATTAAAGGTACCACGATACGTTCCCATATTCTTAACAAACACAAAATTAGCGCCCAGGTCTCGCGCGGTATTTTGGAAATACGTCAAGCCCTCTTCTTCAGAACAGCCCTTCCCTTCAATCGAGCCATTTTGCATTGTCGTCACGAACTCCGCATTTTCAGGCACCAGCGGAACATAAGAAGCAAATAAAATCGTGACAGCAGCATCAGGAGAAAGAGGCTTACGCGGTTGTAATTTTTGAGCGCTAGCAGACGGACTTGTATTCGCACACCCCACCAAAATAACGAATAACGCTACAATAATTAGCTTGTATTTTTCCATCAATGCACATCCATTTTCGAAAATAAATTCAGCACCACGACCCCTGTTACAATCAGGAACAAGCCAATATAAGCTCCAATATCGGGCACCTGCTTAAACACTACTATACCAATTATAGTGATTAAGGCGACCCCAAGCGCAGACCAAGTCGCATAAGCAACAGCCACAGGAATCACCTTGAGGCATACGCTCAAGAAATAGAGCGAAGCCACATAGCAGATGAGCGAAGCTACGCTCGGAACAATTCGAGTAAATTGTTCCGACATTTTTAGCAGAGTCGTGCCTGCGGTTTCAAGTACAATTGCAAGTAGCAACATCAAGTAATACAACACAAGCACACTCCTTTTTTATTACCAGAAATAAACGCCAAGGCCAATTGCAAAAAATGCACCAAAGCCACTCCCCTGCGTCACCGGATACCCTTCTTCCAAATCCAATTGAGAAAGGCCAAATTTTCCGACAACAGAGAATGACGTAAACTTCGAATTCGAACCAAACAAATACGCAGTTCCAAACTTATAGTCTACATTCACGCCCAGCGTAAAGGCTGTATTCCTATCAGGACTTTCGTAGCTTTCTCCTGCCGGGTATCCGTAATAAGTGGAATGGTCATAATCATCATGTGTAGAATCATAGAATGGATTTGTTGTAGAACCGTTAAAAATGCAACCACTAAAGCCCACATACGGACGAATTTTCAAATTACGGCTATCGTACACCACATAGCCAAAGGAAAATCCCAAATTCATAACGCCCTTAAGCGCAGAATTAATGAGTTCACCTGAAATCGAGAATCGCTTTATCTGCAAATAAATTTCTGCATTGATAGGATAGCTTTCAGGTTTGACCATGTCTTCGCGATAATAGCCATCGTAGCCAAAGCCACCACCCAAGAAATAAACATTGACACCAAAGCCACCGGTATATAATTTATTCTCAATTTTCGTTTCTTTATTTTCCGTGCGGTCTTTTTCAAACTGTTCCTTAAAGTTCGCACGATTCAAAGGTTCAAGAATACTTTTCTGCACCCATTCAGCATCCGGGTGAGCCGCATCTTTTTGTACAAACTCATACGCAAAATATTTTGTTTCGTCCAAAGCTTTACGATTCCAATATGTCAAAGGCAAATGCAGAAGCAACATCATTTCACGCATTTCGGAATCGTCTAAATCAGAATTAGCTATATCCTTTACCATTTCCCCATAAAGCGTTTGCGAAGCCACCTTGTTGATGTACTTCTTCGTTTGCGCCATCAAGGAATCATTTCCCGCATACACAACATCTTGGAAATTCAAAGGATCATACGCATTCTTGAAAGTCTTTATCAACAACTGGAGCATGGCTCGATACATTTTCAATTCATGGTAAATGCCAAACTTTTCGGCATCATGAATTCCACGCACTGAATTTGGCGGCAGGCCATCGAGTTCAGCAATCTTTTGAGAAACCTCCGCTGTATCACCACGACGATAAGCATCAAGCAATTCATCGCGTATTTTAATAACAGACTCCAGTCCAGATGAATCTACATCCATCGGAGCCTGCTTAAAATCACCCAATTCAACTTTAAGCAAATCGGCTCTCGCTCTTTTGCACTGAACCGATTCAATAAGGCCACTCGAAAAACGGCTTGAAGGCACGAAAACGTCCTTAATATAAACCAAGTTTGCGCCAACAGAACGAGCCGCATTCTTCAGTTCATCTGCAGAATTTTCAACGCAATTTCCAGAACCGGAAGTTTCTACCGTTCCCAAATACGTATTCTCTTGAGGAATTACCGGAATTTCAGTCGCATTCACGACAAGCACAAAAGCATTTGAATCCAGCGGAGTCGGTTTCGCCGGAGCGTTCAAAAGCATATACGGAGCAGAACTGCAAGCGGCTAGCGCAAAAGCGCAAACGGCAAAAAACAAGTGGCAAAGAAACTTCATAGCTATTCATCCCTCAAAAAAATCCAAACATTATCCGCGCAAACGTACACTTTTTTTTCGAAAAAATGATCGTACGTAACAGCAAGCCCTTCCGCCGAAGCATTGCACTTAGGCAACTCTTTGACAGTTTGGCTCGATGACATTGTTTTGGGATATTTTCCAGAAGGATTGATTCCTTTGTCGGCGTAGCAACCGAACAGCAAGGCACAGGCAAGGGGGATAAAGTATTGAATTCTCATAGCGAAACGTTATTGTAATTATTAAATACAATATAGTTCTTTTCGCACAATACAAAAAAAAGAACCCGTTTCCGGGTTCCTTTTTTAAAGTCTTAGGTTACAGGTTATAGGTTTTAGGATTAGAATCATGCGCTTCGCGCATCTTTAACGGGCGGCATCGCCGCGATTTTTACCTAATACCTAAACCCTAACACCTAACCCCTAATTAGCAGCCGAGCTTTTCGAAGAGGTAAGCTTCGAGATTGTCGATAGCGACGAGTTCCTGCTTCATGGAGTCGCGTTCGCGAACCGTCACGTAGCCAAGCTTTGCCGGATCGGATTCACCCTCGCCAACAGTGTCGAAGTCAACGGTCACGCAGAACGGCGTGCCGAGTTCGTCCTGACGGCGGTAGCGCTTACCGATGGACTGCGTTTCGTCGTATTCCACGTTCCAGCGGTTGAGGAGTTTCTGATAAAGTTCTTCGGCCTTTTCCTTGACCTTGCCCTTCTTCACGAGCGGGAGCACGGCGACCTTCACCGGAGCAACCTTCGGATCGAAGTGGAGCACAGTGCGTTCATCGTTTTCGAGCTTTTCGACTTCATAAGCGTTGCAGAGAAGCACGAGGAGCAAACGTTCCACACCGAGAGACGGTTCAACAACGTACGGGATGTAGCGCTTGTTCTGGACCGGGTCGATGTATTCCTGCTTGACCTTGGATTCGTTCTGGTGCTGCGTCAAGTCGTAGTTCGTACGAGAAGCGATACCCCAGAGTTCGCCCCAGCCGAACGGGAATTCGTATTCAACGTCGGTGGTGCCGTTAGAGTAGTGAGAAAGTTCTTCCTTGGCATGTTCGCGGAGGCGGAGCTTTTCCTTCTTCACGCCGAGATCGTTCACAAGCCAGTCGAAGCAGTACTTGCGCCAGAAGTTGTACCATTCAAGTTCGGTACCCGGTTCGCAGAAGAATTCAAGTTCCATCTGTTCGAATTCACGAGTACGGAAGATGAAGTTACCTGGAGTGATTTCGTTACGGAAAGACTTACCGATCTGGCCGACACCGAACGGGATGCGCGGGCGGACGTTATCGACAATGTTGCGGAAGTCCACGAAGATACCCTGAGCGGTTTCCGGACGGAGATAGACCTTGTTGCCTTCGCCTTCAATCACACCAATTTCAGTCTGGAACATGAGGTTGAAAGCACGCGGCTTTGTCCAATCGGTCTTGCCGCAAGTCGGGCATTCGATCTTGTTATCCACCATCATCTGGTGGACTTCGTCAAAATTCTTACCAGCGCAGCAGCCTTCGCCGAGCTTTTCTTCGAGGAGCTGGTCAGCGCGGAAACGTTCGTGGCAAGCGAGGCAGTCCACGAGCGGGTCAGAGAAGTTACCCACGTGGCCAGAAGCCTTCCAAACGCGGGGGTTCAAAAGAATAGAGCTATCGAGACCAAGCACATC
>CACYRP010000034.1 GCA_902776765.1 Fibrobacter succinogenes
TTCGAACCGTCGCTGTATTCCTTGTTACGAGACTGCACATCCACAATCGGCGATGCAATTTCTCCTTCAAGTACAGAGTTCAAAAGCGCAATCAAACATACTTTGTTCTGCGTGTCGGGATTGAAAGCTTTCTTGAACGTTCTGTCAAGAAGTAGATCTGCGAAAACGCCTGCCCCTTTGTATTCTTCGAAAGTCTTTGCCTCGCCAATCATTTCACAAGCGCCAAAATTCACCGGACGGGTTCCGTTATTAACAATAATCTGATTTGTCATTTCGTTATCCATCATTCAACTCTCAGTTACGCTGAGACCGCAGGTAAAGAACGTCTCTACCCTTTATATTAACACGCTTTAGCGAGGCTATTGGACTAATTTTTTTTGTAAAAATTTTGAATATGCAAAATGGTCCGCATCAGCGGACCGATTTTTACTCTTTGCAAGGGAATCAAGCGAGAGGCCGCTTGCAGACTCGCATTTGATTTCCGCTGCTGTCAAGCCTCGAAGAGGAATGACGTGCAAGGTTAGACTGCGCGGGAGCTTGCTCACGCATTGGATAACCGCAGCAGTCAAGCCCCGTCAGGGGAATGACATAGGAGCCGAGTGATGCAGGAACATATGCATATGTTCCTATATCCGAGGCGAACAAGTCAAGCCTCGAAGAGGAATAACACAAGGAAGGCGGATACAATCCGCCTTAAAATTTTTATAAAGAAGCTATTCTAGCTTTACACAACGAACAGAAAAGCCAAATAATTTTCTATCACCATCATTTTTTACAGGAGGTGCGTTCACATCACCAGCAACAGTAATCATGTGAGCATATATATTTATATTTTCATCATGTTCTTCTGGCGTAAAAAAATACACAGACTCTATCAATCGCTCAAATTTTCCATTTCGAACTCTTTTTCCAGCACTAACAAGGGAAAATCCACTTGTATTAGTTCCATTAAAACATTGAGAACGCAAACCGCTTATTCCCTCATCATATTTATCTTCGTATTGGCGTATAATTACATAATCATCCCATGTAAAAAGTCGCCAACCTTCAGGGCATATTCCTCGATGGTTTTCTTGTATTAAGTCAGAACAACTTTCAGTATTGCAGCGGCTAGGCAGTTGCATCATTTCCGCCCATTGGTAAAGTCCCCCAAATTCATCACAATACGTAGTGTCATTATTGTAGCAATATCTTTCAATGTTAGAATCATCATTTTGGTCTTTTTCACCAAGCACCATATCACCGACATTCAGGTTTTCAGCCATGACGGTTACCTTTTTCCCCGTTTTTGATGAAACTGCTGTATAGTAGTAGTAACTACGTCCATTACGCGGATCGGTAAACTGCTTATAGATAGTATCCCTAAGATTCCAGTTATCAGCAAGACATTTAAAATGGTCGTAAGGAACATATTCGCTACTGGAAGATTCAACTTTTTTACTTGAGCTCGATGCAGGAGCGACAGAAGAAGAGGAAACAACCTTTGCAGACGATGAAGATGCCTTAACAGACGATGACGACGAAGCAATCTTTTGACTGGATGAGCTACGAGATGCACAGGATCCTTCGCTGCTGCTCAGGATGACGGAAGAGGAGGAGACCTTTACTGATGATGAAGACGCCTTAACAGACGATGACGAAACAGCCTTTTGACTGCTGCTAGACACTTCGGCAAGCTCAGTGTCCTTGTCGTTATTTGCAGATGTTCCGCTGTCACCGCCACAAGCGACAAGGGCTATGGTAAAAGCAAACGCTAAAATCCATAAAAGATCCCTCGACTTCGAACCTACGGTTCTTCGCTCAGGATGACACGCAGCAAATTGCAGTTTTCTCATTCTTCACTCCTTTTATGTAGATAAAATAGAAAATTTTAAACACGAAATAAAATTTGTAGTAATAGGGAAATGCTATAATTCTGCATAGAAAAAGCGTCGGCCATGACTGAAAGAACTTCACTGGATTCTTCGAGGCTATTCGCCTCTCAGAATGACGCATCCATCCTACAATCCTCAAACCTCAAAGCGAAGCGATCTCGAAGGGCAAAGCCCGACCTCATCCCTATAAAATTTCTATCTTTGGGCCATGCCTTTCTACTCCGACGAAATCATCCAAGAACTCAAGAACCAAGCGGATATCGCGCTGGTCATTCAGCAGTTCTTGCCGCTCAAAAAAAGCGGGGTCAACAAATACGTCGGCGTATGCCCTTTCCACGATGACCACTCCCCGTCCATGTCGGTAAATTCCACGCTGGGCATTTACAAGTGCTTTGCATGCGGTGCGGGTGGAGATGTTTTCAAGTTCATCCAGGAACACGAAAAATTGGACTTCAAGGGCGCTGTAGAATGGGTTGCCAACTTCGTAGGTTTTGCGCTCCCGAACATCGGCAACAATGTCAATACCGAAGTTCTCGAAGAACGCACGATGGTTCGCAAGTTGAACGAGCTTGCCTGCGAATGGTTCGAACAACAACTCACGTTAAGCCCCAAAGCGTTGGAGTATTTGAACAAGCGTCATGTCTCGCCTGAGACGCGCAAACAGTTCCACATCGGCTACGCACCAACAGGGCGAGAAGGCTTAATCGGCTACGCCGCACGCAACGGTTTTTCGCCGCGTGATTGCGTCAAGGCAGGACTTGCCGTCGAAAAAGAAAACGGCGGTATCGCAGACAAGTTCCGCGATCGTTTGATGATCGCCATCCAGAATCTCTCGGGAGTCGTTGTCGCCTTTGGCGGTCGAGACTTGAGCGACCCTGCATCGCACAACGGAATAAAGCTTGCCAAGTACATGAACAGCCCGGAAACAGCACTTTACAGCAAGCGCGATATTCTCTTCGGACTGAACCACAGCCGAAACGCCATCATGAAGGAAAATGCGGTCATTATCGTCGAAGGATATTTTGACCTCATCAGCCTTTACCAAAGCGGCGTGCAAAACGTCGTGGCCGCCTCGGGTACGGCACTGACCGAGAACCACGCAAGTATTCTCGCCCGTTACGCAAAAACCGCTTATCTTGTATTTGACGGAGACGCCGCCGGGCAAAACGCCACGCGCCGCAGTCTCGAAATCGTGCTGCCCAAAGGCCTTTCGCCAAAAGTTTTTGCGCTATCGCGACCGGATGGTACCAAGATTGACCCGGACAACTTCGTGAACGAACAAGGCCCAGACGCTTTCAGGAGAGCGCTCCGCACCGCCGAAGACTGGCTCAGCTATCTCGGGCGTACAATGCCAAACAACAGCCCCGAAGATCGAGCCGCATTCATCACGCAAGCAAAGACGCTCATCAAGAGCATCGAGAATCCGGAACTCCGCAATCAGTATTTGAAGCTCGTTTCCGAGCGTTACAGCACCACGCGTTCGCTCGCAGGCATCAAGGTTGCACACCCGAAACGCGAAAAGGCGCCGGCAGCAGCCGAACAGCCCGCAGCGCCGCAAGTGAGCGTCCCGTGGGAATTGCTCTCGCCGATCGAAGTGCGTTTTGCGAACTTGCTATTCCGCAACCCCACCCTTCTCGACCGCGCCGCAGAATATTTCGACATGGACTTTGCCGCCAGCGGAATCCAGATTTTTGATTCTCCGCTCATCGATGAATTTATCCAGTCGATTCTCGCGCAATATGCAGAAACGGGCGCGTTCTCGCCGAGAACCTTGTACGAATCGCTTTCGCCGCAGTTGCAGCTTTTCTTGGAACAGCTCCCCGACGAAACATGGAAAACGCCGAACGAGATTCTGGAATTTTACGACACGCTTGCCGTGCTCACCCTTAATCTGTGTGACCGCTATAAAAAACTCATTCCGCTTGATTCCGAAGCGGGCATGCGTCTCCGTATGCAGTTGAACAAGTTCACGCAGGGCATCCAGACGATTTCCAAGAAGCGCAAGATTTCGGCCATTACGCCGGACGTTTTCGCCGAGCAAGTCATCCAGAGCAAAGCTCCGCTCATCGAGCTTTACACTGAAATTAACGAGCTTGCGATGAACGGAGGGAACGCCGCGCAGTTTGCACAGCAAGCTCCCGCGCAGTTCAATACCGCGCCAGCATTTTCGCAACCCGCGCCGACTCCCGTGCAACCAAGCGCACCGCAGCACGCACCAGCCGCCGCGCAATTCTCGCCGCAGGCTCCCGCGCCAACCCCAGCACAACCAAGTTCGCCGCAGTACGCAGCACCTCAAGCAGCGACCGCACCGACTGCCGTGCAATTTGCAGCACCCGCCGCGCAGCCAGCACAGTTCGCACAATCCGAAATGCCCCCGGAAATGGAAGCCCCGCCTCCGTTCGATGGCGACGAGCAATACGGCTCAAGCGAACCTCCCGAAGAAGCGCCGTACGATCCGAACGAAGAACCTTACGTCCCTGATGACGAGCCCTACGTTCCAGACGATGATTTCGGAGCCTTGGACGATTTCGGCTAAGCCCACAAGATTTTAAAATTAAAGAGGAAATATGTTATCCATCAAGAACCTTAAAGCAAGTATCGAAGACGGCACCCAAATCCTGAAAGGGATCAATCTCGAGGTCAAGCCGGGAGAAGTCCACGCCATCATGGGCCCGAACGGCTCCGGCAAAAGCACGCTCTCCAAAGTGATTGCAGGCCACCCCGCTTACCGCGTAGATGGCGGTTCCGTCGAACTCGACGGCAAGAATTTGCTCGAAATGGAAATCAACGAACGCGCCAACTCCGGCCTCTTTATCAGCACGCAGTACCCGACCGAAATTCCGGGCGTGAACAACGTCGAATTCTTGAAAATGGCACTTAACAGCAAGCGCGCCTTCCTCGGCCTCCCCGAAATGGGCGATGCAGAATTCAAGCAGCTCTGCGAAGAAAAGATGAACTTGCTCGAAATGGACGAACGCTATCGTGAACGCGGCGTGAACGACGGCATGAGCGGTGGCGAAAAGAAGCGCAACGAAATCCTCCAGATGGCCATTCTCGACCCGAAGGTGAGCTTCCTCGACGAAACGGACTCCGGCCTCGACATCGACGCCCTCCGCATCGTAGCTAACGGCATCAATCACATCATGTCGCCCGAAAAGGCTGTGATTCTTGTGACGCATTACCAGCGCTTGCTGGACTACATCAAGCCCACTTACGTTCACGTGCTCCGTCACGGCAAAATCATCTTGAGCGGTGGCCCGGAACTCGCCCTCAAGCTCGAAGATCAAGGCTACGACTGGATTGAAGAAGCCAAGTAAAGTCGAGGACGCATAATGAACGCTGAATTTATACAGAACTTGCCCACCGCGGAACAGGCGATAGCACGCCTCCGCGAACTCGGCATGCCCAAGCGCAATAACGAGCTTTGGTCCTTCTTCCCGGTCGCGAAAATCCCGACTCCGGAATTTATGGGCACGGATTTTGCGGCAGCCTCAACAGCTTCCCAGGCATCCCCGGCTGAAAATGCCGCGGCCACCCAGGAATCCGACTTCGCCGCCCTCCTCCCGATTGCAAACAACGCCCGCCCCATGGTTCGCGAAATCGTGGCAGGCGCCGCCGAAATGTCCATGCTCAAGTGCAACAACGACTTTGGCCACACCGTCCTTGACATCGGCAAAGGCGCCAAGGTGAGCCTCGAAATTCTCGACAACAAGGTCACCCACGACATTGCCGCCGAACGCTTTGACATCAACATTGGCGAAGATGCCGATGTCGAAATTTTCTTTGCAAACCCGGCCTGCGATTTGCCGCTCCGCTTTAGGCATTTCAACATCAACCAAGCCGCCGGCTCCACCGTCCGATTCTCCAGCATCTGCAAGGATACTGCAATTGGCCGCGTGAGCGTCGAATGCCACCTCAAAGGAGAAGGCGCGAACTTCGATTACCGCAGCCTCCACATCCTCGATGGCGAAGCCTCGCAGCACAGCCGCCTCACCATCTACCACGAAGCACCGCGCACCACGAGCACCCAGCTTGCCCGCAACCTGCTTTCGGGTTCAGCACGCGTGAGCTACGACGGAAGCGTCATCGTCGGTTACGACTGCACAGGAGTCAACTCCAGCCAGCTCGTGAACACCATCCTCATGAGCGAAGATGCGAGTGTCTCCGTGAAGCCCGTCCTCAAAATCTACCACGATGACGTGGAATGCACGCATGGCAACACCGTCGGCGAACTCGATGCAGAACAGATGTTCTATCTCGTGAGCCGCGGTATCCCCAAAAAGGCCGCCCAGGAAATGCTCATGCGCTCCTTTGCACAAGAGACGTTCCTCCCGCTCCCGGACACGCCCGCCAAAAAACGATTGATGAGCGAGGTGTGAGGTCGAGGCTTACGCCTCCTTGAGGTATAAGGTCGCCCGCAACAGCGGGCTTTGAGACATGAACTCAGGGCACACCCCCTCAAAAGGGCCGCCAGAAACAAAAACAATCCGTCGGGTCCCGACGGATTGTTTATATTTATTTACAAAACTCCGAGAAAATTTTAGAAAAAACCACAAAGGATTAGCAGCGTTGTGCCACTAAAAGCAACGATGAAATTCACCACAAAATCATCGAACGCGGTCCGTTCCGGCTTATCTTCCGAAACATAATAGTTTTTCATTCCACCACCCATTCTTGTCTCGTTTTTTGCAGATTCAAATCTACATTGTAAAGTTAATATAATACAATAAGCTATCAAAGGTTTTTTTAAATTTTATTTACATTACAAAACATAAAAGTAACGCTCCTCACATATATGAGGAGCGTTAATAGGACGCAAATCACACAATGCGATTTACTCAATCGCACACATTAAAAACAACAATTATTTCTTAACTTCTTCAATCTTCTTGATGGGTTCATCCATCATGCGTTCGGCGATAACTTCTGGCGTTTCTTCAGCAATCGCGGCGTTCGATTCTTCCGGCATCCAAGGCTTGTCAAGGTTCTTTTCCCAAGAGACGGTCGGAGCCTTGACATCTTCGTGCGAGGTATCCACAATCGGGAGACCCAAAAGTTCACGGGCGCGGTTGAGAGCGGCATCGATATTACCGAGAGCATTCTCTTCGCCAAGTTGCTTGAGCACACCGGCACGCGTCAAAGCCACCACCGGCTGGGCATGCACACCACTAAGCAGCAACTGAGTGCCTTCACGATTGCAACGGTTAAGCAAGTCTTCAATCATGTTGATACCGGCAGCATCAATGCTCGAAACGCTACGCATGCGCAAAATCAAAATCTTCGGCTTTTCCGAAATGCGGTTCATCGTTTCCTTGAACTTGTCAACAGCGCCAAAGAAGAGCGAACCCGCGAGTTCGTAAACCACAACGCCCTTCGGCACCTGGCGCGAAAGCTCATTATGAGCAGCTTCTTCGTCGTCTTCCTTGAGTGCAGAAGTCACCGATTCCACTTCAGCCACATCAGACATACGCTTGATGAAGAGCACAGCAGCAAGGAGCACGCCCACTTCGATAGCAACCGTGAGGTCGATAATCACCGTGAGGAAGAACGACACAAGCATCACCGTCACATCGCTCTTCGGAGCCTTGAACATCTTGATGACGCTGCGGTAACCGCACATGTTGAATGCAACCTGGAAAAGCACAGCGGCAAGGGCAGCCATCGGAATCATTTCGGCGTACTTGCCAAGCACAAGCATAATGAGCAAAAGAACGACTGCATGGACAAGGCCAGAAATCGGGCTCACGGCGCCGTTGCGAATGTTCGTTGCGGTACGTGCAATTGCACCCGTTGCCGGAATACCACAGAAAATCGGGCTTACAATATTAGCAACACCCTGACCGAAAAGTTCCGTGTTGGAGCGGTGCTTTGTACTTGTCATACCATCAGCCACCACAGCAGAGAGGAGCGATTCGATAGCGCCAAGCATGGCAATCGTGAGTGCCGGCTGGAACACCTTCTGCATCATTTCAAGGCTAATGTTCGGGAGGTGCGGAACCGGGAAACCGCTCGGGATGTGATTCTTCATGCCAATGGTCACCACCCCGTGACCATTCACCGGATCGTCCCAACCCAAAACCTTTACCATAACCGTTGCGACAATAATTGCAATGAGGGAACCTGGAACTTTTGTAGTAATTTTCGGCCAAAGGATGCAAACAGCAAGAGCGATTACACCCACGATTACAGAGTAAATATTCATCGAGCCGAACGAAGAAACGTAAAGCTTGATTTTGCCCACGGCATCAGCCGGGTCAGCGCCCGCAAACGTTAAGCCAAAAAAGTTTGGCACCTGGCCAAGCGCAATAATAATAGCGATACCCGCCGTAAAACCAATCGTCACCGGATACGGGATGAACTTGATAATCGCACCGAACTTCGCAAGACCAAAAATAACAAGGAAAATACCGGCTAAGAGAGTTGCCGAAGCAAGGCCATCGTATCCGTACTGGCTCACAATGCCATAGACAATCACGATGAAAGCGCCCGTGGGGCCGCCAATCTGGAAGCGGGAACCGCCCAAAAGCGAAATGATAAAGCCCGCGATAATGGCGGTGTAAAGACCTTGTTCCGGACCCACGCCAGATGCGATAGCAAACGCAATCGCCAAGGGGAGCGCCAAGATGCCCACAATCAAGCCCGACATCAAATCACTGGTGAAGTCCTTGCGAGTGTAGCCACGCTTGAAAGAACGAACGATTTCTGGGGTGATTGTCGAAATGACGCCTGCCAAATACTGCTTGACGGATTCCTTGGCGTGAATATCGGACATTGAAGGTCTCCATATTAAATTCGAGACCCAAATTTAGAAATTTAGCCCAATTTCGTTAAGGGGGGTAAGATTTATTTATAAAATATTGTTTACGCGAATTAGGTTTTAGGTTACAGGTTATAGGTATTAGGATAAATATCACGAGCTTCGCTCGTCTTTAAAAAGTGGCGTAGCCAGATTATAAAAACCTATCCCCTAATACCTAACACCTACAGTACTGTATGGATCCTCTTCGAGGATGACGCATTAACCTCTAAAGTAATCCCGCCGTGGCAAACCACGCATCTACTTTGAGCAACAAATTTTACTGTCTACCGTCTACTGCCTACTGTCTACTAAAGCAGTCCTTTCTTCGCAGAGCGCATCAAGTTCTTGACTTGCTTTTTGTCCATAGCGGGAACGTTCGTGTCTTCGAAACGCTTGGAGCGCGGAGCGCAATCTTCGCAAAGGTGCTTGACCACCGTCCCAAAACTAGCGGCACCATCCGACATAGACATTTCACGGGAGCGATAAGTGCGGAGCAGCGCTTCTTTATGGCATTTGTCGCAAATCCCCATCTTGGGGGCGGCAGGTTCGCGGACAGAATTACGTTTCTGTTTATCCTTTTCGGAATCAATGGAAAAAGCACGGCTCATTGCCGCATTTTTACTAGCAAAACGATTGTCAAAAAGACCCATAACTATATCTCCTTTAAATCTTCTACGAGCTTTTCCTGCAAATACAGGGCCAAAAGCATGCAACAAAGCGATGTCGCTTCGCCATTTTCCATGAACAAGCTGCGTCCGAACTTGCCACGCGCCATCTGTTTTTCCTTGAACTCGTCAGCATATTTCGCAAAATCCAGCAAAACAATGCGATTTTCGTTCATTTTGATAATTTCCCGGATGAAAGTATTCAAAAATTCGACTTCGTTGACCGCAATCGGGAACATTTCGCTTGGAATGGTGAGCAAAAACAGGCGCGATTGCGTCTTGTTTACCAGTTCATTCACCAAAAGCAGCAAAATATTGGCGACAGAAGCGCCATCGGCACCGCCTTGGTTCAATTCGCGGAGCCCAAGCCCTACAATAATGCGGCCTGCATTTTTTCCAATCACATCCGAAGAAAGGCGCGCCTTGAGTTGCGATAGCGATACCGCGATAGGCACATTCAAGGAAAACTGTATCGGGCGACTCGGTTCCCGGCAAAGCACAGCCTCTACAAAACGGTTCGCCGCTTCGCCCTTGGGGCCGAACAATTCATCGCCTATAACTAATACTCTGTTTTCCACATAAACAATCTATACTTTAGATTCAGTTTTGACCACTGAGATTTCCCAATAATTGTCTTTTTTTTCGCGAGAAAGCACTTTATGGCCATCGGCAATGAGCGATCCTGGCACATTTTCGATAGGAGAACCTTCATCGAGCAGGATTTTTAGCGTCCGACCGGCCGGATATCCCGACATAACGATTCTCGAACGGGCGGCATTGAGGGGGCATTTTACCCCGCGAAGGTCCAAAACAGACGGAATTTCGCCTTGGAGAGCGGGCGGTAAAGGCAAAATTTTGACCTTTTCACAAAAATCGGCGATTTCATCCATGTAATTTTCGGGATTTTCGGACCATTCCCCCACCGGAAACTCGGGGAGCGCACAGCAAACAATCTTCGAAATCGCCTGTTCAGGGGTCAAAAGCGCCGAAGTGCCGCGACGGATCCATTCCACGCACGCATACATTAACAATTTACGTAAAGATTCTGTAAAACCTTCGGTTCCACGGTTCGTTTCCATCCAACGAACGACTGGCGATAGTAAATTTTTGTTTCGTATACCTTCGTTTTTTTCCATAAAAAGCCAATGTAAAATAGGGTTTTCAATCCAATGTAAAATAATACTTCGGGAAGCAAAAATTGGGCCAAATTTCCTTTAAAATGTAGCAAAGTTCACATTGCGTTTCTATATTTGGCCCCAAGCATCAATAAATGCAAAGGTATACAGTAGAATGAGTACAATACTACTATACGCAATGTTTGTCGTCTACGTTATCGCAGGCGTGGGACTGGTGATTTACGGGTTTAGCTGCTACTATAGCATCTATCTGTTCCTCAAGAACAGCCGCAAGACGCGTCTTTCAGACCGCAAGGCTATCTTGAAGTACTACCGCGAACATTCCATGGCCGACCTGCCGCAGGTTACGACACAGCTCCCGGTTTTTAACGAAGCCAACTGCGTTGAACGACTCCTCGAAGCCGTCTGCGCCATAGACTACCCCAAGGACAAGCATGAAATCCAGGTCTTGGACGACTCCACGGACGAGTGCTACGAAGTCACCAAGAGAAAAGTCGCAGAACTTGCCGCACGTGGTTACGACATCAAGCTCATCCACCGCACCAACCGCAAGGACTTCAAGGCCGGCGCCCTCAAGGAAGGCATGGCAGTCGCAAAGGGTGAATTCCTCGCCATTTTTGATGCCGACTTCGTTCCTGAAAAAGATTTCCTTCTCAAGACCATCCCATACCTCGTGATGGACCCGCAAGTCGGGCTCGTCCAGGGCCGCTGGGGCCACCTGAATCGCACAGAATCCGGTCTTACGCTCGCCCAGTCTATCGGTATCGACGGTCACTTCGTGGTGGAACAGTCCGCACGTAGCTGGGGCAAGCTCTTCATGAACTTCAACGGTACCGCTGGCGTATGGCGCAAGGACGCTATTTACGGCGGTGGCGGCTGGGAAGGCGATACGCTGACCGAAGACATGGACCTTTCTTACCGCTCTCAGCTTGCCGGTTGGAAGATGAAATTCGTGTTCGACGTGATTGTTCCGGCAGAACTCCCGAACGACATCAACGCCTTCAAGGCTCAGCAGTTCCGTTGGGCAAAAGGCTCCATTCAGACGGCCATCAAGATTTTACCGAAGGTTTTGCGCTCCAAGGTGCCGTTCCGCGTGAAGCTGGGCGCCATCCTCCACACGACGCACTACTCGATCCACCCCTGCATGTTGTTTACCGCCCTCTGCGCTTGGCCGTTGCTTGCATTCTTTGAACCGGTCGGACATCTCCCCACGTGGGCATACTCCGTCGGATTCGCATTTATCTTCGCCGCAGCAATCGCACCGTCCGTCCTTTACTTTGTCGCCCAGCGTTGCTCCGGCTACACCGGTTGGAAGGTTCGCTTGCTCACGCTCCCCATCTTGATGGCACTTGGCGTTGGCATTGCCGTTAGCAACTCCCGCGCTGTGTTCGCTGCTGTGCTTGGCACCAAGGGCAGCTTTGTCCGCACCCCGAAGAGCGGTGGAGCAAAGAAGAAGGCCAAGAGCCACTACGCACAGAAGTTCCCGTGGATGGCTCTCCTCGAACTCCTCGTTGGCGTCTATTGCATTTTCGGTTTGCTCGAATACATCAACGCCAGCAAGTACATCATTGGACCGTTCCTCGCGCTTTATGCAATCGGTTTCCTCTCGGTGAGCGTGCTCTCCTTTATGCATTACATCAGCAATATCTTCGAAATCCGCAGAGCCCTCAAGCGTTCCGAATGCGTTGAAGAACAAGCAACAAACTAAGTGATGCAGATCACACTAAGTGTCAAAGAGTCCCGCAGAAGCGGGACTTTTTTTATTTAGTCGTTAGTCAATGGTCATTGGTTACTAGTTACTGGTTACTGGTCGTTAGTTACTAGTTATTGATCAATGATTATTAGCTACTTTACTTCGAAAAACGCAAGCGAATGGACTCGTTGGATGCGCGGGATTCACGCAAGGGGAAATCGCACGGTGGGAGGCCACGCACAAAGCGGGTACGGCAACGAAGTTCATTGACTTTCTCCGAGACGAACTGTTCGTAGCGTAGACTTGATTCAACGATACCATGGTGGAACGTCGAATAAACGTTTAACGAGACGGTCGTGAGGATTGTGGCAACGGTCAAAGCAACAAGCACTTCCAAGAGCGTAAAACCTCTGATTCCAGTCGGTTTAATTTGCATAGCAGACTTCATTTGCATATGAACACTCCCGCGCCTTACCGACAACGCACCAAGCGCTTGAAAGAATAATGTTCACGCGCCACAACCGCCCAAGCTAAATGCGGGTTGGCAGGAACACGGGTTAAGCGAACCGAAACCAATGACTCTGAGGAATGCACAGTTTTTAATGCGTGCGCATTTAACACCAGCGCAGAATCTTGCGAAAGCGCAACAGCCAGAGAATCCGCGCAACCAGGAGGATTCGCTATCAACGATTCCATTGAAGAAAACACATCGTAGAATTCATCCAAGCACACCCGCTCACCTGCAACTTCGCGATTAAAAAAGTTCCAGCCGCCAAGAAGAGCTGTTGTTCCAACGAGAAAGATTGTGAGTGCCACGCAAACTTCGGGCAACGTAAATCCAAGTCTAGAGTTTGCAGCAAGCGCAGCACAAGACGCCCTGAATTGCATCACAAACGCCTCCGGGAAAATACAACAGGTCGAGATTCCATACAAAAGGGCAACAAAGCTTTAGCCGAATCCAGAAGCACCGCAGACGAATCGCGGTCCACAACACCTGAGGGCGCAAGCGCAGCACCTTCAAACACAGCCTTTTCGAGCAGCGCTAGGCGATTCCCGCGATAGCCAATAGCAACAGCAACACTCGGGAAATTCATTTTCGCATGATCCGAAATTTCCACGTTCTGTTTCGACAAAAGAAGCCCCGCAAGCGAGACATCGCCAGAAACGCTCACGCCTGCAAGCCCAAAGATTTCAACGAAATCCGCATCCACCGATCCTTGCAACAACACGTTCCCCGTTGCATAAAGCCGAAGCGTATCAAAGTGAACGCTCCCGCGAATTTTAACATCGCCCTCGACGTTAGCCATAAACGAGCGCACCGAAACGCGGCCACCGTAATCGCCAAAGGCGCCCGCACCGCCAAGGTCCAACGTCAAATCGCCTGCGCTCACATTCAACGCCACCGAAGATGCGCGCCCCATCAAATTTGAATCGAGCGTGAAAAATCGACGGTTCCCCGAAAGCGACTTTAGGCCCTCCGATTGCAAAATGCGTTCCCGCAGATTTCGCTCCAGCGTGATTGCACAACGCGCCCATTCCGATGCAGCAAAGCGCCCGAATTCATTGCCTAAAAGAAATTGGAATTTTTGCACACCTCGCTCAAATTGCCGCGCATTCGCCCGATTCGTTAGCACGCTTGCCCGCCATTCCGTCCACGGCCCAAGCACGCGAGATTCAATCGTCGGAAGTTCCGCAAAATAGCCATCCGGAAAGCCCTCCAGCTTTGCTATCACCGCCGATTCCGCCAAATACATCTCTTGCGTTTCGTTTGCTATAAGCGAAACCGTCCGGCGTAGCGGCCCCGGCAAGCGGAGCATCGATGTCATCAAAATCGAAAGCACAAGCAACACGCCAAGCACCAGCGGCAAAGCGCTACCGCGCGCCAACATGCAAAACGTTTGGCGCCGCCATTGACGAGACATTTGGCGATTCAATTTCATAGCGCACCTCCTTACGACCACAACGCAACACAATTTCATTCCGACCAATTTCCTTCACGCGGTATTTCAAAAGCGAATCGCCGACCGAAAGCGTTTTTGTTTCGCCCGCCGCCGTTTTCATAAGCGCAACGCGCCCACCGACAATTCCAAGCAACTTGCAATCCAACGAATCGCAAGCCCACCGAGAGCGCCGCATTCCAAACGAGCCTTCCGCAAAACCATCGCGCCCTTGCGTCCATTTTGCAGGGAGCAAATCGCGATGGCCTTCCGCCCACGCCAACTTTTCTAAAACGTACTCCGCAGGCAAAGACAACTCAACAGGAGCCACATCTTTTGCAGGAACAGCATCACCACACAGTTCACGCACATTCCGCATCACCCAAGAATCATCCGAGAAAAGCGCAAACGACAAACCCAAAGTCAAAAGCATCAAAGCGCACACAGTCCACCTTCGTTTTTCACAAGGCTTCATCGATTCGGATTCATCCAAATCAAGGTCGCGCCAAAACGAATCTTTCGCACCGATCTGGAACAAAGTTTCCATATCGGAAACATTATCGCCACAGAAAAAAGCTTCGCCGAACGCCCCAGCACTTGCAAACAACTCATCCGCATTCAGGAACTCTTTAAACCGCAGCACCCGTTCCGCAATCCGTTCATCAAAACAATCGCCATACCCCAATTCTTCGGACCAATGGCATAACCGGCCTTTCATAAAAACAAGGATATACAAGATATTTTTCCAAAGCGCGACGAGCAATAAATTACCATCGTCCGCAACATTTTCCTCTACACCAAATTGAACAGCCGAACTTTTCGCGACCCCCTCATTTGCGCTACTGTTCGCATGAATGTCCGTAACAATTCCATTCCGCAGCTCTCCACGTAGAACTTTATCCGCAACAGCATAAAATGCAATTTGTTGCGGCAAGCAACGGTCAAACTTTTTACGACAAGACGCAAGCGGTTCGTTAGCAATCGCCACAAGGAAACGATGTTTACGCCCATCCGAAGCATTAAAAGAAACAAGCGGCCAAAAGAACACTCGATTCGCGCGCATGCCCATATTACAAGTCTCGCCGCATTCTTCATTACGCACTCCGAACAGGTCTCCAAAATCTTCATCGAATCGCTTTTGCAATTCTGTTCCCGTGAGAGTTCCATCAAACGATGTTGTCACCTCCCACGTCATCATCCGCGACGAAACTGGCGCGATTCTTTTTTTCCAAAACAAAAATTTACCCTCCATTTTTTTATTTCGTTTACTAGACTTCACTGGATGGGGCTAAAGCCCCAACTCTTTGGCTCGGTTATAAAAATGAGTAAACTCATTTTTGCAACACTCGCCTTCTGAGTTGTCTTCCCCTTTCAGGGTCAGGATGACGAAGAAAAAAAACATTTATCGTTTAACTTCAACTGTCGGCGTGATAAATATGGCTAGTTCGCTTTCGTCCTCTTCTTCGGACGTGTAACTGAACAAATGCCCGAGCACTGGGATGCTCCCCAAAAACGGCACCGCCTGCCTCACTTCCGTTTTACTTTTGCGAATGAGCCCGCCCAAGCAAAGCGTCTCGCCATCGCGCAACACAACTGTTGTCTTCATGTTCCGCGAACTGATATCACGTGGGCCATCGCCGCTGCTCCTGCCCGCCGTCTTGATTTCTGGCGACACCGAAAGCGTAATCAAACCGTCTTGCGTCATCGTTGGCGTAAGCTCCAGCGAAATGCCATCGTTAAAAGAGCGGTAATCTGTAATCGGGTAACCATCGGCAGAAACCTGACTCACAAGGTAATAGACTGTATTCGTCACATTCAGTTCAGCCTTGTTGCCATTCAGCGTTGTGATGCGCGGGCGCGCAAGAACTTTCGCTTCATTATTTTCTTCCATCGACGAAAGTTCCAGTTCGAATCGATCCGGCAAAATTCCAATTTTGCCGAACGCGCCCGACTTCGAAATGTCCTTCCCCAAGAAATCAAAGAACCCACGCACTTGTATTTCGCGCTCCCCCACATTCCGCGCAGCACCGCTCCGCACGCCAATTGCAAAGCCGCGCCCCTTACGAAATTCCACAATCACACACGCAAGCGTCACCTGCATTTGCGGCACATCAATCATCTTCAAAAAATCTTCCGCCCGTTCAATCGCACGTAACGACCCGCCCAGCACAAGCGCATTCTGCTCCCGATATTCCGAAACATTAATACTAGCCCCCTTCATAAATTTTGTAAGTTGCGCCATCGCTTTTTCCGGCGACACATGTTTTAACGGATAAACTCGCGTATCGGCAAGCGCCTTAGAAGCCCCTTCTTCTGAAACCAATAGCGACGAAGAATCCAAGCGGAACGTGAACGCGCTCCCGCGAAAAAGCGATGATAAAAGTTCCAGTAGCGAAACATCCTTAAACGACATTTGCACCTTCTCGTTCAAATCGCCATACACGGCAAAATTGAGCCCAGCCTCATCGGCAATGGCCTTGAGCGCAGACTTCAGCGGAACCGACTGCAAATCCACCGAATAAAATTCACCCATACGCTCCACCGATATTTCAGAGCCATCGTGCCCCCCACCCGGCGCATTTTTAAAGCCACCACCCGTCGCAGCATTTTTCAAAAAATTCTCGGCCCCAGAACCATTCCGCGACGCGCCCGACTTTTTCCGTAAAACCCGCAAGCACCCTCGCTCGCCGCGCACCTTGAACCCATTTGATTCCATCAACGCGCGGAACGCTATTTCCGGCGCCATCTTCGTTAAGTTTCCCGAAACAATACCGTCCACATCGTAATCCGCCAACACGTTCACGCCCGTATTCAAGCCAAATTCTCGAACAAACTCGCGCACATTCATATTCTTGACATCAATTACAATGCCCGAATCCGTAAGCGCGATTGTCCCGCCCGGCACTCGCGCCCGCCGAATATGGTAAACGCGCCCCACTTGCACCACATCGAGCCCGTTCGCCGCACACAGCGCCGTAAGCCCTTCAAAAAGGCTCAAGCCCTCCAGATGAAACGTCACACGGACATCGCCAACACCATCCGTCAAAATCGACGTGCCATATGCAAGCGAAAGCGTCCGCGCCACTTCCGCCATCGGAACATCGTTAAAATCAAGCGTCACCGAACTCGGCGAATCCAGCGAACGAACACGCTCCGAACGCAGCATCGTCGGTGAAACAGCCAACGCCTCAACGGCAAAAAACAATGTCAGGAAAATTCCCAGAATCCTCAGAAGCATACGCTTCTCCTAAAATGCGCATGCCCGCGTTTCACCAGCCTGTGAATAATTGCGGCCCCTGCCCGGGATAAAATTAAAGGATTAAAGGAACGATATAATTAACAGTGATTTAAAGATATAAAAATTTATGGCTAAGGAGTAGATAGTAATTAGTAGACAGTAGGCAGTAGGAAGTAGACAGTGGATTGCAATTAGTAGGCTATGATTAGTGGTTAGTAAATAGTAGGAAGTAGACCGTGGTTAAGAAGTGTCATCCTGAGCGAAGTCGAAGGATCTAGTGAAAATTAGGCAACAGATGATAGATTAGTTGGCTAAAAAAATCGGAACTTTAGTCACCAGTGAGGCAAATCACCTCGTTTTTTCATCAGTTTTCAAGACTCTATTTTGGTTTTTCAAAATAAAATTTGCGTTTTTCAAGTAAATTCGCCATCTTTAAAAATTTTGGCATGGTTATTGCTCTAATTAGGGCAAAGGAGTGAAAAAACAACTTTAATTAAGGAAGGATTAATCATGAAATCAAAATTCATTGCTATTCTCACACTTTCGACGCTCGCCTTTTTCGCAACGGCGTCTGCAAGGAACAATTTCTCCGACATGAAGCGTGTCAAAGCCGAAATCTCCTCTGAAATTTCGACCGAAGTCATCGACAAGAGCGATTTTGAAAAATTGCGCGACGAAAGCAAGGAAGCTCGCAAGGAACTTTTGGACAAAATCAAGCTCGACAAGGACGATATTGCCATAAAGCCGCCAAAGCCGGAAATCGAACCGCCGACTCCGAAGACGGAAGAGGAACTCCAGGCTGAACGCGAAGCCCATGAGGCAGAAATTGCAGCAAGACACGCAGAACATGAAGCCAAGAAAGCCGAAGAAGAAGCAAAGCGTGCTGAACGTGAAGAAGCCATGAAGGCTGAACACGAAGCCCGCAAGGCCGAGATGGAAGCCAAGAGAGCTGAAGAAGAAGCTAAGCGTGCCGAACGTGAAGAAGCAATGAAGGCTGAACGCGAAGCCCGCAAGGCTGAGATGGAAGCCAAGAGAGCTGAAATGGAAGCTCAGCGCGCCGAACGTGAAGAAGCAATGAAGGCTGAACGCGAAGCCCGCAAGGCTGAGATGGAAGCCAAGAGAGCCGAAATGGAAGCTCAGCGTGCCGAACGTGAAGAAGCTCTGAAGGCCGAACGCGAAGCCCGCAAGGCCGAGATGGAAGCCAAGAGGGCTGAAGAAGAAGCAAAGCGCGCCGAACGTGAAGAAGCCATGAAGGCGGAACGCGAAGCCCGCAAGGCTGAGATGGAAGCCAAAAAAGCTGAAATGGAAGCTCAGAAAGCAGAAAAAGAATCTGCAAAAGAAGAAAAGACCGTTGCAAAAGCTGAATAAGGATCGTTAATTTCGATCAAAGGGCGACGGGGAAATTCCGTCGCCTATCTTTTCCGAGTCTTTTCAAGGTTAACGCAATGAATAACACAAGTAAAATCATCGCATTTTTGACCGGCTCGGCATTCGTGACGGTTCCGCTCGCGCAGCCGGAATCCGATATCGCGACACCCGTAGAAAAGACCGAAATTACACAAAGCGCCCCCGACCTTGGGCAAAAACAAAAAGAAGATTGGCAACGTTTACGCGAAGAACGCAAGCAAGCCAGACAGCAAATTTTATCGGATATCAAGGCAAACGCCAAAGAAGAAGTTAAAGGCGTTCAAGAAGAATTTTTCCAGCAAAAAGCAAAGAACAACGAAAACTGGAATAGACCTCAAAACCGAGACAACCTGATCAACAAAGAGAAAGGCCCTCGCGAAAAAGGGCCCGTAGAACAGAAAAAACTCAAGCCCGAAAATCCGCCATTTGACGTTCCACGCCCCGGCGAACGCGGGCCAGCCCCCAAAGGCCCAAAACTTTAAACTACTCCAACCCCAACACAAATAAAAAATCCATTGAGCACCGCTCCGCCCAATGGATTTTTTTCATTAGTCTACGCGAACTCGCTCAGCACTGCAATTAGTAACATCTTTCGAGTTCCAAGGAACCAGATTCAACATCTGGTTCCCTGTTTCTAGACTTTAATATGTTTGATATGAATTAATCGTCTTATTTAAACGAGGCACTATACAATAAAGAAAACGGACCCAAAAGACTACAAATGATCAAGTGTTTGGCATTGGCGTTATTGTTGATATGACCACCTCCTCGATCGACACCACCAACAGCATCTGCCATATTTTCCCAGGGCATATTGTAATAATAATAATCTTTCGAATCTTTTCCCCATGATTTATAAGAAGGAATCCCCACAGAAATAAGATAGTTCACAGGTCCAAGAATAGCCTGCTGAGCATGGTGCCCAAATTCATGATTCAAGTCCATTTTAGCTTTTTGCTTCAAGGCCTTTTGAACTTCAGGAGACATTTCGTCTTCATCTTTCTTTTTGTAAAGGAAGATTGTTCCAATCAAGTTACCTGATCTTTCACCATCATACTCTCCTCTAATAACGGGAATTCCCTTATAAAAAGAAACACTATTAGAATCTACGACCTTGCCAACATCCGTATTGAATGGATTCCAGCCAATTGCTGCCATATCGTTATAAATTTTATCTGAGAACGCGGATGCAGTCATAAAAGCACCATACATGCCAATGCTCATCCCCACTTGAAAGATTGAACCAGTTATAGCATTACCAATTGCATTCCCAGAAAGTATCGAAACAGGAATAGAAGCTATCAAAACACCGCTAGCAACAGCAAATCCCACAGATGCTATAATAGAACCTGCAATTGCCAAGCCCAATTTCTTGAAGAAGTTACCCACCTTTTTCCAGAAACTTTTCCAGCTACAACCATTCTCATCAATTCGCATGACAGGATTATTCCCGCAATAAGCAAAAAGATTCAAACCGTTGATAACATCTGGTTGCAAAAAGTTGATTTGATCTTGAGAAATAAATCGTCCAATTTCAGGATCATAATAGCGATTGATCAAGTAATACAACTTTGTTTCAACATCGTAGAAGTATCCACGATAACGGATTGGATTCACATTACCAATATGATTTTCGTCTGTGATTTCTTTGCCATTTGCATCGACGACAATGTGGTTACCCCAAGCATCGTATTCATACCGAGCAACAAGCTTTCCATCATTCAAAGAGAAAATATGCGTTATGTCGCCTTGACCATTTTTGCGAAATACGAAATTTTCACCTTGATATTTAACGCCCGAAAGTCCTCTATCATCATAGATAAAATCAAGATATACTTCGCCATTTGCCATTAGGATTAAATTATTGCAAGAATCGTATATGAAACACGTTGATCCTTTTTTGATGCGTTTCCCATAGCCATCATATTCGAAAACAACATCTCCATATTTTTTTAATTTATCGTGTTCCCAAACAAGCGAAGAACCCTTGAACTTTGTCGGACATCCAAATCCATCATATGAAAATACATTTTCTCCGCAAGACACCAACATGTCTCCGTCATACGAATAATTTTCAATAGTCGCATTAGAATAATCAGCAATTTTCGATGTCTTTTGACGTGTAAAAGGCAATTCGATTTTCGAATCTCTATTTCCATTACCATCATAAGAGAACAGCCAAGTCTTTTGCAAAGCAACATTATCTTCGCGAACAAGCCTATTTAAAGAATCATAAGCATACGCTGCCGAGAATTTGCCATTCTCCCATTTTTCAATGATATTTCCGCAAACATCGTATTTATAGCGGACACCTCCAGAAATGGAATAATTTCCATTTTTAATTTCGCCATAGCGAATAGACGAAATCATGTCGGATGTATGGTCACCCTCTTTACGGAAGCTGATGTACTCACCCAAAAATTTATTGCCATTTTTCAGAAGTATTTTACCGCAATCACGTCCCAAAAAGTCTTTCTGCGGTTCAAATTGCAATCCATTCGGAAGTTCAATAGATTTTAGCGATTTTGCAGTATCATCGTTGTATGCAAATACATATTTATGATCAAGCAAACCAGAATTGTCAACACGTATAGAATGTTCCTTCACAAGACCATATGATTCATATTCAAATTTTTCTTTGACGGTATCCAAATAAATATAACCATCAGAACCTTTACTCTTCGAAATAGATTTGAATCTACTATTTTGCACATCATAATCAGTCGTTGTAACAACGCCTGTTACGCGATCTTCGCTAAAAATCAAATCGTTTGTTTTAGAATACTTATTTACAAAAAGAATTTTTCCATCAAGGGTCGCCTGAATAAAATTCTTTTTAGAATCAATGAACGATTCACTAACAATCTTTTTGTTTTTCTCACCATAAAATACCGCTCTTGTTTTTTTCGTAGAAACGCCATTTAAAAGAACATCGTTTTCATATTCATAACCAACTTTTTTGACACCATTGAAACATACAGCTGTTTTTTCGCGTTTTGCATTGTACTCGTAATTAATAGAATTCGTTCGACTTGTAAGCCTTGTAACCAATCCACAAGTATAATGAGTCTCTATAGAATTGGCTTCACCATCTTCTGTACTTTGAGAGATACCAGTGACTATTCCTGAACGAGAATCTCTAGAATACGCAAACTTACTCCCAGATGGGTACGTTACCACAGCAACTTCATTTGTCGCTGGTTCATATTCGTAAGAGATTCTATTTTTTCCAAGCGCATCAAATTCGCTCTGTACGGATTCGTTATTTTCGCTAAACGTTTTTTCTACATATTTTTTGCTAGTTGATTCAAGCGTATTGTACACCTTATTTTTTACAATTCTACCCTTATCATCGAGGATATTTTCATCAACCATAATTCCACGAGTCGCTTCTTCACCTTCAACATAAGACTCTTCTCGAATCAAAACGCCCTTATCGTCATACGAATACTTATTGATTAAAGTAGTACTACAAATTTTTTTAGATTCAGAGTAATCCGTACTCACATTTTTTTTCGTTAAAAGTCTATGGTGCTCATCATCGTAGATATACCGGGTTTCAGTCTTTCTATAGCGATTTAACCCATCATCATAACCACAAACAAAATCTACACTCGAAACAGTAGATTCTAATAAATTATCATCACGTCCAAATTTATTTTCGGTCCAAGCCGCCGGAGCCAAGCGAATCATTTTAACCGACTCGTTACATTCTACAGATAATTTTATTTGTTTTACTCTTTTTTGGGGATTCAATGTAATCTGAATGGCCTTAAACACGTTATCATTTTCTGTTGCAGGCTCAGTTATCGAAGTACCATCATCATACATTATTTGCGCATTCATTTCAAATGGAGCTTTTGCAGAAACTAAAGCCGAGAACATAAATACCTTGAAATGGGCAGGAACATTCTCACCCGCTATAGTAACAGCTCCGCTATTATCTTTTTCAGTTTTCAAGGCATCATCTATTTCATGAATCGAGAATAATTTATTTTCACTTTGATCTTTCGAGACATACGAATATGATAAAACACCATCATCATTTTTAGCACATCCGCCAATAAGAACACCACGATCATTCATGTAATATCGTTTTTCTTTATTGTCAAACGTGATTCCGCATTCCAAATCTTTATAATCAAAATCTACAGTCACAATAGGTTGAGCGGAACCTTTTGCAACCCCATCTTTAATTTCGCTTACGTTAGAATTATTTTGGATAGATTTTAGAGATTTGGTCTCATTCGTGCTACTTTGAGCTTCATATGTTAAAACAGATTCTATTTTTTCGTTTTCTGAAGAGACTTTAGTTAAATAATCGCTGTCATCGCTATATTTGAAGCTAACGGTATCCCCATTCGGCAACGAGACTTTCTCAAGATTAGCTTTTTCATCATAAGCATATTCAACTCTATTGCCGTTGAAATCAGCAATCGATTTCAGCAAATCATCTTCGCTATATTCAAAATTAATGGATTTCTTTCCATTTTCAATGCATGAAATTCTATTACGTATATCATAGCGTACGGAAAAAACATTATTATAAGCATCCATCAATGCGCAAAGTTCACCATACCTGTTAAAACAAAGGTACGTATTACCATCGGACAAAAATGATATTGCCGTTGTTTTGTATAACTTTTCAAGATTTTCTTCGCAATTGATATATTCTTTATATAATTTTTTCAGTTCAGGAACTCGATAATCGTCAAGACTTTGGATATGAGAAATTTGTTTATCAATTATTCCTTGCTGTATTTTATTGGATTCATTCTCATACTGCATAGATAAATAACGCTTTTGATCTTTGGTATCTGTAATTTGTTTTTCTACCAACTTTAACTGTTCTCGACTTGCATATTTTTGTTTTTTTAGTGATTTTTGTTCAAAATCATAAGGAGTAAATAACGAAGCCGTCGCTTTACTATTCTCAAGCCCTTTAATGTTCTGATGTTCTTGTCCCTTAATATAATATTTTTTTTCATTATTATATTTATATTGGATTATATTAGAAAAAATACTTGGAATATCTCCCATTGATTTAAATTGACAATATAAACTATGCAACTGTACTATTTTAGACTCATCCTCACCGCCCAAATTATTCCATTTTCTAGAAATTTCATCAACAGTTGCACAAAGACTGTTATATTGCATCGTTATTGAATTATGCTGTTGCTCTAACGATTCGATTGAGATATCTAACGAGTCCTCAGCTTTACTTTCTAGAAGTGGAGTATTGATGTATTGTTTTTCATAAATTTTTTTTTGTTTATAAAGAGACTGAATTTGCAAAGCCTCTTGCATATGCAAAATCAGCCATTTGCGTTTTTTCGTCTGTTCATCTTTTTCTGCACTCTTTTCTATAAAAGCATTAAAATCTTCCTTGGAAAGAATTCCATTCTTAAATTTCAACATCAAGGCAGAATTGAGCTGTCCCGAATCATTTTTCACAAGCACATAATCACAAAGATTCCTCTTATACGAATACAAGGCTTCTTCAAGTTGCTTTTCTTCATTCAATCGTTGTTCATAAAATTCCGTATTACTAAACCCATCAAGTCTAGTAGTTAATTTTAGCCCACTAGTTGTTTTCTGTTCTTTGAATACTTCTATTTTCGTATCGTCTTTTGTATACATCCTTCCCGAATTCGAATCATAGACCACGTAATCCTTACGAACAGGCTCTTTTTTACCACCATTATAATAAAAATATGTTTCAATAAATCCATGTTTGTAACCGTTTCCGTCAACATAAATGTAATCACATCCACTATTTTGGGCATCTACTTTCAACAAGGATTGATGTAGGTTCATTCGCCAATTGTTGCCACAACTAAAATTTTCCCCACTCTGCCTAAATGTGTGAGAAATTTTAAACGGCAATAAATTATTGATAACAGCAATATCATCAAAAGAAGCCGTAACACTTCCTGAAAGTAACATGACACTAGCATCGACCCCTCCGGCTAAGCCATAAGTTTCGCTTTCAGGCATCATTTCACTATCATTGAGAAACTCGACGATAACAGCAGTTTTGCTTATAACTTTGCTTGTATCTTTATTTTTCACATTCGACAAAAGATTATACTTGATCCGAGAATTGCGATAAGCCATTTGCGCCTGACGCAAATTTGTAGAACCTTGTGACGCAAAATTCAATTCATTAATATTATATAATTTATTATAATTACAATTAATGGTTTGATCTAAGGACAACCCTAAACTATATAAACTTTTCCAACCCAAGTTTACACAATCTTTGTTTACGCTATCATCGTTTATGCTTTTAAAATATTCTTGAGTAATATCGGCATAATATGAACCATCTTGTTTAGGGACAATAAATAGTTTATTTTCTAAACTAAAAAGATCTCTTTCAAACAAATTTGAAGGTACTTTCACAAGAACCCTAGATACTTTTTTCCCTTTAAGAAAAGCTAACGGAGCCGTAGGGAACGTTAGATTATTTCCGATAACCGAAACTGCAATATCGCGAACCAACGCGGTAACAACACCATCATTAAATGTTAAAGTTTGAACATTTGACGAATTAATTTGATTAACTGCCGGTCTAATTAATGGAGACAGAGTCGCTGGTCGATCTAATTTTTCAGGAACAGGCCTTATTAGTGGTTGCCTTTCAATCGGTATATTTTTTACAGATTCAGCGATTGAACTAATTTTTGATTTTGTTGTTTTTTTTGTTGTAGACATAATATTTTCCTTTGGTTAAGACACCAATAAAAAAATACACCACCGTCAATAACAAAAAAATATGAATAAAAAAATATACAAACAAAGATATTGCGCAAAATTTGATTTTTTTTGTACTAAACGATATTTGGTTGTATAAAATTTACAGAATAACTTTTTCTTACAAAAGAAAAATCCATTAGACCATCAATCGTCCAATGGATTTTTAACGTCAATGTAAGTGAATTAATCACCGCAAGAACCACCCTCATTCGCTTCACAAGGAGGCGGAACGTCCTTTCGTTCACCGCAACTTGTAACATCACCCGAAGCGCAGGGAACAGGCGGCTGCACAGATACTTCAGTCCAAAATCCATTATGACAACCATAAGTAAACCCAGTCACGCAATCTTCTGCTAGCGACCCCTCATAAAGCGGATCGCAGGCGCCACAACCGACCATTCCCTTTTCGCATCTAAGATCACTGATGTGCACGCAAATTTCGTCGCCCATGCCATACTTTCTCCATTTGCCGCCTTCGCATTTATAGCGTCCCTCAAATTTTCCTTCTTCAAAGCAGGCATCGCAATATTCCAATTCGCCGCGAGCGCAATGCTGATTTTCTTCGGTCTTCTTGACTTCCCACATTTCACCATTGCAAACATAGATGACTCCATTTTCGCAGTCGGCAATTTCCTTGATGCCATTCGGTTCGCAAAGGCGGTAACCGCATCCACCCATGCCCGGTTTGCACTCAGTCGGTTTGACATTCATGCAAGCCACCTTTTGCCAATTGTTGTCTTTGCATTGGTAGTTGTCGCCAGTCACGCAGTCCACAGCCGAACTTCCGTTCTGATTCACGCAATTGCCTTGAGCGGTCATGCCATCGTAATCGGAAATGTGCCTGCATGTTTCCAGTTTTCCATCATCGCATTTGGGCGCATACTTCTCATCCTTAGAAAACTTCGTGTACCATGTTCCATTTTTGCAAACAAACATGACACCAGTTTCACAGTCCTTCGTTTCAGGAGTCACCGACGCATCGCAACCCATCATGCATTTTGTAGTGGTTATATTAGCACAAACTTCAGCGGAACTGGAGCTGGACAACACCCCAGACGAAGAACTCTTGGCCGACGACGAAGAATTATTCTTGCAATAATGGGTTTCACCCATTCGGCAAAGTTCTTCAACCGTATAGCCACACTCAGGCATCAAAGCAGCGCACATCGAGCTGAGACGCACTTCGGACGAAGAGCTCTTGGCCGACGATGAAGAACTTTCAGCCAACGAAGAATTGGTGCTGTTGAAGTCGGGACCGCTGAGAGCTTCGCTATCACAGGCTACGACAGCAAAAGCGGTAAGCGACGTAACGGCAAAGCCGCACAACATTTTAGTTATTTTCTTATTCATATTTTTCTCCTTTATAAATAAATTCTCCCTAAGCTCTTTACATGCGCAAAGAGTTTCATAGGCCCTATCACGACGGCTATTCAGCCTTGTTTTAGGGAAACATTTTTTAAATCATTTTTTCGAAATTCGAAATTTTAAATCCTAATTCTTATTTTACTTCACCCATTCGATTTCACTATTAAGCACAGAGCATTTAACAGACAAACTATTTTCTACAGGGACATGTACAATTTCAGGATAGCTTTCAAGTTCGCCACAGTAGTAGAAAAGGAATCTGGACATTTCATTTGTAGATATAGAATTGCATTTGCCCGCCGGAATATCCAAAACCTTAATCGTATCCTTAGCGATGCTTGCCACAATAAAGGCCGCCGAAGCTCCATCGCCATACACGTTGAACGTATAAAGCCCACACTTTTTATCTAAAGTTTCGTCCTTTATCGCAGTGATAATATCGGAATAATCATCGACCGCCGTCGGGAATAACTTTTCCAAAACAACGACATTCTGCTTTACAACCTTGTGCGGCCAAGGGCCATCAAATTCCGAAACTTTGGCATCCGGCCTTTCACTGTCACCATCTCCATGGTAATCACGCTTTGTAGACAGAACGGCATTGTCAAACGCATCCGATTTTAAATTAAGCAAGCTCAAATAATACTTCAAGGAATTTGGTTTAGCAGCGCCCTCATTGGCGAGTTTATCTTCACTAGAACTGCTTCCGGTTTCCGGCGCATAAATACCCGGTTTTCGGGAGCTACTCGAAACCGCACGCGAACTGCTTGATTTTATATGCAGTTCATCAGAATCTCCGCTTGAACTTGACGTAATAACCGAAGCAATCGAAGAACCCTTTTCTGCAAATTCATTCCCTTCTTCGGAAGTGCCCATAGCGGTAGAATCGGAGCATCCGGCAAAAAGGCTCACACAAAACAACATTGCAAAAGCAATCAGCGCAGACAAACTATACTTTTTCATTTTCGTTCTCCTTAACATTCTTGGTCAACGGGAACAATTGCAAATTAAGCCTATAAACCTGTTCAATATTTTTTTCTTCAGCAGCAATAGCAATAATCTGACGGCGGCATTCATCCAGCACACACCCAATTTTGCCGAACGACTCGCGCGAGAGTCCCATGGTCACGCCACTAAAATTACGTTCTTCTTTCGGGAGTTCCAAGGCGGGAGTCGCAAGTTTAGACATTTGGCGGTGCATTCCGCGCAAGGCAAGCCTCGTTGCATCCGTCGAGCCTTTCACCGACGTTTCCGATTGCACAAAATTGCCCGTCTCCTTCTTTAGCAGGCCCGCTTTCGTGAGGAAATCAAGAGAATCGCGGACTTCTTGCGCAGAAACTTCCGGGTAGCACATTTTCGCCATTTCACTCGGAGTCGCACCTGGCATAATCGGAGCAAGCTCCCTTATCACCGAGTTACGCCACGTATCATAATACTGGAACAAATCCCCTTCGAGCGTGCGGACTTTATAGACCTTCGCAATGGCGAGCATTTCTTCGTAGGCGGCCTTTTTCTTTTCTTCCGTTTCGGCCTGTCCGAACTTGACCATCGCCCTGAAATAATCCATTTCGAAGCCCGTAAGCCCCATAGCCATGCCCGTGCGTTCCACACCGATTTTGCTCAGCTTGCTTTTGCCATCGCAAACAACCTTCATGTACGAAGGCGAACTGAACCCGGCGTTCTTGGAAAACTCTCGCCAAGAAAACGCAGAGCGCAGTTTGCGATCTTCATAAAAGTCTCGCATGAACATGCGGAAATCGGTATATTCAACAATCGGCTTCATACTCCAAAATATAAAACCAATTTTTAGGAAAGTCAAGTATTTTATGCTACAAAAGTGTAGAAATTTTAAAAATTTCAAAGATTTTTATAAAATAGTTCACAAAAATATTCTATATACTACACTGCGTTGCATATAGAACAACCCTAAATTTCACCCCCACCTTTTTATTCAAACAAATTCCGCATTCATTTGGTATATTAACCATATCAAAGGGGGATTAATGACTTTTACAAAATTTTTTCCAATAGGTTCATTAGCATCGCTTGCTTTTGCTGTATTTTTTGCAAGCTGCGAAAACAACAGTAGCGGGCCATTCCAAGCAGAGATTTATTCACCGTCCAGCGATGACATGAGCACCCCCATTTCATCATCTTCTCAAAACATTTACATTTCGTCATCCGAGCAGTCACCCGTTTCTTCCGAATCATCGCCGGTATCTTCTTTCGAGCTTTCGTCTTCCGCCACTTCATCCAATGCGCAATCTTCCAGCTCGCAGTCCGAAACCGCAAAATCAAGCAGTTCCACCGTTGCAATTTCCGAGCCAATCAGTTGCATCGTCAGCAAAAAAGACAACCCGCCATATGAAAACTACGAAGATCCCCAATGCGTCATCAAGCAACTCACGACAGGCATGGTGGATTCTCTTATAAAACAAGGTATTGATTCAGCGAAAGCATTCAACGACACAAAATTAAAATTGTATTCTATTTTCTCTATAGACTCGCTATTACAAACAACAATATTACACGCTTCTACAATCGGCACTATATATTCTGTATTGGTTCCCCCAGATAACGATAGTTCTAAAACTAGAAGCGATTTCATTGAACGGTTCAACAAAGGCGATACTTTTGATGACACCTATAAATGCCTGGCTTACGAGAACCTTCCAATTGAAAAGTTGCAAAAACTCACCGAGAGAAATACAGTTCAAAAATCAATTGATTTGCAAAAACACCAAGAATATCGATCTGTTATAGGAAACTTATGGAGACTTTGCGGGCAACTCCCTATTTGCACCTCTTCAAACTTTTACATATTCGGAACGTACAATTGCAATTCGGATAAAACCATTTGCGAAGATAGAGGCAAAGATTACATTTGCACCTTGTTCGGATGGAAAACCCCAACTGCAAAGCAGTACGAACTCCGCGACAAGGAATGCGTCATAAACAACACCCGTTTTCCGAGTGATTCCTTTCCCGGAGAACTTTATGTCTGTTACAATAACGATTGGTACTTTTCCAAAGAAAATCTCGTTGGCGATGTTCCTCAAGAATACTTTTTCAATGAAGACATCAAATACGACACAATGATTGATCCAAGAGACGGAACGACATACAGAACCATCACTTACGAGAATCAAGTCTGGATGGCAGAAAACATCAATTACACCGAAAAAAACGATTCTCTTTTCAGGGATTACAGCACCTGCAATCGAAACATGAAAATCAGCTGTCAACATGGGCGTTTTTACACCGACTCCATCATACACAAAGTATGTCCTGAAGGTTGGCACCTCCCCAAAGAAGCCGATGTCATAAAATGGATCGAAATGGACTCCACCGAACAAAGAGACTATTTGCCGAAGCTATTTTCACGCATAACAGGGATTTCCAATGCGACCGACGAATTCGGCCTATCCCTCTTATCCATGGATTACGAAGACACGCAAGTATGGTATACAAAAGAAGCGGGATACTTCTGGCTGGATTCCAAAAAATACATCAGCATCACGGATTCTACCGCAAAATTTATGGAACCAGACAACAAAGGAAAAAAACAATTTTTCCCCGTCCGTTGCATAAAGAATTAGGATATACATTCGAAAAATATATATTGACAACATGAAGAGGAAAATATTTGGTTTAGGAATCGCCCTCACCATGGGCTTGGCTACAACTATCTATGCGGAAAGGTGTCCTAACGCATGGCCCAAACAAGACGAGAACTACGCCTCAGGTACGATAGACAGTACTGGCTACAAATACGAAGTCTGGCGTGACGGTTACATCGCCTCGTTGGAGTGCTTTGATAACGGCGGTTACGAAGTCTACATCAAGGCGGTGAGTTCCGCCATCGTACGTTTCGGCCTAGAGTTTGACGAACCAAAATCCTTCGACCAGTTCGGCAATTTCGCAGCTGACTACGAATATGACGAAAGTGCAAACGTAGCAGGCTATTACTTTATAGGCATTTACGGCGTTACCACTGAACCGCATATCGAGTATTACATCATAGACGACTGGCGTCTCGCCGACACCATTGCCGCCGAGACCATCTTTGGAGAAAAGGTGGGCGAATTTACCGTTGACGGCGACACTTACGACATCTGGCAGAACACCGCCAACAAGGAGCCGAGAGTCCAAGGCGATATGTCGTTCAAGCAGTATTTCAACATCCGACGCAACACACGCAAGAGCGGGCACATCGACATTACCGCTCACTTCAAAAAGTGGGAAGAACTCGGCATGAAGGTGGGCAAGCTGGTGGATCTCAAGGCACTCGTGGAAGCATGGAGTGCGAAAAACCATATCACTTTTATCAATTTTTCCAAATTCGAGATTACCGAAACAGCGGATACTTCCAGCGTGACGCCAGCAGATAGTACCGGCGAAACAACAGCTATTTTAAGGCGCGCAAGCCTGCCCGTCTTGAAGAGCGATTACCGCGTGTACAACATGCAAGGTCGCTACCTCGGCACCGGAAAACAGAAGTTCAGCCCCGCCATCAAGACAGTAAAGAAGCGGTAATTTTGCAAAAACATGGATTGCCTTGACTGAGCCAAGGCAATCTAAGCCCAATCGATTGGGTTTCCCACACAAAATGAAGTATATTGAAGAAGTGTTTTTTTAGAAGAGATTTCAATTTTAGATAAAATGGTCTTACATACTAGTTTGATCAAGACGTGCGCAATTGGACTTGCCGTAGCCAGCACTTCTTTGTTTGCTGCGTCCTCCTACACGCCAAATAAGTATCAGCAGGATGACTGGTCTCCCGAATATGGCAGTAACACTTGGATGTATGAGGACTCGGCAGGAATCTATGAAAGGGATCCGCTCGTTGACTACCATTCAGCTAAGTCTCTCTTCATGAAACGTCGGTTCTTGGATGCCGCATACGCTTTTGGTAAAATCCAGACGAAGTACCCGTCATTCCGCTTGGTGGACCAGGCTGCATTCTACAAGGCAAAGTCTTTCGAAAACCTCCGTATGCACAAGGCTGCTAAGTCCGTCTACGAAGATGCTATCAAGCGTTA
>CACYRP010000035.1 GCA_902776765.1 Fibrobacter succinogenes
AACTCCGAACGCCTCATCCAGGAAATGGAAGAAAAGGGCCTCAAGATTATCAACTCCCTCGCATAATCAATCAGAGAGTTTAATTTTAACTGGAGTTTATAAAACATGGCAAAACAAATCAAGAAACCAGGAAAGGTCGAAGAACCGGATTTGCTTCCGGCGATGGGCTTGTTCACCATCTTGATTCCTATGCTTCTGACCATGACTGCTTTCTCCAAGCTTGCTATTGTCGAAGTCAATCTGCCTGAACGCAGCCAGATGCTCATCGACGATCAGACGCCTCCTCCACCTGATGAGCAGGCATTGAACTTGTCCCTCGCTATCACTGGCAACTATCTCGTTATCGGTGCTCGCGGTGGTTTCCAGCCGAACGTCTATTTCAAGGAAATGTGGACGTTCCGTTGCAAGTCCGATGCTCAGCTCGTTACTTATGCGATGGAAGACGTGAAGACTGCTGTTGAAGGTGGACATGGACCGAAGTGCAAAGATGGTTCCGAGATGGACAAAGAGAAGTATCTCTATGAAATCGAATCCATCGAACTTTGGGCTATTCAGAAGGAATCTGAAGAAGACCAGGGTAAGGTCATTTGGGCCGCTTATAAGAACGACGGTAGTGCTGAAGAAGCTCATGCCGACAGTGCATTTGTAGATGGCGCTAACAACTTCTTGTCTCTTCCGGGTGAAGGCGTAGGTGGTCTTCAGAAGCCGGCCGCTCTCAAGGCTCCGACTCCTGGCATGGCTCTCGCAACGCTTCAGCCGAACTCTGCCCGTACTCTCAAGCCGGGTGACAAGACTATGATTTATCCGCTTTCCGCATACGATCTCATTGCTAAGGATTTGATCGCTATCCATACTCAGTTCATCGACTTGGACGACGTTGATAACATCATCATCGTTGCAAACGACGACACTCAGTTCGATAAGATTATCCAGCTCATGGACCGTGCTAAGGAAGCTGGTTTCAGCAAGATCAACCTTGCTAAGTTGGGAGGTTAATCATGGCTAGAAAATCTCGTAAGTATAGCGAAGACGTACCATTCTCCCTCACGTCCATGATGGACATGATGACCATTATCTTGGTGTTCATGATCAAGAACATGGATGCTGAAGGTCAGCTTTTGACTCAGGCAGAAAACTTGATTCTTCCGATCTCTACCTCTAAGGTTCAGCCGAAGGAAGTGTCTCTGACTGTCGTGGTCGATGCTAACTACGTTATCGTTGACAATGAAAAGGTCGTGCCGACCGCTGACGTGCTCGCTCAGGAAGACCTCCTCGTTACGAAGGTGGACGAAATCCTGAAGGACCGTCGCGCAATCGAACAGGAACATGCTCTCAAGATGGGTCTTCCTGCTGATGATGCCGGTCATATCATTGTTCAGATTGACAAGAACATCCCGTATGATGCGATGTACAAGGTCATGGCTACTTGTGGCTTCTCCGGTTACACGAACATCGCATTCGCCGTGATGCAGAAGAACGGCGGGGAGGAATAATCAATGGCTAAGAAGAACATAGATCCGTTTATTGCGTCGCTCATGCCGGAATCCGACAAGAAGATGGGCGCAATCGCCGGTGTATCTCTTGTGATCGCTTTGGCTATGTGTATTTGGGCTTCCATGTACGAACAAGTCGTTGCTGAAGTCGTATTCGACAACGCTGATTCTGTGGACCTTACTACTTCCATGCAGATTGAGCAGAAGGAAGAAAAGAAGGAAGAAAAGAAGAAGCCCGAACCGAAGAAGCCTCGTAAGAAAGCTGGTGGCGGTGGTAAGCCGCGCGGTAAGGGTCAGCCGAACGCTCCGCAGACTCGCGGCGTGCTCAAGCTCCTCACTGCTCAGACCAAGAATGCCTCTGCTGCTGCTTATGACTTGATGAAGAACCAGAAGTTCACCAAGGACATCGATAAGGTGCTCAAGGACGTCGCTGGTCTCCAGACTACGGGTAAGACCGTTCTCGGTGGCCGTCGCGGTAAGGCTAATGGTGGCTTCAATGAAGGTTACGCAGAAGGTGGTTCCGGTGGTATCGGTGACGGCCTTGCAGGTCTCCTTGGCGGTGGTGGCGGTGGTATCGCTACTAAGGCTAAAGGTTCCATCAAGACTCCGTCTATGCGCGATATTGACATGGGTGCCGGTGGTGGCTCTCGTTCCGCAGCAGACATCATGAAGGTTGTCCGCCAGCGTACTCCGGGTCTTCGTCACATCTATAACAAGTGCCTGAAGAAGAAACCGGGATTCCAGGGTAAGGTTACCTTGAAGTTCACGATCGCTCCGGGTGGCGAAATCATCAGCATTTCCACTGTGTCTTCCACGACCGGTTTCAGCGAATTCGACAGCGAAATCAAGAACGCAGTCAGCCGCTGGACATTCAGCAAGGTGAAGTCCGGTAACACGACGGTTACGATTCCGTTCACGTTCTCCGAATAATTCACTTGGAAAGCTTGAAAAAAGACCAGACGAAAGTCTGGCCTTTTTTTATGGTGAAAAAGCAAAGAATGGCAAAAAAAATGGGGTTTCGTTAAAATTTTGTTGCGTTTTTTATTTTATAAAACTAACTTTATAAATGAATTTTCAATAGGAGTTGTTCCATGAACTTAAAAACCGTAGCTGCAGTTGGCACCGCCATTGGTATTTTTGGTGTTGGATCTGCATTTGCAACATTTGCCCGTATCGAATCTATGGGTAAGAATACGACTTACATCATGGACGATGTGAGCATCTTCGATAACCCGGCAAACATCAACCTTTACTCCAACTATTTGATCGGTGAATTCGGCCCCTATACGGACCGTGTTGATGTGGGCGCTAACCGCGATCCGCAGCACCCGAACTTCGGTGGTATTTTCTCCATTGCCATTGGCGGCGATAACAATCCGGATCCGCGTATTTCTATCGGTGGTCTCTTTGGTCGTGTCGACGCCGATCTTATCCAGTACTTGCCGGATTTCGTAGTTGGCGATGACGCTAAATCAACCAAGGTTCCTGAAACGGTGACAAACTTTGACGGCTTCTTGGGCGGTACGCTTTCGAACGGTAACGCTTGGGGCTTGCATGTTTATATTGCTCAGCAGGATGGCGGTGATTTGGGCGAAGACGGCAACTACCAGGTCAATAGCAATTCCTTCGCTTCTATCGTGCAGGCTGGCGGTGGTATGAACTTCCAGTTCACGAACTATTTCGACTTGGAATTTGCTTTGTCTTTGGCTCGTATCCAGTACGGTCCGGAACACCACAGCTTCTTTGATGACGGTAATTTCTCTTGGCTCATCAAGTCCCGTGCGTTCTTTACATTGGATGCCATCAACGGTGAACTCGTTCCGGCCTTGAACCTCAAGTTCATTGAAGCTCCGGGTTTGGATGAAACTCATGCGCAGGTGGGTGTCGGCGTGAACGTCGCTCTCGACCGTGGTTTCTTCTGGATGGGCTTAGACTTTATCTATAATAAGAGAAAGGCTCATGACTGGCTGTTTGATACCAACTCCAAGACTTGGACTTATGACTCCCGTAACGAAGATCGTAGGTATTGGGATGAACGTACCGATATTGGTGGCATGATCAGCTTCGGTATCGAACGCAACATCTGGTGGGATTGGTTCGTGATCCGCGTTGGCGGTCAGAAGTCTATCCTTTATACAGATTGCAATGTCCATGATAAGAACATCAACAAGTATAAAGATAATCCGCAGAAATACGGCATTTGCAAGGATGATGGCAACTTCTTCAGCACGAACCCGCTTGCAGACGGCACTTCCAAGGACCATGTCGGCTTCGGTTTCGGTATCAACATCGAAGAAAAGTTGAAGATCGACGTGACTGTTGCTGAAGACCTCCTCTTCAGGAATCCGTTCCAGGGTGAAGGCAGACTCTTCTCCAGAATCTCTGCAACGTATTCGTTCTAAAGAAGGTTTTAGGTTATAGGCTGTAGGTTGTAGGAAAAGAATCACGTGCTTCGCACGTCCATATAAGGCGGCGAAGCCGCGATTATATCCTAACACCTAATCCCTAATACCTATTACCTAATAACAATTTTCGAAACGCATTCCACTTGGGTGCGTTTCTTTTTTTATTTTATGAGCATGAAAAAGATTTTGTCCCTCATATTCCTTGTGTTGCTTTCGTCTTGTTCCGAACCGACGGAGCGTATTGAAAGGAAACTCTTACCGTACTTGCAAGAAGACTTGAAGTTCATGGTGGCGGAAACCTTGAATGCAAAGGCCACGAAAGCGGATTTGCTCGACGAGCCGTATTACAAGATCCGCGACTTTAGGTTGTTCGAAGGCGCCGAAGCCGAAATTTATGCGGCTTATGCTGAAGTTGATTTTTATATCTATAAGGACATTGCCATTTACGAAAAACGCAAGTACCGTTACGAGGTCCATGGTAGGCATTGGGACCGTTATTCTAAGGTTCTGAAATTTGGTAAAGATAAAAATCCATAGATAAAAAATTTATCTATTTTAGTTATATTTTCGAGTGGGAATTCTATAATAGAGGGTTAAATTTTGTTCGGACTTTTCTCTTGTGATATCGGTATCGATTTGGGTACAGCAAATACGCTTGTCCATGTGGCTGGGCAGGGCATTGTCATTAATGAACCGACGGTGATTGCGGTAGACCGCAAGAGCAATCGCATTACAGCTATTGGTGCTGAGGCTAAGAAAATGCTTGGCCGTACGTCTGGCGAAAGTCGTGCTATTCGTCCGATGCGAGACGGTGTTATTGCTGATTTTGAGCTTGTTGAAAAACTTTTGACTACCTTTATCAGGCGCGTTCAGCGCTATCCGATGTGGATGGCGAAACCGCGTGTGGTGGTTGGCGTTCCGAACGGAATTACCGAAGTGGAAACGCGTGCCGTGATTGATGCTATCAAGATGACGGGCGCAAAGGAAGTTCACTTGGTGCATGAACCGATGGCTGCTGCAATTGGTATGGGCATCCCAGTTGAAGAGCCTGTTGGTAATATGATTGTGGATATTGGCGGTGGTACGTCCGATATTGCCGTGATTGCTTTGAACAAGTCCGACTGCAACGGTTCTGTGCGCGTTGGCGGTGACGAAATGGACGAAGCGATTGTGCGTTACTTGCGTACCATGTACAACCTTTGCGTGGGCGAAAGCACTGCCGAACAGATCAAGATCCAGATAGGTTCTGCAAATCCGCTCGAAGAAGAATTAACAATGGAAGTCAAGGGCCTTGACTTTATTGCCGGTATGCCGCGTACGATTCCGGTCGGAAGTGCCGAAATCCGTGAAGCGATTAACGAGCCGGTGACTGCCATTATCGAAGCTGTAAAGCAGGCTTTGAGCATGACGCTCCCGGAACTTTCTGCCGATATTTACGACAAGGGCATTATTCTCACGGGTGGCGGTTCTCAACTGCGTGGCCTTGACGAACGTATCCGCAAGGAAACGGGTCTTTCGGTCAATGTGATTGACGATCCGATGACTTGCGTTTGCAAGGGGGCGGCTCGCATTCTCGAAGACCTGGACAAGTACCGCCCGGTTTTGGTCGCTTCTTCTACGTAATTTTTTGAAATTGCACTTCGATGCTTAGAGCTTTTCGCTTTATTGTCGATTTGTTTACCCAAAGGCATGGCGTTGTCGCTTTTGCCTTTTTTCTCGTTTTAGGCATATTGATGCATGCGTCTTCGACGACGGTGCGCGAGAGCATTGTCTCTACGGCGCTTTCGTCGGTGTTTTATCCGGTACAGTTGCTGGTATCGTCCGTGAATGACTTTAAGTCGTTGCAGGCCGAAAACGAGCATCTGAAGGAAGAAAATGCACGGTTGCGCCAGGAAACGTACCATGCAAGCGAAGGTCTGCAGGAGTTGGCTAGGCTCCATACGTTGGTGCGCTTTGACGACAAGTGGGACTTTCCTATAGTGACGTCTCGCGTGGTGGGGCACAACCCAGGACGCTTTCTGACAACGCTTGTCATCAATCGCGGAACGCATCATGGAGTCAAGGACAATATGCCGGTGTTCTCGATGAATGGGCTTGTGGGGAAGATTTCGAAGGCGATGCTCACGCATTCCCGCGTACAGCTCTTGGTGGACCCGAACCTGAAACTCTCTGTGCTTGAACGCCGTACGCGCGTGGTGGGCTTTTTGGAGTCTGTGGATGGTCATTTGCTCTCGGCGATGATTCCTTCGCATGCAGGCGTTGCCGAAGGCGATACGCTCATTACGTCGGGGCTTGGCGGCATTTTCCCGAAGGGGATTCCGGTGGGTACTGTGCACAAGGTTCGCAAGGCGGATCTGGACGTGATGAGCCTGATGGATGTGCAGCCGTTCCAAGAATTTTCGACCTTGGAAGAAGTGTTCGTGATGCAGAAGGAACCGGATTGGATAATCCAGGAGTTGCTGAATGAGTAACTACGGGTGGTTAAAGACGTTCCTGATGTTTGTCTTGGCTTTTGCCATGCAGTCTTCCGTTGGCGATTGGCTGAAGATTCTGGATGTTGGGCCTGATTTCGTGGTCATCTTTCTTGTGTCTGTGTCTTTGCGTTACGGGGCCGCTACGGGCTGTTTTTGGGGCTTTCTGGCTGGCTTTACGCTGGATGTCTATGCTCCGGTGGAATGGCTTGGTGCAAACGCGATTGCGATGACGATTGTGGGCTTTGCCGTAGGGCAGCTCGAAGAACATTTTTTGACGATCAACTTACCTCCAAAAATCGGAGTCCTTGGCCTTGCGTTTTTTGTAAACGATATGTTCTATTTCCTCATTACAGGCCTTGAAAAAGATGTCGTGACGACGCTTTTTGTCACAAGGACTGTGCCGGAGTGCATTTACACCGTCGTTATCGGTGGTATTTTGTTCTACCTCACTTCGGGGAAGAAGTCGAATGTATAGCGAGGCGGAAAACGAAGCGCGTGTCCGCAGAAACTGGAACGTCTTGATTTTCTTGGCGGCGACGGTCATCCTTTTTACGGTGATTTTGTTCAAGCTGTTTTCGTTGCAGTACATCCATTACGAAGAAAACTTCCAACGTTCCGAAAACAACCGCTTGCGTAGAATTGAGCTGATTGCTGATCGCGGCTACATTTACGACCGCCATGGCCAGGTGTTGGTGCGTAACCGCCCCTCGTACCAAATAGCGCTCCAGGCTCTCGAAATGCCTCGCAAAAAGGCGGGGCGAGATTCTGTTTTCCAGCGTTTGCTGAATATCTGCGATGCGTCGGGTGTGCGTCTTTTCGATTCGCTTTCGCTTGATACGGCATTCCAGAGGATTCGTTGGGTGCGTACGCGTCCGGTGCGCATTCTGGAAGATGCTACAATGGAGCAGGTCGCGGTGATTGAAGAACATTCGACGGAGTTGCCCGGCGTTTCCGTGATTATCGAGTCTCGCCGCGAGTACCCGTACGGGACGCTTGCCTCGCATGTGCTGGGCTACACGAGTGAAATTTCGGAAGAGCAGTTGAAGCTTCCGGAATACGCCTCTTATTCGCAGGGCGATCGCATTGGGCAAAAGGGATTGGAGCAAGAATACGATAAGGAGTTCCGCGGGAAAAACGGGCTCAAGCTTGTGGAAGTGAATGCCTCAGGACGCGAGGTTCGAACGCTTTCGGATGTAGGCGGTTTTATTGCGCCTGAACCCGGCTTGCACATGGTTTCGACGATTGACTTGAAGTTGCAGAAAGCTGCCGAGGCTGCGATTCCCGATTCGGTGAAGGGGGCTTTGGTCGCAATTGACCCGCGCAATGGTGAAATTTTGGCGATGGTTTCTTCGCCGCGTTTGGATCCGAATATATTTTCTCTTAAAAAGCGTGAACGCAACAGGGGCTGGGCTCATGTGGCGCTTGATTCCATGAGGCCGCTCACGAACCGCGCTATTTCGGGGGTTTATCCGCCGGCATCCATCTTTAAGCTCGTGACATCGGGCGCTGGGCTTGAGAGTGGGATTATTTCTGAGACAAAGTATTATCCGAAGGCTTGTACGGGCGGTTACCAGTACGGGTCGCGTTACCAAAGGTGCTGGGGTGTGCATGGAAACTTGAACGTGGTGCATGCGCTTCGACTTTCGTGCGATGTGTATTTTTATCAGGCCGGCCTAGAAATTGACATGGCGCGTATCAATGAATTTGCGCGGCGCTTTGGCTATGGTGAAAAACTTTTGGGTGTGGATATTCCTGGCGAACGCGCGGGCTGGCTCCCAGATTCGGCTTCGTTCAACCAAAGGAACAAGCGCTTGGGCTGGCGTTGGGCGCGCGGGCTTATTCTGAACCTTTCGATTGGGCAAGGGCAAATGGTGACACCGCTCCAGCAGGCCGTGTTTATTGGCTCCTTGGCGACGAACAAGGGCGTTTATCGGCCTCACTTTATGAAGGAATTGCAGGACGCGCAGGGCAATGTGGTGCGCCGTTATGAACCAAAAATCATCCGTCCGGGAACGATGAAGCCCGAAACGCACCGTGTGCTTTTGAATGCGATGGATTCCGTGGTGAACCATCCGGGTGGCACGGGAAAGAAGGGCGCCGTTCCTGGGATTCGCGTAGGCGGAAAGACTGGCTCTGGCGAATGGAAAAAAGGGCAGAAGACTCACGCCTGGTTTGCAGCGGTAGCTCCTCTGGATGATCCGCAAATAGCTGTTTCTGTGATTATAGAAGCAGGCGGTGGCGGTGGTACCGTGGCTGCCCCGATAGCTCACAAAGTGTTGATGGCCTTCTTTGGCAAGGAGGAGGAAGAAGAGCAATGAGTAACGAGCGCATTTCGGACAAGTCCCTAAAATTTGATTGGTTCTTTATCGGAGTTACGCTCACGCTCATGACGTTTGGCGTGTTCCTTGTGTACTCGGCGACAATGAACGAAGAAATGGTGTTTTATGACGCCCGTTGGTTTAGACAAATTCTTTACTTTGTGACGGGGATTGCCATTGCGATTGGGCTTGTATTTGTAAAGATTGACTGGCTCAAGCGCGCTGCTGTTCCGTCTTATGCGATTGCGCTGATTTTGCTTGTGTTTGTGCTTATTTTTGCGGGCGATGTGAAGGGCGCAGGGCGTTGGATAGACTTGAAAGTCATAAAGCTCCAGCCTTCGGAATTTGCAAAGATTGCGTACTTGATTACGATTTCGTATTGGCTTTCGAAACACCCGGTGAGTTTGCATAACCTCAAGACTTTTTTAGTGCCGCTTGGACTTTTTATTGTGCCGTTTTTGCTTGTGCTAAAGCAACCGGACTTGAGTACTGCGCTTGTGTTTACGGCGATGACTCTTGTCGGGTTCTTTTTTGCGGGGCTGACTTTTACGGATTTGTTCTTGATTGTAAGCCCTGTGCTGTCGGTGCTGTTCTTGCATTCGCAGTCCATGGTGTTTCAAGTGCTGTGGGGCATTCTGATTTGTGTTGTCGTATTTTCTGTGCTCCGTAGGCGTTTGTCCAAAAAGCTTTCGGGCGTGATTATTGCAACGAACATTTTGGCGGGGTATGCAAGCTCGATGGTGTGGAACATGTTGGAACCGCACCAGCAAAAGCGCGTGAACACTTTCCTCGATCCGATGAGTGACCCGCTGGGCGATGGCTATCAGGTGTTGCAGTCGTTGACCGCTATTGGTAGCGGTGGTATTGGTGGCAAGGGCTTTGGGAATGGCTCGCAGACGAATCTATCATTTTTGCCCGAAGAACATACGGACTTTATTTTTAGTGTGCTCGGGGAACAGTTTGGCTTTGTCGGCTGTGCCGCAATCCTTTTGCTGTTTGCGCTATTCTTGTGGCGTGCATCGTCGATTTGCAAGACGAACGATGATCCGTTCGTAACGCTTGTGACGATGGGCGCTTCGACGATTTTCTTGTTCCACATTACGGTGAATATTGCGATGACTATTGGCCTTATGCCGGTGACTGGGCTTCCGCTGCCATTTCTTTCGTATGGAGGCTCGTTTGCGCTTGTGTGCATGTTTCTCGTGGGGCTGTTGATGTGCCTCCGGTATCAGGGGAATAAGTAGAGGGTTAGACGAGAGAACGCCGCTACGCGGCTATAGACGAAAGACGGGAAAATGGCCGAAAGCGCCCAAAGCGAAGCGACCCCATAGCCCAGAGCGTAGCGTGCTCGGAGCGAGTTTACGAGCGTCCCCATAGCTTACAGCCTTACTTCGAAGCGTGTTGATAAAATTTTACCGGCCAAATGTCTAAAAAAAGCGTGTTATAGAGAAGGGGCGCGTTTGCGTCACCTTTATAACAGGAGGCTTGAATGGGCGTTTTGCGGACCGTTGCAAATTTTGTTTTTGGGATGGAGTGCTTGGGGTGCGGGACTTCGTCGGAAAGGTTGGACCCGTGGCTCTGCCCGGCATGTGCGGCAGAACTTAAGCGAGAATCGCTTGCTCCATCATTTCCGAATGATGATGCATTTTGCCTGTTCCCGATGCGGCCTTTGACGAGGCGCCTTGTGCATGCACTCAAGTACAGGAATATTCCCGGCTTGGCGTCGTACTTGGTGCGTCATTCGTCGGCGGTGAAGCGAGGGGCTGTGGAGCAAGAACTTTCGATGCTTGCGCAACCGCTTTATTTTGTGCCGGTGCCGTTGCACAGGGCGAGGTACCGCGAGCGGGGGTATAATCAGGCGGCGCTGTTGGCGGCGGCACTTGCGACTGCGACTGGTGGTAGGGTCTGTCGTTGGCTCAAGCGCAAGACGTTTGTGGTTTCACAGACAAAGCTTTCTAAAGAGGATCGCGAATTGAATGTGGCAGGTGCGTTTGTTGCGGATTTTCCGCATAAAATGCCTGAGCGGGGGAGTGTCGTTGTCGTGGATGATGTGTTTACTACAGGAGCGACGACATCTGCGTGCTTGGCTGCGTTTGGGGCCGGTTTCCCGCTGCCGTTGAAGGTCTGCACGCTGATTTACGATGAGCCGTCGTCTGCGGTGGCCGACTATGCTGCAGATTGCAGAGCGGATTGGGACGCGTTTAGGAGAATTAGGAGTTAGGACAACTGCGTAAGGCGAGCGAAGCGACGATGCTTGCATCGGCATTTCCGAGCTGAGCAGTTGGTACTTGAGCGAAGCGAAAGTACAATTAGGAGTTACTAGTTACTAGGTGGGAATTGGGGTTATCGAAGAAAAAAAAGCTCCCCGAAGGGAGCTTTTACGGAGGAAGAGGGACTCGAACCCCCAAGCCTTACGGCGGCGGTTTTCAAGACCGCTGACTTACCAATTAGCCTATTCCTCCAATTGGTGCGCAATCAACGATACTGATCTTGGGGACAGTCAAGTCGCTGCCCTTTTGTTTGAGTATATGCCAAAAATTGCGGCAGAGTACCATACGGATAGTCTTCTGTTGCTTATGGCAGACTTGGGTAGGCGAATCGTTCAGGCAGACCGCTGTTCTTTGTGGCTTATCGACGAAGAGCGCAATGAATTGTGGACCAAGGTGGCTCATGGCGTAGATGAACTTCGTATTCCACTCACGGCTGGATTTGTCGGGTATTCTCTCAAGACTGGTCAGCCTGTTTTAGTTGAAGATGCCTACCAGGATTCTAGGTTTGACCGCCGTAGTGATATCAAGAATGGTTATCATACGACATCCGTGATGACGATGCCCATGGAAAGCGAAGGGCGCGTGATGGGGGTGTTCCAGGCCATCAATAAGATTGGCGACAATGTGTTCTTTTCTCAAAAGGACCTGGAACATCTAAAGCTCATATCGGTTTATTCTGCAAAGACGATTGAATCGGCTATTCGAGCCCAGGAACTGGAACGCAAGGCTAAAGAACTTGAATCGGCGCATATGGAGCTGATCCGCATTTTGGGTGAAGTCTCTGAATTCCGTAGCCAGGAAGTGGGAGACCACATTCATCGTGTTTCTGAATTGGCCAAAAAGATTGCGCGTTATTACGGCTTGTCGGGAAAACAACAGGATTTGATTTATTATGCGTCACTTCTCCATGATTTGGGTAAGGTCGGCATTCCCGATATGGTGTTGAAGAAAGAAGGGCGTTTGACGGAAAGTGAGTATGTTCAGATGAAGAGCCATGCCGTCATTGGACGCACGCTGCTTCGCGATTCCAAGACGGACTTGTTGCGCATGGCTGCAGATATTGCTGGTGCTCACCATGAACGTTGGGATGGATCGGGTTACCCGGATAGGCTTGAAGGGGAGAATATTCCCCTTGCTGCTCGTATTTGTTCTGTGGCCGATGTCTTCGATGCCCTTGTTTGCCCCCGCTGTTATAAAATTGCCTGGTCGGAAGAATGCGTCAAAGAGGAAATGAAAAAAAACAGCGGGACGTATTTCCAGCCGGAACTCATTAATATTTTGATGGATCATTGGGAAGAATTTTATTCCTGCTATAGACCGGATGGCGATTTCGTCAAGAAAGGTCTCTTGCCGCGTGTGAAGTAAATCACATGTTGGCTTTTAGATTTTAGAAATTAGGTTTTTAGGGGATTTTGCTCGTTAATTGTCTCTATTTGCCAAAGATTTTGGTAAAAGTGCTCTAAAAACCGGCAATTTGGAATTTTGGAGGGGGTTGAAGCGCCAAAAATGGCGAAAATAATGAAAAAACCTCGGTTTTCACCGAGGTTTCTTCGTGGTTCCGATTGGAATTGAACCAACGACACGCGGATTTTCAGTCCACTGCTCTACCAACTGAGCTACAGAACCATTTCGATGACCCAAAGATAGTTTAATATTTCACACTTGTCAAGGGTAAAGAGAATATTACTGTTATTTTTAAAAAAAAACTACTAAATTTAGTTGTGTTGGATGGAATAAAAGGTGTCCCATAGAAAAATCTGTGGGAGAAGTATTCTTTATTTTAGGTGGTCGCCGTGATTCGCTCAAAAAAATGGATAAAAGAGATTCTTTCTCTGGCTGCGGTTTTTGGTACAGCTTTTGTTGTTGGTTGTGCTGATGATAATGAAAATGGAAATTTTAACGGTCCGGACGAACCCGGAAATCAGTGCTTGGCCACTAATGGGTGTGGTGCTAGTAGTGCAAAAAGTGCTTCTAGTTCTAGTTCAGGAATTCCGTATTCCTCTAGTTTGGAAATCATAAATATTGTTACTTCTAGTAATGATACTATCAGAGATACTATTATCCGTTATCTTCCGCCAGACACGACCATCCATTGGGTTGGTCAATCCGCGTTGCGTATAACGGAAATCACTCCGCTTAATTTGGATTGGTTCGACGAAGAAGGTAATGATCCGTCTTGGGTTGAAATTTACAATACTAGCGATAAGGATGTGGACCTTGATGGCTATACGCTTGTCGAGAATCTTAAGAACTTACGCAAGTGGGTTTTTGGCCATGATATTCTCAAGGCAAAATCCTTTAGAGTCGTGTTCTGCGATAGGAAGAATATTTCTGCTGTAACGATTGCCGATAATGGTGACCACCATACGCGTCCGCATACTAACTGGAAACTTGATAAGAATGGTGGTACGCTTTATTTGCTCGATAAGTATAATGGAATCCGTGACTCGGTTGCATACCCTGAATTGCAGGCTGGTCTCAGCTGGGGTATTGTCGATGGTGGCTATTGGAAATACTTTGAAAAAGCGACTCCGGAAAAGCCGAATACAACAAAGGCTTACGATGAAGTTGCTCCGGCTGCTGACATGAGCGGTCTCAAGTCTGGTTTCTATAGCGAAGCGTTTACCTTGAACCCGCCTTCTCTTGATGACGGTGTTAAACTCCGCTGTACGACAGATGGTTCTGTGCCGACTGAAAATTCTCCGGAATTCAATTCCCCGAAGCGTATTGACCATAGCGTGGCTTTCCGTTGCGCTGCGTTCAAGAAAAACGCTCTTTCGAGCAAAGTAACGACTCGCACGTTCTTCGTTGACGAAGAAGATGTAAGAATGCCGATTGTCGCCATCAGCGTTGATTCTAGCTTCTTCCGGGAACATTATATCAAGACAAAGTGCTCTTCCCCGAAGGGTTGCCCGGACAGTGTTGGCCTTTATGCCGATGTTGAAGTGCCTATCCATGTGGAATACTTTGAAAATGGTTCTTCTACTAAGAATGGTTCTACTTGGGAAAAGGATGCCGGTATTTCTTTGATGGGTGGCTGGAGCCGCTTGAATGACAAGAAGTCTGTTTCTATCCGACTCCGCGAAAAATATGAAGACGGTAGCATCAATTATCCGTTGTTCGAAACTCGCAAGGGCGTGAATGACAAGTACAAGTCTTTCAACTTGCGCAATAATGGTAACCGTTATGTGAGCGACTACATTGAAGACGCTATGGGTGGTGCTCTCCTTGAAGGTACTAGTGTAGACTACCAGAGAAGCCGTCAGGTGGTGGTGTTCTATAACGGTAAGTATCAGGGCATTCACGATATGCGTGAACGTTTCAACAAGCATTATGTAGAAACGAACTACAAGATTGATGCAAATTCGGTGAACTTCATCAAGCACTTGGGCAAGGAAGTCGAAGCCAGCAACGGCACGACCGATGCCTATATGAACATGCTCCACTTTGTGGCTACAAACGATTTCTCGGGCGAAAACAATGCAAATTATGCTGCTGCAAAGCTCTTGCTCGACGTGGGTAACCTTGCCGAATATATGGCCGCAGAAATCTATATCCATAACGGTGACTGGCCGAACAACAATGTGCGTGCTTGGTCTGCTCCGGATCATCCGTGGAAGTTCATGGTCTATGACCTTGATCATGGCTTTGATTGGACTTGGGGTGTAAATGACAAGGAATTTACCCAGGAATCAAACATGTTTGCCTGGATCAAGAAGGGCGGTGGAAACAAGGCGTGCAAGGAAGAAGGCTGCTTTGCTAACCTTTATAATCAGCTTATCAAGAACCCGGAATTCAAGCGTATGTTCATCAACCGTTCTGCATTGATGTTCGATAGCTATACGAATGGCAAAAATGTTGAAAAGATTGTTGATGCCATGGTTTCGAAGATTGACGATGCAGAAATGACGCGCGACCTTGAAAAGTTCAAGCAGACTGAAAAGGGGTATTATAACTCTTGTGGAGATGGTTTCAGCAAGACGGGCTCTTGCTTGAAAAAGTGGGCTAAGGACCGCGATGAATCTGTTATCAAGGATTATCAGGAAGAATTTGGCTTGAGCGGCACCGCTTCTGTGAACATCAAGGCTTCTGGAAACGGTTCCGTGCTTATGGAAGGTGCAAAACTCCCGAGCAAGGATTTCAAGGGCAAGTTCTTCAGTGGCGTGAAAATGGAACTCAAGGCAGTTCCTGATAATGGAGCTGTGTTTACTGGATGGAACGATGGCGTGACGGACAATCCGCGTTTGGTGGATGTGAAGGAAGGCGCAAGCTTCACTGCTAATTTCAAGTAAAAACTTTGCTATAACTTAGCTTGTTATTTTTCCCCGCAATCTGAATGATGTGCGGGGAATTTTTGTATTGTCCGCTTGTTCGGCAGTAATCTCTTAATATGTTTTTCTAAATTGTCTTTTATGAAAAGTCCTGTGCGTCATATGTTCGATGGCATTGCGAGCCGTTATGATTTCTTGAATCATTTCTTGAGCTGTTACCAGGATGTGCTATGGCGCAGGTATTGCTGCAAGTACTTGAAAAAGTTGATGGCTGATGGAAATGCGCCGGGAAATGCGGGGTGCATGACGGGTAAAGCGACGGCTGCTGATGTTGCTGTAGAGAATGCCGACGGGAATGTTGGCTGCGCGAAAAACGTGCCAAGAATAGTTCGCTTGCTGGATTTGTGCGGTGGCACGGGCGATTTTGCGCATACGTTCCGAAAAATTTTTGAAAGCGGATGTGCTTGCAAGTGCGCTGCGAAAACGAATCCTCAGAAAGGGACTGTGCAATGTGTGTCGCAAAAAGGGACTGCGCGCGGATTTGCGGTGGAGCCTGCTGTGATTGGCGATTTTTCGTATGGAATGCTCGCCGAAGTCAAGCCGAAAAAGATTGACGCGCATGCGGTGCAGCTAGATGCGATGAAAATGCCGTTTGCAGAACGCCAATTCGACGTGATTCTGAACGGCTTTGGCATGCGCAATGTGCCCGATGCGCGCGGCGCCTTGCTGGAATCGTACCGTGTGCTGGATGCTGGCGGATACCTTTGCGTTTTGGAATTTTTCTCGCCGAGAAACTTGTTCAATAAGTTCTTTTATAAGGTGCTTGCGCCGCTTTTTATTCCCGTGATGGGCGCGTTTTTTAGCGGCAAGCGCGATGCTTACGAATACTTGGTGAATTCGATTCTCCGATTCCTGCCGGTCGATGATTTTTGCAAGATGGCCGAAGAATGCGGTTTTGAAGTCAATAAAGTGAAGATGTTCGATGGCGGAATCTCGTTTGGCGTGTTCTTGCATAAGCCAGTGAGTGCATCATGAGTCGATATGTGCTAGGCGTTACGGGTGCGAGCGGTGGCATTTATGCCACGCGCACAGCGATGCACTTGCATCGCTGTGGTCACGATGTGACGCTCATCGTGACGCACCCTGGAAAGCAAGTGCTTGAATACGAAGGCCAGAATGCGTTGTATGACTACTGCAAGGATGTTTGCAATGTCGACGAATTCTTTGCGGAATGTGCAAGCGGTAGTGCTAATTATGCGGGAATGGCGGTAGTGCCGTGTTCCATGGGAACGCTTGGGCGCATTGCTGCCGGAACGTCGGACAACTTGCTAGTGCGTGCTGCTGACGTGTGCCTCAAGGAACGTCGCCCGCTTGTGATTGTGCCGCGTGAAATGCCGTACAACTTGATTCACATCGAAAACATGAAGCGTGTGACTTTGGCGGGGGCGATTGTGATTCCTGCTTCGCCGCAGTTCTACAGCAAGCCTACGAGCATCGAGGAACTTGTGGATACCGTGGTTGCGAAAATTTTGAAGCATCTGGGCGTGGATGCATCGCAGGTGGCGACCGTCACGAAAGCTTGGAATTCAGATAGTTATCACACTACTCCTGAGTGACTCAATAACGTCATTCTGAAACCGTTAGGTTGAAGAATCCAGGGCTTTATCAGTAAACATTACTGGAACCTTCGACTCCACTATTTCCTAACCACTAGCCACTGTTTACTAACCACTGTCTACTTCCAACTTCCTACTTTATACACCCTAACCCCTAAAACCTATTACCTACCACCTAAAAATGAATAAACTTCTCGAATTTACACATCTTGTTCGTTTAAGCCATTCGCTGTTTGCAATGCCTTTTGCGCTGGGGGCCATGTGGGTGGCGGCGAACGGTTTTCGTGATATGAGCGCTTGCGAAACGGCCCGCATTATCATTCTGATTGTCCTTTGCATGGTGACCGCCCGTAACAGCGCCATGAGCTTTAACCGCATTGCCGATGCCAAGTTCGATGCCGAGAACCCGCGCACGGCAAAACGCCATTTGCCGGCGGGGCGCCTGAGCCGCAAATCGGTGATTGCGTTTCTCGCTTTGAACGGAGTCTTATTTGTCGCTTTCGCTTGGATGCTTCAGCCCCTTGCGGGTGCGCTCGCGTTCCCGGTGTGGCTACTGCTCCTTTCGTATTCTTACTGGAAGCGATTCTCGTGGCTTTGCCACTGGTTCCTCGGCTTTGCCATCGGAATGAGCCCGCTCGGCGCCTGGATTGCCGTGCGTGGAGAATTTGCGGTGTTCCCGATTTTCCTCCTGTTCATTCTGATGCTCTGGATGGGCGGTTTCGACATCATCTACGCCACGCAGGACATTGAAATTGACCGCAAGCAAGGTTTGCATTCCGTGCCTGCGCGTTTTGGAATTGAAAAGTCGTTGCGCATTGCGCTGGCGAGCCATTTGGCGATGCTTGCGCTTTGTGTGGTGTTCGGCTTTTTCTGGAATATGGGCTGGATTTGGTGGACTGTCACAGGGCTTATGACTGCTGCAATTGTCTACATTCACTTGTTCCGAAAGTCCAATGATTTAGATGCCATGAATCGCGATTTTTTCCTGGCGAATGTTGCAATTAGCGCACTCGTGATGGTGGGACTTATTGTTTGGATTTGCCTTGGAGGTGATGTCAATGCCCTTTATTAACAGACCTAACGGAAAGATGACGAACGAAGAAAAAGTGAAGATGTTTCACCAAATGGGTGGCGTGGCCGCCGTTATGGCTCTTGTCTGCGTGATTCTCCTTGAAACGGGTGCTGCGGGCGAACAACGTGAATTGGTGGACATGGGCCTTACCGCGATGATTGTGATGCTCGCCGTCTCGCTTATAGGTAGCATGTATTTTAAGCGGTAGAAAAAAGGCTTGGCCGTTGAACCGCCAAGTCTTAATTATTTTGAATAATCTTTTTGAATGCTATTTCTTTATGCAGCGGACTGCAAGACCATTTTTTTTCATCTCTTGATTGAAACCGTTGTTTGAAGTCCTGTTGCTTGTGAAATACAGCATCATTGCTGTGGAGTCTGTCATTTGTTCAGAACTCCAGAAGAATCGGTTGTCATTGTAATTACTGATTGTGAGTTCTTCTGTGTAGTCAATTCCATTTCTGTAGAAAATGTTGATGTAGCCTGCTGGTAATGCCGAAAAACCACAGAGGTCTATGTTTGCGGAGTCGGCTTTGTTAAGCTCCTTGCGGAGCTTGGCGGGACTGCATTCTTGGAGCAATTGGCTCCAATCGATGGTTGTCGGTAGCCTCCACCCGCTGGGGCAAATGCCTTGATGTGAATCAGGATCAGGAATGTCTACAATGCTTGGATTGTTGTTTTTGGGGAGCCCTACAGCCATGTTCCAGCTGTAAAGGCGTCCGAATGTCTCGCATCCGTTTTGAGTGCCTCCGCACCAGCTTCCATCGACATTGTAATTCAGGTTCTCTGCCAACCATTCTTGCTTGCCTATTTTGATGGTCTTGTATTTTTTCCCGTCTCTAGCGTCTGTGATGTAACCGTAATCGGCAGGATCTCTAACCCAGTTACCGTCGTTGCAAACATAGTTTTTCCCATTGATAACGCCTTTTTGACCTTCTTTTGCTACACTGCACCTGCCAAAGAATGCATCGAGCGTTGGCACGGGAACCCAAGTATAACCGTCTTGTGAGTTATGGTTCTTTTTGGTATTGCAGTAATATGGATTTCCTTGGTAGGATATCGTGTCTCCAGCTCGTTGTTTTGTGCAAATTCCATTGACTGAATCGAGTGCTGTGAGTTTGTACCAACCTGGGAGATCGTTTTCAGTGTATAGATCTACGCCGCAATAATAATGTTGCCCATTAAGTCCGACTAAAGCTCCATATTTCTCTGGATAAAGTTCTTCGCAAGATCCATACGTACTCCATGCAGAAGATACGGATCTCCAATAGCTATATCCATTTCCACAGAAGTAATCGGTTCCTTCGTAAACGCCCCATTTCCATTTGGAGTCATAGGCGTCGCATAAGCCCAGGACTTCAGTTTGAGGGGTATATTTAACCCAGGTCGGGTTTGCGCAATTCTTTGTTCCGATACATCCATATTTGTCACCTTTGAAAGTAACTGTTTTGCCACGGATGTCACAGGTGCATTCTCCGAATTGCTCATAAACGTCTGTAACAACTTTCCACGTTTTGTTTTGTGAACAGTAAAAATCAACTTTGTCGAGCGTCTTGGTTTCACCTTTGTTGGCTTCGGTGCAATTGCCCAGAGCTGTTGCTGCTGCGATAGATGTCCATGTTTGAGACTTGCATTGGTATATGGCGTTTGTGGATGAGTAAACGACGATTTCGCCTTCTCTCTTGGTGGTGCAAATACCGTCTTCTGCTTCAATGCCTGTGGTTAATGTCCATTTCTCGTTACGGCAGACGTAGAGCTTTTCTTGGATTGTGGCGGACTCGTTTTCACGTTCTGTCGTGCACAAGCCATTGGCGGCTTCGATGTCGGTAGCGACTGTCCAAGTTTTGTTTCGGCAGACGTAGGTTTTGTTCAAGAACTCTACCATTTCTCTTTCGCGTTCTGCAGTGCAAGAATCGTGTACGATAATCAGGGTCGGGATAACCCAGCCGCTGTTTGTACAGATGTATTCCGTAGAGCCGATTTTGCCGGTTTTCTTCAGCTTTGATGTTACACAAACACCAAGGGAATCGTCCTGTGTTGTTTTTGGGCGCCACCGATCGAAGGCGCAGACATACCAAGTTGTTTTGTTGTTTTCCTTGAATCCGTCTTTTTTGCCTTCGTTTTCTTTGCTACATGTTCCGAGGGCTTCGGCCTTTGTTGCGGTGCGCCACTTGGTATCGCAGATATAGCTCGTCGCGTATCGGTCAATTCTGACTAATCCTTTGAATTCAGGAACGCAGTAGCCGAGGTCGCTTTCGGGATATTCGAGGTATTCCCATTTGGGGCCGTCCTTGCAACCGTAATCGTTACCCCACAGATACTTCATTTTGTACTTGAACGTGGAATCGCATACGCCAAGGTAATCGTCGGCAACGGCAGTACGCCAACCGGAATCATCGCAGAAGTAATATGAGCTTGTTCCAATCGTGTCCAATTTTCCTTTTTTTTCAGGAGTGCAAAAACCGAGGCTATCCTCGACACTTGTCTTTTTTTCCCAGTTGTTGTTCTTGCGGCAGGTATAAGTTGTTTTGTCGAATTTGACGGTGCTGTAATATTTAGTGCTGTCGCATTTGCCAAATAAATCGATTAAAGTCGCTTTGCGCCAACTCGTTGAATCGCAGTAATAGTGCGTTGTATCGTTCTTCGTCATGACGGAGTCGATTTTGCCATATTGTTTTGGTGCGCAGACGCCGATTTCTTTTTCGGTGCTATTCAAGGTTGTCCATGTCTTTGTGGTGCGGCAAGCGTAGGATGTGTCTTGGTGCTTTTTGACGGTATAGTATTTGCTCGAATCGCATAGACCGATGTAGTCCGTGAGGATGGTTTTGCGCCAACCTGTAGAGTCGCAGTAGTAATCCGTGGTGTCTTCTTTTTGAAGGGCCGTTTTCATCTTGTTTAAGCTGTCGAGCGTGCAAAGGCCGATGGCGGATTCGATGGAGGTGGGCTTGCGCCAAGTGGATTCATCGCAGATGTAGCTTTGGCCGTTGAGCTTTTGAACTTCCCATTGATTTTTCTTGGAGCAGCTCACGTCCACATCGCTCATGGTCGCAAGTTCCCAGGAGTAGTTGCAAATGAAAAGGGAATCCTTGTAGTAGTGCTTTTCGCCACGTTCCGAAGATGGGCAGGAATTGTCGTCGGCTTCGACCCATTTCTTTCTGTTGCAGCGATAGTTGGAACCCTTGCTTGCAACGAAGAATTCGCTGAGGTTATTGTATGTGGTGGAATCGCAAATGGGGAGTTGCTTGTCGTTTTCGACAAAGTGCGAAACTTTCATGCAGCGCAAAGCGTAATAAGCGCTGAAGTTCGCATCGGGGAAGTCGTATTTGCCTTTGCCGTTGGCTCTAAAAATATTGAAGTCAGATGTCTGGTAGTAGACTTCTTTGCCTCCGCGGCTGCATTGGAGTTCTCCGTTTACGGTTTCGCAGTAGCCGGACATTTGCGGATTGAATCCGAAATCACGATCGTTGATGTTTTTTGCGAATTTGACCATGTACTTGAAGTCGGCTTCTGTGGGAACTTTAAAACCACTTGGGCACGCTTGGGATGCGCTTGTGCGTTGGTACAGGCGGCCGTATTTTTTGCAGTTATCTGTGTCCTCGTCGTAGCAGGCGCTGTGCGAAATTTTGTAGTTCACGTTTTCGGCCATCCAGGTGTAAGGGCCGAACTGGATTGTTTTGTAGGTGTTTCCGCTTTTTTCGTCGAGAACTTCACTCTTGATAATGCTTACAACACCGGCATTGGAATTGTATTGCGTGCCCGTAATGGAGGAGTCTTTAAACGCGTCACCACCAAGGACGTCATCTTCTTCTTCGTTGTATTCGTATTCTGCCGCGCTGCTACCGCTATCGCCGCCACAGGCGTACATAAAAAATGGAAGAATTATACATGACGAAAAAAAAGTCTTCCGAAACATATTTTGCAAAACGAACATAGAGTCTCCTTAATTTTTACTTCTTGATGCAACGAACAGAGTAGCCGTCTTTTTTATCAACCGTGTAAAGTGTATTATTGCGATAGGGGGTTGCTGTGAGTTCAACCATTGATGCTTCTGTATCATTGTTTTGTTCTGAACTCCAGAAGGCTATATAGCTACCGATGGAACTGAGTTCTTCCGTGCAATCAGAATCATCCCTGTTCTTATAGTAGACGCCTTCATAGCCTGTCGGTATAGCTGTGAATCCACAGAAATTGGTATTTTCAGAATCATACCCTGTAAGAGTTGTTCTGAGTTCGGCAGCGCTACATTCTTTAAGCAGTGTTTCCCAATCGGTACGCGAGGGGACTCGCCATCCGTCAGGACAAATACCTTGAAGATTTTCAGGATCTTCAATTTTAACGAAAGTCGGTGCTGTTGTTTTTGGGAAACCTACTGTCATGTCCCAACTGTAGAGGCGGCCATACTTAGCACATCCATTGAGGTTTCCGCCGCACCAGCTGCCTTCAACTTCGTACTTCAAGTTTTCGGCCATCCATTCTTGAGAGCCAATTTTGATGGTCTTGTATTGGTTGCCGTCTCTTGTATCTGTTATGGTGACGTAGTCGATTGGATCTCTATGCCATAGACCATCGTTGCATTGGTAATGGTTCCCTTCAAATGAAACGGTTACGCCATCATTGGATGATGTGCACTTGCCGTAGTAATCGGTCATTTTTGTTGCTGGAACCCATCTGTAATACCCATTGCTGTTTCTTCCGCAGTAGTAATAATTCCTTTCGAATGTCAGTGTGTCGCCTAATCTTGTTCCGTGGCAGGGACCTTTGATGCTGTCGATGGGTTGTAATGCGTACCAACCATGGTCTGCGTCAAAAATATCGTTCATGCTAATGTCGCAATAGTAGTATTTGCCGTTAAATCTTACTGTTTTACCAAATACGTTGGCAAATCTGCTATCGCATGTTGTAAGATATGTGAGTTTCTTCCATTCTCCGTGGTCATCGCATAAGTAATCTGTTTCGTCGTAAACCTTCCATTCAAACGTATTCCCGTAGCAGAATCCTAACGCTTTGTCCAAGCTGTTCTCTTTTCTCCATTCATAGAGATTGCTACTATTGCCGCTTTTGTAGATACAACCGTAATTATACCCGTTATAGACTTTGCTTGTAGCGAGAGTTTTTGCTTCACATACTCCAAGTTCTTTGTCAAGAGGTTCGTATTCTTGCCATTTTCCTAAGCTGGAACAATAGTATTGTTTTTCGCGATATTTTTCAATTTTTCCTTCTAAGGCCTTGGTGCATTGTTCTAGAACATTCCAGTAAGGTGCGATTTCCCATTCGCTACCATTGCAATAATAGTGGTTCCCGTTGTATTCATATATTTTGTATTCATCTCTTTTCACGCATAAACCAAATGCCAAATCAAGGGTGTCCAGTCTTTTCCAGTAAGTGCCCTTACAGCCGTATGCTACGCTTGCAAAGTCGACGGTTTTTCCTTGTATAGAATAGGTGCATTTTCCATAGGCATCCTCGATGGTGTATTTTTTCCATCCGTTTTCTTTGCAGATGTAAGTCTCGACACCATCGGATGCTGTTTTGTCCAAAGTGCCTTTGTAGCACAGGCCTAAAGCTCTTTCCAGCGATGTGTAGGTGCGCCATTCTTTATTGACGCAGGCGTACTTGATGGAACTGTAAGTTTTTTCGAGGCCTTCGTTATCGTCATCGCAAGTGCCGAGAACCTCGGATTTGGTTGCCGCTCTCCAGATCGAGTCGCAAATGTAAACCTTGCCGGTGCTGTCTGCTTTCATTGTCCCGACTAGCTTGGAGGTGCAGAACCCGAATGCGGTGGTGGGGTATGTGAGCTTTTCCCAGCTTTTGGCATTTTGGCAACCGTAAGCAATTCCGTTTACGGTCTTTGAGGTATAGAGCTTGGTGGAATCGCATGGTCCATAGTAATCGTAGACATTGGCGGTGCGCCAACCCGTAGTATCGCAGATGTAGCCTGTTCCGCTTGATTTTACAGTATCAATTTGGCCGTACATCTTGGAGGTGCAAATGCCGAGATTCTTTTCGGTGCTGGTGAGCGTTTCCCATTTGTTTGTGGTGCGGCAAACGTAAGTGTAAGATTTGTATTCGACCGTTTTGTAGAACTTTGTGGAATCGCATTTCCCGGCGACATCTTCCAAGGCAATGTTGCGCCAACCTGTGGAATCGCAGACGTAGCTTGTACCGCTTGATTTTAAGGTGTCCATTTTACCGTAAATTTTTGGGGTGCAAACGCCAAGATTCTTTTCGGTGCTGTTCAAGGTCGTCCACGATTTTGTGGTGCGGCAAGCATAGGTGCTTCCTTTGTACTCAACTGTGTTATAGAACTTTGTGGAATCGCAGGCGCCATAGAAGTCGATGAGGACAGTGCTGCGCCAGCCTGTGGAATCGCAGTAATAGGAATCGTAACTTCCAGAGCTCTTGAGAGAATCAATTTTCCCGATGTTGCTTGGAATGCAGAATCCGATGGAATCTTCGCGGGCGGTTGCTTTGCGCCAGCTGGAATCTTTACAGAGGTAGTTCTTGCTGTAATTTTTCTTCTGCTCCCATTGCCTGTCTTTGACGCACCTGCCGATGGAGTCGATGAGTACCGCATTGCGCCAGCCGGTCGTGTCGCAGAAATAGTGCGTAGAGTCCGACTTGGTCCTCAGTGTTTTCATTTTCTTTAAGCTATCGGGAGTGCAAATCCCGATGGAATCTTCGATAGTGCTGGGCTTACGCCATGTAGAATCGTCGCAAATGTATTTTTTATTGTAATTGGTTTTAATCGTCCATTGATTTTTTGCGGTGCATGTGCCGATGGAATCGATGAGTACAGCCTTGCGCCAACCCGAAGAATCGCAAACGTAGCCGATGGTATCGTCTTCGTCGATGTAGGCTTTCATTTTTGTCAAGCTATCGAAAACGCAAAGTCCAAGGGCTGTTTCGATGGTGGAGGGCTTGCGCCAAGTGGAATCGTCGCAGATGTAGCTTTGTCCGTTCAGCTTGCGGACTTCCCACTGATTTTTTATGGTGCAACTGGCGTCTACATCGTTCATCGTTGCGTATTGCCATGTGCCTCGGCAAACGAATAAGGTGTCTTTGTAGTAATGCTTCTCGCCACGTTCCGCGGAAGGGCAGGAATTGTTGTCGTCGGCCTCGACCCATTTTTTTCTGTTGCAACGGTAATTGTATCCTTTGCTTGCAATGTAGAAGTTGCTGAGGCTATTGTATGTTGTGGAATCGCAAATGGGGAGTTGCTTTTCGTTTTCGACAAAGTGCGAAACCTTCACGCAACGGAGAGCGTAATAGGCGCTGTAATTGGCTTCAGGGAAATCGTATTTGCCTTTGCCGTTGACTCTGAAAATATTGAAATCGGAGGTTTGGTAGTATGCTTCTTTGCCGCCGCGACTGCATTGGAGTTCTCCGTTTACGGTTTCGCAGTAGCCGGACATTTGCGGATTGAATCCGAAATCGCGGTCGTTGATGTTGCTTGCGAAACGGACGATGTACTTGAAGTCTGCTTCGGAGGGGATCTTGAAACCGCTTGGGCATGCTTGGGAGGCATTCGTGTTTTGGTACAGGCGTCCGAATTTTTTGCAGTTGTCCGTGTCTTCGTTATAGCAGGCACTGCGGGATACCTTGTAATTTGCGTTTTCGGCCATCCATGTGTAGGGGCCGAATTGGATTGTTTTGTAGGAATTACCGCTTTTTACGTCTAAAATTTCGTCTTTGATGATGCTTACGACACCGACATTGGAATTGTATTGGGTGCCCGTAATGGAGGTATCCCTGAAATTTTCACCGCCAAGGTTGTCTTCGTCATCTTCGTCGTTGTATTCGGTATCTGCTGCGCTGCTGCCGCTGTCGCCGCCGCATGCGTACATGAAAAATGGAAGAAAAGAACACGCCAAAAACAGTGCCTTCCTGGATGCACTTTGAAAAATGTGCATATTGCCTCCTTATTTTAGGCGCAATATACAAATATTATTGTTGTAAGAGTATGGTTACAATTTTTCGTGTAAAAGAAATGTTGTAAAAAGTTGTATGTTTGAGAATGTGCACAAAATACATTTGAAAAAACGTGGGGAAAGTGCACGAAATGCGCATGAAATATGTGCACAAATGTGTGGAAATTGCGTATGAGAATGCGTTTAAAAATGCGCGGAAAATTAGATTTCTAAATCCGCAGAGATGACAGTTTCGGTTGTACCGTCATCGCATTTGAATAGGAGCGAGCCGTCGTCTTGCATGTCGATGATGGTGCCGGATTTTTTGATGGAGCCTTCGCCTGTTTCGCGATTCTGGTCGGTGCAGTGGTTGTTTACAACAATGGTGCCGCGGGCGCCAATGAACTGGTCCATGCGTTTCCATGCAGCGACCCAGGGGCGAATGCCGAATGCTTTAAACTGCCCGATGGCGCGTTCGAGATTCCCGATGAGTTGTTGCAAAAGTTTTTCGCGGTTGATTGTATGCCCAACAATTGTCTTGAGTGTTGTGACAGCTCGGTTTAGATGGGCGTAATCTTCGGGATCACTGTTGACGTTGATGCCTACACCCATGTTGAGGGCGGGGCGGGGCGCATTTTCTCTGGCTATCCCCGCGTTTTCATTTGTCATCCCCGACTCGTGATGCACTGAGTTTATCGATGTGTTCGGGGATTTCCATTTTGCATAAACAACTTCCGCTAAAATTCCGCAGAATTTACTTTTGCCGTAGAGAATGTCGTTTGGCCACTTGACTGTAATTTTTTTTGGAGGAGTATTTGTGTTGCTTGTTAAAATTGCGTCGTTTTGGGAAATCGCGCATTTATTGTTTGCTGAGTCTGCACCGTTGTTACTTGCGGTTGCGTCGTTTTTGGGAATCGCACATTTTTCATTTGCATTTTCAGGAATCGCTGCGTCTTGCAAATCGTTGAACACTTCGGCAAATGTGAGTGCGGCAACTTGTGTAATTTGTGCGAAACGATTGGCCGGGATCCCTTCGAGCGGGATTAAAATGTTGAAGTAGAGATTTTTTCCGGCGGGGGAGTCCCAAGTGCGTTCGTGGCGACCGTGTCCGTTGCTTTGCGAGTCGGCGACAAATAGTGTTCCCGGCGCAATTTCTCCTGCGCTCGCCATGGACTTCATGAGCTTGTGCGTGCTTTCAATTGTCTCGAAAAGAAATGCCGGTGCGCTACTGAAGCCCGTGAGCTTCCAATCTGTGAAATTACGTTCTTGTGAAAACATCGGATAGTTACTAGTTGTTAGAGCTTAGAACTTAGCTATTCTTCTCTAGTCTTTCGTCTGTAGCCACGTAGTGGCGTTCTTTCGTCTAACTTATTCGTCGGCTTGCTTTTCTTGAAGTTCCTTGAGTGCTTCTTCGGGAAAGATATTGAAGAACTCCTGCTTGCGGTCTTCAAAAAGTTGCAACATGCGTTCTTGCTCGAACTGCTCGCGGTCGATGTTTTGCATAAGGAACTCGTCGAGCGCAAAGTTGCGGCTCTGAATCATCTTTTTGATGTCTTCGGACAAGTCAACATTGTCCCAAAGAATGTAGTACGAACCGATAAATCCATCAGCAAAAATATCAACGTTCAACTTAACGTCGTTTGTTTTCGACGAATCGACCATTTGAACTTTGGTTTCGCGCTTTTCGGGGCGGAACACATCAACGTCATTAACAGGTTTGCTCAAATCCTGTGCCCAGCAGAACGCTGTTGCACAAAAGAATAACATTACCTTATGCTTGAACGACAAAATCATATTTACAATATACAATGAAAATTGCAAAAAGAACAATGGCGTTTAAAAAAGCGTTGCTGAAAACGTTCCCAAAAAGTCGCTAAAATGCGCGGAAACTGTATATGCAACACTTCCGTCTTGCGGAGTGTATTATATGCGCGGGGCTCTCGTCGTTCGTCTGTAGCCACGTAGTGGCGTTCTCTCGTCTAAATAGCGAGCGGCATCCACGGTTTTACGACGTCGATGGATTCGAGTTTGCCCTGTAGTTTGCGTCGGATGGCCGCGGCAGCAATCATCGCTCCGTTGTCTGTACTCAGGCTACGGTCCGGGACGCAGAAGCGGATTCCCTTCTTGTTGCAGTAATCTTGCAGGCGCATACGGAGCCAGCTGTTCGCGCTTACGCCACCGCCCATCACGAGCGTCTTCATTTTCGTTTTCTTGAGCGCGTTGATGGTCTTTGAAACAAGGCTATCGACAATGGCGTCTTCGAGCGAGGCGCAGATGTCGCCAAGGTTCTGCTGGATAAATTCCGGGTCGTGGGTTTCGGTGTAACGGAGCACGGCGGTCTTTAGGCCGCTGAAGGAAAATTCACAACTGTCGTGGGTGTGGAGCGCACGCGGAAATTCGACGAATTTGCGGTTCTTGTCTTTGCCCAAACGGCTGATGGTGGCGCCTGCCGGGTATTTGAGTCCAAGAAGCTTTCCGCATTTGTCGAATGCTTCGCCGGCGGCGTCATCGCGGGTGCGCCCGATGCTTGTGTACTTGAATCCCGGTTCTTCCATCACGAGTTCCGTGTGGCCGCCTGAGACTGTGAGCGTCAAAAACGGCGGTTCAATATCTGGGTTAGAAAGCCAGGCGGCGGCAAGATGGCCTTCGAGGTGGTTCATGCCGTAAGCCGGAATGTTTAAGTCGCGGGCGAGTCCTTTGGCAAAACTGGCGCCGACGAGGAGCGGCCCCATAAGGCCAGGGCCTGTGGTGTAAGCGATGGCGTCGATGTCTTTAAGCTCGATGCCTGCTTCTTTAACGGCGGCTTCGGCAATGGGCGCAATCTTTTGCAGGTGCGCACGTGCTGCAATTTCGGGAACAACTCCTCCGTAAAGCGCGTGTTCGTCAATTTGGCTATAGAGCGGATTCGAAAGAACTTTGAGCGGGGCGTCCTGCAAAACGGCGCACGCGGTTTCGTCACAGCTGGATTCAATTCCAAGCCAAATCATATTCCGTATTCCTCGTCTTTATCTTCGCTTTCGGTATGGGTCTTGATGAGCTTGATCTTGTCGGGTTTGACAAGAACGGCCTTGATGGACATGCTGCGGTCGATGTCTGGCGGCAAGTTCAATTTGATGGTCGGGGCAAGGCTGTCGGCGTCTTCAATAGCGAAGCGGTTGTATTCAATGAAAAGTTCAATGTCGCTGTGCTTGATGGCTTCGATGACTTTTTCACCGCCTGTGATTTCGACGGTTGCCTGTTGCGGCGATAGCGTGTTCAAGGCGCGGTCATAGAAACCGATAAGCTGGATAGGGATGCTCTTGAATTCCTTGGACTTGATTTTTTGGACATCGACAAAAATCTTTGCGACGGAATCGCTGGGCGTTACAAACGGCGGGAGCTGATCTGTGATGAGCGGAACAGAGAACGTTTGGCTTTCCTTGATGCTGTCCTTAAAGATGGAGTCCGTTGGAATGTCGATAATGCGGGTGAGGGCGTTCCTTGCTCCAGAAACCATGAGGTCTTCTTGCATGAGTTTGGGCTGCTGAACGATGACATAGCCTGGGGCTGCCCCGAAAGTCACGTTGTTCTTGATGGGGATGCTGCGTTCGATTCTTGTATCGACGGCGACATCGATGAAGAGGTATTGGTTATCGGGCTCGATGTAATGCACCGATGCAAAGTTCGGAGCGACGAAATTCTTGGAGTCCAGATGAATGCGCTTGGATCCGAGTTCGGCGTTGTGCATATCGACGACCATCGCGGATTGCTTTTGTGATTGCAGGCGGATGAGGTCGAGCGGTTTTCCTTCGACGGTCACGGAAACGGTGCTGGGCGGTTTAGATGCAATCGCGAGCGCTTCGGGCAACTTCACGAATGTAAGCGGAACTTCCATCGTCAGTTGGAAGTCCTTGAGCGAGATGACGTAGAACCAGAGGGCCATCGCGCAAACCAATGCGGTTATCTTTAATATGATGTTTCCCATAAAAGCCCCATAAAGAACCTCTATAAATTTAATTATATTCCATGCGTGTTCGGACAATTAGGTTACTTAATATCGGAATCTTTTCGAGGATGGAAGCAACACCGCACGGTGATTCTCCCGTCTCTTTTGACGATTTTTCTGTGCTCGCTCCTTTTGGCATCTTCTTTTACGGCGTTGGGCGTTTCGTTTAAGCTCATCTCTGTCGAAAAATCATTGTATGTCGTTGAAGCGTTCTTGAGCGAGGATGTTCCCGAAGATTCCATTCCGGTAATCAAGACGCGGCTGGAACATACCCGTCATGTAGAATCGGTGTCGTTTGTGAGCGCGGATTCTGCGCTGGCTGATTTCCGCAATCATTTTTCTGCAGACATGCTGGACCTTGTCGAAGGGAACCCCATCCCGGCGTTTTTCCGTGTGTCACTGAGTAAAGAGGCTCGTAACCCGCTGGACCTTTCCGAAGTGCGCCATGCAATCGCCGAAGAGTCTTACTTTGAAGAGGTGCAGGCTCCGATAAAATGGGCCTCGCGAATTGCCTCGTGGAAGTTCAAGATGGTCTTTTGGCCGATTTGCGTCAGTATCCTTTTGCTGATTACGCTTTCGCTCATTATTTGCAATTCGGTTCGCCTTTCGCTCATGTCCCGTAAACTCTTGGTCGAGAATATGAAATACGCCGGGGGCAGTTACCTGTTCATCGAGTTTCCGTTTGTGCTGGAAGGGGCCGCTCAAGGTTTTGTCGGGAGTAGCGCTGCTATCTTGTTGCTTGGGCTTATGATCAAGTCGGTGGTAAAAATGTTCCCGATTGTGGCGACCGGTGTTGAGTACTTTTTGATCGTTGCACTCTTTACGGTGTTCCTAGAGACGATTCTTGCGGGCTATTTCAGCTTCCGCACGGTGCGCAGTTTCTTGTTTGAAAAGAAAGGTGAGCAAGACTAATGCGCCTTGTTTCTTTGTCTGCATTTTTGCTGTTCTTTTTTGCGGTTGCCGCTTGGGGGGCGCCTCTTAAACGGACTGATACGCAGATTGATGAACAAAAAAATGCTTTAAAAAAGCTTGAAGTCGATTTGGCGAAAAAGCGCGAGGAACTGGCGGTTCTTGAAACCGAAGAAAAAGGCGTGCTCAATACCATTTCGCTTTTGGACCAGAACTTGAACCGTACGCGATCGTACTTGTCGGAACTTTCGCGCAATGAGGATATGTTGCAAGGGGCGGTAAAGCAACTTGTGATGGATATAGATTCGCTCGATACGAAAATCAAGAATCGCAAGCGTGCTATGCGAAAGCGTGTTAGGAATTTGTATGTACATGGCCGTAGCAACGATGCCGAAATTCTCTTTGATCTTTTGACCAAGAACGGGAACCCGGAACGTGAAGTTTACTGGGTGCATCATTTGCTGAACCGCGACCGCGAGGACGTGGAAACGCTCCGCAAACTCGTGACGGAACGCTCGCAAAAACAGCAGACGCAACAGAAGCACCTGGCTGAACTTTCGAGGTTGCGCTCCCGCAAGGCGGTTGAGGAACGCGGTCTTGTGGCTCAGATGAACGGTCAGGAACGCATGCTGAATTCCCTCAAGCACGATAAGGCCGTGCAGCGCATGGCGCTCAAGGAATTCGAACGCAACCAAAGGACGATGCTTGCGCTTATCAAAAGGCTCGAAGAACGTCGCAAGCGCGAAATAGAAGAAGCGAAAAAGGCCGAAGCCGCTCGCCTAGCCGCACTCAAAAAAAAGGAAAAGGCTGCCGAGAAAAAGCGCGAGGCTGAAAAGATTCGCGAGGCCGAGAAGGCGCGTGAGGCCGAAGCTGCCAAAAAGACGGTTCAGGCGCAACCATTCAAGGGACCGAAGTGCATGCCTCTCGATGGTCCGATTATCAGCGAATATGGTTTGCAAGAACATCCGGTGCTCCATATCATGACGCGTAACTTGGGTGTAGAAATCCGCGGTAAGCGCGGTGGTCATGTTCGTGCTGCGGCCGCGGGAACTGTCGCGATGGTTGCCGAAATTGATGGCCGCGGGCCTTCGGTTATCATTGAACATGAAGACGGAACGTACACGGTGTACGGTCACATGAAAGCAATCCACGTCCAAGAGGGCAAAAGTGTCAAGAAATGCGAGGAAATTGGAGAAGTGGGCGATATTGCTTCGTTAAATGGAATTAAATTGTACTTTCAAGTAAGCGAAGGGACACAAACCGTGGACCCGTTGCAATGGTTAAAACAAAAATGATTGAATATCGCTTGAATGGCCCTGCTTCCCAGGAACGAATCCGCATTCGTCTTATGGCGGCGTTGCGCGAGAACCGCTTCCCGCAGTCGATTCTGATTGACGGTCCTGTGGGTATTGGCAAAAAGGCCTTGGCGATGGAAATTGCCCAGGCGTTGCAGTGCACGAACCTCAGCGTTCGCCCCTGCGGAAATTGCTTTGGCTGCAAGATGGCTGCCGATACCGGCGTCACGGACAACTGGGTCGTGCCGATGGAAGCAAAAGAGGCAAGCGCCCGCAATGCGGCCGATGTCTCTGCCGGGAGTTCTGCAAAGACTATCCAGGATTTTAAGCAGGCCTACATCGAAGAAATCACGAAGAACCCGTACCGCGTGGATATTTTCAGTGCCGGCGCCCTTATTTCGGTGGAACTCATCCGTACGATGACCGCCTCTTTTGCGATGAAGGGCGACCGCGTGCGCGTGGTGATTATTGCTGAGGCCGACCGCATGAACGATTCTGCGGCAAACGCGTTCCTCAAGACTCTCGAAGAAGTCCCGCCGAACACGTATTTCATTTTAACGACGTCCTCTCGCGAAAAACTTTTGCAGACCATCCGTTCGCGCTGCTTGACGCTCCACCTGCCGCCCCTGACTGATGAAGAAGTACGCGCTGAGGCAACCCGCGTGGGTGGCGAAGAATTTGACGAATCGACTCTCACGGACGATGTAATTGGGCTTGCCGTGGGTTCTCCGGGCATGGCGCTTTACTACGCAGAACATGCTAAAGCTTGGTGCTCCCTTGCTGTCGATTTTGTCGAGAAGTCCTTGTCGCAGGATTACACGGACCTGTTCTTTGAACTTGAAGATGCCGAACTTGAAGACCCAGCTATCGTGAACCGATTCCTGGAAGTCCTGTCGTTCTTGATTTCGGATTTGCTGCGTAAACAATCGGGCGCCCCGCTCCGTATTCCGGATGCAACCGGTCGCGTGAACCTCGAACGCTTCCCGCAGGTGGGGGCTTCGGCCTTGGAACTTGCACTCGTGTGCGTCCAGGAGACTATGTCGAGAATCGCCTCTAGGCGTATGGCGGCAGTGATGTGCCTCCAGAACCTCTCGATGAAACTTTTTGAAGGCTACAAGTGATGGAAGATCTTGTCGCCTCTACATTATCCTCTACGCTTAAGATTCCGCATGCGGTCGCGAGATTCCTTGTGTCGCGTGGCATTAAGACGGTGTCCGATGCGTACCACATGCTGTGCTGCAGCGAAAGCGATGTGCATGACCCGTTCCTCATGATGGGGATGGATAAGGCGGTGGAATGGATTCTGGCGGTTCGCGAACGTGGCGAACGCGTGTTCATTTTTGGCGACTACGACCTGGATGGCATGACCTCGGTGACGCTTTTGACGCGTTGCTTAAAGACGGTCGGCATTGAATCGGAATGGCGACTCCCGAACCGCTTTGGCGATGGCTACGGGCTTTCGGTTTCTGCCGTCGATGAAATGTACGAGGCGGGTGCCCGCAGCTTGATCACCGTGGATACGGGCATTACCGCGAACTTGGAAATTGCCCATGCTAAAGAGCTTGGTATGGCGGTCTTGGTTATGGACCACCACCAGCCTTCGGGCGATGGCCTCCCGGTAAGCGATGTGCTTTTGGACCCGCACCAAGAAGGGGACGATTACCCGAACCCGGAACTTTGCGGTGTCGGCGTTTCGTATAAGTTCATTTGTGCCTTGTACAGCCGCCTTGGACTCCCGAATCCGGTGGAATACTTGGACTTGGTGGCGCTCGGAACGCTTGCCGACCTGGTGCAGATGACGCCTGAGAACCGCTATTTTACGCGGTCGGGGCTTGAATGCTTAAAGAATAGCCGCTGGCCTGGCGTGCAAGAAATGTACTCGTCCCTCATGAAGCCCCATAGCTGTGTGGGTGGCATCGATGTGATGTACAAGCTAGCTCCGCTTTTGAATGCTCCGGGACGTATGGAGCGGCCGGATCCGGCCCTTAAACTTCTTTTGTGCGAAAACAAGAGCGAGGCTTCGCAGCTCCTTACGGAACTGAAAGAATGGAATAAACGCCGTAAAGATAAAGAAGCCGAAATCACCGAAATGGCGATGGAGCAGGTCAAGGCGCTTTATGGCGAAACGATCCCGACCGTCATTGTTGTGGCCGGTGAAAATTGGCATGTGGGCGTGATTGGCATTGTGGCGGCAAAGCTTGCGCAGGAATTCCATAGGCCGTCTGCGGTGCTTTCGATTATTGACGGCATGGCGCATGCGAGCGCTCGTGCAGTGCCGGGATTCAACTGGCACAAGGCGCTTTTCGAAAGCCGCGAACTTTTTGACCGTTGGGGCGGCCATGCGAACGCGGCGGGCTTCTCGCTCGAAGCCGGAAAAATTGAAGAATTGCGTGGGCGCCTGTTGCAGTCTGCGGCGGACCAAGGCTACACGGGTGAAGTTATCAATACCGAAGAATCGTACCCGTTCGATATCAAGATTGCACTGCGTGAACTGACTGTAGAAACGCGAGTCCCGACAGGGCGTTATCCAATCCGCGAACGCTCGATTCTTGAATACATCGATTTGCTGGAACCGTTTGGCGGAAATTTCCCGTATCCAGCATTCCGCGCCGAAGGCGTTACCGTGCATCGCGTGCGCGAACTTCGCGGCGGGCATTTGCAAATGGAAATTTCGCAGGCGGGGAGCGCTGTTTTCCCGGCGATTGCCTTTGGCCTTCGCAAGAGCAAGGCCTTGCTTGGGCGTTCTCGACCGATAACGGTCGTGTTCGAACCAATTTGGAATTATTACAACAACAATAAGACGGTGCAGCTTTGCATCAAGTCTATCGAGTAGTGCCATGTTAAAACGAAACGCTCCGCTGCTCGCCTTTTTACTCGTCTTTGTTTCTGTACTTTACTTTGTTTACAGCATCCCTCAGTATGACCCCATTGTCGATGTTCCAGAACACGAAGGTGGTGCGACCGAGGACGCTTTTAAGGGCCGAGTCGAAATGCCCTCGATTGACGAAATTTACGTGATTGAAAATACGGCTGGTCGCGACTTGAACAAACTTGCTTTGTTCTTGGAAGGTCGCGCTGCAGGGCTGCATTACCTTTCATCGGAGTATTTCAAAAAAGTCAAGGTGCACCGCAAGGAGAACAGGTTCGTTAAGTCCGATGACGATGTGTTCCTCGGACTCCACCTCACGCTCGATAGCCTTGGACGATTCATGGATCCGAAGATTATGTTCTCGGATAGCGATGACGATGTGTTCAAAGTGAAGCTCTTAAAGCACGTCGAATATTTTTGGCGCCTTCCGCCGAGCAAGCAGGGCAAACTCGAAATCTGGATCCCCATTCGCTTCCACGCAAATTAATCCTTTCTTACGAAAGTATTATGAAAATATAACCCATTTGGGCTATAGTATTGTTCCTTTGTTTTTTTTAGCATTGTACTTTGTAAAAGTTTATTCAACAAATACGGTGCTAAAATACTATGACCAGTCATCTAATTCATTCATTACGTTCGCTCCGTTTGGGGCTTGCTCTGATTTTTACCCTGCTTATGGCAGCAACCTCGTTGGCGGAAGATGTGATCAACATCGAAGCTATGGGGCAAACCATCAATAAAGAAACAACATGGGAGAACTGCTCTGTCAATATTATTGGCAACGGTACTGTTACGTTCAGTAGGCGAATCTATATTAGAGGTTCTGTTACATTGAACCTTGGCGCACAAACAACACTTGATGCACAAAATGGCATTGGCGTTCATGATGGACACAGCCTTACAATAACAGGCGAGGGAAACCTTAATACGAGATCTGGCAGCAGCAACGAAAATTCTCCACTTGGTGGAAGTAAAGGCAACGGCATTGCCAATGCAGGTTCGATTACAATATTAGGGGGTAATATAACAGCGATTAACACTGGTTCACTAAGCTATTATTTCGGGGCGGCAATAGGTGGTGCGGAACTGGGCTCCGGTGGTAACATCACTATCCGTGGTGGTACGGTCAATGCTATATCTGATTCTGGAAGTAGAGGTTGCAAAGGAGCCGGTATTGGAGGTGGTTTTAATGGCAATGCTGGTACGATAACCATTACTGGTGGCGTTGTTAAAGCGACATCGGGAACATATGGCGCTGCGGCGATTGGCGGCGGTACCATTAACGAAAGTGGAAAGGGCAAAGGTGGATCGATTACCATCAGTGGAGGCCAAGTCACAGCAGTAAGTTTAAGGGGTAACGGAATAGGTCCAGGCCGTGATGGTTCAACAAGAGAGGGAACCGCAGGAACCATTTCATTGTCGTGGACTGAAAGTACAGATTTCATCAATGCAAATAGTTACAGGGGTGATATCAGCATTGAGGGAGATTCGCGTTTCTATTACGAAGGAAGTACAGACTTAGTCTTAGCGGATGAACTTGCAAAAAGGCAAAATCAGAAAATTATTCCGGTTGAGCTAGACAACAACTCGATTGCGTTAGCGAACCTTCAAATGCAAGACTATAGCATTCTCCCGAATGGAGCGATAAAGTATATCAATTATGACGTTTACGATTACAACGGTAACAAATTGATAAAAGGAACTCACTATACTGAGACCGTCGGGTATAGCGTGGATGCGACTGGAGCTATGGAAGAAGGCAAACTTATGCTGACGATTAAGGGTAAGAGCCCCTATTTCGGTTCACAGTCATTCATAATGTGGGTTAACACGGCTGTACTGACGCAAGACGGCAGCGAGAAATATGTAACTATACCCGAAAAACGTAAAATGACGCTGAAGATTACAGAATCGGAAATCAAAGACGGCTTGACATCCTTCAAGGTCTATGAGGCTGGAGGCAAGAATCATGTTCTTGGCAAAGAATGGGATGGTGTCCTCGTTATCAACATTCCTGACAATTCGAACTATCTTATTCAATTGTCTGGTAAAGCCCTGGCTGCGGATAGGACGTCGAAAAACGATTTGATTGATTGTGAATTAATATATGAAGGGTATTTGACTGTTTATGACAACGATGAGGCGAGTGGAACAATACTTTTAGAGAATTCGGAGCTAATTTATGATTACCTACCTAGCCCAGTGGCTGTAATTCCCACCATTACTAGCACGGGAAAAAACTTAGCAATTCGTTATCGAGAGATGTATGGCTATTCAGATTTAGACCTTTCGGTGACACTTGTGCCAGCCGACCGCAAATACAACGTAAATCTACCTGACAGATTTACCGGCGGTCAAGTAACGGCGAATTTGAGACAGGCAAAAGCAAACGACAACATAACTCTGACTGTTACGCCCGACGAAGGTTATATGCTCAACGAGCTAAGGGTTGTAAAAGCTGACGGTGAAACTCTCAACGTTACTGATTGTAACTGGTACACCGACTGGAGCGAAACTATCAGTAAGACAGTGACGTTTAAGATGCCTACCCAAAATGTAACCGTCGCTGCTGTATTCACCAACAAGCTGAATTCAGATGAAGGAGGTCTCTATGTCAATATGCCGCATTCTGGCACAAAGAATATGGTCATTCCCGACAATATTACTTCATTTAAACTCTACGACGACGGCGGCAAGGATGGTGATTTTCAACCATTGAGCGATGGCACCCTGGCAATAACGGCACCTTCGGGTAAAGTGATGCAATTTTCGGGAAAAAGCTTTATGGTGGATAATAGCTCTAGTGAGTCTTACTATGCAATCTATAATGACCCTCCTAAAAGTTACGGACAAAAATTAGCATATGGCAATCAGCAGAAAGAGGAGACTCTTTATCCTGTTGTTAGTGAAGGCAATACAGCTTATGTCCGCCTTAAGGCAGCCGATATTTCGAGAACAGATTTTTTTCATAAGTACGGTCTCGACCTGAACGTTAAAGTCTTTACTCCTGCTGTTTACAGTGTAAGCAGCGACAAAAATATGGAGCACGGTAATGTAATGTTTGACAAAACTCAGGTCGTAACTAACGGAACTATCAACGTGACCGTAAGTTCTGACGAAGGCTATGTGTTGAAAGATATCGATGCTTTTGATGCGGACGGAAAAATTGTCATGACAAAACCTGACGCCGCTCAATGGGGCGATGTTGTCTATTACGCAGCCTCAACGGGATACTCATTCAAGATGCGTTCGTTGGATGCAACGGTGACGCCAACATTTATGCCCAAGACGGACTTTTTTGTCAATATGCCTAAGACTGGCCAGCGAGATATTATCATTCAGGATGACATGACTTCATTCCGAGTTTACGACAATAGTGGAAAGGATGGATTTTACTTTACCAATGACGATGGCAAACTGTTATTGACGGCACCCGAGGACTGTATGATGAAAGTATCGGGATATGTCAAACTCATGTACACGTCTGCAGAAGAAGATTATCTTGATATCTACGACGGCAGCAGCACCAATGCAAAACGCCTCGGACGTTTCAGGGGCTACAAAAATTCTTCGACGACCTCTGTCACAGCCTCCAGTAGTACCAATCAAATGTTGCTCCACTTTATATCCAATGGCTACGGCTATGTCAAAGATGGCGGTGGAGTCTATTTGACTGTGTCGGTGATAAAGCGGTTCACAAGCTCAGATATCACGGTCGCTGCCATTGAAGACCAAACATATACGGGTTCTCGAATTTGCCCTGCAATTAGCGTTACAGACGGAGAAAAAGTACTTGAACCCGGTGTAGATTTCACGACTCAATGCTCAAACAACATATCTGTTGGAACGGCAAGCATGACTATCACCGGAAAAGGCCATTATACCGGTGGAATCAGCAAACAATTTAAAATCGCTAAAGCACCTTTGATGGTTATCGCAAAGGATAAGTCGATTATCTATGGTGACAAACCAGCAAATGCAGGTGTTGAATACAGCGGCTTTGTGAGCGTCGATAACGAAAATAGCTTAAGTGGCTCGATTGTCTATAGCTACGATTACGCTCAATACGATAAAGTCGGTGAATACGCCATTATGCCGAGCGGTTTGGAATCCGACAACTACGAATTTAAATTTGTCGCTGGCAAGTTGACTGTTGGACCGAAGGAAATCTCTATTGCCTGGGATGATAAAGAAACTTCGTTCACTTACAATGGTAAGGCTCAAGCTCCGAATGCGACGGCTGGAGGTCTCTTGAACAATGATGAATGCAACATTATTATAGACTCCGTTATGAATGTCGGAAAGTACTCTGCCGAGGCAATAGATTTAACCAATAAAAATTACAAGTTGCCTGAAAATCGAGATGGACCGGACTTTGAAATTACAAAGGCTCCGCTCACGGTTACGGCCAAGAATGCAACAATTGCCTACGGTGATGAACCGTCTAACGCAGGTGTCGAATACAGCGGCTTTGTGGGCGACGATAACGAAAATGACTTAAATGATTCGATTGTCTTTAACTACGATTATGTGCAATTCTATAAAGTTGGCAAATACGTCATTATTCCAGGCGGTTTGTCTTCTGACAACTACGACATCACTTTCGTCGAAGGCGAGTTGACTGTTGAACCGAAGGAGATTTCGATAGCTTGGAGTGATGCTTCGTTCACTTACAATGGCTCTGAACAGATTCCAATGGCTACGGCTAATGGTGTCGAAAATAGCGATGAATGCATTTTCACGGTGACGGGTGCTGCGACGAATGCCGGCAAGTACACCGCAAAAGTAACGGATTTGAGCAACGAGAATTACAAGTTGCCGGCAACGGGGCTCGAACAGGCCTTCGAAATCAAAAAGGCTCCGCTTAAGATTACAGCCTTGAACGATACGATTGTCTATGGCGACGAACCTGCTAGCGCAGGTATTGCTTATGACGGATTTGTTGGAAAAGAAACCAGCAATGTCTTGACAGGCGAACTTGCTTTTGAAATCAATTACAAGCAGTACGGTGATGTCGGTGAATTCGCCATTACGCCGAGCGGCCTGGCTAACGACAACTACGAAATCGAATTTGCCGCAGGCCGGTTGACTGTTGAGCCGAAGGTCGTTTCCATTGCTTGGGATGATGAAACTTCGTTTACCTATGACGGCAAGGCTCATGCTCCGAATGCAACGGCAGAAGGTCTCGTGAACAATGACGAATGCAACCTCGTTATAGACTCTGCTACAAATGCTGGCAAGTACACCGCAAAGGTAACGGACTTGAGCAACAAAAATTACAAGTTGCCGGCAACGGGGCTTGAACAATCTTTTGAAATAGCCAAGATTCCGCTCACGGTTACGGCCAAGAACGCAACAATTGTCTATGGTGATGAACCGTCTAACGCAGGCGTTGAATACAGCGGTTTTGTCGTTACAGACAATGAAAAGTCTTTAAAAGGCTCTCTCGTCTATAGCTACGATTACAAGCAATATGGCGATGCCGGTGAATATGCCATTACGCCGAGTGGCTTGACTGCCGACAACTATGAAATTGAATTTGTGGCGGGCAAGTTGACCGTTGAACCGAAGGAAGTTTCCGTTGCTTGGGGCAAGTCTTCGTTCATTTACAACAGCTTGGCTCAGGTTCCGGCTGCAACGGCAGAAGGTCTCGTGAATAGCGACAAGTGTGGCCTTACGGTTGCTGGTGCTGCTACAAATGCTGGCAAGTACACCGCTACAGTAACAGGCTTGAATAACAAGAATTACAAGTTGCCCGCAACAGGTCTCGAACAGGCTTTTGAAATTACAAAGGCAAATCCGACAATTGTCAAGTCTCCGGTTGCTGTAGAAAACCTGGTGTATAACGGCAAGGCTCAGACACTTGTGACGGCCGGTGAAGCCAAAAACGGAACGCTCGTTTATAAGTTGGCCAGTGAAGAAAAGTATTCAGAAGCTTTGCCGACGGCAACTAACGGCGGTGATTATACTGTGTACTTTATGGTACTTGGCAATGCGAATTACAATGATTTGGAAGCGCAGACGCTCACGGCATCTATCAAGGTCCCAGTTTCTAGCAGTTCTTCTAGTATTCCGGCATCTTCGTCTAGCGCAATCGCGTCTTCTTCGAGTGTTGCGGAATCCAGCAGCAGTTCTGTAATCGTGTCGAGTTCCTCTAGCGCACCAGCGTCTAGTTCCAGTGCAGTGAAGCCCAGCAGCAGTTCTGTGATCGCGTCGAGCTCCTCTAGCGCTCCAGCATCCAGTTCCAGCGCCGTGAAGCCCAGCAGCAGTTCTGTAATCGCGTCGAGCTCCTCTAGCGCACTAGCGTCCAGTTCCAGCGCCGTGAAGCCCAGCAGCAGTTCTGTGATCGCGTCGAGCTCCTCTAGCGCTCCAGCATCCAGTTCCAGCGCCGTGAAGCCCGGTAGCAGTTCTAGCGATTCGAGGACTCCGGTTAATATGACTACACTTGCTAGTGCTTTCAGGGTTGTCTACGCTCGGAACGAGCTTGTTGTTACGAATTCTGTCGCTTCGGAACTTAAAGTCTCCGTATTCGATGTGCAGGGCAATCTCAAGATGCAATACCGCGGTTCTACTGCCGGTAACCACTCCATCTCGCTCAAACAATGCGTCCCGGGCATTTACCTAGTCCGTGTGGAATCCAGCGGCAAGGTGCAGATGCTCCAAGTGCATGTAAAATAAATTGACAAATGTTTAAAAATACAAGACGGACTCTATGTCCGTCTTTTTTTGCATAGTCGTTGCAGTCTTTTTCAGCTGTCTTTTACAAAAAGACCCTCGCTTACGCGAGGGTGACATTAAAATCTAAAGACTAGTAACTCTTTATTGGTAACTATTAACTACTAACTAAAAAAAGCGCCTTATGGCGCCTTTTTTACTTTCTCAAAATTTCAACGAGCTCTTTCGCGTTCTTTTCGATAAGAACGAAGGCTTCGAACATGCGGGCTTCGCGCCACTTGGTCAGGTACTTCGTTTGCCAGTCCACGGCAATCATGTCCGGATCTTTCGGACCGTTTTCGTTCTGGTACCAGACTTCCTTCGTGATTTCGCGGATCATGGCGCCCATTTCGGCTGCTGGTTGGAGCGATCCTTTGCAAAGGAGCAACGCACGCAGGTTGTCGAGCAGGATTTCGTCAGAAGGTGTTTCGGCGTCTTCGTGAGCGCATTCCCAAATTTCTTGGCGGTGGCGTTCTGTCCAGCCAATCAAGTATTTTTTGGTCTTTTCAAGCTCGCCTTTGGCCAGCTTTTCATCGACCGCTTCGCGCGGATAATATATGCTGTTTGGATAGAATTCAATCATGATCTACCTCCCTTGTGCGAAGTGAAGCACAAAAACAATGCCCGGGGCGGGACTTGAACCCGCACGGAGTTGCCCCCAAGGGATTTTAAGTCCCCAGTGTCTACCATTCCACCATGTGCGATGCAGAATATAGCAAATTTGAAAGGAGTCAATGACGAAATTGTGCTAATTAGCGTGGAAATAATCATATTTTTTCTTAAAAAAATATTTTCTGTTTACAAATGTTTACTTTCTGGGTGCGTTAATATATATTTAGGGTTGGACCAAAGTTAAAAGAGGATTACTTTTATTGCTAATTTTGGAGTTGTCCACTTTGGAGATTTTTGTATGTTGAATCACTGTTCTAAAAAAAGCGGCTTTACCCTGATTGAAGTTGTTGTCGTTGTGGCGATAATGGGCGTTTTGTCTACGATGGGTGTTTCTAGTTTGAGAAGTGCTGTGATTAATACCCGAATGAAGGATTACTCTTTAAATTTGGCTGCTTTTTTGGAACGCATTGCTAACGATGCAACTCGAATGTCGAAGAATTTTTGCGTGAAAATGTCCGGTGTTAGCGAGCAGGAACTTCAAGTTTTTGAGCCTGTAAATGGTTCTTGTGATGTCGATAAGCCAAGTGAATTGTACGATGTGTTTAATATTGAATCTCCGGCAAAATTTAGCTGTGATGATGTTGATTTAGGCGATTTTGAGGGGCAAGATTGGGCACAAAATGGTGCTATGTTTGTCCCGCGTATTGGTCTTTCTGCTGCACCCTCGGATGGTTATATTTGTATGCAGTATGGAAGCAAGTTTGTTTTTGGGCTAATCGAAAAAAAGAAAAATGACAATGCGATTATTCCACAATGGAGAGCTGGGGACTTTTGGAGCCGTTTATAAGCGTATTATAGCAGGTATATTATGACGAAACTCTTGAAAAATAAGAAAGGCTTTGGAATAGTAGAAATCTTGGTCGCATCAGCGGTCCTTGGTTTTATGTACATGGCGTTGCTGAATCTCCAAGGGGGAAATCATGATGCGTTATTGCGTATTCGTGGTCGAGACGGTGCTGTTGAGGTTGCACAGCAGGTTTTGGATTCCCTCAAGTCGGTGGGAATCGCTTCTATTCCGTCGAAGGCTACGTCTGATACAACTTTTAATGTGCAAAATATCGATCGCAAGTGGGCTCGTGGCCTTGGCGATTCTGCAACGGTGACTTATTCTACACAAGTGACTGTTTCTGCAACATCGGATTATACAGTGCAATCAGCATCGCAGTTTGAAACCGTATCGCATGTTTATGCCAAACAGGTAAACGTAAAGGTTTCCTGGAATTTTAAAGGCTCAACGCAGTCCATAGAAGTCTCGAGCGTTATACGATAGACGAAAGAACGTCACTCCGTGGCTATAGACTAGAGACGAGAGGGAAATATTGGCACTTCGTGCCTTTGAGGTGTGGGCTATCCGTAGGTGCGCGCTCAATGCCCTAGAATGTGCATGATTACTGGGCGGTTTTTTCCGTTCTCTGTTTTGTGAATTGTTAATTTGCCTGTGCTGTCGTAGCTGAACTGGTCGCCGATTCTTTCTCCCAATACGTAGGTCAGGCTATCGCGAAGTACTCCGTTGGGGTACCAATTGCGCCAGATGCCATGACGTATATCTTTACCTTCCGGGCCTACTATCCAAAAACCTTTGCTAGCCATTTTGCCGCCTGTGCTGTCGGGGTAAAAACTGCGACTTTCGATGAGGTGGGATGTACCATCATTTTTTTTGTCAAGTTCCCATAGTTCCTCGTATAAAAGGCTGTGCTTTGCTTTGATGTAACGCAGTGATGCGGGATATTTTCCAATATTTTGTTTGTAGTACTCTTTGTGGCTCAGTGTGCAACTGTCGAGCGTTCCGCTTGGGAGTGTGGAACGGACAAATGAAGTCTCTGCGCAGAAGAGTGTGGACGAGTTATCGCAAGTGCCATAAGAAATTCCTGTACTTTCAGTGGGTCCGTCTGTTCGTTGCGGAATAAAGTTGCTTTCACGAATGACTTTGCTGTTTTCGTCGAACCACTGTATTTTGGTGATGCCGTCTATCTCGTTGGACTCGATTCTCTTGATGAGTGAACCGTCGGCTCTGTAGTAGCTTGGCGAAAGAATGAGCGCATCGGCGTAGTATGAGCCTTCTTCCATGATTTGAGATTTGAGACAGTCTTCGTTGGTGGCTGCGGGTTCTCCGTATGATTCGTAATATTTTTTATAGGCGCCGTCTAATCGACCATTGATACATTCAAATTCTTCCAGGATTTTGCAGTTGCGACCATAGCGTTTGATGAATCCTGCAATTGGTTCGTATTTGCCGTCTTTGGAAAATCCCGATTCGTTCTGGTGGCAATTGTTTTCTTCGGCGAGTATACCGTTGTCGTGATATTTTTTCCACACGCCTGTAGCGACTCCGTTCTCGTCGTAATGTTCTTCGAACGCTTTTTTCTGGTTGTGGTGCCAGCCCTCCCAGTCGCCTACAGGGTGGTCATCCTTGTAATATTGAACGGCTTCGACTTTTTTGTTCTGGTAGTAGATTGTCCACTTGCCGTCTTTCTTCCCTTTGTTGTAGTTGCCGATCAACGCAACATCGCCAAAACCTGTCCAGCGCTTGAATTCGCCGTGGGGGAGGCCGTCTTTGTAGGGGATTTCGAGTTCCTTGATGCCGTCGTTGTACCATTCGTTGCGTTTCAGAACCGTTCCGTCCGGGTAAACCCAGACGGAAGTCTTTTTGACACCATTTACGTGCCTATCCAGGATTTGCTCTTCAGCTCGCTCGACTGTACAGCCGGCGAAATAGCATAAAAGTGCAGAAAAAGCGATTAATTGACGTTGCTTCATTGTTCGTAAAGTAGAAAAAAAGTAATTTCTAGATGTGAACGAGCAAACAAAAAAAATTATTGCAGAAACTTTGCACATGAAAATCCAGACGCCATGGGTGTGGCTCGTCGTTGTGCTGACGATTTGCCTCACGGCGTTGTTCTATGTTTCGCAAAAACCGCAGGTGGCTGTTTATTCCCAGTATGTCAAGTCGCTTTGCGATTACCAGTATGCCGATGCGAGCCTGATGCGCTCGATGGAACACGTCCGGAGCGGTTACGGGGTGGATTCGGCGGTGGTCCTTGCGCAGATGATGACGCTTCGCGAAGTGGCACTTTCGTTCGAGGGTGGCATCCAGAAGTTGGAGCTGGCGGGGTTTTCGGCTCCGTCCAAGGCGTCGGTGGCGAATTTCAAGTCAAGTGTACTTGCGAAGGTTTCTTGCTTGCAACGTTACCTTTCGGAACGTTCTGCCTGGTTTGACGAGCTTGAAAAAGTTTACCGCTTGATGGAAATGAATTCGGCTGGCGTCGAATTGCCGCTTTTGCGTAAACTGGATTCTGCGAGGGCGGGTTATGCGGTGTTGCCCGATAGCCATTTGGATTTGCCCGTGTCGATTAATCGGCGCGTAGAATTGTTGCTCCAAAAGAATCTGGATTTGTATAACGCCTGGCACCAGTTCGACAACGATAAGACACTTAGTGTGAGTGACGAACTGCTCCATTTTTTCCAGATGGAAAACGTCAAAGAAATTTCGTTGTCGGCAAACATTCCGCTGGCGTTCTACTTCTTGTCGCTAGTTCTTTTGCTTGCAACATTCTTCTTTATATTCAAGTCTAAACAGTAAGGAATAGAAATGTCTTTTTTCCGTGTCCGTAAAGTTGCCTTTATTAATTTTGGATTGTTGTTCATTTTTCTGGCTAGTTGGATTTCGTGGTACATTTATCCGCTTGCAAGAACTATTACAAAAGAATTTTCTGCTTATGAAATGACGGATGGCTCGTTTGAATATGGAATGTCCGAAGAACTTGGATTCCTTGCAGAACATGTGTTTTACGGTAAGGTGAGTTATGCCGCTGTGCCGAGTTTGTTCGGTGGCTCGAATATCCCGTTTTTTGATAAAATCTTTTTCCAGCTCAACGGCGACACGAAGTGCACGTTCGTCCTTTATGCAAACGATGAAATTCTTGACGAAATGGCGGAATGGTACGATTTCTCGGCGACGAATGCCAGCGATATTCCGATGGAGGTTCGCGCTGTAAAAGTGGGCGACAAGTATATCGTCAAGTCCATGGAATCGACAGACGGAAAGCTTGGCTGGGAATTCTTGATGGACGGCTATCATTTTTATTGGTGCTTTATGGGCGTGAGTTTAGTCGCCTTTATGTTTACGTTTGGTCTTGTGCTGGTGGTTGTTGGAATTTTGTACAAACCGCGCCGAGTTGTGGAACAGGAATCGTCTAGCGACGAGGAATGATGCGTTTAAGTTTAGTTGTTCCTGTGTTGTTAGCGTTGATGCTTGTTGGTGAGCAGGCTTTTGCTACACCAAATGCGCCGGATTCTTTTTTTGTCCCGGTTGGTGCATCGGGTGCTCAAAGTCCAACGGGAATCTGGTGGCCGAAATCGATGAACTCGAAAAAGCCGCAAAAGGTGAAATCGGTAAATGCGGGGCGTTCGAATGCCGCTAAGTCTTCGGTCGTTGTTTGGTTCCATGGAGGCATGGGGAGTAGCAATTGTGCCAAAGGGCTTGTGGCCGGTGCTGACTTTGCAAATCTTTACCCTGAAAAAATTGTGGTAAGCGTGTCCGCTTGCCGCGAGAGTCATTGGGTCACGAAGAACATGATTGGTGTGGTTGATGCCGCGCTTGATTCTGTGGCTGCAAGGCGCAAGTCTCCGGTGGAGCGTGTTTCGCTGGTGGGTGTTTCGGATGGTTCTTTGGGCGTGCTAGTCTATTCGCTAGAAGGGCGCCGTATCGTGGACGACCGCTTGCTCATGAGTTCGTTCGGTGGATTCTTGGGGGAGCCTACTTCGCTTGCGGTGTCGCCAAAAATGCATTCGGGACGGTGGCGTTTTTTGCAGGGCGGTAAGGATAGACTTTATCCGTCGGAGAAAACGGTTCCTTGGATAACGGAATTTTGCAAGGCGGTTCAGGTGGACTGCGAACTCCGGTTCGACCCGGAGGGCGAACACGACTGGTCGTATTGGAAAGATAAGCACATGGAGTGGATTCACGAAGCCATTCCATAGATAATTAAGGACCTCCCCTTGACAAAAGGGCGTTTTTTTTCAAAATTTGGTGCACCACGCGGATGTGGTGGAACTGGTAGACACGCTAGATTCAGGTTCTAGTGCTCGCGAGGGCATGAAGGTTCAAGTCCGGTTTTTCGTTTTGTGTGAGTGCAGTGACGCGGTCACCCTCGACCAAGGTTTGCTTGGTGATGCGGTTACCCTGGGTTAAGGTTCGGTCGGTGAATCTGTCATCCTCGTGAAACGAGGATCCATACGATTCAATCTGCGCTCATGTGAAGTATGGATTCTCCTCCGGAGAATGACGAAGGCGCACGCTCGTCCTGAGGGTAGTCTCCTTCGGAGAATGACTTCTTGTGGGCGTTCCCGCTATAGTGATTTTTTTGCTAGCATTGGATTGCGATGAGCGAAGCGTTTGAAGAAATTGAACCTTGTGAATTTTCGTTGCAAGAAGTTGAAGGCGAGCGCGTCGTGCTGCGGCCGCTTGGTGAAGCGGACGCGCAGTCGCTGTTCGAGCTGATTGACGAATCCCGTGAGTTTTTGCAGGAGCATTTGCCGTGGCCGGAGGAATGTACTTCGGTTCAAAACGTTGCTTCAAGAATCGATTCTTGGAACTTGCAGGCGCAGATGGCGAATGGCGCTTGCTGGGGTATTTTCGAAAAGGCGGGTGCGGATTCGGGCGAACGACGTGAAAAAATCGTGGGTTGCATCATGCTTGGGTGGGTGCAATGGAAACACCGTTCGGCGACGGTTAGTTATTGGCTTGGGGAGCGTTTTTGCGGTCGCGGCTTGGCCACTGAAGCGTTGCTGTTGGCTGCAAGCGAAGCTTTTGCACTTGGCTTGAACCGCCTTGAACTTACGGCGTCGGTCCGTAATCCGAAAAGCGTTGCTGTAGCTCGCCGTGCAGGTTTCCAGGAAGAAGGTGTCTGTCGCGAATACGAATGCCTCCACGGAAAGTTCGAAGACCATTTGCGTTTTGCGTTACTTGCGCGCGATTTGCTCGATACCGAGTGATTTTCGGGGGCGTTGCGGGGTACTCCCCGCTCGAAGGGGTGATGGATGGTTCGGCAAGGCTCACCAACCCTTTTCTAAGTCTTTAGCCTGACGGAACAGAAATCAGGGGAAGGCCTTCCCCTCTCGTCTCTAGTCTTTCGTCTCTCGTCTAACATGGTTACTTGGGTAAACGAGAAAGATTTTTTAATTTTTGAAAATGCTCCGAAACACTTCTATCTTATAGAGTATGGATACAGGAGAAAATCGCATAGTAGAACCTGATGTTCTGCAATACACGAACTACCGTGTGTATTTGCGGGACTACTATGAGTATAAGAAGAAGACGGTTCCAGCGTTTAGCCTCCGTTTCTTCGCAGAGAAGGCTGGGCTTTCGAGCCACGCCCATCTGAAACTCACTATTGACGGCAAAAGAAACATTACAAAGAATACGGTAGTAAAGCTCATTCACGGTCTCGGACTTGAAAGCCAACGTGCCGCATATTTTGAAAGTCTCGTTTTCTTCAACCAGGCACAGACTGATGCGGATAAGCAGGTCTATTACGCGCAGCTTTTGAAGGCTAGCCCGCGTTCTAAGCTGCACAAGATGGACAAGGCCCAGTTCCGTATTTTCCGCGAATGGCACCATTCCGCCATTCTTGAAATGGTGGCGCTCAAGGATTTTCGCCCGATTCCCGATTGGATTTCTAAACGCCTTGGCGGGCTTGTGACGCCTGCGCAGGTGATGGAATCGCTCAAATTGTTGGTGGAAGTGGGACTTTTGGTGAAGACCGCTAACGGTTATCGTCAGCGTGACCCGTTGATTACGACGGACGATGAAGTTCAGGATTTGATGGTCAAGATGTACCATCTCCAGATGCTCAAGCTCTCGGCGAGCATGCTTTCGGCGCTTCCGGGGGCGCAAAGGGACGTATCCGCCTTGACGTTTAGCATAAAGCGCGAAGATTTCCCCAATTTGAAAAAACATTTGCAACTAATGCGTAAAGAACTGCTAGATTTTTCTGCCAAAGCGGGTGAAGCGGAAGAAGTTGTGCAAGTCAACATTCAGCTGTACCCTCTAACACGAGGAGTATGATGCGTTCTTTATTTTCAATAATCGGTTGTGTGCTTATGGGGCTGTGGCTAGCTGGGTGTTCTGAATCCGATACTACGGCCGGTATTGAAATTGGAAATCCAGAAATTGCTTCAAGGAATGTTGGCTTTTCGGCTAATTTCTCGATTGATTATTCGGAAACGCAAAAGGCTTCTTTGGCAAAGTCCGCATCTGCCGATGAAAATGTGGTCATCGATACGTTCCGCCTTATGCTTTCGGAGGTCGTCGCTACTTGCAGTTACTATATAAGCGACAAAAAACCGATGGATGATGATTCTTATCTTGGGCCGGACAAGGACGACAGGGCTGCTGTGCTCCCGATTTCGTTTGCGGACGGGGCTGTTGTCAGTGAACCTTTTAAAAACATCAATTTACCAACTAGCGGAATCCTCAAGGAAATAAGGGTTGCGTTCCAGACTATTCGTGAGGGTGGCTTTAACTCAATTTCTGGTCGTGTTAGCGTTGGTGATAAAAAGGTTCCTTTTGTTTATGAACTGTCCCATTTCCAGTTGTTCAACTTATTTTATCGCAATTCGCAGATTGATATTCAAGACTCTTTGGTGAATTTGTCTGTTGTTTTCCATGTGCATCGTTTTGTCGATGGGATTGATTTTGCATCTGCAGAGGTTGGTGAAGATGGCGTGATTCATATAAGTGAAAATTCCAATGAAAACGTTTGGAAAATTCTGAATGAACGCTTTATTCCAAGTTTCTTATCCTTGCGGTACGAATATACGAATGACGAAGGTTTGACAATTAAAGATTATACCTCTGATGTATTGAATGAATTGAATAATGTGTTCAATGAGAACATTATTACAAACGGAAACTTTAAAGATGGTGGAAAAGACTGGATTTTCTTTACGCAATCTGGCGGCGTTGCAGATACAACAATAATTGAAGAAGGCGAATCTAATTTGATGAAGGTCCATGTTTCGGAAGGTGGTTCCCTGTCCTATAGTGTGCAGCTTCTTCACGAAGATATTTCTGTAGCGAAAGGTGCAAAGTACAAGTTTGTATTTACGATTTGGTCTGACATTGAAACTGAAATTACGGCACGTCTTGGATCTTATATCACGTATGAAAAAATTGGTTTTGAAGAACATGTGCCTGTCAAGAAAACAGGGCATTCGTTCGAAGTCGAATTTTCGGCGATTGTGACGGATCCGTTTGCTCGATTGGACTTGAATCTTGGAAAGAAAGAAGCTACGTTCTGGATTAAGGATGTGCAGATTATTAGGATCAAGTAGGGCTTTAAATTGGGACGCGGCGAAGGTCGCGTCTTTTTCATTTTGCTAATATTAGGTCATTATGGCAACTATTCCAACTCTAAAAGAAAATCTCGTTATTGAAAATATTCGCCCGAACATCGAGGGCGGCCGTTTCATGCTTAAGCGTGAACCCGGCGATACTGTGACATTGCAGGCTGACATTTTCCGCCACAGTCACGAAAAGTACGATGCTGCGATTTTTTACCGCCACGTTTCCAAGAAAAAGTGGGAACAGGCTCCGATGCACTTTGTCGACAATGACCTTTGGGAAGGTACTTTCACGGTCGGCAACATCGGCTATTACGAATACAAAATTTGCGCTTGGACTAAGGAACCGAAAGACGTTCCGACTGAAAGCCCAGTGATGAAGCTCCGTGTGGACCCGACTTACAGCCGCGTTGGTACATGGTACGAAATGTGGCCGAAGAGCCAGGGGACTGACCCGAAAAAGTCTGCAACGTGGAAGGATTGCGAAAAGCAGCTCGACTACATTGCTGGCCTTGGTTTCGATACTGTTTATCTTGTTCCGATCCACCCGATTGGCGTCACCAACCGCAAGGGCGCGAACAATGCGCTCCATGCCTTGGTTGATAAGAAGGGGAATCCGATTGAACCGGGATGCCCGTATGCTGTAGGGAACAAGCATGGCGGCCATTACGATGTGGACCCGGAGCTTGGGACCATGAAGGACTTTGAGCATTTTGCAAAGACGGCCCGTGCTAAGGGACTCCGCCTTGCGCTTGATATTGCTCTCAACTGCAGCCCGGACCATCCGTATGTGAAGTCGCATCCGGAATGGTTCTATCACGAACCGGACGGAAGCATCAAGTTTGCTGAAAATCCTCCCAAGAAGTACGAAGATATTTATCCGTTCGATTACTACAACGAGAACTACAAGGAACTCTGGAAGGAAATCGAGAACATTATTTTGTTCTGGGCTGATAAGGGTATTGAAATTTTCCGCATCGACAACCCGCATACAAAACCGTTCCCGTTCTGGGAATGGCTCATTGCCGATGTGAAGGAAAAACGCCCGGAACTCGTGTTCCTCGCTGAAGCTTTCACCCGCCCGAAGATGATGCATCGCTTGGCAAAGTCCGGCTTCGACATGAGCTACACGTATTTCGCATGGCGCTCTGCAAAGTGGGAATTCGAACAGTACTTGAAGGAACTCACGCAGTCTAACGCTAAGGAATACATGCGTGGTATTTTCTTCCCGACGACTCCAGATATCTTCCCGAAGTATCTTGCATACAAAGGACCGAATGCGTTCAAGCAGCGCTATTTCTTGGCGGCAACGCTTTCAAGCTTGACCGGTATGTACAACGGTTACGAACTCTGCGAAAACATCCCGAGCCCGATTAAGGAAGAACTTGCCGATAGCGAAAAGTATCAGTACAAAGTACACAACTGGTCTGGCCCTGGCATTCAAGACTTTGTTCGTCGTCTGAATGTTGCTCGTCAGGAACATATTGCGTTGCAGGAATACGATAACCTCGAATTCCATTATGCGCAGAATGACCAGCTTATGGTTTACTCCAAGAAGTCAGGCAATGACGTGATTCTTTGCGTGTGTAACATGGATATGGATCACGTGCAAGAAGGCATCGTGGAACTCGACATGGCAAAGCTTGGGCTTGAGAACGATTCATTCTTCTTCTTGAAGGATATTGTGACGGGCGAAAGCTATGTTTGGCGAGGTAACAAGAACTATGTGAAACTTGACCCGGCAAAGGCCCCTGGCCACATGTTCGTGGTGAAGAAAATCTAAAACTCGCGAATCGCGAACGAAACGCCTCAATCGCAATTAGAAACGCCCCGGAAGCCGCCGCTCCCGGGCGTTTCTTTTTGGGGGGAATGCTCACAAAAACTCTTTTTAAAAGCTTTTTTTGTGTCTTTTTTAGAGGATTAAATCTAATTTTAGACGAGGTATTTAAAGGATGATTATGAAAAAAATTTTATTGAGTTCGATATTGGCTGCGGGCGCCGTTGCAATGTATAGCGCCTGCTCTGATGATTCTCCGTCTCCGCTTACTCCGTCTGTTGCGGCTTCTTCATCGAGTGTCGATTGGTTTGTAAGCAGCTCTAGTGTAGATGGAAGTGGCGATTGGGGATCAAGCTCTTCTGTGGCGCCGGGATCCAGTGCCTCTAACTCGAGTTCTTCTGTGGTTGTTCCGCCTAATTCGGCGACGAGTTCTAGCAATGGTGGGCCGTCTCAGTCGAGCTCTTCAGTCAATCCGACATCTAGCGCCACTCCGAATTCGTCTGCCGTTGAAAGCTCTAGCAGTGCTGAACCAGAATTAGGTGCAGATGGATTCCCGACTCTTGAATCTTACGGCCCGCCTCCGGCCGAATACACCAAGGACATCAGCGCTACGGCAAAGCGCGGTTGGAATACCCGCTACTGGGATGCTTGCAAGCCGCATTGCTCCTGGCTTAGGGAAAACGCTAACGATGTGACTCGTGCAGACACGTCTTCCGATGCGGCCTACATTGCAGACTATGGCACTGCGCGTAACTGCAACATTCACGATGTCGAAGTCCCTACCTTTACCTTGGGTGACGTATCGAGGGCCTGGTTTGGTTATAACGGGACCAGGAGCGCTTGCGGCGACGAAAAGGAAAAGGGCGTGTTCACCTGCACGGACATGGCGCCTATTGCCGTGAACGATACGCTTTCTTATGCATACGTTGCGGGCACTGCCGATAGCAAGTGCGGCAAGTGCTACCATTTGCAGTACGACGGCCACTTCGCAAACGAGATGGAAAACAACCCGCCAAGGGAAACTCACCGGGCGCTCAAGGGCAAGCACATGATTGTGATGGCCTCTAACATCGGTATGGATGTGGCTGGCGGTAACCCGAATCTTCCTGCAGGCCAGTTCGACTTGATGGTGCCGGGCGGTGGCGTGGGCGCCTTTGACGCTCTTACTGTTCAGGTAAACAAAGGCCGCGACTTTAACTGGGGCGCAGGCTTTGGCGGATTCTTGACCGAATGCCAGAACAAGCTCGGCTACGAGGCTACTCTTGTCGCGTACCAGACCTGCATCAAGGATATGTGCGACGCGGCCTTCGGCGACGCCGGCCTCCCGAACCTTTTGCGCGGTTGCCACTGGTTTGCCGACTGGTACAAGGCTGCAGACAATCCGACCTACTACATCGAAGAAGTGGAATGCCCGCAGTACTTGATCGACCATTACATGAGCCGATTCAACACCACTACGCAAACCAACATCAAGAAGGTGACGGACTGGTCCACTTACAAGGAAGGCGATGTGCTTGACACGCTCCATTGCTGGAAGGCGGGCGAGGCTCCTCCAGAAAACGGCTGGACGAATCCGAGTGCCGGTTGTGATGTTAAATAAAGAAATAGAATGAATTTGTGGCTCCCTGCTCACTGCGGGGAGCTTTTTTTTATGCTTTGTCACCTGGGCTTGTCATCCTGGAGCCGCAGGCGACGGGATCTACAGACTGTTGTGCGAAAGATTTTTGTTTACAGAATGTGAATAATCTGTATTGCGGCGGCATACATCCCGTTTTTAACGAAAAAAGTGAAAAAAAGTGAATTTTTTTCACTTTTACCCCTTGCAAAGTCATCGTAAAATTCTATAATTGGCGCCGTTCCTGAGAGACGAGGCCGAAACGAAGAAACGGAAGCCGAGAACGAAGGAAAAAGCGAAAGCCCGCGAGACTTTCGGGAAGATTGAAGGAATCGGAGATGTGCTTAGTGACGGCCCAAGAAAATTTCTTGGAAGTCTTTTACGGAAAACAGGACAGACTATTATAGAATCAATGAAGAGTTTGATCCTGGCTCAGAACGAACGCTGGTGGCGTGTCTTATACATGCAAGTCGAGCGAGGCAGCAATGCCGAGCGGCGAACGGGTG
>CACYRP010000036.1 GCA_902776765.1 Fibrobacter succinogenes
ATGAAATGGTCCGGAGAAAGATAATGCAGACTATTCAGGAACTTCAGGCTCAACTGGCTAACGGCAGCACCACTGCCGAAAAGCTCGCTCAGGCTTCCCTCGAAAAAATTGAATCTACAAAGAATTTGAACGCCTATATCTCGGTGCTGAACGACCGCGCTCTCGAACGCGCTAAGGAAAGCGACAAGCGCCGCGCCGAAGGCAAGTCTCTGGGCGCCCTCGATGGTATCCCGGTCGCCGTGAAGGACAACATGTGCTTGACCGGCACACGTACTACGGCAGCCTCCAAGATTCTCGACAACTTTGTTGCCCCTTACACCGCTACAGCATTAGAAAAGCTCGAAGCCGCAGGCGCCATCATCGTCGGCAAGACGAACATGGACGAATTCGCCATGGGTTCCAGCAACGAAACTTCTTACTACGGTCCGGTCAAGAATCCGCTGGACGAATCCCGCGTTCCGGGCGGTTCCTCGGGTGGTTCCGCAGTCGCCGTCGCCTCTGGCACGGTTCCTTGCGCCCTCGGTTCTGACACGGGTGGATCTATCCGCCAGCCGGCAGCCTGCACAGGCGTTGTCGGTTTGAAGCCGACCTACGGTCGCGTTTCCCGTTATGGCCTCCTCGCCTACGCAAGTTCTCTCGACCAGATTGGTCCGTTCGGCTCTACAGTTCGCGATTGTGCAACGCTCCTCGGTGCTATTTGCGGCATTGACCCGCACGACAACACCACCAGCACTCGCCCGAACGAAGACTTTACCGCCAAGCTCGGCACTGGCGTGAAGGGCAAGGTCATCGGCGTTCCGAAGGAATACTTTGGCGAAGGCCTCGATGCAGAATGCAAGGCCGCCATCGAAAACATGCTCAAGAAGATGGAAGCGGAAGGCGCCACCATCAAGGAAGTGAGCCTCCCGCACATCAGCTACGCCGTGTCCAGCTACTACATCATTGCAACGGCAGAAGCAAGCTCCAACCTCAGCCGCTACGACGGCGTCCGTTACGGTTACCGCAGCGCCGAAGCCCGCAAACTTTTCGACCTTTACGCCAAGTCCCGCAGCGAAGGTTTCGGCAAGGAAGTGCAGCGCCGCATCCTCCTCGGAAGCTACGTTCTCTCTGCAGGCTTCTACGACGCCTACTACGTCCAGGCACAGAAGGTCCGTCGCCTCATCACGGACGACTTCACCGAAGCATTCAAGACTTGCGACGTGATTGCAAGCCCGACGATGCCGGGTCTCCCGCTCAAGTGCGGCATGAACGAATCTGATCCGATGGCGGTCTATCTCTCCGACATCTACACCGTAAGCTTGAACCTCGCCGGTCTTCCGGGCGTGAGCGTTCCGTGCGGTACGGCTGGCGGCCTCCCGGTTGGTTTGCAGTGGATTGGTAAGCCGTTCCAAGAAGCAGACTTGCTCGCCGTTGCCGAAGCTACTGAGGCGCTCAACAAGTAAAGCGCCGCGCCCAGCGCGGAATGGCCTAACGTCTAACATGACATTAAAAAACGGTCCTTTCAAGGACCGTTTTTATTTTTGGCAAAAGCCTAAAATCGAACAAAGCAACAAGCTTACTTCAAAATTGGAGTTTCTTCAAAAAGATCTTCAGCAGCGTTTTCCATAAGGTCTTCCCAAGTCGATTTAGCCACTCCAAAGAAATAGCCTTCATTAGACTGCAATGATCCATAGCCTAGACGCTTATGAGATTTTCCATCATAAAAGCCATAAGTAGCCTCGATATACAAATCTCCACTATGCATCATGTAACTCAGTTATCCCATCAATAATCAAATAAACGTCCGCTTCGGGTAAAGTAACCTGTTCATTATCGGTGGCAAAAAAATCCTTCCCATCCAGAAGCAGTTCCGATTCGCTCATTACTAAATTGGAAGGTCCCGTACCACCCCAAGGATAATACAAGACATCGACATGCATTTGATTACTTCCACGCGCATTGACCTTAGCTTCAATATTTTTCTTAAGCTCTTGAGTCACCCATGTCGGGAATGAACTGACATACTCGGGTAAGTCATCCTCGACATCGTCCATATTCATCACTATTGGATTTGAATATATTACGGCAATCGTTGAAGGCCGCCAATTCCAATCTTCGGAGATTGTAGGCTTAGTTCCACCACAACCAGTCAACACCAAGAAAACCAGTGCACCAAGCACAAGTTTTAAACGTTTCATACCAACTCCTTCTTAAATAAATTTTTGTAAAAACGTTTTCGTTTAAAACGATATATTAGGACAAATATAAAAATTTATTCTTTCCGATGTTCGTGCAAATAAAGATTCGCCTCGGGGACTGCAAGTTCCGAACCTTTGATAATCCATTCATCACCAGTGCCGGTGCGGTACGTTACAACAACGCGATAACGGTTATCCGTCTTGAGCACAGCCACAGGAACAGTCCAGAAGTTTTCCGTCCCGACAACCATTTCGAGCATATAAGCATCATCGCTATCCAACCCGCGAATCTCAATTTTCTTGACCATATCCTTGGGGTTACGCACCTGGATGATGCTCCAATATTCGCTAGCGCCTTCCTTGACCCAAATAGACGTGGAGTCGCCCCACACGCCTTCGACACCTTCGCAGCTCACGAATTCCCATTCGCCGTAATAGCGGCCGACCTGAATTCCCATAATATCGCTAGCAGGCGCACCACCCAAATCCACTCCGCAGTTTGCATCCGGGCAACGGTCAGTAATGCGCACAGTCACTTCTTTCCAGCCATCCGGCGTTTTCGCCTTCACGTGAACGCAGCCACCGCAAGCAGCGCCGCCATCCCAAGGCCCCTTATCATCGCCAGGAGAAACATTCACGTGAATCGCAGCATAATATTGAATATTCGTCTGTCCGTAATTGCAGGCGCCACCGAGACTCGTTTCTTTTGCGGTGATGCTCCCGTAAGTCGTCACGGAACCTTTACCGCCGTTCTCAACAAGCACGGGGTCTGCCGCCGTAAAGCTATCGCAGTTCGTGCAAACTCCACTGTCCGACGAACCGGCAGAAGATAGTGCGGATGACGAGGATTGCGAAGAAGATGAAAGCGCGGACTTTTCAGAACTGCTCGAAGATCCCGCGACCTTTCCCGAAGACGAATCTGCGGAACTGGAACTCGGCACGACTTTCGCGGAACTAGATGAAGCCTCAGAACTAGAGCTCGACTCAAAACTTAACGGGTACGGATCTTCGTTAACATAATACGGCGAGCTATCCGATGAATCGCCACACGCCACAAGCGCCATAGACAACGTCAGTGAGTAGGCAAGCGAACTAGCCAAAACAGCGGCCGGAACAAAGCCAGAAACAAACTTACGCGAATTCATAAAATTTCAACCTCGCCGCAATTCTTCATACACAGAACATAGGTCACTGAGCTCGCCGAAGTGCCCGCGACACACTCTTAATATACATCAAAAAACGCAGCCTAGAAAACTGCGTTTGCTTATTTAAAACTGTGCGATTGGAGTTTTGTCTATCGCGTGCAAAATCAATTCACGCAAAACATTCTGCCAGTCATGTTCTATTACCCGTTCCTTGGAACATTGATTTTCTTCCAAGCGTCCAAAATTCAATCGTTTTCCAGCCTTTGCATCATAAAAAGCGTATGAAGCCGAAATCCTGACGCAGTTGTTTGTTCGATACCCCATAACCGGGATTGGAAAAGCAGGCGTGCTTAAGCCCGAATTATAAAGATTCAAGTTCTGGTAAGACTTCATTTCGATACTGTCTAGCACAAAATAAACTTCGGCACCGTCAGACATCGAAACCGGCTTTGGCACACGAAGACTATCGCCATCCAAGACCTCTACAGAATACGTGACACTGTCTTTCGAGATACCATCCAGTTTATAATGAACATTCGAGTTAAACTTAAGCGTGTTGTCCACATTGTTCGAGAACCACTCCTTCATTTTTTCCATATTTTCAGACATCATGAGCGTGTCTCTCGAATCCACCGTTTTTTCGGAAAACGTTGACATTCCAGAAGCATCATTCGCACTTGTATAAAGCCACGGGAAAACAGTCCATTCCTTAGAGTCTTCAGAATCTTTTTCTTTGTTCAAAACTACAGGTTCCGTAAACAAGACGTTCATGCTAGCCGGTTTTTGTGTCCAGGACGCATCCTTGTGTTGCTTTGTCCCTGAGCAGCCCACAATTGCAGTAGCAAGAACCATTGGAATCATCAACTTCACCAATCTCACTTTCAACTCCTTCTAAAATTTGTCAAAAAAAATATAACAAAAAAAATCCGGCACGCATTTTGCGCACCGGTCTTTCACCAAAGTCACTTCAGCGAGTTCAGGATGACACTCTAGCAAACCAATCAAGCACAACGTGCAATGACAAACTAGAACAGATGGCGGATCAAGTCCGCCATGACGACATCACGACGTTAAAATTAGTCGCCTGTTCTGTAGTTCGGGGCTTCCTTCGTGATGGTCACATCATGCGGGTGAGATTCACGGAGGCCTGCGCCCGTGATACGGACAAACGTCGCCTTCTTGTAGAGTTCTTCGAGGTTTGCAGCACCGGCATAACCCATAGCAGAGTGGATACCGCCAATGAGCTGATAAACGGTGTCACGGAGCGGTCCCTTGTACGGCACACGACCTTCGATGCCTTCCGGAACGAACTTGCGCGGTTCCTGAACGCCACCCTGGAAGTAACGGTCAGCAGAACCAGCCTGCATAGCACCGAGAGAACCCATACCGCGGTAGCTCTTGTAGCTACGGCCATCAGCGAGGATAACTTCACCCGGAGCTTCCTCCGTACCGGCAAACAAAGAACCCACCATCACAGCGTTACCGCCAGCAGCGAGTGCCTTGACGATGTCGCCAGAGAACTTGAGGCCACCGTCAGCGATAATCGTCACGCCAACCTTGCGAGCCATCTTGCCGCATTCCACAACAGCGGAGAACTGCGGGTAACCCACACCGGCCACGATACGAGTCGTGCAAATGGAACCCGGACCGATACCCACCTTGACGATGTTAGCACCGCACTTGGCGAGTTCTTCAACAGCTTCCGGCGTGCAAACGTTACCGGCGCAAATCGTGAGCTTCGGGTATTTCTTGCGAACCGTCTTCACCATGTTGCGAACACCGATGTGGTGGCCATGAGCCGTATCGATAATCAACAGGTCAACGCCAGCGTCCACGAGAGCAGCCACGCGGTCCATCGTATTTGCAGAAGTGCTCACAGCAGCGCCAACGAGCAACTGGCCATTCTTGTCGAGGCTTGCGTTCGGGTTGTTTTCGCGCTTCAAGATGTCCGTCATCGTGATGAGGCCCTTCAATGCGCCAGAAGCATCCACGAGCGGGAGCTTTTCAATGCGCTTTTCGGCGAGGATTTCCTTAGCCTTAGCAAGGCTCACCTTCGGAGCAGCCGTCACCGGATCCTTCGTCATGACAGAACTGATCTTCACATTCATGTCGCTAACAGTGCGGAGGTCGCGGCTCGTGAGCATACCCACAAGCTTACCCTTCGAAAGGATCGGGAAACCGCTTACTTTGTTGCGAGCGCGGAGTTCAAAAGCAGCAGAAACCGGCTGGTCTGCATCAAGCGTCACCGGATTCGTCACGATACCGGACTGCCAACGCTTGACCTTGCGAACTTCTTCAGCCTGGTCTTCGATAGACATGTTCTTATGGATAATGCCGAGACCACCCTGCAAAGCGAGGGAAATAGCAAGCGGAGCCGTCGTAACGGTATCCATAGCGGCACTGATTATAGGAATATTCAACTTAATGTTTGGAGCAAGCTGAGTGCTCACGTCCGTCTGGGACGGCAAAACAGAAGATTCAGCGGGAACGAGTAGGACGTCATCAAACGTCAAAGCTTCTGGCAAAAGTTTCATAAAGTACCTCTTTTGCGCATTGAATATAGTAAAAAAAGTTATAAGTTCCTAGTTATTAGTTACTAGAAATATGTAAAAAAGAGCGTTTTAGCGATGAGCCGCAAGCCTTGAACGATGAACAGCAAGCAAAGAGCAGCGAGTCGTGAACCATGAGTTTTCAGGAGAAAGGGGGAAGTCTCCCCCTGGTTCGCACTACGTTGCTCTCCACCCCTTCGAACGGGCGCTCAGTCGCCGCCCCGTAACGCCCCGGCTTTTAGCTTTAGGCAAAAAAGCTATCACGGGTCCTTCACACAGCGAACACGGCCCTTGAGACTCTTGCTCTCACTACGTAACGTCAATGAAAAGTACTGCGCCTCCTGATAATCCCTCGGATTATATTCAGCCACAGCCGCAGTCGCAAGCGTATCGTTATGCGCAGATTCTTTTGAAGTCCACCACATATTGAAGTCATGCGTCCCACTAATAAGATTCATTTGATGGCCATCTTTAGACGGAATCCTCCAACCACCCAATTTTTCTTGCAAATTAAGCCAGTCCTCATCAGTAGGCAAGCGCCACCCCTCAGGGCATAGCGTTCCCGCCCAAGCAAACGTAGTATCACCCAAATCATCAATCATCCAATAAAGTCCGACCGCCTTGCGATAAGCGTAGCGTTTACCATCATGCTCGTTTTCAAGCGTATCGGTAAAAATTTCCCACTTATTTGACTTGCAGACATAGCCGTATTTATCCGATTCTTCAAGCGCTCCTTCTTTTTTGCTTGTACACAATCCAGTCTGTTTCTCGACATCCAGTGCATAACGCCATGCGCCCCAATTGCACACAATCAAAGCAGAATCCACACTTCCAGGCGTCATAAAATAATCCGCGCTGTCGCACTTTATTCCATAAGAATTAGCCTCAAGACCATTTGCAACACGCCAATAATAGTCAGAATAACTAGCCATACCAATCATGTCATCGTACGCACACGTATAATACTCGTTATATCGCGTTTTTCCAACAGTTCCCAAATGTTCCTTGTCACACTTTTCTAGGCCAAATTCCCCACGCCAAAAATCCTCTACCGTTTTTTCAAAATCCGGAATCATGCCACGATACGCCACAGAACTCATATTAAAACCTGTTCTATAAATACTTGTCCAACGATTAAAACTAGATCGGAAATAATTCAAATCTGTCGGTAAATAAACATCACCCGACACCATGACGACTCCACTATTAAAAGCATTTTTTGCAATCTGATAAATTGTAGAATCATCCACCGATTTACCGTTCTTGGCAAAATCTTCTTTAAAAGCGTGGACCACGGAATCTTTATATCTGTTAAAAACAACGGTCAATCCCATCAAAGTCTGGTCGCCAAGACTATCCCCAAAAAGGCTCCAATCCTCGGCAACGTAAGCATCATTACTATTGTTCATCGAAAAATGGAATATTTCAAGAAGTTCTTTTTCGGCTTGCTTTTTTGCTTCGGCAAACGAAAGCTTATCATCTCGAACAAGTTTTCGCACACGTTCATATTCCAAATGAGTGAACATGTTTATATTCACGGAATCACGCAAATTCAAATCCGAGATAGCATATAAAATACATTCCTTTTCTGAAGGCAAGCTATTATAATAGTCCAAAGTATTCCCTGTTACAGAAATAAGAACATACTTGGACTTTAGCGAATCCACCTTCACGGAATAACGGCTAAAGCCTCCATCCACCATTCCCGTAAAAGATTCCCCAACCGGTTCCAAAGTCACTTCATCCAATGCAGTCAATCGCACAATGGAACTGTCCACAAAAGGCGTTTTTTGAGCAAAGCCATAAATTGTCCGAGAAGCAACAAAATCAGCACCATCCCTCGATTTACTTGAAGCTTTTCCATTTTCAGCATTTGGGGCAATAGCGTTACCGTTATTTTCGCCAGCACAAGCCAGTAGCAGGAATGACACGAAGAACAACGCGCCCAAATAACAGAAAGCCTCACCCTTGCAACAAAACAATTTCATACACGTTGTTCCCTTATTGATTCGTCAATTATATAACCTACAGAATAATATCATGGCAAACAGATGGCGGATCACGTCCGCCATGACATCGCCTTCTCTATTACATTTGTACTAAATATATAATTTAAGAGCAAAAAAAGAACCTCGACGAGCTCATCGCAAGTCGAGGCCATAACGTTTTTGTTGCATCCGTTGCATATAGCAGGCGGCTTTGCAGTAAACAGTGGTTAGTGGCTAGTGGTTGGGAAAGGAATCACTTTCCGTTATACCGTTCCATACACTTTTCAATGCCGAGTTTGAAATAGCATTCCACAAGCGCCGGGACTTTAGCAATCGCTTCGTCGAATTTCGGGCGATCTTCGGGCGGGAACTTCGCCAACACCCAATTGCTCAAATCAAATTTCGGCGGGCACTTGCCCACGCCAAAACGAATACGCGGGAACTTGTCTCCCACATGCTCGATAATATTCCTGAGCCCATTCTGACCGCCGTGACTGCCATTTGCACGGCAACGGATTCGGCCTACATCCAAATTAATATCGTCACTGAACACGAGCAAGTGATCGACCTTGACCTTGTACCACGTCATGAGCGCCTGCACCGCTTCACCAGACAAATTCATGTAAGTTTGCGGTTTCACGAGGAGGCATTCCTCGCCTGCAATGTTCACCTTCATGGTGAGCGCCTTGTGTTCCGATTTCCAGTCCTTGCTAGAATCGGCGAGTTTTTCGACCGCCATAAATCCAGCATTATGATGCGTGTTAGAATACTGCGTTCCAGGATTCCCGAGACCAACAATAAGATACATGACAAAACCTATACGTTATTTAGCCCAAAGAACTTGAGGCCAATCGCTACCTTCTTCGCCCAGCATAAACAACGGCTTCATTTTAGAATTGAGCACAATTGTACGCGGCAAGCTGATTTCTTCATTTTCCTTGACGAGCCCGAAACCTTCCGTAAGGCGTTTAAACGGGTCGATTACAACTGTAAATACAGAGGCGTTCAGCTTTTGAATCCACTTTTTAATGGATTCTTCATCACGTTCACCAATATTCACAAGCACAACAGAAACTTTGTTCTTATTGAGTTCATCTACATTTTCGACCAAACGTTTAATCCCCGCCCTGCAAGGGAGGCACCACGTTGCAAAATAGACCAGCGCCGTACGGTCGCTCTTTTTCGTAATCTTTTCTAAATGCGTACGCGTAAACGGCACCAAGCCTTCTGAAAATTCACGGACAGCAAACCACGGCAAAGAATCCGAAATAGAACTCGGCAACTTCATCTTCTGCGATTTTTCAGGCAACGAAGCCGGAGCGGCAAAAGAAAACGACACCGTCAAAAGCACGACAAAAAACAAAACGCGGATCATTCAAGTCTCCACTTGTTCAATTCGTTAGCCCAATCGTTAAACCAATCGCCATTTGAAATGCTTTGGTCCAAACGTTCTATAGCTTCGTTTTTATCGTAACGGCCGTTTCCCTTGACTTTGGCATTGATGCTAAAATAAGATTCACCATTGCAATTGGAACCGTCCAGCGTCAACGTCGTCGTGCAAGAAAGGCCAAGACTTTTTTCAATACATTCTACAGGCGATACGCTCAACTTTAACAAAAGACCGTTCGAGCAAGCGGCATTTCGCACCGGATACTTTGCAGAAATGCGTTCGAATACCAAACGACGTTGCGAAGCCGTTGCATCGGCGCCATTTTCATCTTGATAATAAAAAGCATACTGCGAACGGAAATCGTTATACTTCTGCTGAGCAGAATCAAAGGCCACCTTTACATCGCGACCAACATCCACTCCAAGTCCATGAAGCACATCTTCGACAGCCAGCGTACGCACGTAAATTTCGCGAGCCGTTTTAAATGCATTATTCTTAACAATCGGATGTTTCTGCTCTTCAAAAGTCTTGAGGGCAAGCGTGACGGAATCCTGCATGAGCGCAGCTTCCTTGACAAACGGTCTTGCCGCATCGGCGCGCTGCATACAGGCAATCACGCCGTATTTTCCAGACTGAGTCAACATCACGATAGGCTTTGCATCCTGGGCATTTTGCAAACGCGTAATCACTTGCGTTTTTGCCTCGAACGAAGACGAAAGCGTTTCATTGCCCGAAGCATCCACATTCGCCTGGCGAGTTTGTTCCGTCTGTGCAATAACAACGGACTGGATTTTAGCCGAGATTTCCTTTTGCGCAATCACTAAAGCGGAATTCGCATCAGTTGCAATTCCCATGCCACGCAAATCATCCGCATTCGGGCAAGCATAAGTCTGAAGCAAATCAGAAAGCGGCACTTGAGATTCAGCAGAAATCGACGTAACCGTCTCTGAAGCGCCCTCTTGCACGTTATCTTTTTGCGAAGGGGCCGTTTGCGCCGGCTCCATTTCATCATAAGCGTGCGATGCTCTCGCACGAATTTCATCAGCATTCACGCTATGTTTGGCAGCAGAATTACTCCCCGCGCAACCCAAAAGCGAAACAAGACCGCCACAAAACAGTAACTTTAAAGTTTTCATGTCGGTAAATATAGATTTTTAAGGACGCTTAGCGATTCACCTGTTGATCGGCATCAAGTTCACTGTACGCCTTAGCGGCATTCGCACGAATTTCATCCGTATTGACATTATCCTGCTGCACGGACGGTTCGGAACTGGCACAACCGATAAGCGCAAGCATTCCTATACAAAAAAGAATTTTCAATGTTTTCATGTACAGGAATATAGCATTTTTGATGGTGAATAGACCACCCATTCTTTACTTCACGTTCACGCGTTTATAGCCAAGCCCGACTTTAACGACATACGCACCGCGCGTCGGCACCCTCACACGGGTTTCCTTGCGGTTCAGTTCACCCACAGAAAGCACCAGGCCCTTCATGTCCATAACCGCGTATTGCTTTGCCAAGCTCGGCAAGGATTCGAACATGACAATTTCGAATTCGAACGGAGCAACCATTCGAACATGGAATGTCGGGTACGCGTATTCAGACATGTTGGAATCAGACGAAGAGGCGCTAGATTCAGGCTCTATAACAAATTGGCTGGAACTAGAAGCCACCATAATGCTGCTAGAACTTGCAACAAGCCTATAAGAACTGCTGGAACTCGATGCAGGTCTTGCAGAACTGCTAGAGCTAGAAACCTCATTCTTTTTACTAGAACTCGAAGCGGGCTTCGACGAGCTACTAGACACAGCCTTGCTAGAGCTAGATTCTACCGGATCGTTCGGCGAATCCTTAAGCGTAATTTTTACCGTTGTCAAGGTCGTATAATCTGGATAATTTACAAGATCCCGATCAGACAGTGAAACATCTAGCGAGAATGTATAACGGGATTCTTTTTCGTAGTCAAAATCACGTTTCGTTTTAATCAACCCTTTTTCGGTAATAGTAAACAAGTCGGCATCTCCGCTCACGACTTCAAATACGTTGTCGTTAAAATAACTGTATGAATCAGGATCTTCTGCATAAAGTTGACCGACCACAGAATTATACCCTTCATGTTCGTAGAAGAATAAGTTTAGACTTCCCGAAATAGAAGGTTTCTCATTCACATCAACGATGTTAATCGTTTTAATAAGTGAAGCAGACAAATTATCTGGATCCGTCACAGAAATCCGAACTTTATGAGAATGCGCAAAAGATTCATAATCCAGTTTCGATTCATCTTTCACAACAAGGCAAAGTTTATATAAAGAACCATCTTGCTTGATTGTGGCATCAAACAATTGGCTTGCCTTCGTACTGTTCAAGTCGATAAATGAAGCCGTAAGCTCAGCAACTTGATTAACATCCTTATCTTCGACAACATAACAGGCTAATTCGTATCCCGCAGGTTTAATATTGTCGGCCGTATTTTCAGTAATATTGCAAGTATCGCGACCATCATCAACAATTCTGGGTGCATTCGGAGCATCCAAGATCATAATAGTCACATCAGCAGAGGATATAAACGTATCATCTTCACCATCAGTTGCTATAACATGATATTCATAAACACTCTTCTCGCGGTAATCAAGATTTTTTGCCACCTTGATGTTACCATCACTATCAATAGTAAACGCATCGCTATTCTCTTCGGAACCGACAACTGGCGAAAGTGAGTAAATCGGCTTTACGCAAGACTCGCTAAACTCGCCCTTGCAATCGTCATCCGCAACAGTGAGCGTTGCAACAATTTCGCCCATTTCAGCACTTTCTTTAACATTGTAAATCAAAGTTTCTTCTGCAAATACCGGAGGCTCAGGAACATTTGTAACATTAACGGTTACAGGAACGCGAGCGTCAAGAACTCCATCCGAAGCTACAACGCCGAAGGAATAGGAGTACTTTGCTTCGTAATCGAATGTTGCGTTTTCGCTGGTAGTGATTTCACCAGAATTTGGATTAATCACAAAAAAATCAGAATCTTCGCCATCAAGAGAATAAGTGATTTCCGCATCTGCATCAGGATCCGAGCCCACAACGGAACCCAAAACCGTTTGGCCAGCATTTTCTGCAACCGTAAATTCGTAAGACGCATCTTCGAATATCGGCTTTTCGTTGACATCCGTAATATTAACTGTTACAGAAACGCGATCCTCAAGAATTCCATCCGAAGCCACAACTTCGAAAGAATAAGAAGACTTTGTTTCGTAATCGAAAGTTGAACCATCCCTAATAACAATTTCACCATTACTTGCATTAATATTGAACAGCGCAGCATCATCCCCATCAAGAGAAAAAGTAATGTTTGCATCGGCATCAGGATCGCCGGCAGCAACAAAGCCAAGAAAATTCGTTTCTTCAACATTTATATTTTCAACAATAGAATATACATATGAAGATTCATTAAATACAGGTTTTTCGTTAACATCGACAACCGCAATCTTAAATACTTTATCTTCATAAAGGTCTGGATTAAGAAGATTACCTTCATCATCTACACCGGCATCACGCACACGCACTGTAATTTCATATTCACTTCGAGATTCGTAATCAAGAGCGGCAGCACCGTCCTTTAGCTGAATCTTACCATCGGAATTAATTTCAAAGATGCCGCTATCGTCACTGATAACAACCAATTCATTATTGTTATTTGCAAATTTATCCCTATCTTCAAATGTAATCGCATCCGTTGATACGGTTGCATTTTCTGCAATTTCAATAACGCCTGTAGTATTTGTAAAGTACGGTTTTTCGTTTAAATCACGCACTTCAATTCGGACAAACTTTTCAGTTTCGTTTGATTCTGTATCTTTTATAGTTAATTTAACATTAAAGACTGCGCCACCCTTATCGGCTTTGTATAAAGTTTCGTAATCCAAGTTTTGCTTTACAACAAAAACAAATTTATTCAAAACAGGCATTAGATCATCATCAACTGACTGCGCTATTTCAAACAAATCTTGAGCGCAATTCGTTTCAGAGATACAATCATCCATATCCGTTATTGAAACGGATTGTGCAGCCACACCAGAAACCTCTTCATCATAGACGAAAAATTCACCAAAGCGTTCGCCAGAAGAAATATTTTCAGGAATCTCATAAGTTTTAGCAGGCAAAGATTCGTTCAACAAAGTCAAACCAGCAAGATAATTATCTATCCACTGCACTTGAATAAAAAGGTTATCGTTAACCAATCTTTTAGGATTAGAGGCATAGTCTATAAAAATCAGATGACCAGAATTAGATGTAACAAAAAGATGCCCCAAGCCGTCAACAGCCCCTTGATCCAGACGCCAACCTACACCTGGAGTTCTCGGCCCAGTAAGGTTTTCTTCTGTTTCTTCAAAGAAAAACTCGCGCATATTTATCGAAGCAACAACTTTTGCCTTGACTTCACCATTTTCACGATAAGGCTGAATCTGTACAATTTTCGAGCCTCCAAAAACAAAGATGGTCTTGGAATACGGGTCATAAACACCGCCATGAGCACCTTCCAGCGAATCAATCAAAACCTTAGTTCCAAGCTTTGTGATGAAACATTCACCAATTTCACCGCCAATTTCGGACTGGTTTTCTGAAGTCACATCCGTCCATGTCGTATCGGTAATTACACCAAAATAAACATTTTTTAAACTGTTTTTTTGTCGTTCTTCTGTACAGCCCTTAGTTCCACCACCAGCTTCGCACCCTCCCCCAAAATAGTCAGAATAAGTAAAGAAAGCCGTGCCTTCACCGTCCCAAATTAGAGTTGTCAATTTTTTGTCTGTTTTTTTATCACTCCTTGGTTCAAGTTTCACCATATATCCCTTCGATGCAAGGCTATTGCTACTAAGATCAACCTTGGTCGAAAAACGGTACAAATATCCTGGAATACCGGTAGCCCAAAGGTTTCCGCCATAGAAGTCCATCATCAAATGCCAAAAGCCTTCCGAATTCTGCGATGATTGCGAGAAAGACGTTTTCACAAGACACGTGCCACCATCAGCCTTTGCAGTCTTATTGACCTTATAAATCGGCCTTCCCTGACCAGCCACCAGCAAGTCGCCATCAGGGTGAAACACGATGCCATCAGAGCCCGCAATGCCGTCTTCGACCGCACAAAGTGTACCCTTGCTCTCCGTGTTTACCATCAGATTGCCAGCACCATCGTACATGTAGTCGATGCTTTTTATGCGGTCGCTTTGTTCGTACTTGGTGTAAAATAACGTTCCTTTAATTGCAGTATGCGGCGTAATATCGCCAACCTGCAGGATCCAAACACCGGTCTCCGGGTTTTGAGGGGCATCATATTGTTGCCCCGCAGCAAACGAAGCGAACCCGGCTAAGACCAAAACGAGAGTTTTAAAACACAACCTATTAAACCGCATATTTCATTCCATTTTTATCGAACATCCACTCGCTTGTAACCAAGCCCGACTTTAACAACGTATGCGCCAAGAGTAGGAACTTTCACGCGCGTTTGATTATCGCCGAGTTCGCCCACAGAAAGCACTTGGCCCTTCATGTCCATAACCGCATATTGCTTGGCAAGGCTCGGCACAGATTCGCCCATGACAATTTCAAATTCGAACGGAGCAACCAATTTCACGCGGAACATGGGCCTGTCACTAGAGTTCGAAGAACCGCTAGAACCTGGCTTCGCATCTTTATTGCTTGAGCTGGATTTTGAAGAATCTTGACTCGAACTAGACTTGGAATCCTTATTTGCGCTAGAACTTGATTTAGAATCTTTGTTTGCGCTAGAGGAACTTTTAGCTTCGACAGTCGAGCCAGAAACAACAACCTCAATAGCCCTTTGACTAGAACCTATTTTAACAACAAGATAGTACTTGCCGTTCTGCAAGAAATCCTTCAAGCGTTCTTTTTTGATTATCGGTTGTGACGGATTCGTAACATCGATACCTCCATTATATTGTACCGGTGCCGCAGCAAATTTTTCTTCGGAAATCAGAGTTTTACTAGCATCCGAGCCAGCGATGTCCGTTGTGAACAGATAAGAAATTCTAAGACCAGCATCAGTAATTTCATTACCACAATATTTTTTGCTTCCACCTAAAACAGCTGCGCAAGAACCATCACCAGATCGTGTATAGCAAAGTTCATAATGGCTGTTTCCAGAAGAATCCGTTCCAACGTCCCACTCAATACCAGTTGATTGAACCATGAATATATTCGTCTTGATTCGAACATTACTCATTGCCGTACGGCGGTCGCAGAAGAAGATATCTATGTTATAATTTTTCCCGACAACACCATCGGGCATGAAATAATCAAGATCCACAAAGCCTGGAGCCGCAAGGTGTGTTCCACCAAGATCTACAGCAAGTTTGTTGTTAATGAATACCCAAATATCGTCATCACCGCGGAAGTTGAACTTTAATCCATGCTTAAAGCGAAAATTGGCGTGAGATTCAAAACAGAAATGTTGATTTCGACCACCTTTGCTCCCGACAACTTCAGATGTCCAACGCGGATTACCGCTAGCCGTGGTAGAATAAGATTCTGTTCCATCCACATATAAAGGCCACCCTGCAGGAGCTTCATTGGGGCAAGACCAGCCAAATACACAACTTATTGAGGGGTCACGTGTTTTGAAGAAATCTTCAGTATTATCACCATCTGCAAAAAGCCCTTCGCAATCAGATCCTCCTTTCCAACCAGGACCACTACAGGCGACATCGATTTTAGGCATCCCAGTTGTGGCATCTAATTCACGAAGTGCCGAGCCCCAAAATACAGGGCCCTGGGCTGTTCTTTTTACACGAGCAGCAGTAAGCGGTTTTTGATTAGGGTCTGCTTCGAGAATATTCCTCTCATCTGTAGATTCTACAGGATAAAAGCCCCCTTGAACACTTAGCCCTCTACTCGTGTAATAGTCTGAGTCGAATTCCCACTTGCCATCCAAAGATTGCGTAAAGGGCATATCAAAGCAACTTTTTTCGTTCACGCCCGGAGTCGCGGTAAACATGGCCGCAAAAGCTTCATCGGCCTGAGAGCCGAAGCATTTCCGCCCTTTTGCGGTAAGTTTCATTCTACCATTTTCGTCAAGAGTCGATTCCACCATTCCTTTAGTCACACCAATACAAGGCATTTCATCAGAAGCAGAGGACACAACAGGATACTTTACATTCGAGTAAAAGCAAGCATTTGCACGAGGAACACCTGCTCGATAATTGTCACACGAAAAAGCACCATGCAAGCTAGCATCAGTATCATAAATGATAGCCGCCAAATTATAGGAGCAAACGCCATAAACATCGGGACGGGAACTGAACCAACCGTTGCTTGTATTATTTGAAATTTCCTCCAGTTTATCTTTGTCAGCCACGAAATAGATTTCATTAGATTCACTAAACTGAGAAAACATTTCATTCAACGGAATTGGCGTTGCGGAATTTGTTTCCCATGTTCCATTTTTCCCGATAGCTTCTTTATACGGAGATTCATCATCATCTTTATGGATAAGGACGCTGGTTGGAAGTTTTTCATCAATATAACGTCTATAATACCACCCACAATTTTCGCTGACATACAAATCACGGTCTTTGCCATCTTCGTTAATCAAAGCCGTTGAACTTTTCCAAGTCATATCATTAGGCAAGAACACGTAAAAGTCTTTGACAACAGGCTTTGATGTTGTCATATAAAGCTGTCCCGTTTTTTTCACATCGGGATATTCCTGAATCCAAACTTCAGTCGCATTTCCAAAAGACGCACAAGTAAAGCCTTCGGTTTTCGGCTTTGTCGGACTAACATTAACGCCTTTCGTGGTAACACATTTCTGGCAGTAAGTGTATTTATCCCTATTGAAATAGAAACTCGTATCAACAACAGCTTTATTGGATATCGTAAATGAAATCCAACCATCGGCGTCAGCTTCAGGGAGAGGCAATGCCGTACTGTCCATTATGACATAAGCTTGTACCCAATCACTAGGAAGCTTAAAGTTTATTTTAGGAGAACAGGTTGTTCCATCAGAACGGACCAAATCCGCCCATGCACTTTGCAACCCCGCAAAGAGAACGACAAGAGCAAAGACCAAACCAAAATAACGCGATTTCATCCTATCTCCCCTACAAGAACCAATAAATTACATTCAACTGACCTTGCCATGTTTTCGGGGAATCCTCGCCATCACTGATGCGCGTGAGGCCGAGTACAAATCGTAAATTAAAATCTAGGATAGACTTGCCTATGTTTCGCTTGACGCCAAAACCTGTTGCAAGATCAAATTCGACCGCGCTAAAATCACCGTTCTGTTCGTAAGTCTGTGCTCCGTAAATATCAGCGACATCGACTTTGCTTTTGGCAAAGACATTAAACGAAAGCATGGGACCCGCTTCGAAGTAAAGCTCTTTGGGAATCGAGACGCGAGCGAGTACAGGAATGTCGATATTCAACTGTTTTACGTTATATTCAATTTTCAAATCGGATTTTTGCTTTACGTGATCATTGGTAAGAAGAACAGATAAATTCGTTTTACCGGAGCCTTGCCTTAAGGCAAGCGTGAAATCGCCATGCACGCTAAAATACGGCGATACAATGAACAAGCCGCTCATACCAGCCTTGAACCCGATACCCCAGAAATTATTCAGGAGGTCATCGGAGCCATTCACGGACACATTGAATTCGGAGCGATGCTTTATATTTTTCAATCCGAAATTCGTGCTATGGAAATCATTGTAGAAGAGACCTGCGGTAACGCCACCCCAGAAGCGCTTAGCACTGGAAGCAACTTCAGCAGTCGCAGAATCCTTGACTGTATCCGCAGGAACTTTTGCGCTATCCAGTTCGGCCTTGGCAGAATCGGCTTTGGGGAGAGGTTCTTCCACTTGCGGTTCGATGACAGGTTGGCTGTTTACATCGAAGGTCGTCTTTGTAACTTCGTGCCATTTTACACTCACAGGGACTTCCCTGCGAACGCTATCATACTCGACCTCAATCTTAGAACACAGCGGGACCACGCCCGAGAAAGGCGTTGTACCCACAACGCTATCGTTCACGATTACAGGTAAAGCCAACGGTTCACCATTCTTTACAGCATCCAGTTCGAGAGCGCCAATACCGTGTTTCATGGAATCAGCAATTGTTTTTGTTTCTCCCTTTTGCAAAGCGATGTTGAGTTCGATGGGGTCGTAGCAAATGTGCGATATGCGAACGGCGTAAATTCCCGGCACAAGTTCATTCTTGCCCGGATTCGCTCTCTTTTCGTTAATCGTTACAGCTACGGGAGATTTTTTCTGGAACTCTTCCGATATCTGAGGAACCACGTCGATAATGCCGATGTTCGGCGTAAGGTTCAGCTTTATGATTTGCCCATTTTCACTGATATTGACCAACGTGTCTAAATCGAGGAATCTTTCTTTTGAAACCAGGAGCCTATGTTCGCCGACTTCGAGCTGGATTTTGCACGGCGTACTAGTGCATTGCGGGTAGGCCTTGCCGTCAAATGTCGGAATGGCGCCAACAGGTTCTGTTTGGACTTCGACAATGAATTTTTTTGAACCTTGGAAAGAGAAGGTGGCGTTATTGCTAACATACCCGACGCCGTTCAAAGCGTTATCGCGGGCTTTCCTGAAAAATGAGGGAGCATTTTCCTTGATGATTTTTTCGATATCATCGACCGTTTCGCCGCGACCAGCAAAGCTTGCAATGAGCTTGCTGCTTGCGGTTTCGTAAAGTTCGGCGCTAATCGCCAAAGATTTTCCGAATTGCGAAATGCGGGCCTGGGCCACGTAATCAGCGGCGATGTTTTTACCGGTCTCGGCAAGGCAACTGCCTTCGCATTCTTCGATAGTCTTCCCTGGCGGCAACATGACGTTGATGTTTTCGCGCGTCATGATAGTCCAGTTCTGTTCGGCCGGGAGAATGTAAACCGCCTGCCCTCTCAGGATGTCCGTCAAATAAAGTTTTTCTTGCCTTGTGAGCAAGTCATTTGGGGAAAGAGTCTCTAGCACGGCCATGTATTTTGCAAAGGCGAAACATGGGACGAGCAAAAGGAAAGCTAAAGCAATGGCACAATTTTTCACCGAATCTAACCTGTTTTTTAAATACTTTCGCAAAAACTAAAAAAATATTACAAATCGGGAAAGGGATAAAAAGCATTTAAAGAGAATCAAAATAAAAAAGGACCCGCCCCAATTGGGACAGGTCTCAAATTCGCCTTTCAGCTTGGAACCAAAATTAGTTGGCGGCAGCCGGAGCAGCGGCGGCGGCAGCATCAGCAGCCGGAGTTGCAGCGTCCTTCTTCTTAGACTTAGAAGAAATCGAGAAGATAACCGTGCGCGGAACAGATGCGAGCTGAACGTTTTCCGGGAGCTTGAAGTCCTTGGCATAGAAGGTCACGTTCGTTTCGAAGTTGGAAATGTCCATTTCGAGAACAGACGGGATGCTAGCCGGTTTAGCAGCGAGCATGAGGTAACGAGCTTCCTGAGAGAAGAGACCACCCTGAGTCTTGACACCAATCGGGAGACCGGTGAGCTTGACCGGAATACGAACCTTCACGAATTCATCTTCAGCGATCTTGATGAAGTCAACGTGAGTGATCTTCTGGGTGATGGCGTCCTTCTGGACACTGTAGACGATAGCCGGATTGCCAGCCTTGCCGTCGATTTCGAGGTCAAGAAGCGTGTAACGCTTGCCCGGAGCAAGAACCTTGCGGAGGTCGATTTCGCTTACTGCAATGTTCTTAGCTTCGATACCCTTACCATAATAGACGGCCGGAATCTGACCAGCCTTACGCAAACGGGCGTTTTCGCGGTTTGCACCTAGCACTCTCGAGGTAACTTTGAGCGTTGTGAGTTCCATTGTATTATCTCCATTAGATAAAAAAAATTCATTGGGGTAGCTGGACTCGAACCAACGAATAACGGAATCAAAATCCGTTGTCTTACCACTTGACGATACCCCAATGGTGCGACAAAGATAGTAAAAGATTACCGAAAATCAAAGACAAATGCACAAAATTTGCAAAAAAAATTGCAAATTGGCGTTTTTTTTTGAACTTAGTTACTAGATACTAGTTAGAAGTTACTAGAGATTGCTATAAGAACATTTCTAGTAACTCAGAACTGCGACGAAGTCGCCTCAGTAACTAGTAACTTCGAACTATTAACTGCGGCTCCGCCGCCTACCTATGCCAGAATTTCGTGACGGCCTGGTAGCGCGAAATCGGTTTTAACGCAGCAGCGGCCTCCTCAGCAAGTTCCTGGGTCTCGAAAATTCCGAAAACGGAGGCCCCCGAACCGGACATCAGGGCGACCTTAGCCCCCAGTTCCAAGAATTTCTGTTTCATCTCGGCGACAAGCGGGTGCGTCGGGAATACGGAAATTTCGAAAAAGCATGTTTCGGGATTAAGGGCCAGTTCCAACACATCATCTCCAGAAACGGGATCGGTTTCGGCAATAGGTATGCCACACGACCGGACCCACACCTGAGAATCCCACGCCGCCTTATACTGCTCCCAGCGGTCCGGTCCAGATTTCGGGACACCTGCGTAAGCATCCTTTGTCGGTACGGAATCAAGCGGGGTCGCAATGAGGAGAGCTTCACCAGCAGGAAGTTCAAACGGCTCCTTGAATGTCAAACGCTCGCCGATGCCTTCGGCAAAGGCGGTTCCGCCTCGAACGAGGAACGGCACATCCGCACCAAGGCGAGCACCGATGGATTCCAAAGTTTCGAACGGGAGGTTCAAGTTCCACAAGCGATTGAGCAAACGGAGCGTCGCAGCGGCATCGGCACTTCCACCACCAAGTCCTGCCCCCAACGGCATCACCTTCGTGAGGTGGATGTCGGCACCAAGGGGCGACTTCGCAAATTCCTTGAGCGCTTTCGCCGCCTTGAACACGAGGTCCGATTCCAGCGGATAGTTCTGCGGTTCGTTATAGGTCAGGTGGATTTCGCCATCTTCGCGAAGCGTCGCTTCGACAGTATCACCCGCATCAACCGTCTGGAAAACAGTTCCCAAATCGTGGTAACCATCTTCGCGCTTGCGGATAACATCGAGAAACAAATTGATTTTAGCTGGAGCGTATTCTTTCATAGGAGTAGGAAGTTAGAAGTAGGAAGTAGACAGTGATTAGTGGTTGGTGGTTAGGGGGCTCGAGCCTCGGACCTCGAGCCTAACCGAATCTCCCGGAGCGTTCGAGTTGCATAAGTTCATCCATTCCGATAAGCATGGCTCGCGGTTTCGAGTTGCCCTTGCTCGGACCGCACACGCCAAGGCCATAAAGCTGGTCCACAATCTTCCCTGCTCGGCTGTAGCCCACACTAAAGTGGCGCTGTACCGCCGAAGTCGATAGACCGTTCACGCTAATCGCCCATTGAGCCACTTCGAACAAAAGCTTGTCCAACTTTTCGTTTTTCAGCGAACCGCCACCTTCGTCGTCGCCATCTTCGCCGCCCGAGACATCGAACGATTCCACCTGCGGGTAGAACACGTTCTGGTCGGAGCAGGCATCGGCCAAGCGTTCGGCTTCTTCGTCACTCAAGAACGCCCCATGCACGCGTACCGGATCAGGGTCGTTCACGGCCTTGTAAAGCATATCGCCACGCCCGAGAAGTTTTTCTGCACCGGCATGGTCCATGACAGTGCGAGCATCAATCTGGGATGCCACCTTGAAGCTAATACGCGTCGGCAAGTTCGCTTTGATGATACCCGTAATGACCTTCACGGACGGGCGCTGTGTCGCCAGCACCAAGTGAATACCCACGGCACGAGCCTTAGCTGCCAAGCGGGCCACAGACTTTTCGATTTCCTTGCCAGCAACCATCATGAGGTCCGCCATTTCGTCGATAATCACGACGATAAACGCCATGCGGTGGCCGCGATCTTCTTCAGGAACTTCATCCGGCAATTCGCCCGCTTCAAACTTTGCATTAAAGCCACCGATATTACGCACCTTTGCCGAAGCCAAGACTTCCGTTCTGCGGTCCATCTCGTAGCAGAGCCACTGGAGCGCCTGGATAGCAATTTCGGGCTTGGTGATAACAGGCGCCAAGAGGTGCGGAATGTTTTCGTACATTTTGAGTTCCACAGCCTTCGGGTCCACAAGAATCATGCGGAGTTCATCCGGAGTCTTGCTGAAGAGCATGGATGCCATGAGGGCGTTAATGCAAACAGACTTACCAGAACCCGTCTGACCTGCAATCAGCAAATGCGGAGCCTTCGCTAAATCCATCGTGAACGATTCACCCGTAATGTCCTTGCCAAGCGCCACAAGAATCTTGTCCGGCGCAGGCTTGAATTTTTCACTCAAGAACACATCGCGGCAGAACACGGTCTGGAACTTGCGATTCGGGATTTCCACGCCAACCGCAGCCTTGCCAGGAATCGGCGCCAAAATGCGAATCGACGAAACCTTCAGCGGGAGCGCCAAGTCTTCTTGCAATGCCGAGAAGCGGCTCACCTTCACGCCCGGGCCCGGTTCCACTTCAAAGCGCGTAATCATCGGGCCTGTTTCGCAACCGATCACGCGGCCTTTCACCTTGAAGTTTTCCAACTTTTCTTCGAGCATCTTTCCGATGGCATTCAGCTCTTCTTCGGTGTAATCCGCCGTCTGCACTTCGTGCGTGTCGAGAATCTTTGCAATTTCGGGAACTTGATATTTGTCATAAGAAGCCGCCGGAGCAGCAGGAATTTGAGCAGATTGAACAGCCTTCGCCGCCGGGCGCGCATTTCCGCCAACATTTCCACCAACATTCCCGCCAGCACTTCCGCGGCCACCTCGTCCACCCTGCGCACTTGGAATCGGTTCATCGAATTCCGGTTCCTCGCCCACTTCGTCCGCAGTCACAACGACCGGTGCAAAAGTTTCATCATCTTCAACAGCCGGGCTCCCCGGGAAATCTTCGATACGGGCACCATCGCCACCCAAGAGGTCTTCGGCATGGATTGCAGCACGAGTTTCAACGGAATCCGAAAGCGTCACATCGCGCACCACCGTATTCGCTTTCGTTTGCGATTTCGCGGATTGCGGCACATCAACATGACCAACAACAGTCCGTTCAGCCGTGCGACGAGTAGCCTCGTTCGCAGCAGCCATCTTTGCTTTCGCAGCGGCATTCCCCCCAGCCTGAGCACCAGCATTTGCAGCTGTCACCGCCTCCAAAGTTTCCGCATCGCCGTTGCGGCGCACGTCACCTTTCACCTTCATCCGTCCGCCATGCCCCTTTTCCCAATCAATCATGTCGCGGGCACGGCGAAGCGCACTGATGCGTTCCTTGATTTCCAAAATCTGGAGCGCATTCATGTGGCGTTCATTCAAGCGCAATTCTTCTTCCAAACGGCGAATTTCAGGATCTTCGTAAACTCCATCGCCCAAAGTCTCCTCACCCGCAACAGGTTGTGCACTATGCGGATCTCCAGGCATCATTCCGTTCGCAACAGCAGCGGCATTTTCATTACCGCCCATAGCGGCTGCCCCTGCGGCATTCCCCGACAAAGCGTTCCCGGCATACTGCTTAAGTCCAAACGCGTCGTTCCCCACTTGCGTTTGCATATCCGAACGGCTTACATCCAGTTCATCCGTAAGCCAGTTATGACGACCGTTAAACGGTTCCACCTTCCCGCGCCTACGCATTTTCACAGAATCCGGAACAAAAATCATCGTCTCGTCTTCCATCACGACACCGCGACGGAGCGTCTTTTTTTCGGACTCTTTCTTATCGCTCTTCACCGTCGGAACTTCAACTGTTTCGACCTCAATCGGCGCCATCGAGCGGCGCTGTCCAAACACGCCACTCACGTATCGCATCGTCTGCGCCACAAACTTAAAATGCCTTGGACGCACACCGAACGAAAGCACAAGAATCAACGCAAATGCAACCACAAGTAAAATCAGCGGAGCGACAAACGAGACACGCCCAAATACAGGAATCGCCAAGTTCTGCAAAAAGAACTCGCCCAAAACGCCCCCGCTCATCGAAAGCGCATCGTTCGAAACATTCTTTACGCCAAAATTCTTGAGCGACATAAGGAACGATACATTCACAACAAGCAAACTTACGCCCACCGCAAAGCGCAGCAACTTCGGTCGCAACGAAGCAACCGCAATGAAAAGCCCCCAAAGGATTAGCGCTGCCGTAAACACGACAACCGCCACACGTCCAAACAAGAACGTCATAAAACTTGGGTATATAACGCCAAAATAATTGCCTAGCCAGTTTTCAGTTTCGCCAACAATCGAAATCGTGACGCACCCAAGCAACAGGATAACGCCCGCAAGCAAAACCATATAGCCCACCATCATCGTAATAAAGTACGAATCCGGCTCCTGAATTTCCTTTTTCGGTTCAACCTTGGGCTTTTTTGTTTTCTTAACAGTTTTTTTCTTTTGAACAGCCAAAAACACGCTCCTCTATTTACCTTCCAAATATAGTCTATTATCGACCTTAATTTTTGCGCAAAAAATGACACTTTTAACTCAATTATTATTTTTTTTAGGTCATGGAAGAAAATAATTTAAAAAAGCAAATAATTAAAAATCTAAAACCAATTTTTGGAGGAGTATTAACGGCAATAGCCGTAGTTTTCATTCTTATCTTTGGAAGTCCCCAAAACAATTATACAGCCGAATCAGCAGAAAATATTTTCTACGATCAATTCTTCAAGTGGACAACAGAAGTTAAGGATTCCATCGGCAACAAAGACGGCGTACTTCTGGAGAGCAAACCCTACAACGATCCCAACATCATCATTGCCGATGTTGACGAAAAATCGCTGCAACAGCTCGGGAGCTACTACAACTGGGACCGATCCATCCACGCCAAAGTCATTAAGAATTTAAGCGAAGGCGGAGCCGCCGCTATCGCATTCGATATTCTCTTTAAAGATGCCGATTTTGGAAAAAAGAGAGGAGATCAATGCAACAGCATTCTCACCGCATTGGTCCCCGATACGAATCATTTTGAACTTTTTTCACAAATCCATTCTTATTACAATTTCGATTCCATGCTCGTCGATGCAACACAAAAATCCGGTATTTGCATCGTCAGTTTCTTGATGAACGACACCTCGTACTACAAGAACAAAACCGAATGGTACCCCTTAAGTACTTGGCACCACGCTAAAGAAATTGGATTTTCATCAACCATCCAGCTAAACCAGGCCGACAAGCCAAAATACATCGAATCCAAACGACTGCTCGACAACATATTCCCAGAACTAGCGAATGCCGGTGCACGATTGGGTTCTGTCAACGCCTATCCTGATAACGACGGAACCATTCGCCGAGCCACAATGTTGTACAGATTCCCGCGCGTTCACGACAACAAGGTAGCTCCGCAACGCATTTATTCAACGCTTTCGCTAATGACCATCCTGCACCTTTTCCACAAAGATCCCAAAGATGTTCAAATCAAGATGGGTCAGTACATCGACATCGGAAAACCTTTCGGAATTTACCGAGATTCTGTAGGTGAATACCATACAACGTATCCGAACTTTACATACCCCATGTTCATCGGCTTGCGCGACAAGATGAAAGAAATCACAGCAAGCGGTGTACAAAAAGCAAGTCTCATCGAGACCTCTTCAAAAATCACAGCAATACGCAACAGCAACGGAAACATCGTCTTTGATATTTTCATTGATGACGATGAGCATATAAACGACACGCTCTCAAGAATTTTGCGCAAACTTCCCGAAAATATCTTTGACAAATTTAAGGAAAGTGAATCCATTGACTTAGGTCGCGGATATACAATGGCCAAGAGCGAAGACGATGAAAATATTTATGTTATTACAAATGACAGTGAAGAAAGCGAAATAAGCATTACTCCAAACATTCTCAAAACAATTCATTTTTTCGAACCTAGCTATCGCAAGATCCTGATTGGCGAACACAAGCATTTGTCGCGCCACATGGATATAAACTACAACAGGGCAAGAAACGAATGGTCTGCATCCATTGGATTTTTTACAAACGAAATTTTAAAAGATATTTTCAATACCACAGATAAACAGATTAGCAATCTAAAACCTGGTGAAGAATTGCGATTTGGTCCATACAAAAAAATTCCGATCGACAACCATGGCAACTATCTCATCAAGTTCAAAGGCCGATTCAACCGCATTTCAACAGAAACTAGAACATTCAAGCATGTTTCTTATTACGACATTTACAGAGATTCCACAAACCTCGATCAATACGCCGGAAAAACAATTATACTCGGTTCTTCCGTTGCCGCTCTTTTCGATATTGTAAACGGGCCACATGAAGAAGGTATTCCTGGAGTTTTAACACACGCAACGATTATCAAAAACATTCTCGAAGACGATTATTTAAAAGTTCTAAGCGATAGTTACCAGCGCTACATCGTCATTTTCCTAGCCATCATCTGCGCGATTATCGGCCTTTATTGCAGAAGCTACGTATCATTGATTCTAGCAGTAAGCATCATCGTCCTTTACGCTTTGTTTGCCTATATCTGTTTTAGAAATAATATCTACATCGGGGTCTCAAGGCAAATTCTTACCGTCATTGTAACAAACACGGTTGCGATGGTTGTGCAAGCATTTTTTGAAAATAAAGAAAAGAAGTTAATTACAACCACATTCAAACGATTCATGTCGCCCAAGAGAATTGACAAAATGATCAAGACAGGCGACATTCCTGAGTTAAAAGGTGAAGAATCCGAAGTTACCGCTTACTTCACCGACATTCAGGGATTCTCGACTTTTTCTGAAAAAATTGGAAGCGCAAGCAAACTCGTTCAACTCCTGAACGAATACTTGACTCCCATGACTGACATTTTAGTGACGAAGTACGAAGGAACACTCGACAAGTACGAAGGCGACGCCATTATCGCATTCTTCGAGAAAGACCCGGATCTCCCCCATCAAGCCAAGCGCGCCTGCGATACGGCTCTTGATATGCAAAACGATTTATTAAGACTCCGTAAAAAATGGGAAAGCGAAGGCGACATGTGGCCCAAAATTGTCCACGAAATGCACATGCGCATTGGTATCAACACAGGTAGCATAATGACGGGCAACATCGGCTCCAACATTCAAATGAACTACACCATGATGGGTGACGAAGTCAACCTCGCCGCACGTTTGGAAAGCGCCGCCAAGCAATACGGAGCCTACATCCATGTCAGCCAAAACACAATGAAGCTGCTCGAAGAACAAGGCTTTAGCAGCCAATACATCTACCGCTCGCTCGACATCATCCGCGTTGTCGGTAAAGATAAACCGGTCAAAACATTCGAGCTATTGGCATACGCAAGCGACGACAACGCTATGATTTTGAATAAACTCGTATCCATTTGGGAGCAAGCCCGCGCAGCCTACCTCGCCATGGAATGGGATAAAGCGATAAGCTTATTTACGCAATGTCTAGACTTCGAGCCTCACCTTCCCGAACGCGATCCAGGCAGTAAAACATGCCCGAGTCTAGTTTACATCAAGCGCTGCACCGCCTATAAAGAAAATCCGCCTGCAAGAGCAGGCGAAAAATGGGACGGAATCTTTACCGCTACGGAAAAGTAGTTGGAGCCCTTCGGCAAGCTCAGGAACCTTGTAAGGTTGGTGAGCCTGTCGAACCAAAGTTCTAATTAAGCTCCATGTTGTCAATGAGTCGCGTCTTGCCGAAGAAAGCAGCGGCCAAGATAACAGCCTTTTCATCGCCCAAAGCGCCATTGCACTTCTGCAAGGTTTTCTGGCTTGCGACTTCAACATACTGCACAACGCCACGAGCAGCCACAATCGACTTCACGACGGTATCGCGAATCTTCGAAACGCTGCGTTCGCCCGCTTCATACGCAACTTTAGCAGCCTTCAGGCCATTATAAATGCCAAGTGCCTGAGCGCGTTCTTCGTCCGTCAAATATTCGTTACGGCTAGAGCGGGCAAGGCCACTTTCTTCGCGAACAATCTTCACGCGATGAATCTTGATGTTAAAGTTCAAGTCCTTCACCATCTTTTCGATGAGGAACACCTGCTGGTAATCCTTTTCGCCAAAGAACGCGTCGTTCGCACCCGAAATCAAGAACAACTTGGAAACGACCGTCAACACACCGCGGAAATGTCCCGGACGGTAAGCACCGCAATACATGCTTTCGAGCTGTTCATCGCGAACAAGCGTCATCGGGTCGCCATCAGGGTACATTTCCTGAACAGACGGAGCAAACACGAAGTCCGCACCAATCGATTCGGCAAGTTTGGCGTCGGCCTCCAAACGCTTCGGATACTTGTCCAAATCCTCGTTCTTACCGAACTGAATTGGGTTCAAAAACACACTTACAACAGTCACATCGCACTCGCTCACAGAAGCCTTGATAAGAGCGCCATGACCTTCATGGAGAGCCCCCATCGTTGGAACGAGACCGATTCTTTTCCCTTCTTTCGCAAGAGGAGCAAGCGTTTGACGTAGGGAATCGATAGACTTAATTATCTGCATGATTAGTTACCTTCTGGAACAAAATAAGTCGTTTGACTTGGGCAAAATCAATATTATCTGTATTAATAATCAGCACAGGAGCGTCGGTGTAATGCCAAAAATGATGGTCGTAACGGTCCTGCAAATCGCTCAGGTAGTTACCGTCAATCGTCTTTTCCATCGAGCGACCACGGCCCCTGATGCGTTTTAAAAGCGTCGGAACGCTGGCCTGCAAATAAACAACATAATCCGGCTTGCGGATATCGTGGTTCAAGGCGTTCGACACCTGGTCATACATTGTAAGTTCGTTTTCGGTGAGGTTCTGCGAAGCAAAAATGCGGTCCTTGTCAAACGTGTAATCACTCACGAGCAAATCGTGGAACAAGTCGCTCTGCAATGCAGAATTCTGGAGCTGTTTAAAACGGTCAAGCAAAAAGAATAACTGCGTCTGGAAGGCGTATGCCGCACGGTTCTCGTAGAACTTAGGCAAGAACGGATTATCGGCAAAATTCTCTTCAATAAACATCGCGTTCCAGCGTTCAGAAATGGCACGTGCAAGTGAAGTTTTTCCAACGCCTATCACGCCTTCTATAGCCATAAAATGAATATTCTTGTCTGCAAGCATCAGGGTTCCTCCCCTTCTATGACGCGGAACGGAATTTTATCTTCTCGCTGAAGCAATTCCGAAAGTAAGTCCTTTACAGCCTTATTCGTCTTCGGATCCACCCAGTCCGGAGCAATGTCGTTGAGCGGCACAAGCACAAACTGGCGGTTATAAACCTGCGGATGCGGGATAGTCGGGCGACCAATGCAAATTTCACAACCAAAGAACAACAAATCTAAGTCCACTTCCCTAGAATTCCAATGTCCGCGGTCCTTGCGCCCAAGAATAAGCTCGGATCCTTTTAAATAGTACAGCAATTTTGTCGGGTCACCATCGTACCAAAAGCTCACGACCTGATTAAAATAAGGTCCCTGGCCAGCCGGTCCAACAGGTGGAGTCTCGTAAATCGGGCTTTCTACCCATCCCCCCGCACTCACGCGGCGGAGCATGTCCCTCCCGGCTTTCAAATGGGCCGAGCGGTCTGGAAGATTGCTTCCGAGTGCTATATATACTCTATTTAAGGATTCCACGCCCCAAATATAGACATTTTAAAAGGCTCGGAATGTCAAAAAAATGACAGAATCGATTTTCATTGCCATACAAAAGCACAAAAATTTGTGACAAAAAGCATTTTTTTTCACAAAAAAATTTTTTTTATGACATTTCACAAATTATTATGTATCTTTTAACCCGTTCCGCTATTTCGGAACATAATATTTAATCATCTTTAAAATTTTTGGGGCAATTAAGCCCTTATTATCCATTCACTATATAGTCTATTTCATTTTCTTGAAATATCTAATTATAGGACGCAATCGTGCCCAGAACACCTAAGAATCAAAATTTAGAACAAAATACTCAACAACCCTCTTTGACGGATCTCGTTTATCCCGAAAGCACGGGAATCCCCGTACCCGAATACCTGGGAACCCCCGACAAACTTCCTGAAAATGCAGAAGAAACGCCTCAGCCGAAGCGTCGTGGCAGAAAGCCGGGCTCCAAAACAAAGGTCCACAAGGAAGTCGAAACAAATTACCAGGCCGATGTAGAACAGGATTTCCAAGAAAAGAAAGAACCGGTCGATGGCATTGCAGCCGCCGAAAAGCGCCTTGCCGAACAGTACGGAGTTTCTAACATAGACGCTATTTCCGAACCGATTTTCGCTAGCGCACCATCTTACGAAACTTCGAACGAACAACCGAGCGAACAAGCTATCTACACAAACGAAAACGCCGGCGAAGCTGTTTCGCAAAGCACAGAAATTGCACAGCAAGGCGAAGGCCAAGCAGACCCGAATGAACCTCAGCAAGGCGAAGCTCAGGCCCAGAACGGCGAAGGTCAGGACGACCGCCGCTTCAACAACCAGAACGGCAAATTCAATAAGTTCAACAAGAACAACAAGTTCAATAAGAACAACCGCAACCGCAATTTCCAGCAGCAAGAAGAATTTGTCGATGATTCTGCAACGCTCCCGGCACCGGGTTCCGAAGCTATTTTAAAGGCCAAGGAAAACTGGCTCAAGTTCCGCAAGCTCTCCATGAGCGAGCTCCAGGAACTCGCCGTGCAAAAGGAAGTAGACTTCCGCAGAATGCGTAAGCAGTCCCTCAACTACATTTTGCAGAGTCTCGAAAACGAAGGCAATATCATTTATACGGAAGGTGTTCTCGAAGTCACGCCGCAGGGCCACGGATTCCTCCGCATGCCGGATCAGAACTACCAGACCAGCACCGACGACGTTTACGTAAGCCAAAATCTTATCCGTAAATTCAACCTCAAGATTGGCGATACGATTGAAGGCCTTGTGCGCACGCCTCGCGAACAAGATAAATACTTCTCCATGCGCCGCATTGACCGCGTGAACTTCGAAGAACCGGACAAGATGCGCCGCCGCGTGGCATTCGAATATTTAACACCAATTCACCCGGAAGAAAAGATCCACCTCGAATGGAACGAAACGGAATACAGCACCCGAATCATGGACCTGTTCTCCCCGATTGGTAAAGGCCAGCGCAGTATCATCCTCGCCCCTCCGCGTACCGGTAAGACCGTTCTCTTGCAGAACGTAACCCGTGCCATCGCGAAGAACCACCCTGAAATTATCCTCATCACGCTCCTCATCGACGAACGCCCGGAAGAAGTCACCGAAATGCGTGACATCATCACGGAAATCAAGGAAAAGGCAGCCGACAAGGGAATCGAAATCAAGGCCGAAGTCGTTGCGTCCACGTTCGATGAACCGCCTGAACACCACACTCGCGTCGCGAACATGGTTTTGGAAAAGGCAAAGCGCCTCGTCGAAAGCCAGAAGGATGTCGTGATTTTGCTCGACTCCATCACGCGTTTCGCTCGCGCAAACAACGTTGTGATTCCGCACTCCGGCAAGATTCTCTCCGGTGGTGTGGACGCTAACGCCATGCAGTTCCCAAAGAAGTTCTTCGGTGCCGCCCGTAAGATTCAGGACAAGATTCGCACCGTCAAAAACGAAGACGGTTCCATCAGCGAAGAAGTCCAGAAGAACGGCTCCCTCACCATCATCGGTACCGCTTTGATTGAAACCGGTAGCCGCATGGATGAAGTGATCTTCGAAGAATTCAAGGGAACCGGCAACATGGAACTCGTGCTGGACCGCCGCATCGCTGAAAAGCGCATTTGGCCTGCCATTGACGTGTTCAAGTCCGGCACCCGCAAGGAAGAACGTTTGCTCACGCTCCTTGAACAGAATGCCGCCTGGAACTTCAGACGCGGTAGTCAGAACGAGACGGAAACGGGCATCATGGAGAACCTGCTTAAGCTCATGAGCAAGCTCAAGACGAATGCCGAACTCCTCGCTGTTCTATCCAAACCGAAAGTCTAACGAAAATTTGGCGGAACGCTCACAAGGCGTTCCGCTTTTTTACGCTTGTCACCACCGCCTCCGCACGTGCTGTTCTTTTTAAGCCTGTCATGCCCGCCTCCGAGCGGGCATCTCCCTTTTTACCAGCAAAAAATTTTTACGTTTACTATTGAAATTTTATAATAGCGCAATCGCAACTATCCTCATTGCGAAAACGCTCACAACTTACGTCATTGCGAGACCCCTGCAAAGGGTCGAAGCAATCCATAAAGCCTAAAAAGGACACTAAAATGAACTCAACGATTTTCTTTGCCGGTACTGGCAACATGGGCGGAGCCATTCTCCGCGGTCTTTTGAACGCAGGCACCGATGCCAAGAACATTTTCTTCTTTGACCCGAGCGACAAGGCTGCCGAAGCCGTAAGCGCTCTCGGTTGCGTCCGCGTTTCTAGCTTTGCCGAAGGTATCGAAAAGGCTAACGTCACGTTCCTTTGCGTGAAGCCGCAGATTTTCAAGCTCGTCGCCGCCGAATGGAAGGCTGCCGCAGCAACGCTCAAGAGCGAAAAGACGTTCATCAGCATCATGGCTGGCGTTGTCCGCAAGAGCCTCCTCGAAGTCCTTGGCGAAAAGAACCAGGTGCTCCGCGTGATGCCGAACTTGCCGCTCACCGTCGGCAAGGGCTCTGTCGGTCTTGCTACAGACGGCGTCTCCGAAGAAACGCTCAAAATTGCAGAAGAAATTTTCGGTAACATTGGCGTGACCTGCCGCGTTGCAGAATCTCTCATCGATGCCGTCACCGGACTTTCCGGCAGCGCCCCCGCTTACGTCTTCGAATTTATCGAAGGACTTACCCGCGGCGGCGTTAAAGCAGGCCTCACCCGCGATGTCGCCCTCAAGCTCGCCCTCGGCACCATCGAAGGCAGCGTTGAACTCGTGAAACAGTCCGGCAAGAGCCCAAGCGACCTCTGCGCCATGGTTTGCTCTCCGGCAGGCACGACCATCGCAGGTATCGACGCCCTCGAAGAAGGCGCATTCCGCAGCACGCTCATCAAGGCTGTCGTCGCCGGCACGAACCGCAGCAAGGAACTAGGAAAATAGGTTACAGGTAACAGGTTTTAGGGATTAGGAAAATTATCACGCACTTCGTGCGTCTTTATATAAGGCGGTGATGCCGCGACTTTTCACCTAAAACCTAACACCTAATACCTAACCCCTAAAAATCATGCCCTCCATCGATTTTTTCACAAAAGAGACTGCAACGTCCTCGTTCATCTTGGACGTTCTTTCTTCTGTGGATAACAAAGTCGATGTGCATACACCCACAAGCGACGAAGCAAGCGAAATCGCAGAATCTCTGCAAAAACCGCTTGCAGCCATTGTCATCTGGGATTTAGATTCTTTTACCGCAAAAAACGTAGAATTGCTATCAAGCCTCCGCGAGCACAATCCAGACTCCATGATTCTCGCTTACGCCGAGGCCCCCGAACGCCACGCAACCGTTTCAAGCAAGCTCTACGATACCATTCTCTCAACCGAAGCGCTCCGACTTCACTTGATGAGCAAGATTTCGCGCCTCAAGGAAATCTACAACGCCAAACGTGTTTTTCGCGAAAGAATGTCGCACCTTGTCGGCAAAAGCGACGCCATAAAGCGTTTACGCAAGAACGTTGAGCGCGCCATTTTGCATACCGGCCCCGTGCTCATTCAAGGAGAATCAGGAGTCGGCAAGGACTTGATTGCACGCGCCATCGCCTGCGTTTACGACAAATTCGTTACCGTCAACTGTAGCGCTATTCCCGAGGCACTTTTCGAAAGCGAACTTTTCGGGCACACACGCGGAGCCTTTACGGGAGCGCAAAACGAGCGCATCGGTCTTTTTGAAGACGCCAACGGCGGCGCTATTTTCTTAGACGAAATCGGAGACATGCCGCTCCACGCCCAAGTCAAACTTTTGCGAGTCATCCAGAATCACGAAATCCGCCCCATTGGCGCCAACAAGACGCGGCACATCAACGTACGCATCATCGCGGCCACCAACCGCGACCTCAAAGAAGAAATTTTCGAAAAGCGTTTCCGCGAAGATCTTTACTACCGCCTAAACGTCATCCCGATGCAGCTTTCACCACTCCGCGACCGCAAAGAAGACATTGAGGATTTAGCAAATTACTTTATCCGTCAGTATGCTCCAGCAGGCGAACCTTACACACTCTCGCCTGATGCTTTGAAAAAACTCCAGGAGCATAACTGGCCCGGAAACATTCGCGAACTCGAAAACGTCATCCAGCGTGCGCTTTGCTTTACAGACCCTGGAATTTTAACCCCCGAAGACCTGCAAATCGATGAAGACTCATACAAAACATCAACTAACTTTACAAGTGCAGATTCCGCCGCAATAAAAGCATTTAACGCCAATAGTTATGACGACTTCCGCAACATGCAACTCGACGAAGAACGCGAATTTTTAAAATCAACCATCCGCAATTGCAACGGTTCTGTAAGCCTTGCCGCTGAACAGCTCCGCATGAACCGCACCGCGCTATACAACCGCCTCGCCCGCCTTGGCTTAAGCGTTAAAGACGTTCAATCTTAAAGCCACGTTTGCGAAGCGTTTCAATCACATTATCTTTTTCAAGCGCTAAATGCGCCACGCCCACAACGACAAAAACATTCCTGTCTTCACGCAAAAAAGTAGCTATTGAATCAGCCATTTTCGCATTGCGGTTCACATAAATACGTTGTTCAAACTCATCTTTAAATTTGCTTTCATGCAAAGGCATTTCATCATTTTCGCCATCATCCAGCAAGCGGCGCAACATTTCATCATCGCCCGTTTTCCAAGCTTGCATCAGATTTGAAACCAAAGATTCAAATTCTGCAATTTCATGCAAAGTTGTCTTTAAATAGTAAACTCCAGCCGAATCCGATTCCGTTGTATCCGCAAGAGCGCCAATCTGTTCTTCTGCCGTTTCCAAACCGACAATTGCCTTGCCATCCATCGCCGCACGGTCCAATAGCACATAATCAATTCCATATTCTGGATTCAACCCCGCCTGCATAAACGCATAAGAGCTGAGCGTCATCGCCGCAAGCCACGGACGAGTTTTCTCAATCATTACAATCGGAACATTCCAAGCCGTACAAAGACTATCTACCGTATTCCACATGTCCTGCGGCAACAAATCGCGAAGCGTTCCCTCTGTCAACAATCCTTGCGCTGCCGATTGCTCCCCTACTTCTTTCACGACTTCTTCATCGTTCATGTTGAGTTCTACAGCAAGTTCATCCGAATGAGCAAAAGCAGAATCAATCACAGATGCAAGCGGATAAAGCGTCGAATCTGCCAAATGAATACTCCCCAGCACCCACACTGAAGAATTTTCATCGGACACTTTCCAAAAGAAATGTTTGCTTTCTGGAAGAGTCTCACTTTTTTTAGAAGAACCCGAACAAGCGACTAAAAAAATCGCAAAGCACAAATAAAATAAAATAGAAAAATTATAACGTTTATTCATAGAATAATTCTACAAAATTCCTTTGCAAAAGAGTATTAATAGCGTTCAACTATAAAGCCCCGATTTCTGAGATTTTCAATTACATTATACGCTTCAAAAGCCAAATGGGCAACACCCACTACGACAAAAACGTTTCTATCGTCGCGCAAAAAACTGGCAACAGAATCCGCCATTTTTATATTGCGATTTACCAAAAGACGTTGTTCAAACTCTTCCATAAGCAAAACTTCACTCGGAGTATAATCTTCCACGTGATCTTCAGCCAGCAAGCGATTTAACAGTTCATCATCGCCCGTTTTCCAAGCTTTAATCAGATTGCTCATCATTGGTTTAACTCCAGGAAGTTCGCGGAAAACAGACTTTAACATGCAAATGCCAGCCGAATCCGATTCCGACGAACCCGCAAGCGCCTCAACTTGCTCTTCGGCAGTTTCCAAACTGATGATAGGTTTACCAATCTTTGTGGCTTCCCCCATCAACACATTATCAATTCCATATTCCGTTTTCAACCCAGCGCGCATATACGCATAAGTGCTAATCGTCGAAGCCACCAACCAAGGTCGCATCGATTCAAACGTACTCACAGGCAAATTCCATGCCGTGCAAAGACTATCTAACGAATACCACAATGTTGTCGGCAATACATCCCACAAAGTTCCCTCGATAAGCATTCCTCGCCGATTGATCAGCCACTGAAGTTCACTTGAGGTATATGCATCACTCGTATTTATTTCAACAGCAAGTTCATTCGCCGCAGTAAAAGCAGAATCAATCACTGTCGGAAGAGGATAAAAAGAAGCATTGGCCACATGGATGCTCCCCAGCAACCACACCGAAGAATTTTCATCAGACACTTTCCACAAAAAGTGTTTGTCCCCCCAATCCACAGGCGCTTCCGGTAATAATGACGATTCAGAACACGCCACCAACCATGCCATGCAGCACGTCAAACAAGCTCCCAGCAACGTACGATAAAAACGCAATTTTTTCATTATCTTCATCCTCCTTAGTTAAAACATTTTAAATATAAACAACTAAAAAGTTTCCGTCCAATCAAGCAATCCATTTTTACGAGCATCACCCGCAGGCGCCACACGCACGGCACCTCCACTCACCACCATAATCCTATCGCAATAACGCTCCGCATATTCCACGGAATGCGTTGAAACAATGATGCCCATTTTTCTTTCCGTTGCAATTTTCTTGAGCAACCTAAATAGCGCATGGCTACGCGGGATATCCAAGAATGCATTCGGTTCATCGAGCAACAAGACCTTCACCTGCTGTGCCACCGCTTCCGCCAAGAACACGCGGCTACGTTCGCCATCGCTCAGTTCTGCAATCGGACGATTTGCGAAACTGGCCACATCCAAAAGCGCCATTGATTCTTCAACAATTCTTTTATCTTCATCCGTACGGCTGTCAAAAATTCCAGAATACGGAGAACGACCTAAACGAACAAATTCACTTACACTCATGCGAGGCGGCACAGCACTGGACATCCGCACTAGCGAAATAGCCTGAGCACGTTCACGCGGAGCCCAGTTTACAAGCGTTTTCCCTTCAAGCGAAACCTCGCCCGCCACCGGCGAAAGCAAGCCCGCAAACGTTTTCAACAGCGAACTTTTGCCGCACCCGTTCTCGCCCATCAAGGCCACAACCGTTCCAGACGTAAGCGCAAAATCAAAAGGGGTTTTCATCGTTTCAAGAGCGGAGCTATAGCCTACCAGCAAATCGCGGCATTCCAGCAAAACATTCTGCGATTCAGCATTCGTCATAAAAGCCCCCTAAAAACGCGCGCCGGAACCGCGCACAAGCACCCACATAATCACAGGAACGCCCACCAGCGAAAGCACAGCATTCAGCGGCACAGAAGCCGGGAAAAGCCCCGCCAAAAGGGCAAGAGAAACTCCGCACAAAGCAGCCCCGGGCAAAAGCACACGATGATTCGTCGTCTTAAAAAGCAAATATGCCAAATGCGGTACCGCAATCCCGATGAACGCGACAGGCCCGCAAAACGCTGTCGTTGCCCCCGCCAAAAGACTCGCTCCGAGCAACACACAAATTTTGGAACGTTTCACATTAAGCCCAAGACCATGTGCAAAATCGTCTCCCAGCAAAGCCGCATTCAAATAGCGGAGCGAAATACCAATCAGCACCATGCCCACAATAACAGCAGACACAAAAATCCAAACGTCTCCAAGCGTCACGCGCCCAAAGCTCCCCATGCCCCACGCCACATAAACGCGCAACGATTCCGATGAGTTCCCCGCAATCAATACACTCACAATCGAATCGATAAAGTAACCCGTCAAAAGCCCAACAATCAAAAGTACACCAGTCTGCGCAAAACGCGTGGCCGCAAACATCACGACAAGCGTCACAAGCAGAGCCCCAAGCGCCGCCGAACCCAACACGCCCACGCTTCCAAAACCAATGCCCGCCAATAGCGCAAGCGCCACGCCAAGACTCGCCCCACTGCTAATGCCAAGCACAAACGGCCCCGCCAGCGGATTCCGAAACACAGTCTGCAGCGACAAGCCCGACACCGCAAGCGATGCCCCCGCCAAAATCGCAGCAATCATTCGCGGGATTCTCAAGTTCCACAAGATGTTCGACGAAACATCTGCCCCCGGGCTAAACAAAGCCTGCACCACATTTGCAAACGGAATGTTCACCGCGCCAAAGCAAAGTGTGGCGACGCACAACAACGCAATCAAAACAGCTAACGCTACAAATCCTATCAATAAACGACGCAAGCGAACCTCCGATTATTCAAACATAACCATAGAAAATTTTAGACTATTCAATTTTCATTCTTTCAAAACTTTTCTTATGATATAGGTTGCATTTTGTACAAGAGAATAACAAAAACCAATCACACACCCTAATTCCAATGAAAAATAGAAATAGTAATCCATCATTTTGGGGATATACACATGAACAATCCATAACAAAATTGCAGCAATCACAGAAACCGGCATAATTATCCAACATTTCTGAATCAAAACATTTTTCCGTTTACAAATCGCAATCGGAATCAATATTATTGAAAGCAAAACTAAAAGACTCGTAACAGTAAGAGAAGCCCCTTTGGCTTCTAGTTGCATTGCTACCCCAGACGCAATAAATGAAGACGTCAGCAATAGAACCAAGTAACGCAATTTCGATACACGAAAGGGTCTCAACGAAAAAATGACAATTGCAGAAAGCAACAGAAAACAATCAACGACATAATGATTAAATTCAATCGGAATTGGTGCAATTATACAGGAAGGCATTACCCCAAGCGCACGACATGCAAAATAGATATTGTACAAAAACAAATAGATCCACAAAGCGATATTCATAAAAAGCTCCAATTCAATCCATCTGAATAATACAAAAAAGCATTTGAGCGAAAAGACAATAATTTCTATCTTTCTTACCATGCTCGACTATTCTCAAGTTCCAAGTCCTTGTTTCGTACTTGACGAAACACGTCTCCGCCGTAATATGGAAATTCTTGACGATATCCAGAAAAAGACCGGCGTCAAAATCATCTGCGCCCTCAAGGGTTACAGCTTCTGGCGTTCGTTCCCGCTCATTGGCGAATACCTCGCCGGCGCCACCGCCTCTAGCCTCAACGAAGCCCGCCTCGCGCGCGAAGAGATGAACAAGGAAGTCCACGTCTTTGCACCCGTTTACGAAGACGATGAAATCGATGCAATTCTCGATGCCGCCGACCACATCACGTTCAACAGCTTTTCGCAGTGGCAACGCTTCAAGGACAAGACGCTCGCCCACGGCGTGAGTGCCGGCATTCGCGTGAACCCAGAATACTCCTCAGTCGAGACCGACATTTACAACCCCTGCGGCAAGTACTCCCGCCTCGGCGTCACCGAAATCGAATTCAAGCCCGAACTCCTTGACGGTATCGAAGGGCTCCACTTCCATGCACTTTGCGAACAAGATTCCGACGCGCTCGAAATTGTTCTCGCCGAATTCGAACGACACTTCGGCAAATTCCTTCCGCAAATGAAGTGGGTAAACTTTGGCGGTGGCCACCACATCACGCGCAAAGACTACCACCGCGATGATTTAGTCCGCATCCTCAAGGAATTTTCAGCGCGCTACCCGCACTTGCAAATCATCATGGAACCAGGCGAAGCTATCGGCTGGCAAACAGGCGAGCTTGTCGCAAGCGTTGGCGATATCGTTCACAACGAAATGGACATCGCCATCTTGAACGTTTCCGTCAGCGCCCACATGCCGGACTGCCTTGAAATGCCGTACCGCCCAAACATCATTGGTGCAGCTCTTCCGCGCGAAAAAGCGCATACATACAAACTCACAGGAAATTCTTGCCTCGCCGGCGACCAGCTCGGCGATTACTCCTTCGATGAACCGCTCAAGGTCGGCGACCGCATCATCTTCGAAGACATGATCCACTACACGATGGTCAAGACCACATTCTTCAATGGCGTGCGCCATCCGAGCATCGGCAAATTCGACGAAACCGGCAAGTTCCACCTGCTGCATAAATTCACGTACGAGCAGTTTAAGGAGAAGCTGTAATTAGGAATTAGGTATTAGGGATTAGGTTACAGGATAAACAATCTCGGCTCCGCCGCCCTTATATAGACGCACGAAGTGCGTGATACTAACCCTACAACCTACAACCTAAAACCTGACACCTATACATACCCCATACCTCTATCATGCTTTTCACATCCGAACAAGATACATACAACTGGGCGCTTGAATTTGCCAAGGAACTCAAGGTCGGCGACAAGGTCGCCTTGTACGGGAATCTTGGCGCAGGCAAGACCGTCATCAGCCGCGGCATCTGCAAAGGGCTCGGCTTCGACGGCACCGTTTGCTCCCCGACCTACACCATCCTCCACGAATACCCAAACAACCCGCCCATTTTCCACTTCGACCTTTACCGTCTCGAAGGTGGCGCCGACCTTTACGAAGTCGGCATGGATCCGGATTATCTCGAAAGCGGCATCAGCCTTATCGAATGGCCCGAACGCCTAGAAGAAAACGACGCAGGCATTACCCACATCGTTAAAATCCAAATCGTTTCCGAAACCGAACGCGATATTACAGTTGAAAAGGTTTCTAGGGATTAGGCTTTAGGTCTTAGGATTTATAATCGCGGCTTCGCCGCCAAATTTAATACCTAATTTCCCTAACCCCTATAACCTACAACCTATTTGTTTTTTTTGCGCTTTTTCTTCGCAAGCTTCTTGTTTGCCTTCGCAATCGAATCAGCAACAGCTTTTGCACGGAGTTCAGCAGCGACCTGAGCCAAGGAATCAGCAATAGCCTTTTCTCTTGCGATAGAATCGGCACGAGCAGCAGCGGCAGCCACACAAGCCTTAACTTCTTCGCTTGTGATGATTTTGTTCCAATCCTTGCGGTCACCTTGACTCAAAAGCATCGGTCCCTTGTAATCCTTCACTATATTATATGCAGCAACCGTATCGCGGGCCGCCATAGCGCCCATGGCATCGGCATACAAATCCTTCTGCTGGTTGCGCATATCTTCAATGGCGCCCAAGCGGTTCTGGCGGAGGATTTCCATGGAATCGCTCACGAAGCTCAAGTCCCACGTTTCGTTATAGCAGACTTCGGCATCAGCATACTTCAAAACATTTGTTTCTGCGGCGACATACATGGCATCGCATGAGGCAAATACTTCAGCACTTTTCTGCTTTGTGTACTGGTACCAGTAATACCCGCCCACGATTAAACCAGCGAGTACGAGCAAGAATACACCGTCTTGCCATCCCATAATCGGAGCTTGCGGAAGTTTCGGACGACCATTAATAGTTTCACCGGCTTCCAGTTTTTCTTCGGCCTCATCAAACGGGCTCTTTCCATTCAAAAAACTAAACATAGATTAGTCCTACTTTTTTGAAATTGCGTCAAAGACGCGTGCATATAAATAAATCTGTTTCATCAAGCTTGCAAATCCGTTCGAACGTGTCGGCGAAAGCCCCACATTCAAACCAATCTGCTGAAAGAATGTCGGATCCACCGAAAGGATATCCGCCGGAGTCATGTCATTGAAAATCTGCAAGGCAAGCGCACCGAGACCACGGCTAATCAGCGGGTTCGTCGTACCGCCTTCAACATCCATTTCGAAATGGATCTTTCCGTTTTCAAACTTCGGCACAAGATACATTGTCGAGGCGCAGCCCTGAATAATGAACTTTTCGGCCTTGAGCGAAGCATCCATACCCTTGTGCTCACGCGCCAAATCCAAGAGGAACTTCCACTTGTCATCGGGGTCGCTAAACGAGGCAAACTTGGCCCTAATCTTTTCTTGACGATCAACAATACTTTCTGGCATACTCATATTAGTGCAAAAATGAACGCATTTTCCAAATTACCGACGGACAAGACCACAACACCGCAAAGAAGATGCGCAACAACGTCTGCTTTTCACGCGGGAGCTTCGACAAGCGTTTTGCCGCCTTATCGAACTGCTCATCCTTGATTTTCGCAAGCCCTGGCTTCGCCTTTGCAATCTGTAAATGGGACTTGCCCAAAGAGGCCATCCAGCGGTCAAGGACAGAAGTTTCAATACGAGCGCGAGAAGCATCATCTGTAGCATTCAGCCATTCATGAACTGCTTCTGCGGTAATCTTTCCGCTCAAAAGCGCTTCGACAATACCCGAACGGCTCATCGGGTTTACGCAACTGGCGGCATCCCCCGCCTTGAAGAGTCCGCACTTGGCAAGCGGCTTGTCGGACTGCCCGCAAGCAATCATGCCACCATAAATAGCCTTGATGCTAGCTCCTGGATAATGGGTATCAATAAAATGCTTGAGCTTTTCGCGCAAAGGCATATCGGGCTTAGCATCTTTCGCAAGTACAAAACCAATATTCACTTCCTTGCCATCACGCGGGAAAATCCAGCCATAGCCGCCCGGGAATTCACTCCCGTAGAACAAGTCAATATGGTCGCGCTTGTGTTCGATACCCTCGGCGACAGCAAAAATTCCCGGTTCCAAGTCCGTATCGCCCGATTCAATCCCTTCTAAGCACGGGATTCCACGAGTGAGGCGACACCCCGGCCCCGTTGCATCAATAACCGTTTTGGTCGAAATTTCAAATAATTCTTCGCCCACCTGAACATTCAAATTCCAGCCATCTTCGCTACGCGAAATGCTTTTGACAAGAGCGTCAAAACGGCATTCCACACCCGCTTCAACACAGGCATCGGCAATCGCGTGATGGAATTTGGAACGGTCGAGCAAACGGCCGCAATCTTTACTGTAAAATTCAGCCTTGTAACCCTTGGGCGAAGTAAAATAAATACCGGAAATACTCCCGCGCACCCAGGATTCGTCAATCGGCCACAATTCGTTCAAACGATGGGTTGATACGGCTTCGGCACAAAAAATGGGCTCTTTCCAAGGTTCTTTTTTATCCAAAAGAAGAATTCGTCCGCCACAGCCTGTCAATTTTCCAAGCTGGCATGCAGCCATAAGACCGGCCGGACCTGCACCGCAAATCACCGCATTGTAAGAATTTGAACGAAAAGTTGTCATTTCAACGTAAAATTAGTATTTATTTGGTCACTTTTTATTTTTCATTGTTAGTTTTGCAATTTTTTTAGTTATTTTAGGGCTATCCGTTATTTGATTTACTTTTTCATAAAGGGAATTTGACTATGAATATGAAGAACGTCTATAAATTTGGTATCTGCCTCCTTGGTGCTCTTGCGCTCAACGTGTCTGCGCAAGACTTCAGAGGTAAGGACCTGAACACCTCCTTCCGCGATAAGAAAATCGACAACTACCAGTTCCAGAAGGCTAGAGCAGTCAAGGGCGTCACGGACTTCCAGCGCGCTACCGGTAACGCACCTAACTTCGAAGGCGCAAACCTTCCCGAAGTTTCTTTCCGCAACGCTGTGATTAGCAAGGCAAACTTCGAAGGCGCAAACCTCGCTGGTGCAACGATTAGCGGTGCAGACATTCGTTCTGCAAGCTTCGAAGGTGCAAACCTCGAAGGTGCAAACCTCTATCGAGCAACACTTCTCGATAGCAAATTCCCGAAAGCCAACCTCAAGAACGCTCGTCTCGACGCCATGAAGGTTTCTGACGAATGCGACTTCAGCAAGGCTGACCTCACCCAAGCTTCTGCTATGGACATGGACCTCACCCGTGCCGACTTTAGCAAGGCAAACCTCACCAACACGAACTTCTCTCGTTCCTTGATGGCTAACAGCGACCTCCGCAAGACTGTCATGGAAAAGACGGACTTCACGGCTTGCAATCTCATCGCTGCAAACTTCTCCGACGTCAAGCTCAACAACGTAAACTTTGCCAAGGCAGGTCTTTCTCAGGCTGACTTCGACGGTGCAACGTTCAACAACGTCAACCTCCAGGAAGCTGACCTTTCCTTGACCACCTTCAATGACGTGGACCTCTCTAGAACACAGCTCCAGAAGGCTAAGTTCGCCCAGTCCAAGGTCAAAAACATGACGTTCACGAACCTCGACTTGAACGGAGTTATCTTCGACAAGGGCGATGTTTCCAAGAGCACCTTCGACAAGACCAAGCTCAACAAGGCCTCCTTCTTCGATGCTAGCGTGAGCAAGAACGTGTTCAACTACGCTGAACTCATGAAGGCCGTGTTCGATGGAGCCTACGTCTTCAAGGACATCTTCGACAACGCCGACCTCACCAAGGCAAACTTTGCAAACTCCACCATCGAACGCTCTGCATTCAACAATGCCCAGCTCTCCGGTGCAAACTTCTCTGGTGCTAAGCTCATCAAGGTAACCTTCCTCAATGCTAAGATGGAAGGTGTCAAGATCGACGCAGACACCAAGATGGAAGACGTGGACTTCTCTGGTGCAGACTTGACCGGTGCAAAGATTGAAAAGTTCACCGCCAAGAAGGTGTTCTACAACGAAAGAACCAAGTTCCCGGCCGGCTTTGACCCGCGCGCTTACGGTTTCAAGAGACCGGGCGAAAAATAAGGCCAATTGAATAACGGAAATTAGGGACGCTCACTTGAGCGTCCTTTTTTGTTTAAGCTCGCTTACGCGAGGATTACGCAGCAGAATAATGGCTTATGCTTGAATAAATTTGCCCGCTCTTGGTCGCGACTCTCGTCTTACGCATTTGTTTTATCCATCAGCCAGGTGATGGCCTCGGCAAGCGAATGCACGCGAACAACTTTCATTGAGCCCATGTTTTCCGCGATTTTGCAACAAGCGGGCACTACCGCTTCGGTCATCCCCAAGCGATGAGCTTCTTTTAATCGCTGGTCCAAAAGACTTACACCACGCACCTCGCCCGACAGTCCAAGTTCGCCAACCGCAATCGTCTGCCTAGATATCGGGATATTCAAATGATTGCTAGCAACAGCTAAAGCAAGCGCCAGATCCGACGAAGCATCATTTACCTTCATGCCTCCAGCAATACTAGCAAACACATCCGACGCCCCAATCGTCACGCCTCCAAACTTTTCCAAAAGCGCGAGGATAATCGTCAAACGCTTCGGATCAATGCCCGCCGCCACTCGCTGCGGCACCGCAAAATTCGTCTGGTTCACAAGCGCCTGCGTCTCGAACAATAACGCCCGAGAGCCTTCCATCGTACAGCAAACGGCACTCCCAGGCGTCGGTGGCACGCCTTCCTGCAAAAACACCTTGCTTGGATTGAGCACCGGATTGAGTCCGTGACTCGTCATCTCGAAAACGCCAATTTCATCTGTCGCGCCAAAGCGATTTTTGATGGTTCGCAAAAGCCTGTACTGATGATTCCGGTCGCCTTCAAAGTACACAACGGTATCGACCATGTGCTCCAAAATTCTAGGACCGGCAATCTGCCCGTCCTTCGTCACATGCCCAATCAAGATTGTAATGCAACCGGAGTTTTTAGCAAAAACCATCAAGTCCAGAGTGCACTCGCGCAACTGCGTTGCGCTTCCGGGCGTCCCTGCAAGGTCGCTCTTATAAACAGTCTGGATGGAGTCGATTACGAGCACCTGAGGTTTCACCTCACGTGCCTGCTCTAAAATCTTTTCGAGATTCGTTTCGCAAAGGAGCATCATGTCGCTCCCCGAAACATTCAAGCGCTCACTGCGCAGTTTCACTTGGCAGGCACTTTCTTCGCCGCTCACGTACAGCGCTTTAACGCCAGCCGCGTTCATCGTTGCAAGCGTCGTAAGCACAAGCGTCGATTTTCCAATTCCCGGATCGCCACCAATCAGCACAAGACTCCCCGGAGCAAAACCGCCACCAAGCACACGATCAAATTCCGAATTCGCGGTACTCAAGCGGCGCGTATCTTCTGTCGCGACATCCTTGAGCAATACCACTTTATGCACAGGGCCGCCAAGCCCGCGCCCAGCACGCCCCACCTCAGCAGTTCTTTCAATGACATGTTCCTTTAGCGAGCTCCACGCTCCACAAAACGGACACTTACCAGCCCACTTCGGGGTCGTATTTCCACATTCCGTACAGAGATACTCGATTTCTTTCTTAGACTTATTTAGTGCTACCATGAGCACCAATATAATAAAAGTAGCATGTCAAAAGTTGACATTGAAGAAAAATCGCAGAAAAAATGTAAAAACCGCAACGCAATATTACAAAATCATTACAAATATATGTATATTCTATAAAAAATCAACCAGGAGTACGTATGCGATCTGCTAAAATCGGTGCAGTTCTTGCCATATTTTCCAACCTCAGCCTTACATCCTGTTGGCTAACCAATGCTATTTCAGGCAATTGTGATTTTGCAGAAACAGACAGTGAATGGATCTACAAAACATCCAGTAGTTACGAAGACGGCTCCTCTAAATACGATGTAAGGGTTACAGTAACTGATTCTGGAGCCGTAGAATATTACAAAACAGAGAAACAAGGTTCCTCAATATATGTATGGGAATGCTATAATCTAATAGGAGGAAGCTTACTCCCTGAGGAAGAATTTCCCAAAACAGAAACAAGAGATGCCGGAAATTACACCAACACCTATTATTGCAAAAACGGAATTTACTATTCTGAATCCGAGCATCATTACAACTTTAAAGGTGAAAATAGTCGCTACAAGTCACGCAAGCAATTGTTCGACGAACACATGGAATCTTGCAAGGCGGCCGGTACATATTACAGCGCCGTCGGTCCAATAAAGCTATAAGCACTTCTTGAGCTTTAACAATCACAAGAAATGACGTTTACGCAAAATCGTCCGTTTTACACGGACGATTTTTTTTGCAGAAATTGAGACTGTATCACCTATTTATTTTTTTTCGTTTCAATATTTTCATTCTGAAGTTTCAAGATGATATCGCCAGAATCAGGATCCATCATCATACTAAAACTCGATCGAATGGTAAAAAAGACATTCTCGATATCATAGCTCACATCCAGCGGCGGCACGATATTCTTATTAAAGTAATCGAGAATCAACTTTTCACGAGTGTAATCTACTGTTTTTCGAATATTTGCAAAATCATTCAACATCAAAGTTCTCAAAAAGCGGTAGTGAGCCTCGTAAGTATATTTATCCGTGAGTTCCGCCGGAATGTAAGTAATACCATCCATTCGAATCACAGGAGAATTCTTCGTCAAATTCCAGAACAAAAATCCTTTATAACCCGGCTCATACGATTTTGTATGCGTAGCCTCGCCAGATGCCATAAAGGCGTCAAAGGTTTCCTTTCGCGTAAAGTAGCTCTTCATCGCCATGTCGTCTTCGGAAATAAATGCCGAGAACACGCTGCCATACGGCGTATCTTTAAAGACTTTTCCTACATGATAGATGCGCTTGATTTTTCCTTTAGCGGTCCTGGCTCGGTATGTCACCTGCTTTGTCGCCGTGCTACCGCTTAGGACCTGATTTTTGAGTTCCCTATCCGTTTTTTCATAATCTTCAGGGAGAATTGTATTACTAAAATGTACTCCGATAAATTCGCGGAACTCTTCGACACTATCGCATTCGAAAATATCCAACACGCGGGCGTTCACATAAAGGATTTCAGCATTCGAAGCATTAAAAACAATCACGCCGCCCGGAATATATTCAAAGAAATTGAGGGCAATCTGATGGAGAAATTCAGTATTCTTGATTGCGCTGTCAATTTTCGCCTTAAGCAATCCTTTATCCTTAATAGGCAAGCGAATGAACTGATAAGCGCCCAAGCGAATACCTTCTTTCGCAAGTTCCATATTATCAGTCATGATGATAAATGGAATCTGGAGTTCATGACTACGCCTTTTGAATTTCCGAATTATCTTAAATCCATCAATTTTGGGGAGATCGGCATCAAGCAACACAAGCGAAATGCGATTGCCGTATTCCAGTAAAATATTGAGCACCTGTTCGCCATCTTCGGCCAACAACACATTATAATCGTCTTTCAAGACATTTTCAAGGAACACCCTATTTTGCGGATTGACATCAGCAAGCAAAACGGTCTTTGTCTCAGTCGAAAAGCCTTCTTTCGATTCGCCAGGTGAGTTATCAAAAGCACTCACATGCGTATTGCGCAAAGTCAAGTCGTAAATGTGACTATCATTGATATCGGCAATCAAGTACCCGCTCAAAAACACATATGTTCCACGAACGGCATACGTAATCTCACGCGGGCCATTGTAAGCGGACTTTTCCGCCTCATGGAGTGTACGATAAGCAAGATCTTCGGGATCGTTGATGGACCTTTCCACATCTTCGATATCGGTAAAACCAAGACTTTTTGTCTGTTCATCGAACAATTTATTCGTAAACAGAAACTTGAACACGCCATTGGCGTAAGATATAATCGCTTTAGGCGTTTCCACCAAGTAGTCAATACGTCCAAGCTTAGAATACACAAGACGCGTACCACGGTCTTCTATGGGCACACCAATGGATTCCATGTGTTTCATGGTATCATGCAAAGGTTGCGGTTTTCCGTAGTAGTATCCCTGAACCTTTTCGCAACCAATTCCCTTCAAAAACTCCATCTGTTCCTTGGTTTCGACACCTTCAGCTAAAGTCTTTAGCCCAAGATTTTTCGCCATGCGAACAGTTGAACGAATAATCGTACGGGATGCGTCATTGAAATTCGCAAGGAACGCCATATCAATTTTAAGTTCATCGAACTTGTAATCCTTGAGGGTGTTAAGCGAAGAATAGCCACTTCCAAAGTCATCCATCCATACTTCGTAACCCACCAAGCGGAATCTTTCAACTTCGCTCCGGACATAGGAATCCGAAGCCATGATACTTTCTGTAATTTCTACACGAATGTACTCGCGATCAATTCTGTACTTTTTAAGAATACTTTCGACAACATCAAAAATATCACAGCCAATAAAATCCAAGCGCGATAGATTAAACGAAACAGGAACAATGGGATGCCCCTGGTCAAGTTCCTCCCGCATTTCTTTACAAACAAGTTCAATAATACAGCAGTCAAGCTTATGGATTTGGCGGGATTCTTCTAGCGCTCCGATAAAAGCAGCCGGATTCAAGAAACCATACTGCGGGTCAATCCAGCGGGCAAGCGCTTCCATGCCGCAAAATGTTTCTGTAATCGTACGCACAACCGGCTGATAATAAGCCTTGATATAGCCATTGGTAACGGCTTCATCAATGTGATTGACAATGTAATTCTGGAGCAAGAGATCCTTGCGTAAGTCATCATCGTAATAACGAATAAAGGTATCTCCATTTTTCTTTTGCTCGTGACACGCCAATTTTGCTTTTTCGCTCGCGTCAAGGATGGCATCAAACTCATCAATCTTTGAAATGCCTACATAAAGGTCCATTGAAATTTTAGAAATGGAACTTTTAACACACTTGCGAATTTCATTCAGTTTTTCTTCAATATCATGAATATCGGCAATGACGGCAAAATGGTCATTGGAAAAACGCCAAATCAAATTATCCGGAAAATTCTTTTTTAGGCACGCCGCAAAATTAATCAGGAACTCGTTACCCATGTCGAAACCGTTGGCGCTATTGTACAGCTTCATTCCGACAATGTCAAAAAAGACAATCGAAGGGATCCCTCCCTTTTTCCTGATATCGGCTGCAAAATCTTCGCCGCACAAGCGGCTATATTCCATATTGGGGAGGCCCGTTAAAGGGTCGAAATAGCGATCGGCATGTTCACTTATTCGCAATAGAATGGAATTTTTACCATGCCATTGCATCAACGATGCGCTTAAAATCAATTCCTTGCCCGAATGCGGGTTTCGGAAAATGGTCTCACCTTTTTCAAGAACATCATCAATACTAATCTCACTCTGTTCGCTATCTCTAAAGAAATACTCTTCGAATTTGATTCCAGAATCAAAGGCCCTTACAGGATTCCAAATACGTTCCGCGGAGGAGCTGACCATATAAACTTCGTGCGTCTTTGCATCAACGATAACGAAAGGATCAACCTTATCCGTATTCAAAAATTCAATAAGGCTGTTATCAAAAATTATACGACTTCCACCATTAGATTCTAAAGCCGAAGTCACATCATCATATGCAATAACAGCATATTTAGTCCCATCCTCAAAATTGCGGTGGTAACCTACAGCATGAATTGTTCGATATTCATCTTGACCATACAATTTTTGACGATAAAGGACATCGTAACGCCCATCTTTATTTTTGGCAAATTCTTTGGCCTTCGTTGCAACAAAAACAAGATCCTCATGGTGAACATCTCTATACATGTCCGTATCAAGGAATCTAATTAAGTCTTCGCGACTACAACCAGGAGCTTGCCAGCGAACAAGACCTTCAGAAACAAGAATAGTCCTAATATGCCCATCAACAAATTGGTAGACTGCAAGCGGAATCTCGGAATGTTCTAATTCATTCCGAGTCCCCTCAAGAAATTTTATTTCATCCTGCACCAACATAGCCTCACGCCTCCGTTACAACGAGGATAGATGACAACACAACTTTTATTTCGCCATCTACTCCCCATAACGAATAGATACATCGCTCCCCTAAATTCGATATCACCCCTTTAATGTTTAAAATAGTTTAAATTCCATGTATCTGCAAGTTTTTAAACATATTTTTTTAACAAAAATAAAGGAATGTGTGACGAAGCGCAAGTCTAATGTTTTTATGCAGTAACGTTTTTTCCAGCTTCGACGGCGTCGGCGACGGTCTTTCCCGTAAAATCTTGAGCGCTGAACCAGCGACCGCTCTTTTTATCGTCCAAAAGCACGCTTACGAGAGCACCCGGAACGACTGTTTCAGGAGCATTCGGGGCGTTCGGACCACCGAGATCCGTACGGAGCCACCCCGGATCCATCACGTTCATCATCACGTCCGTGCCGTTCAGCTTGCAGGCAAAATCTTTTACGAACTTGGTGAGAGCAGCCTTTGCGCAAGCATAACCGGCAAGCTCCGGCTCGTTGGCGATGCCACTTGTGGTAAGTTGCATACGCCCAAAGCCACGCTTAATCATTCTCGGCAAAAAGTGGTAAGCAATTTTAATCGGCGCAAAAAAGTTCACCGCCATCGCCTGGCGGAAATCATCCATTGTATTCGTCGTGTAATCCGAGAAATAATGACTCATGAGACCGGCATTATTGAAAACGAGGTCCACTTGCACGCCAAAAGAATCGATTTCAGCCAAAGCAGCATCGATTTCAGTTTCTTTTTCGAGATTGCAACCCACAGCCTTGACCTGGACGCCATACGGAGCAAGTTCCGCAATCACCTTTTCGGCATGGTTCTTGTCGCGCCCCTGCAAAATAAGGTTTGCACCGAGCTTTGCCATTTCGATAGCGATAAGGCGACCAACACCTCGGCAACCACCCGTCACCAAGCACCATTTTCCTTTTACGTCGATCATTCGTATTCCTTTGCGCCTTGCGCTGATTTTAACGTTGTTTCATCACGAAAAATATTCTTTAATTCCATAAAAACAATCACGAACCGACATGTTTTTGTACACAATAGTAAAAAGATTTTGGCCACCAATCTTTACACGACAGAACTAAAATTTTTTTACGATTACACGCTTTTGCAAATCAATCAAAAGCTATCAAAGATTTACGTCATTTTGCAAACTATCGCATGCACCATTTTTTTCAAAGTTTTCATAAAATTTGATGCAATGTATTACGAGACGTTCCTACTCCACGAAGCAATAAGACTCCTTCTGATTACATTTAGACAATCGCGACGCCATACCCAGCAGTCGCTATCTATGGAATCAGGGATTTCTAGGCAATTCATTTCGCAGATGGAATGTGGAAAGCGAGTCCCGTCTATCGATACGCTCTCACAGCTTTCGATTGCGCTCAAGACAAATATCAGTACACTCATGGTAGAACTGGACCGCATTTACCAGCATCTCGTAAGGCAACAACGCCCAAAACAAGCCGCAAAAACCACTTCATTAACGCAAATAGCCGCCGAAAGTACAGATCCAAGTCTCGAGTACATACGCAAGGCCAAAGGAATAGACATCCCCTAGCCCTTAACAAAAAGCTTAAAATTTTCTATCTTTAATATCGATGGAATGGCCGCGCAATATAAAAACTTTGACAACCGACGAGCTCAAAGCTTGGCTTCGGGATGTAGACGAAAAGCCCTATCGCGCTGATCAAATTCAAAAATGGCTATTCTGCCAGCAGGTGCGTTCTTACGACGACATGGGGAATGTCCCCCCTGCCCTCCGCGAAAAAATGGCAAAACAGTTCACGCTTTGCGGTCTTAAAGAAGACCAACGTTCTGTTTCTGTCGATGGAACAGTAAAATGGCTGTTCCAGACCGAAGACGGTCACCACATCGAGACCGTGATGATCCCGGCAAACGGCCGCTATTCCGTTTGCGTTTCGACTCAGGTCGGCTGCGCCATGAACTGCGCATTCTGCCGTACTGCCAAGATGGGGTTCACGCGTAACCTCGAAGCGGGCGAAATCCTCGAAGAAATTATCAATGTCAACTGGTACCTGAAAGACAACGGCTTCATGAACGAAGAAGGTGGCACGGCCCAGGTGACAAACATCATTTTCATGGGCATGGGCGAACCGCTCAACAACCTCGAAAATGTCCACCGCGTCTGCTGCACCCTGCACAATCAGAAACTTTTCAACATGGGCGCAAAGCGCATGACCGTGAGCACTTCGGGTGTTGTCCCGAAGATCAAGGAACTCGTGGACCGCAATACGCCCTGCTGCCTCGCCGTAAGCCTCAACAGCACGAACAACGAATACCGTTCGTCCGTGATGCCGGTGAACAAGACGTGGCCCATCGAAAAACTTTTGGAAGCGGTCGATGACTACATCCGCCGCACCGATAACTACGTGACGTTCGAGTTCGTGCTCATCCAGAACATCACCTGCACACCCAAGGCCGCCAAGGAGCTTATCCGCATTTGCGCCCCGCGCCGTGTGAAGGTGAACGCCATTGTGCTTAACGACGGAGACGACCCGACACTTCACGCCCCCACCCCCGAAGAGGTGGAAGACTTTCTCGCCGCCGTGCGAGCTGCTGAAATTCAAATCACGATCCGCAATCCACGCGGTAGGGACATCCTTGCTGCATGTGGACAATTAGCGTACAAAAAGGAAGGTAATAAATGTTAACGCAAAACCTCCCGGAATTCTGGGACAATCTTTATGCCGAAGGCAAGGACTACTGGAATTTCAAGAAGGCGACTCCGGCCCTGCTTGAATTTTTTAAGCACCCCTCCTGCCCTGCAGAGGGCTCTGTGCTGATTCCAGGCGCCGGGTTCGGCTATGATGCCGAAGCTTGGGCTTTGCGTGGACACGACGTTTTGGCAGTAGATTTTGCCCCGACCGCTGTTGACGAATTGGACCATTTGAGCCGCAAGCACAAGAATTTGCGTTCGCTCGACCTCGACTTGTTCACTCTTTCTCCGAAGGATGCCAAGCGTGGCGGTCAATTGTTCGATATCATTTATGACTACGGCACGTTCTCGGCAATCCACCCAGGCCGCCGCGATGAATTCTTCGAAGTCTGCTACAAGATGATGAAGGACGACGGCGTGTTCATCTGCCTCATGTACCCACTCATGAACGGCAAGACCATGCAGGGCCCTCCGCACTGCATGAGCGAAGGTGAACTCATGGCTCGTTTGGACGGCGTGTTCGACATCGTTGAACGCATCAAGCCTACAAACAGCATTCCAGGCCGCGAAGGCAAGGAAGAATTCTGGCTCTTGAAGAAGTGCCTGTAGCATTATTAGTTGGCAGAACTTAGAGTTTAGAACTTAGTACATCCAATTTGTCAAACCCGCGACTATTTTAGACGTCCCCCGGTCTCCGTGCCGGGGTCTTTTTTTTATATATCCGGGCTTGTAAAAAATGCACGAGGTACTCCACACGCGCCCCATTTTTTTGTATTTTTGCACCAGTTTTATATAAGGATTTTTACTATGGCAAACGATTTATGTCCCTGCGGTTCTGGCAAGCCTTATAGCGAATGCTGCGAACCGATCATTAAGAAGACCGCTCTCGCCCAATCTCCCGAAGCTTTGATGCGATCCCGCTACACGGCTTACGCCAAGCACGAAATCGCATGGCTCAAGGACTCCCTCGAAGCCACCCAGCGCGACGACTTTGACGAACCGAGCGTAGAAGCCTGGAGCCGTGAGTCCGAATGGCTCGGCATCGAAATCAAGCAGACCAAGACCGAAGAAGAAAAGAACATCGGTTGGGTCGAATTCATCGCTCGCTTCAAGCAGGGTAACATCACTCGTAACCACCACGAACTTGGCGAATTCCACAAGGTTGGCGGTGCATGGTTCTTCTACGATGGCCGTGCCGTGAAGCAGGAAACAGTCCGCCACGAAGGCCCGGTTGTCGGCCGTAACGACCCGTGCCCGTGCGGTTCTGGCAAGAAGTACAAGAAGTGCTGCGGCGCGAATAAGTAAGAAGTAGGCAGTAGGAAGTAGACGGTAGGAAGTTGTCAGCGGAAGGGGAAAGCCTTCCCCTGGCTCGCACTCCGAAAACTCCGTCGCTCGCCACCCCTTCGCCTAGGGGCTCCGCCCCTAAAACCCCGATAAGCACACCTAAAACCTACAACCTAAAACCTAATACCTAAAAATGTTCAAAATTTTTGTAGATGGCGAAGCAGGAACGACCGGCCTGCAAATTTACGAACGCTTAGCCAAGCGTAACGATCTGGAAATCCTCAAGATCAATCCGGAACTCCGCAAGGATGTGAACGAACGACAGAAGATGATCAATGAATCTGACGTGACGTTCCTTTGCCTGCCGGATGCAGCCTCCATCGAAAGTGCCGCCCTCTGCACAAATCCGAACACGCGCATCATCGACGCCTCCACAGCCCACCGCGTAAACCCGGCTTGGACATACGGCATGCCGGAACTCTGCCTCGCCCAACGCGAAGCGATTTCCAAGAGCAAGCGCATTGCAAACCCCGGTTGCCACGCCTCCGGCTTTATCCTTGGTGTGTATCCGCTCGTTGCAGCAGGAATCCTCCCGAAGAGCGCTAACCTCGCCGCCTACAGCATCACCGGTTATTCCGGCGGCGGCAAGAAGCTCATCGCCGAATACGAAGCCGAAGAAAACTTGAGCCACAAGGCCGGCGAATCGAAGGCCATCATGGCTCCCGCCCCCTACGCGCTCGCGCTCGCCCACAAGCACCTCCCCGAAATGAAGAAGGTCTGCGGCCTTGACAACGCCCCGTTCTTCAATCCGGTGCTCGGCCCCTACTACAAGGGCATGGCCGTGACGGTCGCCATCTTCCCGAACATGCTCTCGAAGAAGGTCGGCCCGCAAGACTTGACCGAAATCCTCGCCAAGCATTACGAAAGCTCTAACTTCGTGAAGGTCATGCCCTACGAAGCCGCTCCGGCGCTGTTCAACGGTCGCCTCGACCCGACGGTCTGCAACGACACGAACAACGCCCGCATCCAGGTGTTTGGCAACGAAAACATCATGCAGGTGACGACGATTATCGACAACCTCGGCAAGGGCGCTAGCGGTGCCGCCATCCAGAACATGAACATCGCTCTCGGATTGGACGAAACCACGAGCCTTGTTTAGCAGGAAGTTAGAAGTAGACAGTAGGAAGTAGATTCCAAGCAAAAATTTCAAAAGTTACCGAGAAAACCTCGGTAACTTTTTTCGTTGTTGAGAAGCCCAACATTTTCGTCAAAAAATCATCAATTTAACGAGTTTTGACGCTTTTTGTTTTTGGAGGTGAAATTTGTACTCTATGAATTTCATCAAAAATTTCTAAATTTGGCACATGTTCTTAGACGAAAAATCCATTGAAGTACGCTCTGGCAGAGGCGGCGACGGCATCTGCAGTTTCCATCGTGAAAAGTTCGTGCCCCTCGGCGGCCCCGATGGCGGTGACGGCGGTCGCGGCGGCCATGTCATTTTGCAGGTGAACGAACAATACACCACGCTCCTCGACATGGGCCATACCCGAATTTACAAGGCAAAGAACGGCCAGCCCGGCGGCGCCAAGCGCTGCTCCGGCGCATCCGCTGATGACTTAATCATCAGTGTTCCTCGCGGAACGATCGTCAAGGACGAACAGGGCCATATCCTCACCGACTTGACTGAACCGGGCCAGAAGTGGATTGCCGCACGTGGCGGCAAGGGAGGCATGGGCAACCAGCATTTCGCAACGCCGAAGGTGCAGGCCCCGCGCAAATGCACACCGGGCGAAAAGGGCGAAGTCCGCGAACTCTTCCTCGAACTCAAGCTCATGGCAGACGTTGGCCTTGTCGGATTCCCGAACGCGGGCAAGTCCAGCCTCGTGAACAAGATTTCTAGCGGCCGTCCAAAGGTTGGCGACTATCCGTTTACCACGCTTGAACCGGTGCTCGGCATTGTTCAGGTGAACGGCCACAGCTTTGTAGTTGCGGACATTCCGGGTCTCTTGGAAGGCGCTTCCGAAGGTAAGGGCCTTGGCCACCAGTTCCTCAAACACATCGAGCGTACGCACACGCTGCTCTTTGTGATTGACGGTTTTGCCGAAAACGCTTACGAGCAGTTCAAGGTCTTGAAGGATGAACTCAAAGCATTCCACCCGAAGCTTGCCGAAAAAAATTTCGTTGTCGCCCTCAACAAGAGCGACCTCGGCATCGAAAATGCCATCAAGGAATTCAAGAAGCACCGCCAGAAAGTGGTCATCACTTCGGCAGTCACAGGCGAAGGTTGCGCGGAACTCCAGCAGGCTTTGGACGAAGCTGTGCCCCATATGCACAAAAAAAGCATCGGTTGGAGCAAAAAAGGCTAACTGTTCGCAAAAAATATTATAAATTCATTAATATGAAGGCGACTCAGTCCAACATAACCAAGAAGGAACTCGTTGATGAAATCGCTTCCCAGACTGGATTTACGCAAGTAAAGACCAAAGTCATCGTGGAAGAACTCATCAACGCGATTTCTAATTCTGTTATCGAAGGCAGCAACATCGAGCTGCGTGGATTCGGTCGCTTCAAAAATAAACAGCGCAAGGAACGCCGCACCCGGAACCCTAAGACTGGCGAGTTGGTCAATATCCCCGCCCAGACACGTCCGGTTTTCGAACCCAGCAAGGATTTAATCGAAAAAATCAATAAGCTTCCTTTCGACTTAGAAGAAGAGGCTTTTGTTCCTAAAGATGGCAAAGAAAGAATCTAGTACGCCTGTTATCCAGAACAGAAAGGCAAACCACCTTTACTTTGTGGATGAAACATTTGAAGTAGGAATCATGCTCATCGGGTCGGAAGTCAAATCTATCCGCGATGGCAAATGCACATTGGGCGAAGCATGGATTGATATCGACGAGAACAAAGATGAACTTTGGCTTGTCGGCGCCCACATTGACGAATATCTTTTCGCAAACCGATTCAACCATTTTCCGGCTCGCCGCCGCAAGCTCCTCGCCCACAGGCACGAAATCCAAAAGATGCGCAAGGCGAAGGAATTGAAAGGTTGTACCATCATCCCATTGAAACTGTACTTTAAGAACCGTATTGCAAAACTCGAAGTAGGAATATGCCGAGGCAAGGATCAACACGACAAGCGACAAGACATCTTAGTCCGCGACGCCAAGATGGAAATGGCTCGCGCCGCCAAGGCCTATCGCTAATTTTTGCTTTGCTACTAGTAGCATGTAGCTTAGCCCTTGCAGCTTCGGCAAGGGTCGATGTGGAGACGATTGCTCGCGAAGTCAAAGGATCGTTTCGCTGGTATCCGGTGCAAAAAACTTTTTCGATTGTCTCCCCCAGGGATACGCTCAAGTTTGCCGTTGGCATTCCGTACATGAACCGCAACGGCCGTACGATTGAACTTTCGCAAGCTCCCAAACTTGATAACGGGCATATCTGGATTGCCGAAAACGATGCAAAGAAAATTTCTTTCAGGACTGCTTTGATTGATACAAAAGCAGCCAAGCCCATTCCGGAATCAAAGAACTTTGTAGAAAAGCCGGTTGCAAAAACAGAAGCGCCCAAGGTTGCAGAACCAAAACCGACAGCGCCGGTTGTCGTAAAACCGAAGCCGCCCAAAGCAGAAATTGCAGGCACACGCGAAGTCCGCACCATCGTGATCGATCCCGGTCATGGAGGCAAGGACCCAGGCGCATCGGGCAAACGCGCACAAGAAAAAGATATCGTACTTGCAGTTGCAAAACTCTTGAGAAAGAACCTCGCCGATGAAGGCTTCAACGTCAAGCTCACCCGCAACAAGGATGTTTTCATTGAGCTCAGCCAACGCGCCAAACTTGCAAACCAATGGGATGGAGATCTATTCATCAGTTTGCACTGCAACGCAATTGACGCTACCGAAGAACGCAAAAAGCAAATCCAGGGATTCCAGTTCTACGTATTGCGCGCCCCGGAAAACGAAGAAGACAAAGCCATAGCCCGTCGTGAAAACGCGGTCGCTACACTCTATGGCGAAAAGAATGCCAAGGACGAACTTTCACCGCTGGAATGGTTCAAGCTCGAAGCCAGGCTCGAACAGTACAAACAAACTAGTTACTTATTTACTGAAAAATTGCTCGACAGTTTTGAAGACGGAAAAATCAGGAAAATGAACACAGGCGTCGGCGGTGCTGGATTTATGGTTCTCGTAGGCGCCATGATGCCCGCGGTGCTCATTGAACTTGGCTTTATCAGCAACGAAGAAGATGAAGCCTACATGATGAGCAAGGTCGGTCAACAAGATTTAGCCGACCGCATCGCAGAAGCCGTCAGCAATTACAAGGACGCCGTCCACACCTATAGAGAAACGCTGGGAAGATAGCGCTCCGGCGCAGTGGTTTGTGGCTTGTAGTGGTTAGGATACCTATTTGCTAACAGGCTTTAAATTTGCCTCGATAATTTTAAGGCATTCTGCAAGAATCGCATTGTACTTTTCTTTGTAACGTTCCGTGATTACAGGCGTGCCATCTTCGCAGGTTTTCGTCTTTGCAATGTAGCCATCAAACCAATAATTAGAAAGCAGACTCAACCGAGCATCTTCATCCACATCCCCTACAATATAGGGAGCGCGCCCCTTTAGAGTTTTATTATCGTAATCCAAAAGACTATCTAAATAATCTTGTTCCAAAGGATCCCTTTCTACATTTTCCATAAGCCATCCAGAAACAATCTCATACAATTTTTTCTGCACATCAGCAAGGACATCCGTAAATAAGGCAAAATCTCCCTGCGGGCAATTTTTTACAATAACATCTGGCGCGACGCCATGAGCCTCATCATATTCTTTTTGGCTCGTATAGAATTTTTTCCCATCTAATTTAACATCGCTATAAGAGCTGTCATTAGAACATTTCATGTCCACAAACATACGCATTGGGCAGCCCCCATAAGAGATGCCATAAAGCGGTTCTTCCCGAAACAAGTCCTTAACAGCACCGCAAGACTGGAGAGCACTTTCCCATCTTGAGATAATTTTTTCAGACAACGTTGTATCCGAACCCAAATACTTTTTATAATCTTCACAAGAAATATCTTTTGTACTACTGCAAGCCGTCGTTCCCATATAAGAATTAGCATAGCAAGTCACAGAAGGATCTCTAGCCAAGATATAACTCGCAGCACTAGAGGAACTTCCAGCAATTGAAGAACTAGAACTACCCAAAGAAGGCGTTTCACTAGATGAGCTCACCTCAGACACTGTAGACGAGGAACTAGGAGGTATCGGAGCATCGGTGGAACTTGATTCAATTTCTGCCGCAGAACTCGATTCAGGCGCTACGGCAGAACTCGAAGATTCATCGCCAAAACCTTCCCCATTCGCATCAGCAGATGAATCAGGATTAGCAGATTGCGCTATAGAAAATTGAGGATTGGATTCCGAGCTCGCCCAAAAAAATGATGCAACAGTCAAGCAACTCAAGCGCCAAAATTTTCGAATATTCATAAGATTCTCCTTTTTTCTTCAACATATAATTTATCAAAATCGATTTTTCAAAAGTCATTCAAAACAGTCAAAAAACGTTGACATTCCGTCAATAAAAAAACGACAATCTAATCGGCACTAACGCCATTGACTTTATTCTCAATAATTTCGATGCATTCAGCAAGAATGGCGTCGTATTTTTCCTTGTAACGATCCGTTATTACGCGCGTACCATCTTCGCAAGTTTTGGTCTTTGCGATATAGCCATTGAACCAAAGATCAGTTTTGCGGCTCATTTCCCAACCATAATAATCACCATAATCGCTATACAAGTAAGGAGCGAGTTTTGCTTTGAATGCTTTCTTTTCATGATTCAAAAGACCTTCTAAATATTCCTTGCCTTTTTCGTTCAATGAAGAATTCTCTTCGAGTTGCTTGGAAAATTTTTCATACAAAGCCGTTTGTACTTCAGCAAGGATATCAACAAACAAGGCAAAGTCTCCTTGCGCACAAGATTTTACCAAATCTGTAGCGGAGCTTGAACTTTCTGGAGAAGAACTAGAACTTATACCATGAGCCTCGTTATATTCTTGACGACTCGTATAGATTAAATTATCATCCAAAACACAATTTTCGTAGGTACTGTCATTGGAACATTTATACGATGTTTTCATAATCACCGTTGGATAACTTACGGTAGGCTCAATTCCATAAACCGCCGGAGACATTTCGGGAATGGCTTCACACGACTGAAGTTTTTCTTCCCATTCCGTCAAAATTTTTTCCGAAATGTTCATATCAGAACTCAATCTCTTTTGGTAATCATCACATGCGGAATAAGAAAATCGTGGATTTGGAACCAAGTTCTGAATTTCTTCACAAGTCACAGAAGAGTCACGAGCCAAGGCATAAATTGGGGCACTAGACGAACTTTCGACAGCGGACGAACTCAACGCAGGAGCATCGGACGAGGAACTTTGCATCGCGCTATCGGAGGAACTTGATTCAGGCACGGCAGTGGAACTCGAAGATTCATCGCCAAAACCTTCCCCATTCGCATCAGCAGATGAATCAGGATTAGCAGATTGCGCTATAGAAAATTGAGGATTGGATTCCGAGCTTCAAAAAAGCCCCTTTCAAATTTTTCGTTGACGTTAAGTCAATAACAAAAAAACCGACTGCTCTTTAGGCAATCGGCTTTAAAAGGTTTTAGGTTACAGGTTATAGGTTTTAGGATGAGTATCACGCACTTCGTGCGTCCTTAACAGGGCGGCTCCGCCGCGATTCTTCACCTAACCACTAACCACCAACCACTAATCACTTACTCAGCGTCCATGTCGGCTTCGTCGATTTCGGCGTTGTGGTAGACTTCCTGAACGTCGTCGTGATCTTCGAACTTGTCGATGAGCTTGAGGAGCTTCACAGCGTCGTCGTGGCCGAGCTTGACCGGGTCATTCGGAACGTAGCTGAGTTCTGCACTCATCATTTCGATGTTGGCAGCTTCGAGAGCCTTGGAAACGGCGTCGAAAGCTTCCGGAGAAGTGGAGATTTCATGAACGCCGTCTTCCGTACTCATGTCTTCTGCACCTGCTTCGAGAACGAGGTCCATCACCTGATCTTCCGGATACTTTTCAGCGTCAACGACAATCACGCCCTTGTAAGTGAATGCCCAAGAAACGGAACCGGATTCGCCCATGGAGCCGTTATTCTTGTTGAAGATGTTACGGATTTCAGCAACCGTACGGACTTTGTTGTCGGTCATGCACTGCACCATGATGGCAATGCCAGCCGGGCCGCGTCCTTCGTACAACGGTTCCGTCATTTCGGTACCAGAGTTAGCACCCGTACCCTTGGCGATTGCACTTTCGATATTCTTGGTCGGCAAGCTCTGGCTCTTGGACTTGAGGATTGCAGCACGGAGGCGCGGGTTTGCGTCGGGGTTACCACCGCCGAGCTTAGCAGCGATGGAGATTTCCTTAATAAGCTTGTTCCAAGCCTTGGCGCGAGCGACGTCAGTCTTGGCTTTCTTGCGTTTGGTGGTGGCCCATTTGGAGTGACCGGACATAATTTACCTCTAGGTGGTTTTTGATAAAATTTAGAAAAATAGTTACTAGTTAATAGTTAGTAGTTACTAGAGAATCTTGATTCAAACATTCTAGTAACTAGTAACTCAAAACTTCTAACTCTACTTACTATTCATCTTGCAGAGGCGTCTCTGCTTTGCGGTGAGCTTTCGGCTATTGCAATCCATCGAGCCATCGTGCTTCTTGGATTTGACCTTCACCTTATCGTTCTGCATACTAGCTCTACGTTCAGACGCTTCACGAGCCTTGCGTTCCGCTTCAGCGGCTTTCGCCTCTTTACGCTTCTGCTGCATATCGATAAGTTTTGTCTTATCTATAGGAACAGCAGATGCTCTGGTAATTTCACGTTCATACCTACCGCTCCAGATTTTGCCCAAGAGCGAGCCCGACTGCAAAGCATCATCCAAAATGCTCTGAGCCCAGCTATCGTTTGCAGGCGGCAAAAGCTTGAACGACAAGTTACGAATTCTAGTCGGTTCCTCATCATAATAAAGCATCATGTCGAAGAAGCCCACGTTGTACTCTTCGCCATCGGAACCGGCAGCAATCTTGTCCGGAATGTAAGCGAGCACAGCGTAAAGCGCTCTATCGAAAAGAGCCGTGATAAGGACATCGGAATCTCCACCAGGAGCCTGAACTTCGCCTTCGGCAAGGAAGGCCCAAGGAGCAACATCGACTCTGAGCCTAAACTTGTGGAAGCCATGTTCAGCCTTTTTGAGCTTGATCAAAGCACCAGAAAAAGCCTGAAACCCCGGCTTGATGGAGCCTTCCTGCGCGAACACAAATGCGCAAGCGAGGAAGATTACCGCTAGAATTTTTTTCATTTCCCTAATCCAATTCGTTAATTTATCTTAATTCTTGAAGAACAAAGCCTTTGCTGCTTCGAACATCGGATCCTTTTCATCCGGGTTGCGGCATTCGGTGTAAATGCGCACCTTCGGTTCCGTACCGGACGGACGGACGAGCATCCAAGAATCGTCATCGAAAATGACCTTCACGCCGTCGAGCGTGAGGAGCTGCTTCACGGTCTTTTCGTTGTTGCCAACCATGACCTTTGCACCCGGCTGAGCGATATCGGCAATGGCGTTGACCTTAGCCTTGAGTGGTTCACCAACGAGGGACTTGTCCACTTCGAAACCAGAGCGGGTCGGGTAGAAGCGGCCGTATTCTTCGTAGAGAGCATCGAGGTATTCGCCGAGGTTCTTGCCTGTCGTTGCAAGAATTTCGAGAGCGATGAGGAGGCCGAACTGAGCGTCCTTTTCGAGCGTGTTGTTGAGGCCAGAAATACCGTCAGATTCTTCGAATGCAACGAGAGCCTTCTGCTTGGCGTTGCGGCTGAGCCACGGGCGGAAGTTCTTGAAGCCCACCGGAGTTTCCATCACAGGCACGCCGAGCTTTTCAGCGATGATGTTCACGAAGTTTGAAGTTGCAACGGACTTTGCTACGCAGCCCTGTTCCTTGCGCCAGGTAGCCATGTAGTGGAAAGCGATTGCACCGAACTGGTTCATGTCGATTTCGCGAGTGCCATCGTAGAAACGGATACGGTCGCCATCCGGGTCAAAGATTGCACCAAGACGGAACCAGGACTTGCTTTCGTCGAGGACCTTGCGAACCTTTTCGAGGTTCTTGCTGGACGGTTCCGGAGCGATACCGCCGAACAAAGAATCGTCTTCGTTGCGGAGCGTGATGAGGCATTCCGGATTGTCGAGGAGAGCAGCCGGACGACGGCGAGTAGAACCATGAACATGGTCGCACACGAGAGTGAGGCGGCCCTTCTTGATGAATTCCTTGATGCGGTCGAACTTGATCGTGCCCTGCTTCACGAGGAATTCCTTGTAAATCTTGAGGGAATCGATGATTTCCCAATCAACCTTGGAGACCGGTTCGAACTTCCAGGTAGCCATCATTTCGTTAGAAAGCTTGGTAATGACGTTCGTGATTTCCGGACCTGCAGGACCACCGTCTGCCGGGTTGAACTTGATGCCGTTGTAGTGGCTCGGGTTGTGGCTCGGAGTCATGTTGATGGAGCAAGCTGCGCCGAGCATTTCGATTGCAGCGGAGAATTCCGGAGTCGGCATTTCACCACCGTAGTAAACCTTCACGCCAGCCTTAGCAAACTGGTCTGCGACAGCTTCGCAGAATTCGTGACCGAGCAAACGGTTATCGTGGCCGACAACCACACCACGCTTCTGGAGTTCGGCAAAGTCCTTGACACCCAAAGCTTCGAAAAGTTCAGGAGTTGCTTCCTTGTACAAACGCACAATAGCAGCACCCACCACCTGCAAGTTGCGAAGCGTGAATTCAGAACCGATTTCGCCGCGCCAGCCAGAAGTACCAAAGCTGACCTTTGCCGGTTCCTGAGAGGTCAAAGCGACCTGCTTCACAGTTTCAACCAGGTTCATATCGGTAGCCGGGTTGAATTCGGGGGACTGAATCTTTTTCCAAATCTGGGTAATATTTTCCATAAGGGTTCCTTTGTAGTTTTAACGCTCAAAATTTAGAAAAATTCCAGTAGGAAGTAGGAAGTAGACAGTAGGAAGAAACGCCTAAAACAAGGGGTTACAATTCTTGTAAAAAAAAGACTCACTTTTATGTGAGCCTTGACTTTTACCTGTTTCTTAAATTGCAACGACTACTTCGATTTCAAAGCTTCAAGCCGAGCCTTCGCCTCAGCAATTTTCTCTGGGGGCAAGCCCATTGCCTGCATAACGCTTATAGCATCAGCATGGCCTTCAGTTTTGCCTTCCGACTTGCCTTCAGTCTTACCCTTGAGAAAATTCTCAGCAATAACGGCATCGTATGCATGCATTTCGTCGAACATGAATTGCTCCATTTTTTTCAAAAGTTCCGGATCAGCATTGCTTACCCGCAAGCGGTCCAAAGCATTCTTAAGAAGCGGGTCTTCCGATTCGGGGACTTCAAGCGGGCCCCTTGAAATGAGCCTAAGCCAGAAATCTTCACGGGAGTTCACGCCCTTGCGAAGCTTCAAGAACTTAACCAAATCAACTATAATATATTTATTTTTCGGAAACAGCGGCAAGGCCATCCCCGCCTTTACATCGTGCTTACTATAAAGCATCCACTTGTCCTTATAAATCTCCCTCGGCTCCAAAATCGGGAACCTGCAAAGCCAAATGGAAACAGTTTCAGGAACCTCATAATAATGAGCCACCTTTTCCTTTTCTGACATCGCAAGGAACTGTTCCGAACGATTGTAGTCATGCTAGCCACGTATCGTTAGATACGCGTTGTAAAGTTGCATACGGTCCAAAAAGAGCGTGCAAAACGAGCGTCGCAAAATTATGCTGGCATAATTTTATGACCGAGTGCAGCCGCGGACGCCGAAGGCGTCAACAATGGATGTTCGCGGTTTTGTAACTCGATATTCATGAAGCGGTTGTCACGCGTCGCCACCCACACATCAAGCCGCATGGGCTCATCGCCAGGCATAAACACGTCGATATATTTTTCGAATGCGTAGCTGAGGTCGACAATTTCGTGGTCATTGTCAAGTTCAAGAATACTGTTCAGCAGGTCACGAATCGTATCCTTGTCATCCAGCAACGCACGGAAAGTCGCCGGATAATACGGCAGCAAGTATTCTACGCCATCTGCGTTTTTGACGATATACGGTTTTGTTGTTGTATTATTTTCATTTGCCATTAGCATGTCCTTATAACGGTAAGGAACATCCCCTACCCGTTATATTAACACGCTTTTTTGACCCATTTGGCCCAAAATTTTTTTTGAATTCGAGTAAAATGATTTTAACACAGAAAAGGTGGTCCAAAATTTAGACCACCTTATAAATCACATCGTTTCTATTTTTCAGCAAAATTTGATTTGTTCCGAGATAGAATCTTTTTTTTAATTAAAGACATGACGAATATGGTAGAGATTTAATATAGTCTTCCATAAATTGCCAATCAGGCTCGTATTCGTTAGGTGCAATTTTTACTGCGGGAAGCTTGATCAAAGAAGCCTCCATCAACTCCTTATCCCATTTACGACCATAGTTAAACCTGTACTTTTCACGATGAATCAATGTTATCAAGAACATTGCGATATAGCGATTTAATGTAAATTTTGGATATAAAACATTAACATCATCAGTCGCCCAAAATTTTGTCGTTTGATAGAAAGCTTCAGCAATCGAACCGTTATAAGAAACTGTTATTGTATTTCCCTGATGTAAATGTTCATCGTTTGAAATATAAGCAGAAATTCCATTATTAGAATCAATCGCCCCGATATAAGGAATATTTCCATCTTGCATATCAGCTTTTGTCAGTCGCTTTCCTTTCTTGATTTCAAAAATTTCATCATAGCTGAACCATTTCCAATTACTTGTATTTAATTTGATTTTAGTTTCGGAAAGGGACTTTGAATTGAATGATAAATCCGTATTTGCTTTTTTTATTTTTGGGGGAACTTCATCTCTTGAAGGAACTAATAGTGAGTCAAAAGTATAGTTTGCCTCTCTGCCGAAAGTTGAAAAACGAAAACGATTCGCTTCTATACATTGACAGTAGAAAAGTTTCTCAGAAAGAGACATTTCTTTTAGCGGAACAAGAACCTTAACATTTTGTCCGGTATAAAAATCTTCTTGCTGGACAAATGACGAAAGAACGCTTCCTCCCATAGCAACCGTAATGCTTCCGGCTTTAAAAGGTTCCTTCTTTTCTACCCTTAATATCCGAGAGGAAACGCCACAGTTTGCATTACTTCTGTTTACGAAATTATATCCTTCTCCAACTCCACAAATTTCACATTTGTTTAAATCTAACTGAGAACCATAGCGAATATAAAAAATTTCATCTAACCGATTCATATCACTCTGCACCATTTAAAAACTTGAAAGCCACATACTCCTTGATTTTCTTTTCAAAATCCTCATCACAAAGTGTGCTATAATCTGTTTCCATGTAAGCTTCTGCGCACCATTCATCCGTATGCGTCACAGTATGCAAAACAGAATAACCCGGTTCTTCAATCTTATTCTGATAAATATTCATCCATTTCTTCTTGATTTCTTCCCATTTGCCATAAGCGTCAATGCGTCCCAACTTCTTTCGTTTTACGAAGCCATCGTCACGGAAATAGCCAAAGAAAGTCTTTTTATCTTCAGGATGGGGAACATTTGCTGTCCAAACCATTACACATGGCGGCGCGGATGCTGCAGGGTTAAAAATTTCTGTTGGCATACTAAAAACAGCTTCAAGCGTATGTTTCTTGAATAACCGTTCGCGAACCTCTTTGCAAGTAGTTCCTAAAGCACAGTTAATCGGAACAACCGCAACAGCAATGCCGCGAGTTGTCAATATCGAAAGTAACTGTTCAACAAACTCAAGTTCATTGTAATCATCCTGCGAATAAGGCGGATTGATAAGTCCGACATCAATATTCTTTTTTCTTAATTCATTCGCAATTTTGGTATCAAAACAGCTTCCGTAGTGAATGTTGCTTTTTCCATCACGCCTGACAATCATATTCGCTATGCACAATGTATAGATGTGCGGATCCGCTTCAACACCATAAAGTCCTTCCTCTCGGATTTTCTGGATTTCTCTCGGATTAGCCTTCTTGAACATTTTGCTCATTGCCGTTACAAGGAAACCTCCAGAACCTGCACAAATATCTACAACTTTACTTTTCTTGTTCAATCCGCTCACATCGCACATAAATTCCGTTAAATGTTGCGGAGTCAAAATAATTCCAAGAGCCTTACCATCATCGCCATTAGAGAATTTGATAAATTCGTGGTAAAATTCTCCGAGGGCATCAATTGACGAATCTGAATTATTCATCATTGGCTTGATTTTCATATCCAATTCTTGAATGTACCAGCGTAATGAAAAATCCTCATTCATCGGCGTAGTCTTGAAGTGATGAAGACTCGCAACATTCTTAAATGTATTCAAAATATTATCTATACGATCTTGCTTTACTTCTGCTTCTCCTAAAACATCTTCGATAGCTGTTGTGATATTCCACATTAATCCTTTTAATGTAGTGGCCTGCGGATAGAGATTTTCAAAATCTTCGTTTTGAAGAGCTATTAGAATACCTGCAATAAAAATTGGCTTATCATTGGCCGTCACCTTAGCAACTCTTAAATTGTTGCTCATGTTTATTGCCGTCTGCCGAATTTCTTCTATCGAATACTGGCGCGATATTTTTTCGCCTTTCAAATATTGCAGATAATTAATCGGTTCAAGTAGGATATTTAATTTGGTGAGTTCCTTAAATTCATCATGTCCTTTTTGCCAATAAAAAGTGGAAACTTTACTTTCGTCTTTTTTGCTTCCGCTTACACCAATGGCAATAACATTATATCGCTCTTTAAGGAACTTTGCATAATACAAAGCTCCATCTACCGCAAAATCCTTAGGCTTATTGCGATTTTCGCTTTCGTGGCTTTTTATACTACGCTTGCATTCAATGACGATGATTGTGCTAGAGTCTTTTTTGAAAGTGAAAATAAATTCCGGTTTGGCTTTTCCGCGGCCACCTTGTGCATAATCGTCAATATCACATTCTTTAGGTTTGCCACCAGCTTTTTTCAGAAGCTTTTCAATAGCAGAGACTTCGGGAACATCACCCTGCGGATAGACTTTTCCAAATTCATTTTCGCCAAGATTGCACCTCATCTCTTTGAGGACAAACGCTTCGCTGAATTGTTCATTCGCCATATAAACTCCTATAAGGAGTTTCGACTTATGTAGCAATTCTTCAAATTCCAGCCAAATAAAAAAGCGTGGGACCGAAGGTTTGCTGATACGGAGGCTCTGGTAAACCTGTTACACAACAAAACCGAACGGCCCACGCACAATAGTGCGTGAGCGCCCGACTTGTTCTTATGTAACTTGAAAAATTTACCAGATTTTCCGCATCAAGAACAAGAGTCGAAAACTCAAAAATCAAACGGCCATCGCTAGTGTACAAACACAAACAACAACCTATGTCACTAAAAATATACAATATTATGAAAAAAAAATATTGTAGTCAAAATGACTTTGATAGTTTAAACAAGCAAAACACACCAACCACAAGTTTTAACAGGATACAAGGTATAACAATGGGATGGTAAACTATCACAAATTTCAAACAAAGTTCACAACTCTCAGCATCAAGCCGGGGCGTTACGGGCCGGCGTCTGAGGGCCCGTTTGAGGGGGTGGAGAGCAACGAAGTGCGAACCAGGGGGATGCCTCCCCCACCTAATAGAAATAATCTGTCGCCAACAAAATCATCCGATGAGGCTATTTCGTTACTTTTGCAAAACGGAGCAATTTCAATAACAATTTACTGCCTACCGTCTACTGTCTACTGCCTACTTTTATATATTTAGGTTACTATGCAAATTACAAACGCTTCTCAACTTACTGGTGTTTTCCCCGCGTTGTTCACCCCGCTCAAGAACGACGATCCTAAGAACCTTCGCAACTCCATCGACTACAAGAAGATGGGGCAGATGATTGACGATGTTATTGCAGCTGGTGCTAGTGGTGTGCTCCCCGCCGTGACGACGGGCCAGAGTGCAACGGTCTCTCCGCAGCAGCACTTGGATATCATTAAGTTCACGCTCGACTACGTTGACGGTCGCGTTCCTGTGATTGCAGGCGCAGGCTCCAACTGCACGCGCGAATCTATCGAGATGATCGAAAACGTTTTGAAGATTGCTCCGGTGGCAGTCCTCTGCGTCACGGGCTACTACAACAATCCGCCGCAGGAAGGACTCCTCAAGCACTACCAGACGCTCAGTAGCGAAACTGGTGCTAAGATTGTTATTTACAACGTTCCGGGCCGTACGTCTAGCTACGTCCATCCGGACACTCTCATCGCTCTTGCCGAAGACAAGAACATCATCGGTCTCAAGCAGGCGGTTGAATTCGTTTTTGGCGAAAAGTATCACGAAGACACGATGCGCGTCATCAAGGAAACAAAGGGCAAGGACTTTGCTGTGATGAGCGGTGAAGACGGCCTCTTCGCAGACCTCCTCGAAATGGGCGGCACGGGTATCGTGAGCGCAACGGGCAACATCCCGGAAGCTTGCAAGACTTTCGTTGACCTCTACAAGGCTTTCCAGGCTGGCGATAAGGACAAGGCTCACAACTTGCAGAAGGCTGCTCGCGACTACATCGACGCCACGTTCTGCCGCAAGAACCCGATTCCTCTCGGAACGCTCTTCAACAGCCCGTTGTTCCAGCCGCTCGTCAGCGTGAAGGACACGGCAAACGGTGCAGACGCAGTTGCCCGCATCATGAAGCTCATTGACGAAAAGGCTCAGAGCCTTAAGAAGTATCATGTTTAGGAATTAGCACGGGACTTCGTCCCTTTTAGGTTATAGGTATTAGGAAAAATATCGTAGTTTCGCTACCCAATACAGACGCACGAAGTGCGTGATTACAAGACCTAACAACCTACAACCTATAGCCTATAACCTTTCTCAGGAGAATCACAAATGGCTAAGAATGAAAAATCCGTTACTGACTTGGTCTGCGAACACATCAAGAAGCAGAAGCTTCTTCCGATTCCGGTGCAGACCTTGAACGAAGAAGCCGAAGCTACTCGCTACTTCGGCGGCGACCTCAAGGAATTCTTGGCAGCAGCCAAGACTCTCGGCGCAAAGAGCATCTTCGTTGAAACACTTTATCTGGAAGACGACGAATTCTACTACGACAGCGGCATCGATGACGAAGAATACCTCGCCATGAACGGCGACTTCAATAACGAATGCTGCTGCGGTGAAAACTGCAAGTGCAAGAAGGGCGACAAGAAGTCCAAGAATGGTTCGACAAGCTCACCAACCGAAAAAGATGACGATAAGGTCGATGGCGTTCTCTTGGAACCGGAAGATCTCGAAGGTCTTGACCTCTCCCTCCTCCGTCCGGAAATTGCAAAGTTTCTCGACCGCGTTGGCGAAAGCTGCGGCGTGCGCTTGACGGTTCCGGGTGTGGACCACCTCGAAGTCGAAATCTTCGCGGACTGGTACGACGAATTTGCCGAACTCGTTGACGAAGCTTCTGAGATTATCGAAGAAGATCCGAACGGCGCTCTCGAACAGGTGGAAGCCATGTTCAAGGAAGCTGAAAAGGCAGCCAAGGATGAGGACAAGAGCGTAAAGAAAATCGCCGCTCATCCGCCTAAGAAGACCGCAAAGTCTAAGAAGTAATTCCGCTTTTAACAAAGTATAAGTGCGAGTTCCGATATGGGACTCGCTTTTTTTGATGTGCGCGGCATATTCAAGACATCCCGCAACATTTCCGAAGCTCACTCGCAAGTATCTCGCAACACGCATCCAGCATAAAAAAAACGTTCCTCCTTGCGGGGGAACGTTTTTACAGTCTTTAACGAGAGAGACTTTATGGCGCTAAAGATCGATTACTTCACGGAGAAGCGCTGCATGTAGGCGCCCTGCTTCACCATGTAAATTCCGGAGTTCTTGAAGTTTGCCTTGATAGCATCATTCACAGAGGCTCCAGCTTCAACCTTTACATTGCCGAGATAGCGGCCCTGCATGTCGAACACCTGAACAACACCGCTCTTGAGTTCTGTTCTCGGAGCCATGTGGATACCAGTCCTGCTGCTAGAAGATTCAACCTTCTTCGAAGAGCTAGACTTTGCTTCGCTACTAGAGCTTGATTCAGGCTGCGGAAGCGGATGCTTCTTGTCGGTCATCTTGAAGTAGGTGACATCGAACGAACCCGTTCCACCACCGGCTTCGACAAGCACCTTGGCTTCGTACATCTTACCCATCTTCATGCCGAGAGATTCCCATTTCTTGAAGTGAGCCGTGATGTCGATATGGCCACAGGAACGAGCACTCTTACGCACGCTGAAGAACTGCGGGAAAGTCTGATCCCCCTTAATGGAGGGCTTGTTTACACGAGTGTTCTGCCAAATTTCGTAAGTATCACCGTCAACCGTGAATTCACCCTTTCTCTGGCCAAGGAGATTTGCACCCGGCTTATTGAACCAGTCATCCACGATGTAGTATTCTACGAGCGGATCAACCGTCCAGCCATAGATACCGATGTAGTTATAGCCACCTGCACTACCCTGCTTGCTCCACTTGAAATAGGCATCGATGGGGCCAACTTGTTCATAAGTCTGCTTTTCATCATACTTGAAGCCGACACGGGCAAGGAAGTCACCCGTATTACTCCAGCTAGCCTTATACGTACCGTTGTCATAATACGTCATGGAGTTATTGCCACCCTGATACCAAATTTCATAATGGTACGGAGTGCTGCCAACATTACCCGTCACGCTGGAATTGTCACGACCTCTATCAGTCTTGCCATTGCCTTCGTGACCCATCTGATCCTTGCAAGCGTCAATCGTACCGCTAACAGCGGCGCTACCCTTAGAGGAACTGGATTTCGGAGCAGCCGTAGAAGAGCTAGAAGTCGGCTTTGAGGGACCGTCAGACACATAAACTTTAGCATAATTAAAATCAATCTTTCCTGAAGCGCCTTGCTGTTCAGGATACTGACCTGCTTCGCCCAAAATCTTTGCTTCGTACAAAGACTTGCCAAGGGTAATGCCCTTCTGCTTCCAGGCCTTGAAATGTTCCGTAATGCTGATAGTACCGCACTTACGAGCAGTGCTTCTCAAACTATAAATCTGCTTGAAAGGTTTATTACCTTCAATACTTGCTCTGTTGGCGTCAGCCGTGAAAATTTCGTATTCGGCACCATCAACAGTGATTTTGCCCTGAGACGTACCAAGCCAATTCGGTCTAGAGGCCGGACCCCAGTTATCGACGATGTACCATTCAATCAACGGATTTTGCATCCATCCGTAGATACCGGCATAGGCATAAGAAATAGACTTTTCATTGGTGAAAGTCTTCATGCTATAATCGGCAACAAGGTTGCCAACCGAAAGAGGATCCTTGCCGCTATTGCTTCCGTAAAAGAGGCCTTCTCTGCAAAGGAAGTCATCAGTATTGGAGAACGAGCAAGAGAAAGAACCATCCGTATAGAAATCGGTTGTAGCGCTGCCGCTCTTGTTCCACTGTTCATAGTGGAAATCACCAATTGGCCCAGTTTCACCCTTGTCGGCACCCGCGCCAACGCTAAACGAGACCGTTTTCTTTGTACCAGAATGACTTGCGTTGCAGAAATCCTGGGCAAAAGCACCAGAAGCCAAACCAAATGACAGGACTAAGCCTATCTTGGCTACACTAGAAATGTTTTTCATAATAATGATACTCCTCACATTTTAGTTATGCTAACCATAATATATGAGCGTCTTACAAAAAACGTCCTAAAATAAAGAAAAGTTTGTTGTTGCGAAAAACAACGACAATCAGTTTACATTTAGCGACCGCTCGGTTCTTTGCAAAAAGAAAAATCCATCGTCACCTCGCTCTCGCGACCACCCCTGTTCAAAAGAACTGGGGCTTTGTCGCTCACGGGACGACCGCTCAGTTCTTTGCAAAAAGAAAAATCCATCGTCACCTCGCTCTCGCGAACGCCCCCGTTCAAAAGAACTGGGGCTTTGTCGCTCACGGATCGACCGCTCAGTTCACAAGCGCACGGCAAAAAAAATCCTCTTCTAGAATAATTCCAAGAAGAGGATTTTCTTTCGGGAACTTTTGTTCCGATTATTCTTCCGTTTCCGTCGGGCCGACGTCCTGCTTTTCGGCATCGTCCTTTACAACGGAATCGTCATCGACTTCGACGCCTTGCACATGGTCGAACGTTTCCTTGGCATCGGCGCTATCCTGTTCGATATCTTCGACGCTCGGAAGTGCTGTTGCATCCTTCACGACGTCGCCATCGCGCAGCGTAATCGCCTTGACGCCTTGGGCATTGCGGCCCGTGAGGCGGATGTCAGCAGCCTTGATGCGGATGACCTGGCCATCCTTACTCGTGATGATCAAATCGTAATCGTCAGCAACGCTTTCCACGAACACGGCGGCACCAATCTTGTCTGTAACGTTCAAGTTGCGGACACCCTTGCTACCACGGCGAGTCACACGGTAAGAACCTGGTTCAGAACGTTTGCCATAACCCTTTTCGGTGATGGTCAAAATCTTGTTGCCAGCCTTAAGCCACAGGAGCGAAATGACTTCGTCGCCTTCGGCAAGCGTAATGCCCTTCACACCGTGAGTGCCACGGCCCATAGCGCGGAAGCAGCTAATCGGGAACGTGACCGCCTGACCGTTCTTGGTCGCAATCATCAAGAGATCCTTCGGAATCGGGCGGTTAGCGAAGTCTTCGGCATCGCCAGATTCTTCTTCAGAAGCATCGGTTGGTGAGCCTGTCGAACCATCGGCAGCCTGAGCTTCTGCGGCGTTTTCAACAGCTTCTGCAGAATCGTCGTCAGAGGCGTTCTTGCTCGCTTCGAATTCTTCGGCAGACATGCCCACGAGCTGCACCTTCACGAGTTCATCGTCTTCGTCGAGGCTAATGGCGTTGACACCAGCCTTGCGCGGACGGCTAAAGAGCGTGAGGTCCATCTTGTTGATGATGCCCTTCTTAGTTGCAAACACGAGGCAGAAGTAGCCACCGAACTTGCGGACCGGCACAATCGCCTGAACCTTTTCGCCTTCGGTAAGCGCCACAAAGTTCACAATCGGGCGGCCCTTGCCATTGCGGGCACCCTCCGGCAAGCGATAGACCTTCGTCCAATAGACACGGCCCTTGTTCGTAAACACAAGCAAGTAGCTGTGCGTGCTAGCCGTAAAGATTTGTTCCACGTTGTCTTCATCCTTGAGGCCAGCACCGATGATGCCCTTACCACCGCGGTTCTGGGCCTTGAACGTATCAATCGGCAAGCGACGGATGTAGCCTTCCTTGCTGAGCGTAATGACTTGTTCTTCTTCGGCAATGAGGTCTTCGTCATCGCTATCGTCAATAGCTTCGCCAATCATGGTGCGGCGTTCGTCACCGTACTTTGCCACAACGGCGTCAAGCTTTTCAAGCATGATCGCCACGCGACGTTCGCGCTTTGCCAAGATATCCTTCAAGTCGGCAACGGTAGCCACGAGTTCGTTGTACTCGGCTTCCAACTTTTCGAGGTTGAGGCCGGTGAGCTGACCGAGACGCATATCGACGATGGCCTGCGACTGGATTTCATCCAAGCCAAAGCGATCTTGCAAGCTCTGCTTTGCAATTTCGGTTGTCTTGCTCGCCTTGATAATCTGCACGACTTCATCAATGTTCTGCGTTGCGATGCGCAAGCCTTCGATAATATGCAAGCGGGCTTCGGCCTTCTTCAAATCGAACTGCGTTGCACGCGTAATCACATCGAGGCGGTGGTCAATGTAAACCTGCAAAAGATCCTTGAGCGTAAGGAGCTTCGGAAGGTTGTTGACGAGCGCCAAGTTGTAGATACTAAACGTTGTCTGCAACTGCGTATACTTGAACAAATTATTCAAGACAACTTCGCCAACTGCATCACGGCGGAGTTCAATCACAATGCGGATGTCGCGGCTAGATTCATCGCGAATATCCGTAATGCCATCAACGCGCTTATCGCGAACGAGATCTGCAATCTTCTTACAGAGTTCGGCCTTGTTCACCATGTACGGGATTTCCGTCACGATGATACGCGGCTTGCCCTTTGAATCCGTTTCAATTTCAGTACGAGCACGCACACGCACACGGCCATGACCCGTGAGGTAAGCTTCACGAATACCAGAACGGCCACAGACAATAGCGCCTGTCGGGAAGTCTGGGCCCTTCACATATTCCATGAGGTCTTCGCCAGTCAAGTCTGGATTTTCAGCCAAAGCATGGATAGCGGCACCGACTTCGCGCAAGTTGTGCGGAGCCATATTCGTCGCCATACCTACAGCAATACCCGATGTTCCGTTCACAATCATGTTCGGGAGCGCAGACGGGAGCACCAGCGGTTCTTCGAGCGATTCATCGTAGTTCGGGCCCATGTCGACCGTCTCTTTTTCGAGATCTTCGAGCATAAGGGCGCCAAGGTTGTTCATCTTCGCTTCGGTATAACGCATGGCAGCCGGGCTGTCACCGTCGATAGAACCGAAGTTACCCTGACCAAACACCAGCGGATAGCGCAACGAGAAATCCTGCGCCATACGGGCAAGAGTATCGTAAACAGCAACGTCACCATGCGGGTGGTACTTACCGATAACATCACCCACGATACGGGCGGACTTGACCGTTCCCTTGTTTGGAACCACGCCCAACTTGTGCATACTGTACATCACACGGCGATGCACAGGCTTAAAGCCATCGCGGGCATCCGGCAATGCACGAGCGACAATAACGCTCATCGAGTAGCGAAGATAGCAGTCTTGCATGTCTTGTTCGACAAGACTCTTGAACTGCGATCCAGGTACCATTTCTTCTGACATTATTATTCCTCAGTTAGTGGTTAGTGGTTAGTGATTAGTGGCTAGGTTACAGGTGTTAGGTTGTAGGAGGTAGGTGAATAATCTTTTGCTACGCAAAAACACTTTAAAGGGCGGCATAGTTCGGCAAGCTCACCAACCTTAGCCGCGATTATAAATCCTAAGACCTAATACCTAAACCCTAATACCTTTCTCTACCATTCACCTCCCGCTAACATTTCATTTATTACTTTCAAACTTTCTTCATCGGTCTGGTCTATGCGGTGCGGAGTAATCGTCGCATACCCTTTATCCAACAAGCAATCATCCGAGCCTTCAGGAGCTTCCGACCACAATTTTTCACCATCTAAAAACCATAAGCCATCCTTATGGTCATAATGGTCGGTAAACATTCCACGGTCCATCGTGCAAGCCTTAAATCCAAGGAATTCATCATCCTTGATCTTCGGGAAATTCACATTCCAGAAGACGCCCCTGGAAATTTTCTTGAACAACTTTTCGGAAACAATCTTACGTGCAAAATCAATCGCCACCTGCAACAGGTTGCCTTTCAATCCACGGAGCGAAAGCGCAACCGCAGGCACCCCCCAAAGGGCCGCTTCGCGGGCGCCGGCAACCGTCCCCGAATATAGCGACGACACACCAGAATTTTCGCCCACATTGACTCCCGAAAAACAGACATCAAAGCCTTCGGGAACAATCGTGTTATCATCAAGTCCGTAATTGGCAAAATGCCCTATGGCAAACTTCACACAGTCTGCCGGAGTACCCGAAACCGAGTAAACCTCGTACGGCAACTTCGCCTTCCCCGGAACAGTTTCGACATGTTGAATGCGCAACCCGCGACGAATCGTAAAGGCGTGACCGACACCACTCTGTTCATCTTCAGGAGCAAAAACATAAACATCGGAAATATCACTCAGGGCAAGAGCGAGAGCGTGCAGATTAACACCACCAACGCCATCGTCGTTCGTTATGAGGACCCTTATTTTCCGTATTTTATCCATTTATATGGAAATCTAGAAAAAAGGGCGGTAAAACGGAGTCAACCCCTCAAAAATACACGTAAAAAAGCCAATTTTTAGCCGTTTAAAGGGTAATTTTCTATCATTGAAAACATGTACACCGAACCGAAATTTTTAGCCATGAAAGAGCCCTCCAAGTTCAAGAGGCTGGCCGAACTTTTACGAGTAATTATCTTGCAATTAGGCGACGATGTCCCACGCGCCCGTCGCGAATTCGAGACCTACACCGAATGGCTCCACCTGCCCGAATCCGAGCGCTTGACCGGCAAAAATCAAGCACAAATGATTGATCTGTACAAGACTTTCCGCACCCGCGCAGGCCTTGGTTTTGAACGCGATGTGTACCTAGAGCAAGAACCGGGTGACCGCGAAGTGGCAAATGAAAAACCGATTCCATTCGCGGTTCTCGTTCACAACTTGCGAAGCGCATTCAACGTAGGTTCCATCATCCGCAGTACAGACTGCTTCGGGCTCGAAGGCGTGCACCTCAGCGGCTACAGCTGTAGCCCCGACCACGTGACCGTCAAAAGCGCCGCCCGCGGCTGCCAAGAATGGATACCCATCAAACGCTGGGAAAGCCCATTCGACTGCATCAAATGGCACAAAGAAAACGGCTACGAGATTATCGCTCTTGAAACCGGCGAAGACATTCCAAGCATAAACAACGTAAAATGGCCCGAAAAAGGCCTCATCGTTCTCGGCAACGAAGAGCTCGGCATCGCCCCAGAAATCATGGCTGAGGCGACCATGAAAGTCACCATCCCGATGGCAGGCCGCAAGGCATCCATGAACGTCGCCGGAGCGTTTGCGATTATGGCATTCTGCCTCCGCAGCAACGCAAAGTAACGCAGCGCGCATTTTCAACGTATTTTCAACGCATTTGCAAAACCGCGCACAAAGCAAAAGCCGCAGCATCAAGCCGCGGCATTTTTTCTTGTCATGCCCGACTTGAACGGGCATCTCCTTTTCTAAAACTATTTACTCGGCGCAAGCGCCTTCACCACAGCTTCGGTCAAGCGATCAATCGCCTTGATGAGTTCGTCCATCTTGGCTTCGCTTACGCCTCCCTGCACGACAGTCGCGGCATTTGTCGCTGTTGCAGCAGCCTTCGCAACATCAGCTACAGCGCTTGTCGAAGCAGCGGGAACCTTACCAAACCAAATATCCGGCCAGCGGTCATTGCCACTGTTGTACGTAATGCGCGTTGCCGTTTCAACCGGTTCGCCAATCTTCCAAATGTAAAGTTCGTAGTCGAACAAGTCGTGGTCGTGACCCTTGTCCGTTGCGCCCCACACAAGCCACTTGCCATCCGGCGAGAGGCGCGGGAAGTATTCATGGCTACGGCGCCCCGGCAAGTCCATCAGCTTCACGTTCTTCGGGATTCCAAAGAAGCCGACCTTTTCCACCTGTCTGCCGTCCTTGGCCGTGAACCACAAAATTTCACTCGGAGCAGCCGTTCCGCCATTACCCGTGGGGTTCACGCGGTAAAGCTTGGAGCCGTCAAAGTTCCAGTCAATCTGGCAACCATCACCAGACTTCGTCCAAGATTTCTTGGCCAAGTCCCAAACGCCCGTTTCGCGCATGGAACCGCGGAGCGTAATCGCCAAATGCTTGCCATCCGGGCTCATGTTCGGTTCCTGCAAAATCACGCCAGCCTTGTTGAACGCCTTTTCACCATCGAGCACCAGCGTTTCCTTTTTGCTAGCGAGGTCCATCGTGAACACCTTGCCTGCACGGCTAAACACAATGGACTTGCCATCCGGGCGCCACGTGCCCCATGTTGCATTTTCGACAAGCTTTGTCTCGTTCGTGCCATCGAGCCCAATGGTCCACAAATCCCACTTTTCAGGATAGTTCGCATCGTTTTCAGGGACCCAGCCGCCCTTGCTGCGGTTAAAAAGCACCTTCGATCCATCCGGCGCTACACGCGGGAACCAGTCCACGTTGTTGCTCTTGGTGAGAGCACGCGCATTCGTTCCATCCGCATTCATAATCCAAATATCATGGAGAGAATTTGCACGGCTTGTAGACCAAACAATCGCACCTTCCAGCTTTCCCTTCAAGGCGTCAAGAGCCTTCTGTTCTTCGGGAGTCGGATCGACAGAAGCACCCACTGGAGCACCCTGTGCAGCAAATGCAGAAACGGCCAAAAAGCCAATCACAGAAATAAAAGCAAACTTTTTCATTTTCATATCAAAAAGATAGTAACACGCAGAAAAAAGTTTGAAAGAGCCGCCATCAATAACGCATTTTTCCGCGAAATCAGTAATAATATTTTTATCACATTTACATATGAAGAATATAAGCAAATAGAGAACACATCGGGAACATTTAATGTTTTTAACATATTTTTTCGCAACCGCTTGAGAAAATGTCAATATATTTTTACAACAGTGACGAGTGGAATGAAAATGATATACCAGTTTTTAAAATTATTCTTACTAGCCGGAATTATAACGACAGCCTGGAACTGCTCCGAAAGTGCAGCGGTACAGGAATCTTCATCCGGAACATCGAAAGCTGGTTTGGATATTCAAATTCCCCAAAATATCGTTGTCCGCGAGCCCAGTTATTTCTATCAAATTAATACAAATATTTACATTATCGCACCGTCAACAATGACCGTAAGCGATGGTTCTGGGAGCATCATCGGAACATTCAACACATCCACCGGCGCCATCATGTCACTTTCTGGTGATATCATCGCCATCAATCTGGATTTGAGCAAGCTCCCCGTAGTCGCACCGACTAAACCTTCGAAGAACTTGATTGCCGTTGATCTGGACATTTAGCAATTTTTATATTGCAGTCCATGAGTGACGCCTTCGAAAAACGCATCAAGAAACATATCATTGGAAAACCGCATCGCTTTTTAGCGGTCGTTCCGCTCGGTTTCGAACAAACGCTAATCAACGAACTTACGTTCATAGGCGTTGAGACAAGTGATGCCTTATCACGTCATTCCGAGCAACGCGAAAATACAACGAGAAAAGACGCAAATCAGTTCCATGTCACTGGCGACGGAAAAGTCGAATTCACCGCAAAAATTACCGAAGCCTGGAAAGCTGTCGCATTCAGCCGCATCGCAAACCGAGTGCTCATGCACATAGCCGACTTCAAAGCCGAAAACTTCCGCGAACTCGAAAAAAAAACAAGCGAAATTCCATGGGAACTATTTTTATTAGACGACAACCATTTAAGGCGAGAGTCGCGCCTAACAGAGTTGGGCATGACCGAGCCGAATGGTTGGGAATTGAGCGAAGCGAAAGTCCAAAGACGAGAGACGAGAGACGAAAGATATTTATCTAGTAACTCCATAAACATCCACGTTACTTGCAAGCATTCGCGCCTGTACCACAGCGACGCCATCGCCGAAAGACTGTACAACATAATTAAAGGGGTAAGCCTCCCCCTCGCTTCATCTAGACGAGAGAACGGACCTTCGGTCCTACAGACTAAAGACAAGAGAAAAACAACAGAAGCAACCACTCGTCTAGATTACGCTACCCCCTCTGCGGGGACACCCCGCAACGCCCCGAATTGCGAAATAACCTCACACCTCAAAGCGAGTAAAGTGAGCGACCTCGCACCACAAACCTCAAACATTTACGTTCACTTCCTTAACGACCGCTGCACCATTTGGCTAGACCTCGCAGGCGAAGAACTCTACAAGCGCGGCCACGAGCGATACGTCAACGACGCACCGCTCAAAGAAACCATCGCCGCCGCAATGATCGTCGAAGCCATAAGCCTCATAGGCGCTCCGCACCGCCCCCAAAGCGAGCTTAGCGAGCAGCCTCACTCCACCCTAACCACTAACCACCAACCACTAGCCACTATTATCGACCCCATGGCAGGCAGCGGCACATTCAGCCTCGAAGCCGCCTACATTGCAAACAAGCTCATTCCCGGCAAATGCCGTGACTTTGCACTCAAGCACCAGCCCGCATTCAAAGAAGCCACGTGGAAATACATAACGAATTCGGAGTTAGGTGTTCGGAATTCGGAATTAAAAAAAATTATAACGAGTGATATATCCGAGCGCGCTATCGAAATCATCAAGCACAACGTAGAGTGCAGTCCGCTCGCAGGCATCGAGCCAACGCCAATCGCGCCCCTGCAAAAAGACTTTTTTGCTTATACCGCAAAAGAAATTGCAGACGCCAGCAAAGAATCATCGCCCATTATCGTACTGAATCCGCCCTACGGAAAACGTCTTGATTTTGACGCTCCAAAGCTTTATACAAGAATAGGCCGCAAGCTTACAGAACTCGCCCACGACCTAAAACAGTTCAACAAGGCCCTAACCGTTGCAATCCTTGCACCCAAAGACGACTGCCGGGAAGGTTCCAAATATACCTGCACATCCAACTTGTTACGCGAATGCGCAGCACTTTCTCCGGAACATAACCCCGCAGCAAAACAAATCGCCACAAGCCACGGCGGCTTTAGCCTAAATGTATTTATCGCCCAATTAAACCATCAATAGTCAGGGCCATCAATTTCCACATTAATACTATCAGGAGAGCCACACAAGAACATGTGGCAATCATATTCTTCCACGCTCATTCGAGGTGGCTGGTATTTCTTTTTGCCCTTGTTCAAAGCAACTTCAACAAATTCATTTTGTTCGTTTTTTGCAGTCATTCAAAACCTCTTATTTAACAATTACATGTTTACCATTATGATAATAATTTCCTCGTGCGGTAGGTTTCGCTTTCAAGCGGCGACCCTTCACATCAAACCACCCGTTCATACGAATTTCACCAGTCACTGTATTAAACGTTCCTGAATCCACAACATTGTCATTTTCATCGACAACTTCGACATGAATTTCTTTAGAAATTCCAGAGTTATAACCATTCAGAGCCCCATGCGACTTGGCCAAAGCCCTGTTATGATTTATCAAATAAGCACGTAAAGGGCTTATATAAGCCTCAGCACCGGCCTTCACAAATTGACCCACATGCTTTTTATTGCGTTCTTCGCCGGCAAAACCATAAGTGTATCCAAAATCAGGATCACCGCCAAAGACCTTATAACGATACACCCCACTGTATTCCCACTTATTAACCGTTTTCAAAGGTTCCGGAGTCTGAGGCTCAACCTCTGTATTTAACGTTACAGGACCAACAAAAGTCAAATCCGTTTCAATAGGCATTACAAAATAGGGTATATTCGCTTGGACCTTTGCCGTAAAGATTCGACGAATTTTAACAGTCCAAGTTTTATTAGACTCGCCTACACTATAAAATTTATATATCTTGCCGCCCTTAAACTTAGACGTATCTATCGCGAACGGCAACATGATTGTCGACATGATTCCGACTTTAAACTTTCTCTCGAGTACGACAGAATCAACATCAATATCGTTAGGAATCTTTAATTCTTCCGATCCCGTATATTCACCATTAATAACAGCAATTTTCTTACCTGTTGAGCCAGGATACTTATAGATTGCAACAGGGCCATAATAAGTGACATTAATCTGCCCCGCAACCCAATGCGGATACAATGTAATATTCTGATTGTCAGTATAAGTGGCCCCTAAGCCATAAACCTTATCGCCACCATCTTGAGTGGCCCATCCATCTTGAGAATAGCCGTCACGAGTAAAGCCACCAGCTTTTGCCAACATTTCGCCTTCATCATAATATTTCTTTTGGCTACTAACAGAACCCGTAGCATCCTTACCTGCAGCATACGTAATCGTGAAAGAAACTTTATCCCATGCTGGATACAAGACAATAGGTGCATTTGCCGTATAGCTAGCCCCAAAATCATAAACTTTCTTTCCATTATACGAAGTAGCCCAACCCACTTGGTCATAGCCCAAGCGCTGGAAATGCCCCTTAGACGCAAGAGTCAAAGAGGTTCCATATTCCTTAATCTGGTCCGAAACAGAACCATACGACTCATTGTCTGCCAAGTATGTTATTTTATATGTTTTTTTAGACCACTTTGCATAAAGCGTCTTATCGCCTGATGATCCCTGAATTATTTGAGTTGCTTTTTGAGTAAATCCAGCATCATAGAACCACCCCTCAAAATCTTTTCCTTCAGCAGCGGTCGGATCGGCAAGCACTATCGTCGATGATTCAATGTTATACGAATCCTGATTATTCCCCTTATCCACAGCGCCATTTAGCTCATAGGATATGGAAAAATTTTTGAGGTTCCATTTGGCGTACAAAACAAAACTATGATTGATTTTTGTAGTAAAATCAAATTCATTTGTACACGATTCTTCCGTATACCAATTCACAAACTCATAACCTTCATCAGCAACCGGATTTTCTGGTTTTGCGACCGTGTTGCCTGACTCTAAACGGACATAAGTTACCGTTGTTTGACCATGCTTATTCGCATTGAATGTCACCGTGTAAGTTTCAACATCCGTCCATACAGCATTAAGTTTAAGACCTTTCTCCGCCACGACTGTACTCAAATCAACGACTTTAGTACTAGAGACATTTGTATTTGCCCAACCTGTAAAATAGGACCAAGTTTGGCACTCGCCCTCTTTTCCCGAAACATACGCACTGCAGTATTTCGTTGGCAAATCACCTAGGCCATCAACAGTAATCACATCACCCTTGGTCACCCGAATAACCTTTTCAATGTGTTCACCCCCAGGGATGGACACATCAAAAATGATTTCATAAACAGGCGCCCAAACCGCAAACAACGTATCCGAAACAGTAACGGTTCCGAGATCGGTGGCCGGAGATTCAGATTCTTTAGTAAAAGCCCATCCTTTAAACGTCGAATCTTTACGGGACGGTTTGCCCACTTCATCGGCAACAATTACCATTCCCGCATGGAGGACTTTATTCTTAAAAGTAGCGCCATCCGCAAAAGTACCCCCGTCGGCATCGAATACAATCTTATAACCATCGGGTCCATAGCCATTGAGCAAAAGCGTTGTTTCGCCCACAGACCACGGCTTCGTTTCATTTTCTTCATCATTTAGTGAGACTACAATGTTATCTGTATTACTGAAATCAACTCTCTTTGTACCGTCAGTAACATCACACCCTTCATCAACCTTTCCAATTCCATCAATTTTTTCATTCTCGTCATACTCGAAAAAAGCATTTTTCGTAACTAAAGTTCCAGGATTAGAAACATATCCTGCAATGGCACCAACAGCACCATCCTTACCCGTTTTCACACCCGGTCCAACATACACGCAATAAAACACGTTCACATGAACTTTAATGAGGCCAATAATGCCTCCTACATAAGCATTTTTTCCACTTGCTTGGATTTCAACAAAACTCAAACAATTAGAAATCGTACCCATTTTAGCATTACCAACAATACCACCAACACCTTGACCATTACCAGTAGTCTTAATTGTACCCGTAACCATGCAAGCATCGACAAGATTGTGTTCTGACTCATTCATCCACCCCACAAAGGCGCCCACAGAAATCTGCTGATCTAGCCCAAGAATATCACCCGCATTGGTTGATGCTTGAATATCTACATTTTCAAGAGTCAAATTCTTAACGGTTCCGCTACCAAGCACTGCAATAAGACCTAGATTCTGGGCATACTGCTTATCAATTGCAGCCAACTCTGATCCATTGACATAAAGGTTTTTAATGATATGGCCATTACCATCAAAAACCTTGGAATACGTTTTATTACCAATACCCGCAGCAATCGGAGTCCAAAGTTTGCCGTTCAAATCAAGGTCAGCAGTGAGTTTCGCATTGCCCTTAGTATAATTTTCGGCATACCAAGCCAGCTTCGACTCGGTATCGATAATGTAGGTATCACCTTCCTTGGTGGGTTCATCCTTGGATATTCCGTCCCATGCCGCAAAAGCTTGCCCCATGCCAAGCACAAGGCAGACTAACGTGAAAAATCTTGTCATAAAGCTATTCCCCTTCATAAAATTCCTTTAGTCTATGAATAATATAACTCATAGATTTTACCTTTCAAACATAAAAGTAATTATTTGATAACAAAATTTTCACAAAAATCATAATAAAGGCACTTTTTAAGGCCAAAACTCTTCATAACTGTGCGAAAATCCACATTTTTGCTAAATTTTCTGCTAAAATTGGCGATTTTTGTCGCCGCATTCAAAAGGATCATACTATGCCGAAACTTCGTTCGCTCAAGACTATGGAAGGCCGTGAAATGGCCGGTGCACGCGCCCTGAAGACTTTGGTAAGCCCGTAATTTGCGTCGTGAACAGCTATACCCAGTTTGTTCCGGGACACGTTCACCTGAAGGACTTGGGCCAGGTGGTCGCCCGCGCGATCGAAGCCGCCGGCGGTGTCGCCAAGGAAATGAACACCATCGCCGTGGACGACGGTATCGCCATGGGCCACGACGGCATGCTCTACAGCCTCCCGAGCCGCGACCTGATTGCGGACTCGACCGAATACATGGCAAACGCCCACCGCGCCGACGCCCTCGTGTGCATCTCCAACTGCGACAAGGTGACTCCGGGCATGCTTATGGCCGCCATGCGCCTCAACATCCCCGCCATCTTCGTCAGCGGCGGCCCGATGGAAGCCGGCCACGTGACCACGAAGGACGGCAAGGACCGCGCCCTCGACCTGATTGACGCCATGATCGATTCCGCCGACAGCACCATCAGCGATGAAGAAGTGGCCGCCATCGAAGCGAACTCCTGCCCCACTTGCGGTTCCTGCTCCGGCATGTTCACCGCAAACTCCATGAACTCCCTGACCGAAGCCCTGGGCCTCAGCCTCCCGGGCAACGGCACCATCGTCGCGACCCACGCCGAACGCAAGAAGCTCTTCGAAGCAGCCGGTAAGCGCATAGTGGAACTCTGCCACCAGTATTACGATTTGAACGACGAAAGCATCCTCCCGCGCAGCATCGCCACGAAGGACGCCTTCGAAAACGCCATGCGCCTCGACATCGCCATGGGCGGTTCGCAACACGCCGTGCATCTGCAAGGTGGCCCCGACCGTTCACAACATCCACATCGAAAACGTGAACCGCGCAGGTGGCATCATGGGCATTCTCGGTGAACTCGACCGCATGGGCCTGCTCCACAAGGACGCCAAGACCGTTCACGCCAAGACCATTGGCGAAGCCCTGGAACTCAACGACCTCAAGCGCAACCCCACCGAAGAAGCCAAGCAGCGCTACCTCGCTGGCCCCGGCCGCAAATACAACCTGGTCGCCTTCTCCCAGAATTTCATGTACCCCGATCACGACCTCGACCGCGCTAACGGCGCTATCCGCGATGGCGAACACGCTTACACCAAGGACGGCGGCCTCGCTGTTCTGTACGGTAACCTCGCTGTGGACGGCTGCATCGTGAAGACCGCCGGCGTCGACGAATCCATCTTCAAGTTCACCGGCCCCGCCGTAGTGTTCGAAAGCCAGGAAGATGCCGTGAAGGGCATTCTCGACCCGAACGTGGTGAAGGCTGGCGACGTGGTCGTCATCCGCTACGAAGGCCCGAAGGGT
>CACYRP010000037.1 GCA_902776765.1 Fibrobacter succinogenes
GCGGAGGCGAGATCGGTGAAGGTCTCGAAGGCTGCCGTCGGCACGTTGTACTTCTTCATGATATCCTTGCTGAAGGCCTTGGAGCCTTCGAGCGCGGCAGCAGCCGCAGTCGGGCCGAAAGCGCGCAGCCCGCGACGGCGGAATTCATCCACCACGCCAGCGACCAGCGGAATTTCGGGGCCGATGACCGCGAGGTCAATCTTTTCCGCCACGGCGAGGTCAGCGATCGCCTTCGGGTCGGCCACATCCACCGGCACGCACTTGCCGAGGTTAGCCATGCCCGGGTTGCCCGGAGCGCACACGAGAGTGTCGCACAGCGGCGACTTCTTGACTGCAAGAGCGATGGCATGTTCGCGACCACCGCTACCAACGACGAGAATATTCATAAGCGAGTCCTTTACTGTTACGGGGGATAATTTAGAAAAATGCAGGGTGCGTGAAAAAAGCTCTCATGCGACAAGCCCTTAATTCATTATCTCCCAATGGCCGTCTTTTAACAATACGCAGGGTTAAGCCCCGCTTTTTACTAATTGTATGATGCCGGCGTTGGCAAAATGGTTCTCGACAATCTCTGAAACCTTAGCTCTTTGCTTTACTTCTTTTCTTTAAGTTTCTGTATTGCTCAATAAACTGTTCCTTTTGCATTTCAATCTCGCGGGCCAGAATTTCCTTAGAAGGAATGTAGGTCAGATATTTTGCAGCATACATACGTTTATTTGTTGCAAGTGTTGAAAAACGAGCGACATCGGCATTAGTGTCTGAACAGAGAATTATGCCAATTGTCGGGTTATCTCCTTCGGTCTTTTTGTAAGTGTCGTAGAGCTTGAGATACATATCCATTTGTCCGACATCTTCGTACGATATTTTTCTTGTTTTCAAGTCTATCAAAACAAAACATTTCAGCATATAATTGTAAAACACCAAGTCAATATAATAGTCGTCATCTTCTGTATGAATATGTTGCTGTCGGCCAACGAAAGCATAGCCTTTCCCCATTTCCATCAGAAAATTTTGCAAGTGATTCAAAATCGCACTTTCCAACGTTGACTCGGTCACCGCAGTACCCTGGTTTACTCCAAGAAATTCTGCAATCAAAGGATTCTTGATAAACTCCGAACGCTCCTTCTGATAATCAGCCGTCAGTTTTTTCATTTCCTTGACAACGGTAGCCTTTTTGGCCTTGGGCGTTTGCATTAACCGATAGTAATATTGAGATGCAATATTCCGCTTCAGGGTGCGATAATCCCATTGTTGCGAAGCGACTTCCTGCATATACCACGTTCGAGCATCGATGTCAGTGACACGCATAAGGCATTCGTAATGGCTCCATGACAATTGAGGCAACAGCGGCTGCTCTACTTGTTGTTGATTGAGCACATCAGACTGTCGCTTTGGCGATTGTATTGATTTAGCAGACAATGTCTGCTGAATTTTGAGAACCTCATTTTTGAATTCAGCAGGCAGTGCCTGCTGAATTTGCAGGAAACCGAACATTTGATAAAATTTTCTGAAATTTCTAAGTTGAGTCTCGGAAAAACCGCTGCCGAAATTTTCTGTCAAAAACTTGGAAGCATCTTCAATGATACGCTTCCCATAATCAGCCCTCGCCTTTCCCTGCTGTTCCTGTTCCACAATTCACCAGCCCAGTAGCCAATTGCAGGCGACCTGCATCAGATTTGCCGCACGAAAACTCATATTCCGTGCCGTAGAAACGATGTTCTTCAAATCTGTTATAAAGTCGGCGTTGAGGTTCGCGTTGCTCTTTGACGAAGTGGTTTTCTCTTTAGACATAGCGGCTCCTTTGAAAAAAAGAAAAACATTTGATAATCATCAAATGCCTTTCGGAGCCTGCACTATTAGGAACCGCAGCTGAAATGTAGATTATATGCCAAAGTTGGCAAGGGGCTTAAGGAAATTTTACACTAGGTTGAATCGCAGTTGTTCGGAATTTCCAAACAGCTGACGAGACTAAATTTTTTCCAGTTCATCTCTCATGGCGGGGCGATTCTTGAACCGCGACAGCCAAGATATTTTCAAGCGGTTGACTTCCGGGAGGCCGCCTTCGTACTTGAGCAGTTCGCCCGCTTCGCGGACAACATTCCTGTATTCCTTACGGTTGCTGGCACGCACCATTGCGCCATCCAGATATTCCATGAACATCTTGACAAATTCTGCATTGTACTTGGGGCAAAGCGCCTTTCCGTAACGCTTGAAATAAAAAAAGCTCGGCCCAATCGAAAACACCCTGCAAAAAGATGCATAGAGTTCATCCGTCATGTTTTCGTACGCAAGGACATCCATCCGAAAATCCCATTTGGTAATCGAATTCAACAATTCAACCAGAGCGACTTTCCACTGTTGCTTTGGAACAAAGTCCTTGTACTCCTTGTAAAAATCCATTCTGGATTGTGCAACAACCATCGTTTTCAGCATGTCGCCGAACTTTTCTGTCTGGCCTGTCGCACGGTACATTTCTTTCAACTTGGCATGGACCTTTTCTGCAAGCCCCGACCAGTTTTTATGGGCGTCCAGCAAGTTCTTTAAGCAATTCTCGGCTTCTTCGAATTTCGATTCTTCCACCAAAATATCGAACAGCAAAAAGGCGGAATCCGTAAACGTAGCATAGTCGGCAAGATATTTCTTGACTTCGGAATTGTCCATTTTCAGCTTACGCATTACGGTAGCGCGAGAACAGGCCCAGCCCCCTATGCGGTACGAGCGGATACTGTCACTCTGTTTTTCACTTTCGATAATCTTGTCAAAATACTTGAGTTTCGCCTTCAGGTCGGCCACACTGTTGAACGCCTCGTTGTACACATCCCACAGTTCGCCTTCCACGAGCCACATTTCCGTCTTCAGGATGTTGTTTTCTATCCACTTGCGGCATTCCGTAACGACATCGGCCGACGCCGTATTCAGGAAAAGCATCCAAAGGTTCTTGAATTCCGGCAGGAGAATCGACATTTCGCCGTTCGAGTCGTCAATGTTCAGGTTCCCGAGCTTTTTCGTGAAATGGACCAGGACTTTCTTGGCGCAGTCATTGTTTACAAACAGGCGTTGCCTTTCGATTCGCTCGAAAAGATTCAGCATGTCGTTCATGAAATAGCGCGCGTCGCGGTAAGCGATAAGACCACCGTCGCGATACCTGCGGACGATGCTGTCGAACTGGGCGGTAAGATCTTCAAGTTTTAGCGGTTGCATGGTTCGGGTTTCCATGGCTCTTTAGACAATTCTTCTGCAACTTGCGGAAAATTTTTGCGGATACAATTACGCTTCTGATTCACCGATTAGAAAATCTCCCTTGATTAATACGAGAACTTCGCGTGGATTCATGATTGCACAATCTACTTAACACGGCGCAATACGTATTTTCCCTTGCCTGCGCCCACAACAGGTTCCACTATATTTAGCGTTTTCATCCGCTTTATAAGATTGGTCGCAGTAGCCGGAGCACACTTTAAGATATCCACAATATCGCCAGCACCAAAAACTTGATTTATTTGGATTTCGTTCACAAGTTGCAATATTTTATCCCTTACCGAGGCATTCAACTTAGCATCTAAAATCTCAGATTTGAGCCGAGCAATCCCTAAGTTTTCACCATCAATCCCTAAGTTTTCGCCATCAATCCCTAAGTTTTTGTCACCAATCCCTAAGTTTTTCGACCCAAATCCCGAATTTTTAACGATAGCCTTCAAAATGAAAGCATCCTGCCAATATTCTGGTTTCGGCAATCCCTGCGCCTCCATTTCCCGACACATGCGATCAACACCTTCCCCAAAATCCTTCACATACTTGTAGTCCTTCAGGTATTCCGCAATATGCGAATTACGGGCAAAATGAGCGTTTCTAATCGTTTCTATCTTCACTTGGCTCGGAAGGTTCCCCGGAGACTCGACAACAAGATGATCATCGAACATTTTTATCTGGATTTCCGTCCCCCGAATGGAATAATCTCTATGGGTCACAGCATTGACAACAAGTTCAGTACGGACAAATTCAGGATACTCCTGCTCCGTCGTGAAAATTCCTCCCTTAGTCAGATAAGTCCGTTCCTTAATCTGCGTCTGGATATAGGCGACAGCCTTCTGAACCTGTTCAAGAATCCGCCCCTCAAATGTTACGTCCTTAACAACATTCATTTCCGCACCGAATTTTTCCTCGATTCCCTCATAACGAATGAAACGCACTCTTGCACGCGGGAAGAATAACTGCGGGTTTTTGCCAAAAAGAAGTACTGCGGCAACACTCAAATGAACAACACCCTCTTTTACTTTAGCAAAGTTATTATTATGCAACAGATACTCACGCGGAGGCTTAGAATAGCCGATTAACTTCAAATATTCTTTGAGATAAGCCTCATCGACATCATCATAACCGGATTCCGGAACAAGAACATCTTCAAACGAACGCAAGCCCTTGTCGAAACTGAGAGTCATACGGTCATCGTAAGACAAAATCTTAGACTTGTTGCCAATTCGCAAATAAGCATCATGGGCCTGATTTTCGTGAACAAACGGACTTGCATCAATATGGAATACCAACACATGGTTCGCGCGCCCCTTATAATCAACACACTCAACAAATTCGTGAGCGAAAGGGACTGTCGGCATACAGAAATCCATCGGGACTCGCAACAGCTCATTTACTTCGCGTTTGTGATGATCGACCCCCTCTATTCTACGAGTCTTGTCTGAAATCCCTACAACGATAATCCCGCCATCAGCATTGGCGAACGCACAGACATGGTTCGAAAAATCGCGCGGAGCAATATTAACGCTCTTGCGGTCAAAAGTCTGAGATTCTTCCATTGCAAGGATTTCTTCTATACGCATATTTTCCCTCTAGGCGTTAAAATAGATTTTTAGACGGGCAGGGGCAATAGGTTGAAGCGTTACTCATTTTCCGAGGCTTTTCAATTCCTTTCTATCCTTATTCTTCTAGAAGGTAAGGCCGTTTCGAGCGCCTCCGGCAACGAGGGCCGCGAAATTGTCATCTTTTTTGGTTTCCTCAGCGCGAATAATATCCGCCATTCTTGGGCGCTCCGCGGAACTCGATTTTTTTAGACTCAGTCAGTTCCTTCAAATATCGTTGCACAGTTCTTAAAGAAAGGGAAAGCCTCGAAGCCAAGGAAGGAGCATTTAATCCTCCATTATTCTTGATTTCTTGGAGAATTTTATCCTGTAAATTTACACCGCCACTCGCTTTTTTTATTTACACCGCCATTTGGCGTTTTTACACCGCCACTATTTTTCAAGAGACGGAGTAAATCTTCTTGGGTAGATACCACACAATCTGCAATAAAATCAACAAACGTCGCAATATCCTTGTGAGCAGCCTCCAATGCCGCAACATACTCCATCCGCCTAATTGCAGGGATAATCGCTACAGTATATTCACCACGAAGAAGAGCCAAGTTCATGATAAGCCTAGCAACCCTTCCATTACCATCAACAAAGGGGTGGATAAAGACAAACTTCTGATGAGCCTTCGCAGCAAATTCCACCGTATTCATCTTCGATTCATTTTTGTTGAACCATTCCACGAACTTTTTCATTTCGGACGGAATCTTTTGGGGCGGAGTCAAAGCATAATGACTACCACTTATAAAAACCGGAACCGTTCTATACTTTCCTGCATTTTCCTTGTCAATCAACTGATAGAACAGCTTGTGCAAATTCAGGATATCGGATTCTTCCAGGGACTTGTGTTTGGCAAGCAGATGGATCTTGTTGTACGCCTTGGCATGCCCCAGTGCCTCATAGACATCGCGGAGAGGTTTCCCACCAATAGTCAGCCCATCTTCAATGACCACCTTTGTTTCGGAATCCTTTCGATTTTCTCTTAAGTTGCAATTCTATGGGATTAAAATAGATTATTGGGATGATATGTGCAATGCTTACTGAATCTTCAGTACCTCAAGATTCTTTTTAAAGATTTTGAAAAACTCTATATCCTTTTTCAAGTATTCCGGTGTAATAGACTTGTACCCAATATTGCGAGCCTTATCAGGAGCAAACAGACGCAACACTTTTTGTACAGGAGTTTCTATATAAAATTCATATACATCACCACTATAACTTGTATAAAAAGGATCAGTAAGCGTTGTTCTGCAAGAGAACATTTCTTCAGCACGATTGCGGAAAGCTCTATGCTCCAAAGTTTTTCGTTCATCACTTATCGGAGGTACTTTCAACGCAATACGAATTAAATCAGACTTGGAGCAATCAATATTTATATCTAGAGGACCATTAAAATAATATCCTTGCACGCATTCCAATATTTCAGCACACACTAGAGCATATGAGAATTTATGGTCCTTTTCAGGGTATTCGCAAAGACACAAATTATGCATAGAACCCACAGATTTTACAATCTGCTTCAAATTTCGCATAGGAATGTCATTCAGAATATTTCGGATGAAATCCGCTACAAAAGCTTTGTCTAGATTATCGTATTCCGTAAATAAATTTTCAAGGGAAGAGAACAATAGTGCTTGCGGATCATTTATAGTTCCATTATTCAACGATAATGTCATATCAATGAACTTCTGCATATAATGACTTGCAAAATATTCAACCATATCGCGGTCAGCATTAGGATATCCAAAAGCCTTCGCAATACTCCCCGACATCTCCTTTTTGTTGATTGCAAGAATTTGAATTATCTTTGTATTATCGCAAAAATGATGCAATCTTTCCAAGACCTTTATTGCATAATCTGGCAAACAACGGTCCAGTTCATCAACCATTAAAACGATTCCACGATTTTCAAACGACGAAAGCATTCCCAAATCATTTTGAATCTGTTCAATTAAAAATTCGATCGGAAGTTTGTCATTTACATCTTTGATTTTTATTCGTTCTTCCTTCGCAATTGAACGGATAGAATTGACATACTTTACGGCGGCTTTTATATCTATGCCGGTTCCAGCCTGAATTAACTTAGAAGTCACATCGGAACAGATTTTTCCAGCAATCATCCAAGCCTTCTTTTCATATTCTTCGTAATCAAACGATTGTTCTGAATTTATCGCCTTTGCAAATTCTGAAAGCAAAGCAATCAAAGGTTCTTCATAAAAATCATATTTCCAGCAATTATATCGAACAACAAGATATCTGCATTTCAAGCGTTCTTCAAGAATGTCGAGAACAGTCGTTTTTCCGCAACCCCATTTACCATCAATCGCAAAGGAATAGCCTTCCTTTTGCTTGATTTTGGAATCAACGATATTGGAGACTACGGATACGAATTGGTCGCGAGAAAGAAGATCGGTTGTTGAAGACATGTTTTTATTCCAAATGATAGATGAAATGCCTTATGCAGACTCTTGGACTAGGGACAATTTAATTCCTCATTTTAATGTCTAAGGAATTTTTTTATCTTGTGAAAATTTTTCATTGTTGTTAAACCTGTTCTTTATTCTTTTATCCTATTCTTATAATCACGCCACATTTGATAGTTTGCTTCTTTTGCAACTCCTTCAAAGTCCGGATATATCTTTTGATATGTATACCCTTTTGCAATGAGCCCTTCAAAGATTTCTTGCTTTACAGCGTTTGGAATAAAAATTTTTGTAATATCCTTTTTGAGTACTTCATAATAATCTAAAGGTTCCATTTTTAGTCCAAAACAAACGAATTTACCGGACTGTGCTTTTACACGACGATCTTTAAATGATGAAGGAGAAATCGCAAAAGGTAGATCATGAAAAAGAATAAAATCTTCTTGAATGTCATTAGAATCAAGAATTTTTTCTTTACCTAATGATTTAGAATTTAATTTTGAAGGATTAAAAACAAATACTGCACCAGCCTCATCTTTCATATGATACGCCCAATCGTCACCATATTCATTCTTTATATAATCCATTGAGTGACTTTTATCCCATTTAGAACGATTCTCAACAGCAAAAAAAAGAGCAACTAAAGGGTCTGTAGAAAAATCTAAGAGGGGAGTTAAAACATTATAGTGCTGATTCTTATACATTCTTTCTATAAAAGAGTATTTAGGATATTTAAGTTTAGTGATGTCATCCGCTATTTTATATTGAAATATGTCATAAAATCCTGATTGAGGATTCAAAACAGAGCGAGTATTATAGCCAAGTAAATTACATCTGAAGTGACATTCTCTATAAATATTTGGCACTAGCCTATATTCGGCTGTTGAATGTCCTCGGAACCAATTTTCGTAACAGAAAGGTTTGATGATTTTTTCATATTGTTCTAGAGTATTAGCAAAAAGAAATTTCATAGTTTAAACACCTCTAATTCGCATCGCATTAAAAAATTCCTTTTTTTCGCAAAAAAAGCATTAGGACCAATAAACTTCCCGAATAATTGTAAGACAAAGATATAATTTAATATAAGATTTTGTTCATGGCTCATTTATGATTAAAATAGGGGAGCGAAAGAAAGTATACTTTACCCACCAAAAACACCCTTCCTTTGGCTTGCTTTTAGATTCAACGATATTAGAGACAATGGATTCGAATTGGTTAAGAAAAGAAGATTGTTTATATCCCTTGTTTTATTTTAAACGTTTACGTCCGCAAACTTTTTGTGACAAAGAAACTTATTCAATTTACACCAATTTATTTTTCAACTTGCTTAGAATATGTTCTATTTTATGCTCATGACAATCCGGATATATTTTTGAAGAATCTACGCCCTTTTTCGTCAAATAAGATTTAATTTCTTTTACTAACTTTTTATTTATATCCCAGCATTTAACTTTTCCAAAAAACAAATCACCATGAAACTGAACATCAGGGCCAGATTCAGCAAATTGATCAAATGTTTCACCATTAAAAACCTCATCTAAGACTTGTTCCAAATTGGGATTTAAAATAAAAAGTCCTTTTTGCGCATTAATATTTTTATTAGTATTCAATCCTAATTTAAAATCACCTTTGCCAGCATCATTATCATTTGTTAAAATGATCGTTTTCCATGCTTTCGCTACACTATACTTATTTAAGGATGCTGGAGAAACAAAGGCATTTTGAGATATAATGACCCTGAAATTACACAAATCTTCTTGATTTTGATTTACTGCATAAATTGATACGTATTCAGAACATTGATTAGACGAATTACCTGGTTGCATTTTATCTACAGCAAAAAAAAGACTCGTAGTAAAATCAATTGTAAAATCAAGCAATGGAGTAGGATACCCATAATGCTGTAAAAAGCTCAAAATAGTTAAATCACCCATAGGAAAGGAAATCCCACATACTTGGCTATATTTTTTTACAGCTCGAATTGATTTTTCTATAAATTCATCAAATGGTTCGGTACGTCCTTTTGCATCCCAAAAACGTTGGATGGAACTGTATAATTTAAACGAGGCATCGTTAACACCACGAAAAAAAAGATTATTACAACATTCATAACCACTGATAAAGCCATCTAATTCCTCTTTTGAATCTATTTTTTTGTATTCAAACCACTTTTGCTTATCAAGTAAAGAATTCCATGTTTTTAGTGTCATCTTTTACCTACTCTTAATTAGAATATTTAACTTTTAAATTTTACCCCAGTTTTCCTTTCAGTTCCTGGAAGCTTTGCAGGGCGCTTTGGAGGTTTTCGATGATGTCGTCAGCGAGTTCGTCGGGAGACGGAAGGTTGTCGAGGTCGGCAAGGGACTTGTCCTTGATCCAGAAGATGTCGAGACTTGTCTTGTCGCGTTTCAGGATTTCTTCGACTTTGAACTTGCGGAAACGGCCTTCGGGATTTTTCTTTTCGTTGTAGGTTTCCTTGCGTTCAAAGCGGTTTTCGGGATTGTAGCATTTGGATGAAGTCCAGCAAATCCTTGTCAGAAAGCGGATTCTGCTTCAGCGTGAAATGGATGTTGGTGCGGAAATCGTAAATCCAGACTTCCTTGGTCTGCATTTCTTTGCTGGCGGGTTTCTTGTCGAAGAATAGCACGTTCGCCTTGACGCCCGGCTTATAGAAGATGCCCGTGGGCAGGCGAAGAATCGTGTGCAGGTCGGTTGTCCAAAGCAACTTTTGGCGGATGGTTTCGCCAACGCCGCCTTCAAAGAGAACGTTGTCGGGCAGCACGACGGCGGCCTTGCCGGTTGAATTCAAGATGGTATTGATATGCTGGATAAAGTTCAGCTGTTTGTTAGAACTTGTCGCCCAGAAATCTTCGCGGTTATAGACCAAATCCTCGTCTTCGTTCTCGCCTTCTTCGTTGGTGAACGTGATGGAAGACTTCTTTCCGAAAGGCGGGTTGGTGAGCACATAATCAACGCGGATTCCGGGGTCGGTGAGCAAGGCATCGCCCTGGGTTACGGGCAATTCGCCATAGATGTCGCCGATGTTGTGCAGATACAGGTTCATCAGGCAAAGTTTGAAGGTGTTCGTCACCAGTTCATTGCCGTGGAAAGTTTTGTTCTTGAGGAATTCCTTCTGCTTGCGGTCAAGCGTGTAATTGTCGGGATTTGCGATAAATTCCTGTGCAGCAAGGAAGAAACCGCCGGAACCACAACAAGGATCGGCAATGGTTTTCATGGGTTCGGGGCGGAGGCACTTGACCATGGCACGAATCAACGGACGCGGCGTGAAATACTGGCCCGCACCGCTCTTGACGTCTTCTGCGTTTTTCTGGAGCAAGCCTTCATAGATTTCTCCCTTCACATCCGAAGACATCGAAACCCACTTTTCGCTGTCGATCATGGACACAACGCGAGCAAGAATCGCAGCCTTGCTAATCTTGTTTGTAGCGCCCTTGAAAATTTTGCCCAGAATGCCGCCCTGTTCACCCAACTTTTCAAGCGTGAGCTTGTACTGGTTCTCAAGTTCAGAACCTTTCAGCAGGACCATATCGGACCAGCCGAAGCCCTTGGGAATACCCGTATCGCGCTTGTAAGGCGGCTTGGAATACTCATCCGACATTTTCAAGAAAATCAAATACGTGAGCTGTTCTAGATAGTCGCCATACGAAACGCCGTCATCACGCAGCGGACCACACAAACTCCAGACTTTAGAAACGATAGAAGAAGACTGTTCGGACATTACTTAATCCTATTAATAATTATTCGATATACTTTAATATTAAGCCGGCAACAATAGAAACAGTCATTCCCACCACAACAACCCAAAAAATAGTTTCTAGAAGTTTATAAGCATTAGACATTTTACCCCATTTAAACCAAACACTTGGTCTAAATGTTTTGTAGAGAAACAAAGCACTAAAAAGTCCTATAATATATGCCCCAGCGATATCTAAAGTTGATTCCCAACCAAATACCTCTTTTGAGACAAATGCAAGCACACACATCCAAAAGTATGTAATAAAGAGATACAGACCTTTTTCTACCCAAAAAAGGACTGTATTACGAGAAAAACCATCCACTTCTCTCCTTAACGTTTGTTCAAACGCCAAATACATCTTAGCGTTATCAAAAGCATATTTCACTTTCATACTCGGTTCAATAATTTCCACATATGAATTAAACTCTATACTAGCGCTAGCAATTGTTCCATTCACTCCACGGTTTCTACAATGTATGGACAACGATGTTATTTTATTTGCACCCCCATTTATTTCTTCTAGGACATCCTTACATTTTTTCTCTGATGCGTTTGAATTATTTTTTCTTTCAAAATCATATTGTACATCGCTAAAAAAAGAATTAAGCATACGATCTAATCGTTCTAATGATTCCTTATCAAGAACAATATTTTTTATAAAAGATATACGTTTTCCTTCCATATTATATACCCCCTTCAAAGGCTTTTTTGAGAATGCTTTGACGCATTGCGTCGGCTTGGATTAAAGCGTCATTTACTGTTTTTTCAATATTTTCACATAGCGAAAAATGTCGCCCTATTTCCTTTAACACTTCTCTTTGTTCATCAACAGAACAGGACGGGAAAGGCAATTCTTTTATCATCCCCATATTAAGAACATCCATTGTTTCCCCATGAACTTTCTGTTTGTAAAGAGACTTCAAATATCCGCTTTCAAAATAATATTTGAAAAAATAGGGCAACATTTTGCTGGAATCCAATGAAATTTTAATCAGTCGAGGATTAATTATTCCTGCCTCACATTTTGGAGACAGCACCAAAACCTTTCCAACCGTTCCAACCAAACTAATCAAAACATCGTTTGGTGCAACTTTACAAGAAATCAAATCTTCATATTTTGCCTGATTTATATAATAATCACCAATAGTTTCATCACCAGCAATGACTTGTTCCTGACCGTACACCTTATACCCCGAGGGAACATAAAATTCTTTCTTTAATGCAGATCCAAATGGTCCTGCCTTCAAAGAATTTTTTTCTTTCTTTATAAACCCTTGTATAGGTGCCGCCATCCAATCCTTTTGAATCTTATTTCGTTTTCGCCATACTTCCGTAAAATTACCTTCAAACGCTTCTTTCAAGACGGATTGGCGGTAGACGACGAGTTGTTCTTTGGTCTTTTTAAGGGTTTCAACGGCACTGTCTAATTCAGAAAAAAGTTCTTCAATCTTATTTACAATCCGCTTTTGCTCTTTTAAGGGAATAACAGGTACTTCTATATTTTTTACAACATCTTGCGTAATCGCTTTAAATGTCGTTCCAGTACCTTTTTCTGATAAGCTTTTTTCTATATAACGAAAAAAATGTAGTAGATACTTAATACTTAAAATTGATGCATCCGGTCTTATCGCTGATAGACCTCTTCCTATACACACTCTCGTTGGCGATAAATTTGTTGGTCCAATAGGGGCTCTTACAGAAAGCAAGATGTCGTCTTTTTCTGCAATCTTTTTTGGCTGCGAACAATAATTCTTTATTGTAGGATATAGTTCTCCAAATTCAGTTTTCCCTTGAAAAAAAGGCAATCCTATTCCGTCCATATTATATGAACTTGATTCAGGAGATTGCCCAGCAATAATAGCACAACAGTCTTTTAATTTCATATTCAATAAGATATTAAGCCACCAAGTCCACACTCATTTGGTGCAATATGAATTCATATTCTTCGCCAAACAATTCATAGAATTTGCCCAATCCACCCATTCCATCAAACGGGCTATAATCCAAATCGCGAGGTTCAACACTCAGCGAAGAAATGATGTGTTCCTTGATTAAACGGAGCCATTTCATCTGTTCATCGGTAAAGTGAATATTACCGGCATTGCATTTCAAAGTCCACTGCATAAAGTTGTAATTGACACAATCGGCAAACGGGGCCAAGTTTTCAGAGAAGCCCAGTTCATAGCGGATAATGGAAATCAAATCCACAATTTTTGCCTTTACGCCTTTCTTCACCTTTTCAGGATTCTTGATGGCGTAGCAGTTCCACAGGCGCTCCGCAGTCACATGCTTCGCGGTAAGTTTGTCATAGAGCATGTTGAGCTTTTCAATGACCATCGGGCGGTCAGCATAAGCGTGGTCATAAATGATTCGCAGAGCGATGATTTCGTCCTTGTTCTCGTTGATAAACTCACGGAAATTCGCAATCACCATATCGGCGGCTTTTTCCTGGTCTGTATCAAAACCAGCAAACTCCACATTATCAAGATTCACATTGTCAATGACCTGTTCGTGAACGCGGCGGATATTTTCGATATATTGACGAATGTTAGGGTGATTAAACGGCTGAACCGCTTCGCGGATAACTTCTTGTTGGTCTTTCCCTTGCAAGTAATCTTCGTCAAATGCGTTCAAGAGATTTTCAGCAAGAGTCCCAGCCGATTTCAAAACATATTTTTTGAAATCAGTCCGTTCATCTTCAGTCATCTGGGAGTTCAAACGCACAAGCCTGTTCGCAAGGGATGTCAAAGTGTCGGCATCCTTTGCACCCATCGCCACATTCATCATCAGTTCTTTCAAGCTGACGGTCGGCTTTCTTTCTAGCGGGCGTGTATCCGTCTTCTTAGATTTCGTCACACCGACGGCATCGACAATCACAAAGTGGTCTTTATTCTCCGTAGCAGACGGAGTCACTTTCTGCAAATCGTCCTTGTTCAAGGTTCGCGTTCCGCGACCCTTCATCTGCTCAAAGTAATTGCGGCTACGGACATCGCGCATAAAGATGAGACATTCTATCGGCTTGACATCCGTTCCCGTTGCAATCATATCTACCGTTACGGCAATTCTCGGATAGTAACTGTTGCGGAAAGATGATAACAGGGAGTCTGCCTTGTCAGCTTGGCAGGTGATTTTCTGGCAGAATTCGTTGCCTTCGCCAAACTCTTCGCGGACAATCTGGACAATATCATCGGCGTGGCTGTCGGTCTTTGCAAAAATCAAAGTCTTTGGAACTTCCTTGCGGCACGGGAATAGAACAGTCGAAAGACTCTCCTTGAACGTCTTGATGACCGTACGGATTTGGCTGAAGTTGACAATATCCCTATCCAATTGGGACGGCTGATAATCCACCTCTTCGTCAAGCTGTTTCCAGCGTTTTTCGCGAGACATCCTGTCACGGCATTCCACCTGCTGTTTCAGGATATGCCCGCCGTTCTTGCCAACCTTGGTTTCAATTACAAAGACGTCTTCGCCCACATTGACATTATCAATAATAGCCTGTTCACGGGTGTATTCACTCACGATGTTTTCGTCAAAGAATGCAAACGTCCTTTTGTCGGGCGTCGCCGTCAAGCCAATAATGAACGAGTCAAAATATTCAATAACTTGCTTCCAGTCGTTGTAAATGGAGCGGTGGCATTCATCTACGATGATGCAATCAAAAAATTCTGGCGGGTATTCTTTGTTATAAACAACTTTTTTAGGACGCTTTTTACCCGAGGTTTCAAATTCTTCAAGATGTACTTCTTCTGCGGATTCATCAAGTTCTTCGCCTGTCAAAATTGAATACATACGCTGAATCGTGCAAATACAAATTTGCGCACTCTTGGGAATAGAGGATTTCTTTAAGCGACGGACTTCGTACAATTCAGAGAAAGACCTGTTGTCATCTGACGGACGGTATGCCAAAAATTCGCGTTCCGCTTGCTCGCCAAGGCCTTTCGTATCGACAAGGAACAAAATGCGTTTCATCTTGCCAAATTTCAGAAGCCGATACGATGCCGTAATTGCAGTGAACGTCTTACCCGCACCCGTCGCCATCTGCACAAGAGCTTTGGGGCGATTTTCAGCAAAGGACTTGTCCAAATTATTGATTGCCGTGACCTGACATTTTCTAAAGCCTTCCGTATTCAATGCCGGCAGATGCTTCAAGTTGTTGCGAATCGTGTCAGGTTGCTTTAGCAACAGCTGCAATGTCTCGGGACGGTGAAAACTAAAAACACGACGAGAGCGATATTTTTCATCGCAATAATCCGTAAAACGGGTCAACTTGTTCGTCGCTTCGTATGCAAAACGAATTTTGTATTCGTTCTTGATCCACTTAAAAGAGCTATTGGCATAACGCGCTGATTGCGATTCCACAGACGTCAAAATCTCGCCCGCTTCTTCGCGCTTTGCCTCTACAACACCAACGGGAATTCCATCTACAAACAGGGCGTAATCCACAGGCCCGGAATCGGTAGGGAACTCACGCACGGCAACGCCAAGAGATGCCATGAGGTTTACCTCTTTGACATCTTGAATAACCCAGCCCGACTGGACTAGTTTCTTGTCAATTTCTTCGCGTGCCTTCGCTTCTGGCGTCATATTGGGAAATATAAGTTAATTGGGGGAGTGGGGGCATGATAATTGGGGGAATGGGGGCATGATTTTTATTTGAATTCCATAGCATAGACGTGTTATGGCTCATATTTTGCCCTAAATCACAGCATATAAGGGCCCAACCCTCGTTTTTAACAAAAAACCTCGGCAGCTAGCCGAGGAAAAGTGAAACATATAATTGACTAATAACGCCTTATCCCTTGCCTTAAGACGTCTTCCCAAAAACGCCTATTTTCTATACCAGGAACAAATCCGTATTTTTCTGTTAAAATGGAATTCAATTCTTCAGACATATTTGACATGAATTCTTTCAATTCATTTATCACAGATAAAGAGCTAGAAATTTGTGGATCACTTTCATCTAATGAAAATGTATTTTCATTTCTAATTAGAAAACCATCTTTTACAGCTCCATCTGCATCATCAGCCAATTCCTTTTGTTCGCTATAATTATTTATATAAACATCGTTTCCACAAATACGCTCATACAAGGCATAATTAACAACGGGTTTGTTTTTATTTAGGCAAGATTTTACATTATCTAATAAAGACTCATACTGTTTATTTTCAGGCAAACTGGCAAGAATCGCCTTTTCAACACCCTCTGAACCTTTTGCATCCTTGATTGTTTCTATTAAGTCATTAAGCCGTTGTATTTCCTTTTCATTATTCTCAATTTCCTTTAGTGCGCTCTCATATTGAGCCTCTAAATCATCATATTTCTTTTTCTCCACTATTTGTGGGCAAGGAAGTTTACTAAGAATGCCTCCTAATTTCCTTAAAAACACATCTCTCTTAACCTCCCATCTTGAAAGATCAAAGCCACTATTGCCAATCTTTTCATTCAATACCGTTATAAATGCACTTAATTCCTTTTTTTCCTTAATTCGAATCGATTGTATTCCTGTTAACACAGCCTTTACATCTTCATATGTTAATGGCTCTACAATAATTGGCAATATATAAGACGATAAAATCCATGAAGCACCTAATTCGCACTGGCAGAATTGGCTGTTCAAATAATTCTTTGTCAAAAAAACTATAACAACATCTGGATTTTCTAATTGATTTTTTATAAACTCTATAAAGTTTTGACCTACCGGTATTCCCATACCCTCAAGCGAGGAACAGAAGATATCTTTAGTTGAAATATCTGCCCCTGTTTGCAGTAAATCCACAAAGGCATCTACTAATTTCTGGTCTGCAACCGAATGGCTTATGAATATTTTTTTTGACATCTGAATACAACCTTTTATTCACATAATAATATAACGCATCAAAGGCTTTCTTTAACCTTTTCAAATATATATTCTTTTAATTGCTACATAATACTTTCTTAAAAATAATTTGTTTTAAATTTATTACAAATTTAAAATCAAAAATATGACTCATAACATTATTTCATCCACAATTTTAGGAATTGCGATATTCAGACATAAATCAACCGAATCTCGGTTCGTCATATTTTTGCAAACAGGTCCCAAAATTACAATACCCCCAATTTTATAAACTAATCTATTGATAAATAAACAAATATATTGTATTTTTAGTGTTAAATCCAAAACAGGGGCATCAACCATGAATTACGCAGCGAAAATTGAGAAAGACAATGATATGGGTTTCGTGGTTTCGTTCCCTGACCTGCCCAACGTGAACGCATTCGGCGACACGCAGGAAGAGGCTCTCAAGCAGGCGAAGGATGCCCTCGACGGCGCAATGGAATGCGACCTGGATCTCGGCAACACAATGATTCTCCCCAAGACAATGCCCGATTCCGACAAGGGGCTCTACCCGGTCGAACTTTCCCCGCGAATCGAGATCGCATACAAACTCTTCGAAGCCCGCAGGGGACAAAAGAAGAGCGAGGTGGCGCGACGCGCAAACATCACCCCGCAGGCATATCAACGCTTCGAAACTCCGAAAGGTTCGCCTTCCGTCGAGACGCTCTATAAGCTAGCGCACGCCCTCGGCAAACAACTCGTAGTCGAGTTCGTGTAATTTTTGTATCCCAGCACCAAAAAAGGTGGTATTATGGATCGTTTTCCGCTTAAAGGCAAACGATCCTTTTTTTGCAAAAAGAAGCCGAAAAACGGCCCTTTCCCGAATTTGCCTGCCCATTTTCAAGTCAACCAAACCAATTTTCGATATTTTTTATATCGTTTTTGTGTTTGATATTGATTTTTTTCAATCGATTAAACTATTTTATGGGCATGATGAACGCTACAGTCATTTTAAAGAGAATCCTCCTCGAAAACTATAAAAACGTCAAAAGGGGAGAAATTCCACTGGTTCGCAAGGACGAAAATGGAGCCTGCATTGCCGGCATTTACGGGCAAAACGGTTCCGGCAAAACAGCGATTATCGAAGCTCTGGTTTTGCTGAGGCACTGCCTTATGGGATTCTCGATGCCCCAGGATGTCGCCAATTATTTCATGTCTTGCATCAATGTCGATAGCGAGTCCGCACGTCTTGAATTTGAATTCGCCATCGAAGATAACGATAGCGAAACCAGCTACAAAGTAGTCTATAGCTTTTCAATAAAAAAAAGCGATATCGAAAATCACGCAAGGTTGGTCATCTTCAACGAAAAAATTTCTTATTCGAGCAAAGGCAAAGATACTGCAACCAAGTTTGTTGACTACATTGATACCGATAGCGAAAAGCCTTTTGTTCCCAAGGCAAAATACGACTCGCTCGTAGGCAAAGACAAAAACAAAAAGACAACCTTGCTTGTCGCCAAAAAGATGGCAGAAACTAACACCGCTTCCTTTATTTTCTCAAAGGAAATGCATGACGCCATATTGTCAGGAGAAACCAATTCTATTTTGGAACGGCTGGCATGGTATGGCGCACACGAACTTTTTGTAATCAGGACGGCTTCTACGGGGCGCATCAACTTAAACGATATGCCACTCCATATTTCTCTGGACCACGGCGAAAACCATACATCCGTGAGCCTGTTGCTCGCATTAAGAAGATCAACACCCGTTTCTTCGATTGTTTTGGAGATTTTGAAAAAAACAATCAACAGCATAAACATCGTCCTGCCGCAAATTGTTCCCAATCTCAAGGTCGGCTTGAAGATTCTCGGCAAGGAACTTATGCCCGATGGCTCAATGGGCCATATCGTGCAGTTGACATCTTGCAAGGAAGGTCACGAGTTCCCGCTCGTGATGGAATCCGACGGCATCAAGAAAATCATATCCATTCTCTCCCTGCTTATCGACGTCTATAACAACCGCTCCATCACGGTCGCCATAGACGAGCTCGATTCCGGTATCTTCGAATACCTGCTGGGAGAAATTCTCCGCGTCATTTCCGAGAAGGGTAAGGGGCAGCTGCTGTTCACGTCGCACAACCTGCGGCCCCTCGAAACGCTGGACAAGAACTTCATCGTGTTCACTACCACAAACCCGATGAACAGGTACATCCGCTTCAGCGGCGTGAAGACGACCAACAACCTGCGCGACTTCTATTACCGCGATATTATCCTGGGCGAGCAGAGCGAACCTGTTTACGAATCAACAAACAATTCCGAAATCGCCCTGGCCTTCAAACTTTCGGCAACAGGGCGAAACGCCTTGTACTGAAGGTTCAAGAGTTCAGGGACATCATCAATTGTCGCAATTTTGATTTTCATATTTCTTGCCTAGAAAGAGCTCACTTCCTCAAATACTTCGTTCCGCGCCCGGCGCCAACTGTCGTGACAACTCCGCTTTTCAGCATCTTTCCCAAGACATATTCGACGGTTGTCGGGCTCACATCGGGGAGAATCTTGCATATCTCGGATTTCGATATCGGCAAAAGGCTGTTCAGTACCGTCGCCTCGATGCGGGAAGTTTTGGTTATCTTGTTCGAATTCACCGTCGCAAAGCGCTTGTCCAATTCTTGATAGCACTGATAAAGCATGCTTAAGAAATGCTGAACGAACGGGAAGTAGTCATTGTGACTCTCATGCCAATTCACGGACGATTCACGCAACGATTCGTAATACCACGACTTGTTCTTGCTGATTTGCTCTTCGTACGAAATGTACTTGCCGACATCGTAGCCGTTCTTGTACAAAAGAAGGAGCGAGAGCAGTCGCGACATTCTGCCATTCCCGTCCCTGAACGGGTGGATGCACAGAAAATCAAGCATCACGCACGGAATGAGCAATAGCTTGCTTATGGAATCATCCGCAGCAGCGTCCATATAGGCGAGTTCTAGTTGTTCCATTGCCTTTTGCGTTTCGGCGGCGCGAACAGGGGCAAAGCGAATCTTGCGCATTCCTGACTTGTCAATTTCGAGAATCACGTTGTCTTCGTTCTTGAACAAACCTCCGCGGCTTTGAGCCACTTGCGCGAGGAGCGTCCGATGCAAGGAGAGCATCGTCTGCACAGAAAAAGGGATGTCGTTATAGCCGGTATGGATAAGCGAAAGGGCGTCACGATAACCGGCGATTTCGGCTTCGTCATGATTGAGCGGGGCGCTGTTCTGATTCACGATTTGCGCAATTCGGTCGTCACTGGTGATGATGCCCTCGATGGCATTTGAACTTTTAACCGACTGGACCTTGGCGATAGATTCAAGTTCCGTGAAAATCTCCTGATGAGATTCCTTGCGGAACAATGCCATCGTCTTTAACGACGCAATAGAAGACGTCGTATTAATCAAATTTGCGGGCAAGACCCCGTTTTTCAGGAAGGAATAGTCGAATTTATGCATATTCAGGCCTTTTCTGCATAAAATATACAACTTTTTATGCAGAAAAACAATGGAATCTGCATAATCAGCTACAACTTTTATGCAGATCCTAACATTTTAGGGGATTATCTAAATAGCCATCGCCATGCAAGCAAATAAAGCAATCAAAAACAGCAGTCGTTTCATTTTACAACCTTTACTTACATTGTTTTTCGTACGATGCATACCATTCAGGGAAAACGGATTTCAGCTCCACCAACATTCTTTTATCCATTCGACCATTTGAATTCGAAGTCTGACAGCGGTCATTTACAGTAATCGACCCAAGATACATCGAATCACGATTAAAACAATCTACAAGCAGATTATACGTTGCATAAAAATTTTTTATCGCACTCGAATCATCTTCCAATGGAAAAGACAACCTGAAGGCGTGTTTATATACGCTTGAATCAGCGACTTCAAATATTCCTTTTTTTGCACTTTTATTATTGCGCAACATAATCTTTGATGTTCCAAATTCTCGATTCCATATTTTCTCAAGGGGCTTTACAGGAAATCCATAAACAGCACAATATGCTGCGCTAAAAGTCTCTCTTTTCTCTAGGTATTCCTTTTCAATAGAATTCAATTCCTGTTCATCCTTTTCAGTTGAACAAGAAATAAACAGAAAGAATATGGCACACAAGAAGATCTTCATAATTCCGTTTCTGCACATATTATTTTCTCCATCGAAACCCACGAGACGCCATTCTCGAAGCGTTCCGTATGGAAAGTGCGGAAGCCTTCGCGCTCGTAGAACGAAACGATACGTCGGACTTCGCCACAGGTGAACAGCCATGCACGATTGTGGGGCAACCGCCTTTGGATTTCGCGAAACAGAATTTTCCCGTCATCGGAAAGCATCTTGAGCGTCGTGTACTTCAGAAATTCTCCACGCGCATGTTCCACGGTTTCAGTCAGGTTCGGAGCATCGGGCCAGTTCAGGCTTTCGGCAACAGGGCGAAACGCCTTGTACTGCAATTCCAGAATTTCAGGAACATCCTGTAAGGTCGCTATTTCGATTTTCATTTGATTCACAACCATATATCCATACTTACTTTTTATCGAACTTTAGCGGAAGCGTCACCGTCGTTTTATCATCCGCCTCTTCGAAAGTCCATACGGAAACGGCATCGCATATTGCCTTATCGAATCCTTCGTTTCCCGTAGAAGATGACAATTTTTCTATTTCACTAATTTTTCCATCCGGTGCAATGGTGAATTTCAACACGATTTCACATTGAATTTCTGCGTCAGGATGTTCACGATTCCTGACATCTTTTAAACGAGGCAGTTTATTCTGAAATTTTTTGCGTACGAATTCAAGCTTCGGTTTATTTTTATCAATCTCCACTTTTATTTGCGAAACTTTTCTTGTGTTAGCAGGCTTTTTTGTAAAGTCCGGGTCACTTATCCCCCATTTAAACAATTTATACGCAGAGTATGAAAGTTTTGAGTCCGTAATGTGCAACCATTGTTTATTACAAGAATTCTTGGAACTTTCCCACGATTCTATCTGTTTCTTACTGTATTTTTTGAGTTGAAGATTCTTATAAACCTTGTCGCTAAATTCTTCCTCTTTTGCAAGCAACCTTATCTTCGAGAATCCAGCAGCTTTTAGCTTAGCAAAAAATTTCTTGTACTTGTAGATACTCTCGTCTTGATACGGGAACGAGACGTTTATTTCATCGCGGTCGATTTTATCAGCATTTTTCTTGCGCATTTCTTTAAGGATGGCGATTACGGAGTCCGACGGCGCCTGAGAAACGCCATAAACTCTAGCCCAAACAGGGACTTCACGAGAAATATCGCTTGTAAAAATACGGGTGGAACTAGCATCAACTTCAATCGAAGCAATTCTACCACCAACATGGCGGTCAACAACAAAGTAGCCATCAAGAATAAGAAGGTTAAGGCCAGTCGTATTCGCTTTACAGAACTCATTGCTTTTCACGTCATTATCTATTATTTCTGCAAGGCGTTCTCCAATTCCTGTAAACAGGGAACTCGAGGATTGAGCGTGCAGTACGGCAGTTAACGCGAAAATCAGTGCAAGAACAAACTTCATGAATTTAAAATACAATCTTTTCACATGCTTTTTGTTTCAGCGAATCTTCCTTTAATCAAATTTATATTGATAATTTTGTAATTTACTGACATGTTTAAGCTAAAACAAAATTTTCCGTCCATTCTCGCTGCATTTACAATTGCAGTCGGAATTGCCGCCTGCGACTCCGCCAAAGATGAGCCGCAAAACACGCCCGAAAATAAAGTCGCATTCGAAAACGCCATCAAGAAAATATCTGAAGGTTTCCCCAAAGAAGCCGCCTGGACAAGAGTCGCGCAATCGCCATATATCCTCACGGGAACGATTCATGTTGATACAAATGAAATTAAGAAAATCCAAAAGACAAATGGCGAGTATATCGAAATCGATTTTGCAATTGACACTGTTTTAAAAGGGGACATTCCTTCAAAAGAAATCATCATCAACAAATACATTTGCAGCGAGAAGAAAAAAGCGCCCTATTGCAATGATTCTAATTTATTCTTATTCAATAGTAAAAAGTCTATTATTTTTCTAACTCTTGGTCAATCGGGCGGTTATTATTTCCCAAACAGGGTGCCAAACTCAATTTTCCCCGAAGCAGACGAAGTCAAAATAAAGGAAGAAATTGCAAAGCAAAACGAGATTATCGTCAGCAAGGCCCACGAGAAAATCTGCCCAATAGTTCAACATTCTTCTGAAGTAAGAAGTCTCATAGAAGACATGTTGATTACGAGCAAAGCGACAGCGGCCTACGCCAAGCTGGAAAAAATGGGCATTCAGGCAGTTCCCGCCACCATCTGCCTAATGGACGATCGAAGAGAACTCGCTGTTAAGGGGATTTCGTTAGAAAACAAGTCCCCACAAGCTTGGGAAGCTATGCGGCATTACAGCCCCAAACTGGTCGTTGATGTACTCGAGGCCATATTGAATCAAATTACCGGAAAAAGTTTCGGCACGATTCACAACGGCGGCACAGAAGAAGAAAGAGCCAATACGGTCAACGGCTGGCGAATATATCTGTGGCACTTATTCAACGATTAAGGTTGGCTTGAATGCTTAGACATATTACTCCAATGAAGTCGTGTTTTCAATAAACCGAAAAGCAGCCACACCAAATGATAAATGGCAACAACCCCCAAAGCAGACAACAAAAAGAAATAAATCTTATTCATTATTCTAATCCGAAATAATTATTCTACAGCCTTAAAAGGTTAATTCCTTCTATAATATAACCATAGCACTCTAATCACGACTAATACAATCCATAAACAAATTATATATTTTAAAATTATTACCGATTGAAGGGAACAAATAAATGAACGATTCAACTGCATCAACAATTAAATTGACAACAATAAATCTCGCGACTCGCAAGAGAAGATTTTTCGCTTTCTTGATCGACTCATTAGCAATCGGTTTGGCTGGCCGCCTGTCCGGATTAGTATTCGGCGACATTTATGCGCAACTTGGCAATTCTGGACTACTTATTGGAGCTATCGTCGTCCTGCTTTATTTCGGGATTTGCAACAGCAAGATTACAAACGGTCAGACTCTCGGGAAAAAGATTTTAAAGATTCGCGTGGTCAACAGAGATTCCAAACCCATATCCGTTTCCAAGAGTTTCCTGAGAGCATCTTGGTTTACCATTTTTATGGTTTTTAACGGATCTTCCTTTTCGAATTCCTCATGCGTTCCACTAGTCATTGTCGTAGGCACTTTAATTTTTTCAATCTCAATTCTTGAAATTTACTTTGTCGTAGTCAATAAAAAAACATTGCAATCCTTTCACGATTTATCGATTGACTCTTTTGTCGTTTCTGCAAAAAGCGAAGGCCAAATTTCTTATACCAACAAAAAGTCATCCCTCTACGGTGGGGCGGCTATACCTGTCATTCTCTTGATAGCATTTACAGGATTAAATTTATTCGCAAAGAACACCTATGTCGCCGACATGGTAAAAATCATTGAAGTCATTAACAGCAAGCTCCCTGTTTATAATACTTCGATGTACAGGCATTCGGAGACAACGACTGCATTATCGGGTGAATCCTCTACAACCAAATACATTAACGTCACGGTAATCAAGAAAAACAAAAACGAAAATAACGAAGCCTTGGCTGTAAAAATTGCAAAGATTGTTTTCGATTCCAAATTCACGTTCAACGAAGGCGAAACTCTTTGCATCACCATTGTAGAGGGTTACGATATCGGCATCGCCAGTAGTTTCACATCAAAAAACATTAACGGAACTCTGGATGAATGGAAAAAAGCAATCCCTTCCGCAGAACAAAAGGACAACAACAGCTCGCATCGAGATTAGCTTTACCATCGATTCCGTATATAAAGGGCGTATTTCTAATAAAGTTTGCAAAATTGCAAAGCATTTCACAGAAGTCAATGCAATCATTGTTTTTCTAAGACAGTTCGCCAATAATAATTTCGAATACATGCAACAGAGCCAGCAAGAAGCAACGCGCCAACACCAACAACGGCTAGCGAATTTACTTGTAGCTCCTGTTTAACGATTAATTTATCCAAGCAATCAGGATAAAAACAACAGCATGCAATTAAGCATACAAAAAAAATGGCCGCCCCGCGAAGGAGCGACCAATTTTATAGGGGACAGATTGTAGGGGTTAGGGATAAGGTTCAATCACACGCGCTTCGCGCATCCTTAATAGACGGCAAAGCCGTGTTTTGTCACCTATTACCTGTTACCTACCACCTAAAAACCTATTAGTTACCGCGTTCGAAGCGGATGAAGTTCACGACCTTCAAGCTGGTAAGGCCGAGCTGCTTTGCAACGACTTCCTGGAGGTAGTCCTTGACAGAGAGCTTCTTCGGGTTCTTTTCAGACATGAAGAATTCCTGGTCTTCGAGAACGATTTCCTTGAGGACCTTAGCCACGCGGCCATCAATCTGGCGCTGCATGAATTCAGGCTTGGTCTGCTTGCCAGAAGCTTCGATCTGAGCCTTGGCGATTTCCTTTTCCTTTTCAATCGTTTCAGCCGGAACTGCAGCATCGTTCAATGCAACCGGAGCAAATGCAGCGGCCTGCATAGCGATGTCCTTAGCAGCCTGCTTGAGAGCAGCTTCGTCGGCAGAGCCTTCGAATGCGAGTTCAGTGATAACACCGATCTTGCCCTTCATGTGGCTGTAGACACCGAACACAGAGTTCGGGACCTTCTTGATTTCTGCAAACTTGCGGAAGTCAATGTTTTCCTGGATCTTCACGAGAACATCCTGGAGGCGATCGTTGATCTTGACGCCGTCAACAACAGCGTTCTTGAGATCTTCGACGGAAGCGATTGCCTGCGTTTCGACAGCCTTGGTAGCCAAAGCAGCGAGAGCAACGAAGTCGTCGTTGTTAGAAACCGGTTCGGTTTCGCAGGTGAGTTCGAAAGCAGCAGCCTTGTCTGCGGTTTCGATAAGGTAAACGCGGCCTTCCTTAGCAGCCTTGTCTGCGCGCTTTGCAGCAACAGCAGCACCCTGCTTGCGGAGGAGTTCCAAAGCCTTTTCCATATCGCCGTCAGTTTCGGTGAGTGCCTTCTTGCACTGCATCATGCCGACGCCAGTCTTCTGGCGGAGTTCGTTAACGAGGGAAGCGGTAATCTGCATATTACTTGTCCTCGCCGTTGTCGAACTTCTTCACTTCTTCCTTGGATTCCTTCTTTTCAGCAGCGACGCGCGGCTTGACGTTAGCAGCGATGTAGTCCACAATGAGCTTGAGGGACTTCACAGCGTCGTCGTTTGCCGGAATCGGGTAGTCCACGAGGGTCGGATCAACGTTCGTGTCGCAGATGCCGATGATAGGAATGTGGAGACGGCGAGCTTCTGCAACAGCGATCTTTTCGTGAGCGAGGTCGGTCACGACGAGAAGGCCCGGGAGGTTCACCATTTCACGGATACCACCGAACACGTCGAGGAGCTTGGCACGTTCACGATTCTTGTCGAGGACTTCCTTCTTGGAGAGAGCCTGGAAGGTGCCGTCCTGTTCCATAGCGTCGATCTTGTCAATCTTCTTGATGGACTTGCGGACAGTCTGGAAGTTCGTGAGCATACCGCCCAACCAACGGTTGGTGACGGAGAACTGGTTGCAGGTAGCAGCAGCGTCGAGCACGCACTGACGTGCAGTCGGCTTCGTGCCAACGAAGAGCACGGTCTTGCCAGATTCAGAAATCTTGGCAGCAGCCTTAGCAGCTTCTTCGAGGAGGTCACGAGTCTTGGAGAGGTTGAGAACGTAGATGCCGTTCTTTTCTGCCAAGATGTACGGTTTCATTTTCGGATTCCAGCGCTGAGTCTGGTGACCAAAGTGGGAGCCTGCTGCAAGCAGATCTTCGACGGAAGGCAAATTAGCCATAGTATATTTTCCTTTTCGGTTGTTACTACCCGGACTGCAATTAAGCCGCAAAGCGAAGTTTAACATAATTTTGACTGCGCCACCGAAGCGACTCTTGCAAGCCGGTGATTGTTTATGCCCAGGCGATATTGCTTGGACGAGTGCAAAGATAGAAAAGATAGACGAAAGACGAAAGACGAGAGACGAAAGAATATGCTTAAAAACAATAAAAATAGTTGGAAGTAGGAAGGAAATGCAGAAAAAGGGCGTTTTAGGGGGTAGAAAGTGCGCAAAAATACGCTTTTTATTTTATTGGAGGGGGACGCCTCCCCCTGATTGCAGCCCCATGTCATCCCCGCGAAAGCGGGGATCTCCATTGGTCTTACATCACCCCCACGAGCGGGGAGTTCCCCGCAACGCCCCCACTACTTTTTCAAGAATTCCAAAATCTTCGAGCGGAAATCCGGGGCTTCGTCGTAGGCAGCATGGCCATAGTTCTCGTAAACGTAAAGTTCTGAGGGCACGCCATTCTGCTTGAGCACTTCGGCAATTTCGCGGGAAGCGATTACGCCCAAGACTTGATCCAGTTCGGCGCCCAAAATGAGTGTCGGGCACTTGAGTTTCGAAAGGCCTTCGTACGCTTCGAACGCAAGGCAGGCGCGGGCAAGCACGCAGAAGCGTTTCATGTCCTGTTCCGTTGCATTCGTATTCATGCGCATCAGGCTTCTTTTGTACTTGCGAACGGTTTCTGCAGAAAAAACTTTGTCTATAAAATTCGAGCAAAGTGCTTCAACATCGCAGGCATCGGCCAAGCGTTTCCATTCCGTCATCACGGCGCGAGACATATCGTTCAAGCGGGCAGCACTGCAACCGAGCGCCAAACGTTCAACCTTTTGCGGGAACTGTTCTGCAATGAGTTGCGCGATCATGCCGCCTTGCGAAATGCCAATCATGCAAGCGCGTTCAACGCCAATCACGGACATCGCTTCGGCAGTATCCGAGGCCATTTCTTCCATCAGGTACGATTCGCCAAAATTCTTCTTGCGATCGAACAGGTAAACCGTAAAATCATCTGCAAATATTTTATACGAATCCACCACCATCGAGGCAATTCCCATCGTACTTTTCAAGCTCATGCCCGGCAACAAGACAAGCGGGCGCGCGCCCGTGCCAAACTTGATGTAATCCATTTCAAAACGGTCGGTCTTTACGGTCTGTATAGAATGTTCAATCATGTTTAAAAAGATACTAAACTTTCAAAGTTTTAAGATAAGCCTTTTGCTCGTCGGTTATGCGATAACTTTCAATCGCCTTCTGGATTGTCTTGTTGTGAGTCCAATCGTCGAGTACGCGTTTTTCAATATACGGTAGTGTCGCTTCGTACTGCTTGGCCAGCGCTGTCGCAAAGAACCAAGCGATCATCATATTGAGGTAATATTCTTCGCTACGGATTTTCGAAACCCACTTCAAAAATTTCGGGTCAAAGTCATCGTCCAAAAAGAACGACATCAAGGTCTCGATACCAAAGCGGACCGTGTAAACGTCCGTCACGGGAGCTTTCATCCAGCGTTCGACATCTTTCAAAAGTTTTTCGCGGTTTGCCGCCTTCGCAAACACCTTCGGACGCATTTGGTCACAAGTCGCCCAGTTATCCACGTACGGCAAAAACGCGTCCACATGCGAAACGCAATCATCGTAATCCTTTATTAAGGATAAAATAAAAGCATGAATTTGATTTTCGTCGTAATACTTATGCGGAAGCGTTGACAAGAATTTCTCCACATCCGGATGATTTGCAAATTCCTTGGCAATCGCGCGCAAGTCGGGAGTGCGCACCCCAATAATCGAATTCGGGTCCGTCGTTGGAATCAGCTTGCCATGAAAAGCCTTAAACTTCAAATCCTGCTTTGCAAAAAGTGTTTTTTGAATTTCGTCAATAATGGACATTATTTTACCAGTCAATATCAGTCTTGTCGCGCACCAATCGCCTTTACGTTCAAATAATTTACAAAAACTTTTCTAAATTTGCGCGCATGGCTGAGAAAAAGAAAATACTCGTAATGGTCGCAAGTCCAAAAAATGAACGTAGTGGCACTCTCATCCCGACAAAGGCTTTTGTCGAAGGATTGGAACAGAACGGCGACTACGAGACCGAGTACATCTTTATCGACAAGATGCACATCAAGCCCTGCCGCGGCTGCCTTAGCTGCTGGGGACGCGAAGATGGTTCGTGCTTTATCAAAGACGACGACGTTCCGATGATTCGCGAAAAGCTCACGAACTCCGACATTGTTATTTGGAGTTTTCCGCTATTCTTGTTTGGCGTTCCCGGACAAATGAAAGTCCTGATGGACCGCATCGTCGGTATGGTCCACCCTTACATGGGTCAAAAGTTGAAGGAGGGCGCAAATGCCATGGGAACTCCGTTGCATGGGCTCCAGTTCCAGAAAGAAGGTCAGAAGATCATCTTGCTTTCAAGCTGTGCCTGGATGGATCTGGACGTTGTTTACGAGCCGGTCCGCAAGCAGTTCGACATCATTCTCGGCCACGAAGGCTATACGCTTATCGCCTGCCCGCAAATGCGCGCACTCGACCACCGTGGCGGGCCACGTCGTTTGAACATGCTCCGCGACAAGTACCGCAAGGGCGGCGCTGAACTCGCCAAGACGGGTGCACTTTCGCAAGAGGCCATCGACATGATGCAAAAGCCGATTTTCAGCGACGATGCCTACGAGACGCTCGTCGTGGAATTCGTGACGCACATGTTCGACCGCGACGATAATTTCTAGCGCCTTCGGCGAGTTACTAGTTAATAGTTATTAGTTACTAGAAATTTGTAAAAAGACGCGGCTTTGCCGCATGTGTCATGCCCCGTTCCGACGTCTTTGACTACTTGCAGCTATGCTGCTTAGTAGTCATGATCCGCGTATGGGGAGGGCATCTCCTTTTTATGCGAAAAAATTCACTGGATTGGGCTGAAGCCCCAACTCTTTGGCTCGGTTATAAAAATGAGCAAACTCATTTTTGCAACGCTCGCCTTCTGAGTTGTCTTCGCTACGCTCAGGATGACGTATTGGGAATAAATACAGAAAAACCCTGGCAGATGCCAGGGTTTTCCGTAAAAGCAAAATCGCAGATTAGCGCTTGCTGAACTGGAAGTGCTTACGAGCCTTCTTGCGGCCGAACTTCTTACGTTCAACGGCACGTGCGTCACGAGTCATGAGGCCTTCCTTCTTGAGAGCCGGCTTCACTTCTGCGTCGTTAGCAACGAGTGCGCGGGAGATGCCGAGACGGACAGCGCCCATCTGGCCAGCGATGCCACCGCCACGAGCGGTAACTTCGACGTCCCATTCTTCAGCGTTGCCAAGGATGGCGAACGGAAGATTTGCAATCATGTCCTGCACTTCAGAATGGAAGTATTCCTTGAAATCACGACCATTGATAGTGCGCTTGCCGGAACCCGGCTTCAGAATCACAGCGGCGATGGCGTTCTTGCGACGGCCGGTGCCGCGGTAGATCTTCTTATTCTTTGCTGTAGCCATAGTTTTCTCCGTTCTAAATTAAAGTTCTACGACTTCGGGTTTCTGGGCAGCGAACGGATGT